>NZ_JBRKIT010000011.1:0-729479 GCF_052983395.1 Sinomicrobium halophytocola
TTGTTAACCAATGTCGTCACCGTTTCATTAGCCTGTACCAACTCTTCGAAGTTGATCGTCTGGGTTTCTCCATTTTCATCAAGGTAGGTGAACTGGTTGCCGTCGTAGTACACATTGCCGCCAACATTCTCAATAAGTTCGGTGATCTCGTTAACTACATTTTCATTCCGGATAATCTCCTCAAACTGGTTGATCACATCGGCAGGAACATTGATTGTGGTTACCGTACCATCTTCGGAAGTATAGGTGTAGGTACCATTTTCATTGTTAACCAATGTCGTCACCGTCTCATTAGCCTCTACCAATTCCTCGAAGTTGATGGTCTGGTTTTCCCCGTTCTCATCAAGATAGGTGAATTGATCACCATCATAGTACACATTACCGCCGACATTCTCAATAAGCTCAGTGATCTCATTAACTACGTTTTCATTCTGAATAATTTCCTCAAACTGGTTGATCACATCGGCAGGAACATTGATCGTGGTTACCTTACCATCTTCGGAAGTATAGGTGTAGGTGCCATCATTATTGTTTACTAATGTGGTAACGGTTTCGTTAGCTTTTACGATCTCCTCAAAATTGATGGTTTGTGTCGTTCCGTTATCGTCCACATAAGTAAAACTATCACCGTCATAGTGCACATTACCCCCGATATTTTTGATGAGTTCGGTGATCTTGTTGACTATATTTTCGTTTTTAATAATTTCCTCAAACTGGTTTATTACATCCGCCTGAACATTAATTGTGGTTTCCGTTCCGTCTTCCGACGTGTATATATAGATCCCGTTATCGGTATTGACAAGTGTAGTAACCGTTTCATTGGATTTAACGATTTCCTCGAAATTGATCTCCTGAGAATTACCATTCTCATCAATGTATGTAAACTGATTGGTTACCGGGTTATATACAACTATATTATCCGGAATGTCCCCTCCGGTAAGATCTCCCGATGACACTACCCGGTGCCAGCTGTCTATATGCCAGTAATAGTAGCCCGGTTTCAGATCGGCAGTACCGGAGGTGTTAAACACCAGTAAACTCTCGACATTACCATTAGCTATAGTAGTCACATCTTTAATCCCCTTAAGAGCAATTCTGGGAATCAGTACTCCTTTGTCTTTCGCTACAACATCCAACTGGGCAGAACTGTCGGGCATAGGTGTTCCTACACCTACCTGGGCATACCCCGAAAAAATAACTGCCAGAAAAAGTACTAACGCGTAAAAGTGTTTCATCATGCTTTGATTAATTTTATTATTACAATCTGTCTATATTGCCCTATGAGCAATTTTTTAGTCCTGTGATTACTGAATAAAATGTCCGGGACCTCAGACCCGCTGAGTCGGACTACAGAGAAGTGTCAATTGTCCGGTTAAGAACAATGATTATCAATCTGAATACCTACCTTTTTAATAAATACAGATAAAGTAATTTTTTCCCATTCATTTTATTTTCGAACAAACTTATTACTGTATACAGAATGCGAATAATAGGGGATTCCCTACTTTCGGTTAATGGGGAGCTTTTACCGGTCAACAACATCATTTTTGGAATATTTTAAGGGAAATCGAAATAACATCCTGTCTAAAAAAACATTTTTAATAAACTGTAATAAAGACACTTACATACACCGACAAAAAGAAAAGCCCTTTTGCATTCTACACAAAAAGGCTTTATAATGAAAAAAACAGCTATTATCCGGAAGCGCAAAAAGAAGCATCAAATTATAAAAAGACTTTGTTTCTCAGTGCCCAGGATAACAAAGCACCATATGAAGAGGGTAAATCCAGTTTTTTTCGAACATTCGTCTTGATCTTCTCCACATTTTTCTCACTGCAAAAAAGGACCTCGCCTATTTGGCGATTGGTTTTCCCTTCAATAAGTAAGCGGAGGATTTCCATTTCTCTCGCTGTGAGACTATTCAGTCCCGAAGTTGCCTGATCCACTATTCCCTGCATGGATTCCGCTATATATATTTCTCCTTTACCCAGGGCTTCCATACAAACTTGAAGTTCTTCTACCGTTACATTTTTGGACAAATAAGCGTTTGCCCCTACTTCCATCGCCTCCTGATAATACTCTACGCTATTATGCATGGTAAGCACCACAAAATGCGTATCCTTATCTTCTTTCCTGATATTACTTATTACCTCCAGTCCGCTCATATGAGGCATGGTAATATCTATAAAAACCACATCCGGCTTATAATGTCCGATTTTCTGCAAGGCATCATTTCCATCTTCTGCTTCCGCCACTATTATGGTATCCGGTATCTGGGATATCAGAAACCGGAATCCTCTTCTCAAAATAGAATGATCGTCTACAAGTAAAATTTTAACCATAACCTAACCCCTCCTTATTACAATATCACCCTAAAAAGAACTCATTAAACTTTCCTTATCCCGATAATTATCGGAAAACAGTCAAATGCTCTTTAAGATTTTTTCTTAACAGGTATAAAATTCATAACAAAAGCACATATAACTAAACAATATGGCATTTTTCTCGAAGAAAACAGACTAAATGCCTTAATTAATCGATCAAATTAAGTTATTCCCGGCAGTAGAATTAAGTGTCGAACACACGTTTGTGTGCACGAAAACAATAAATTGCTTTTATTTACTGGTTATTGAGTTATTCAAGTGACATTCTTAAATAATTCGGTAACCTCATACCCCTAACCAATACTTTTAGAAAATAAAGTGATTACGATGACTCTAATAAGATCGCCGAAGTACATAGTTTTAGAACTATTTTGAAACTGATCCGGAGAAACAATTCCGCAAATTCCGGGTTTTTCACGACAACACGTGTCCGTATCTTTGTGCATATAAAAATGTAACATCATGAACTCACAAAGCACCTTAGATTATGATCGCATTGCAAAAGCGATAGGATACATACGCGAAAACTTCAGGGAGCAACCCAATCTGGATGAAGTAGCAGAGCAGATTCACCTGAGTTCCTTTCACTTTCAACGGATGTTTAAGGAGTGGGCCGGAGTAAGCCCGAAGAAATTTTTACAATACATTAGTGTGGAACATGCCAAACAAATCCTCCAGGACAAAAACACCACTTTATTTGACGTGGCCTACGATACGGGACTTTCCGGAACAGGCAGACTGCACGATCTCTTTATAAAAATTGAAGGTATGACTCCCGGCGAGTATAAAAACGGAGGAGAGAAACTTACTATAAATTACAGCTTTGCCGAAAGTCCGTTTGGCAATATTCTCGTAGCATCTACGGCCAAAGGCATATGTCATATAGCATTTTCGGCGAATGAAGAAGAGGCATTCCTGGCGCTGACACAAAACTTCCCGAAGGCACAGTTCAGGCAAATGACTGATCTGATTCAACAAAATGCCTTACATGTCTTTACTCATAATTGGGACGAAATAGACCAGGTTAAACTACACCTGAAAGGAACGGAATTCCAGTTAAAGGTCTGGGAAGCCTTGCTTCAGGTGCCTATGGGGCAATTATCCACCTACGGAAATATAGCCATGAATATCGGGAACGAAAAAGGATCGCGGGCCGTAGGCACTGCTATTGGCAGTAATCCGGTAGCCTTCCTGATCCCCTGTCACCGGGTGATCCGGTCAACAGGGGTCATAGATGGCTATCGTTGGGGAAATAACAGGAAAGCGGCAATTATCGGTTGGGAGGCAGCCAAAACTGATTCAGAAGCATAACAATGGAAGATATACCACAAAAAACAGGAGACAGGGATTGGCGACAAATTACCGAAAACCTGAATGAAAAAGGATACGCCATTGTCCCCCGATGGCTGACAGAACAGCAATGCCAGGCCTTGATCGAAAATTATAACAGAACATCGGCATACAGAAAAACTGTAGTCATGGAACGTTACCGCTTCGGACTGGGAGAGTATAAATACTTCGACTATCCCCTACCCGACATGATACAGGCTACACGGGAAAATATTTACCCTAAACTGGTACCTGTGGCTAACCTCTGGATGAAAGTTTTGGGAACAAACATCCGGTTTCCCCAAACCCATTCGGAATTACTGCAACAATGCTGGGATAACGGACAGTTAAAACCCACACCCCTGATTTTAAAATACGGACCGGGCGGGTATAACACCCTGCACCAGGACCTCTACGGGGCCGTGTTTTTCCCTTTACAGGCCGTATTTTTTCTCAATGAAGCCGGGACCGACTATGACGGAGGTGAATTTGTACTTACCGAACAGGTTCCCCGGGCACAGTCCAGGGCAATCGTGCTCCGCCCCGGAAAAGGGGATATGCTGATATTTACCACCAACTTCCGGCCGGCAAAGGGTAAGAAAGGATATTATCGCATACACATGAAACACGGCGTAAGCGAAGTGACCCGGGGTGAACGCTATACTTCGGGAGTTATTTTTCACGACGCTGTCAGTTAATCTCCGGGGACGTACCTTTAAAAATACTTCATAGCATGCTGGAACATAACGATATCCCCGATATCCTGTTGCGCAAATACATCCGTAACAGACATATTTCCATCGGGGGAAATAAAAAACTGAAAATTTATGGAAAACTCCACTGCAGGTCCGGTAAAAGAATGCTCCGGAAAAACAGGATGTTCTTCACTTCCGAACAGGAAGCCACCGAGTATGGCTATCGCCCCTGCGGACATTGTATGCCCGATGCCTACCGGCTTTGGAAATTGAGTGTAAAACCACATAACTAAACGATTGTGGACTTGAAGTCCCCAGGTTTCGGCAGCAATCCTGCCCGTCCGGCGGGAAAATTGCTTTTTAGTTTCAACTCTTTTCGGGACCAATAGAACGATAAAAAGTATCTTTGTAAAGATCATAAAACTTCCTGCATATGTCCGCAACAACTCATGCCGTTATTTTCGATATGGATGGCGTACTCATTGACTCCGAACCGGCCTGGAAGAAGGCAGAATACGAAGTTTTTACTTCCGTAGGAGTACGCGTGGCCCCGGAACTAGCGGAGGTGACCTCTGCCATGACCACTACAGAAGTTACAAAATTCTGGTATGAAAAGGCTCCCTGGCAGGGTAAAAGCTTGCAGGAAGTGGAAAACGAAGTCATAGACCGTGTAGGCCGTTTTATCCTGGAAGAAGGAGAACCCATATCCGGAATAAAACAATTACTGGAACTCTTTCGTCACAGAAACTTCCGGATAGGTCTTTCTACGAATTCCCCTTCCAGGCTGATTCCCCTTGTATTGGAAAAATCCGGTATTTCGGACTATTTTAATGCCATATCCTCCGCAGAAAATGAGATACAGGGAAAACCACACCCGGCGGTATACCTATCTACAGCAAAGAAGCTGGGGGTTTCTCCAGGACACTGTATCGTTTTTGAAGATTCGGTATACGGAGTGATGTCAGGAAAAAATGCAGGAATGAAAACCGTAGCCGTGCCTTCGGATAAACAATTTCACCTGGAAGGATTTAACCTGGCCGACCTCAAATTAAGACAACTGGCTGATTTTAATGAACAACACCTCGCCTCACTTTTGAAAATCTGACTTACTTTTCCGCTGCTTTCCGTAAACCCGAGTAGAAAGAATAGGCCCCGAAGGACAAGGGTATACCTATAGCCACGATCAATATGGAAATAGCAACAATTACCGAGGATATCTCTACTGGTCCGCGTGGAACATCGGAAAGCGGAACCACGACAAAATTCATCAATAGCCCTACCAGAATTCCGTAACCTATACCGGTAATCACCCGGTTGTACTTCCATAAACGCAATGGGGGATATAAGCTAAAGAACAGGATGGTCCAGCACATGGCTATAAGATAATGAAAAAAGAGTCCGTAAAAGACATAGGCTATGGTGCCGGAAAAAGCGGCATCACCAAAGACCCCACTGGCCACATATCGCAGTACACGTTCCGGCCCCACTCCCCTTATACCCGCCTGTATACACGCCGCACTAATATCCAGGGTACCTACCAACAGGCCGTTAAGCAGGATAGCCCGGAAAAGCCTTTTTCCGTTTCCCGGATTTGTATATGATTCCATGTTTCAACAGATATAATATCCTTTAAATATACTTATTTTCACAGTGCGTTGAATATCCATTCGTTTTTTGTGCAAATTTTTTAGACATCTAAATGGCTGATGTCCCGAAGTTACAAAGTTTTAAACCGTGATTTAGAGCAGAGAAATACGAAATCTCCATGCTGAACCAAAAAACACCTTTACCGGCATACAGGGAATCACTTCCCGTTTTAAATCAGATCAGTTTCATTTCGGTATGATGGTATCCAACGTTAAAGGAGCGTTCCGTTTTGCTTTTGTTTTTAGAAATTCGGACTTCATGCGGAGAACATTTATAACCCTAAACAGTTAACACAAACAGGCATCTGCCAATTTTCATTTACTTTACCAGGATAATGCCATGAAAATTACAATTATTTAAAAACAAGGGGCATAATATACACTTCACACAAACACAGTATTTTGCAAATATTTATTAATGTTTTGCTTTAATTCAACTATTTCACATTCAAAAAGAAAAAAATATATTTTTTACGTCATTAAAAAGAATAATATTAAATTTGAGAACATGAAAACTGACATAAAATCAACCGAACGCAGAAATTTTATAAAATCTGCATCCCTGGCCTCGGCAGGGCTACTTGGTTTCCATACCATGCAGGCCGTAACTAATCCGAAATCAAAAACACCATCTCTTAACCTTCCCGGAAAACTTACCGTAGTATTCCAGGGAGATTCCATTACTGATG
This sequence comes from Sinomicrobium halophytocola, assembly GCF_052983395.1. NCBI lineage: Bacteria > Pseudomonadati > Bacteroidota > Flavobacteriia > Flavobacteriales > Flavobacteriaceae > Sinomicrobium > Sinomicrobium halophytocola. The sequence continues at coordinate 6,744 of NZ_JBRKIT010000011.1, forward strand.
CAGGAAGAGATCGCGGGCATTACTATCCCAATGAAGCCCGGGGTATGGGACTGGGTTATGTTTTTAACATTGTAAGCCATATTATGGCCGCCAATCCGAAAACGGAATGGACCATGTATAACCGGGGAATCAGTGGTAACAAAGTTTATCAGCTGGCTGACCGGTGGAAAGACGATTGCCTTCAGCTACAACCGGACGTACTAAGTATACTCATAGGTGTTAATGACTTCTGGCATAAGCTCAATGGCAATTATGACGGAACCGCGGAAATATACGAGCGGGACCTGCGAAAGCTTCTGGACAATACGCTGCAAAAATTTCCCAATGTAAAACTTATCCTGGGACAGCCTTTTGCGGTAAAAGGCGGATCGGCCATTACCGATAAGTGGTTCCCGGAATTCAAGGGATACCAGGAAGCGGCAGCACGTATCGCCAAGGATTATAAAGCCATATGGATCCCCTTCCAGGAGGTTTTTGACGAAGCCCTCAGAAGCGCTCCGGCATCTTACTGGTGTCCGGATGGCGTACATCCCTCTATTCCCGGAGCTTACTTAATGGCAGAAGCATGGATAAAAGGTTTTAACTCTGTTGACCTATAAAATATCGAAGAAGAACCAACCAAAATTTTTTATAATTCCTGATTACCCCGATGTACTCCACCGGGGTAATTTTTTTATTCTGTATATGTCCGGATACTTCCTGGCCCGACAGCAGACATCAGAAATGAAATTGCGTCCTGTTTCAATGGAATGTATTGCGGACTTGCCCCACATTAGTTGACTTTCCTTCCCGCAGATATTTTTTACGAAGCAGCGCTTCCAGGTAATAATAATCGGCGTAAGCAAGTGGTACATCCACTTCGCTGTCGAAAGGCCTGGACCCGACACTGTGCAATAAAATAAAGCCGCGGGCCTCTCCTTCGGGTGCGGTGTATTTCATGGATAGCGCATCAATTATCTTATCTGCTGTTTTCCGGTATTCCGCTCCTTTTTTACTGTACGTGCTCAATTCATATAAGCCGGACGCCATTACTGCAGCGGCAGAAACATCTCTTTCCTCGTCAGGTATTTCCGGGGCGTCAAAGTCCCAGTAGGGCACGAGGTCTTTCGGCATATGGGGATGGCTCAATATATAATCCGTGATCTTTTCGGCGTGATGCAAATAGGTTTCGTCTCCTGTCGCCCTATAACACAGGGTATACCCGTAAAGCCCCCACGCCTGCCCTCTTGCCCAGGCAGATGCGTCACTGAACCCCTGGTGGGTGTTCTTTTTATCCGCGGCTCCGGTTTCCGGATCATATCCGATCACATGGTAAGAACTATAATCGTCCCGGAAATGGTTTTTCATGGTAGTGTTGGCATGTTTCACCGCAATATCGTAGTAAACGGAATCCCCGGTAATCTCTGTTGCAGCAAAAAGCAGTTCCAGGTTCATCATGTTATCAATAATCACGGGAAAATCCCACTTATCTTTGTTATGGTCCCAGGAGCGTATAGCTCCTACCCTGGGATTAAAGCGTTTTATCAGTGTCCCGGCTGCCTGTACTACAACATCCTTGTAATGTTCATTTTTGGTAAGCCTGTACCCGTTTCCATAACTGCAATAAATCTTAAATCCCATATCATGGGTGCCGGCATTCCATTTTTCCTGTTCGATATTTGCGGTAAAGATCTCGGCTTTTTTACGCCAGGCATCCTTTCCGCTGTATTCGTACAGGTACCATAATACGCCCGGAAAAAATCCGCTGGTCCAGTCTTTGGAAGCCACAAGTTCCAGCTCTCCGGAGGGGCCGAGAGTCCGGGGAGATACCAGTGCGGATGTATTTGTTTTTTGACGGATTTCCTGCAGCAATAATTCTGTCTGCTTCCCGGCATGCCCAAAGGCTTTGGCCACATCGGTATTTTGAGCTGTTGCAGGAAAAATAAAGAGAAAACAGACGAGAGGGAGAAAATAAAACTGGTGCAGGGTCATTGTTTTGTCGGTTTTATGATGTAATTAATAATATGTCCAAAACTACACAGCACTTCCACATTAGTATTATGCTTTTTTAGCATATGATTAAGCAATTTTAGCAAACTGAAAGAAAAAACCGCCTCCGGGAATATATTCCGAAGACGGTTTTATATATAAACCGAACCGCTGTGGTATCAAAGCGTTTTAGCGTTCTTTACTTTTTCCTTTGTAAGTGCCAGATTCAATACTTCGCTCATATCACTGACATAGTAAAACGTTAACCCTTTCAGGTATTCCGGTTTGATCTCCTCTATATCTCTCCTGTTCTCTTCGCAAAGCAGGACTTCTTTGATACGTGCTCTTTTAGCAGCCAGTATTTTTTCTTTTATACCTCCTACGGGCAATACCTTTCCCCTAAGGGTTATTTCTCCTGTCATGGCCAGACTCTTTTTCACCTTTCTCTGGGTAAAGAGCGATACCAATGATGTCAGCATTGTTACGCCGGCACTCGGGCCATCTTTGGGTGTTGCCCCTTCCGGAACGTGGATATGCACATTGTACTTGCTAAATATATCCGGGTCTATTCCCAGTTCCTGGGCATTAGCTTTAATATATTCCATGGCAATAGTGGCCGATTCCTTCATCACTTTACCGAGGTTCCCGGTAATGGTCAGGTTTCCTTTACCCGCAGAAAGTATGGACTCTATAAAGAGAATGTCTCCTCCCACACTTGTCCATGCAAGGCCGGTAACCACTCCCGCCACATCATTGTTCTCATATTTGTCACGCTCCATACGTGCAGGCCCCAGGATCTTCTCTATATCTTCGGAAGTGACCTTTATGTTGTATTCCTCTTCCATTGCAATGGATTTGGCAGCGAAACGAACCATTTTGGCTATTTGCTTTTCAAGTCCCCTTACACCCGATTCCCTGGTATAACCTTCCACGATTTTCTCCAGGCCTTTTTTCGCAATCTTCAGATTATCGGATGTGAGTCCGTGTTCTTTCAATTGTTTGGGCAGCAGGTGTCTTTTCGCTATTTCTACCTTTTCTTCAATAGTATACCCGGTAACGTTTATCACCTCCATCCTGTCACGCAACGCAGGTTGTATATTTCCCAGGTTGTTGGCCGTAGCAATGAACATCACCTTGGAAAGGTCAAATCCCAGTTCGAGGAAATTATCATAAAAAGACGTGTTTTGTTCGGGGTCCAGCACTTCCAGCATAGCAGACGAAGGGTCTCCGGTATGACTGGTAGTAAGTTTATCTATCTCGTCCAGTACAAAAACAGGGTTAGAGGTCCCCGCTTTTTTCAGGGATTGTATGATCCTACCGGGCATGGCACCGATATATGTTTTTCTGTGCCCCCTGATCTCTGCTTCATCCCGCAGACCTCCAAGAGATATACGCACATATTCCCTGCCAAGCGCTTCGGCTATAGATTTACCCAATGACGTTTTACCTACACCGGGAGGCCCGTACAAACACAGTATGGGCGATTTCATATCGTTGCGCAGTTTAAGCACCGCCAGGTATTCTATGATCCTTCGTTTTACTTCATCCAGTCCGTACTGGTCCCTGTCCAGGATACGCTGGGCCCTTTTCAGGTCAAACTTATCTTTGGAATACGTACCCCACGGAAGTTCCAGGAGCAGGTCCAGGTAATTCCGCTGTATGGAATATTCGGCCACCTGGGGATTCATCCGCTGTAACTTGGCGAGTTCCCTGTCAAAATGTTCCTTTACCTTAATATCCCATTTCTTTCCATTGGCCTTGTCACGCATGTCCTCTATTTCCTCCTCATAAGACACTCCGCCCAGTTCTTCCTGGATAGTCTTCATCTGCTGATGCAGGAAATACTCGCGCTGCTGCTGGTCCATATCGTGGCGGACCTTGGATTGTATATCTATTTTCAGTTCCAGTTTCTGGAATTCCACATTCAGATATTTCAGGGTAGCCAGCGCTCTTTCCCGGAGATTGTTCATCTCCAGAAGTTCCTGTTTATCTTCCACACTAAGGTTCATATTGGAAGAAACAAAATTGATAAGGAACGAACCGCTTTCTATATTCTTGATAGCAAAAGATGCTTCAGAAGGAATATTGGGACTGTTTTTTATGATCTGCAGGGAGAGTTCTTTTATGGACTCGATAATCGCCGTGAATTCCGGGTTGTTCCGTTCCGGCCTTATTTCTTCCACTTCTTTTATACTCGCCCTCATATAAGGTTCCGTAGACACTACCCGGTCTATTTCGAAACGCTTTTTTCCCTGGATGATCACTGTGGTATTCCCGTCGGGCATCTGCAATACCCGGAGAATACGTGCTACTGTACCCAGGGTATTGATATCCTCAACTTCGGGGTTTTCCACCTCTTCATCTTTCTGAGATACCACCCCGATAACTTTATCGCCATTGTTCGCGTCTTTTATCAAACGGATGGATTTGTCCCTTCCTGCGGTAATTGGTATTACTACCCCCGGAAACAACACCGTGTTGCGCAGTGGTAAAATGGGCAATTCCTTGGGAAGTTCTTCTTTGTTTATTTCTTCTTCGTCTTCCGGGGTCATTAACGGAATAAGTTCCGCTTCTTCGTCTATTCCCTGAAATGACAAACTGTCAATATTTAAAAACTTTGATTTAGCCATAGATTATCTGTGAGTCATTCTGTCATTACAACAGCTTATGAACAAATGATTGTTATTTAATAACTTTCTAAAAATCAATACATAAACATATTGATCCCTATGCGGGTATTTCTATATCACAATAGTTATGCCAAGTAATCAGGAGATAGGCCTGTTATAATCGCACTTTCCGGAGCTTTTCCTTCTCCCGATTATCATATCCTTGTTTTTTAAGCATAAAACAATAAATATTCAAAAAAAATATGATAATCCACTAATTTTACGTAAATTAGATACAATGTCCTCCTGAATCAATAACCTAAAAATTCTTCATTATGAAAAATTTTATTTATGTTTTAGCAATTGGATTTCTGGCCGTGATTTTATTGGGTTGGAACCGTTATCCTGATACAAAAGAAGATGCCCCCGTTTCGCTGGAAGGTGTTTGGGAACTTGTAAATTACTATACTTACGAAGATAATAATGTCATAGATAGCTTTCCGAATACGGAAGGATACAGGCAGGTAAAAATGTACCAGGACGGAAAGGTCATGTGGACCAGGAAAGTTCCGCAGGATTCCACACAGTGGTATGGCTACGGAAAATATCTATCTACCGACACCAGCCTGGCAGAAACCCTGGAATACGGTTCGGCCAGTATGATGAAGATCATCGATACCTCCCGTATATTCTCTTTCGAGCTGCAGGGAGGAAAAGACTGGTTCCGCCAGATAAGTATCAATGAAGAAGGAAACCGGACGTTCTCCGAAAATTATATCCGGATCCGTTAAACTTAGTGGGAAATATATAAGTCCGTGTCCCGGTAGTACAGGAAGAGGCAAGCAGGGAATTTTATGTCGATCTACCGGGCCACGGATATTATTTTCTTCACCAGTCCTATTTGTCCTGTATGATAAATATCGTGCTGTATAATACCTTCCAGAATACAGGCAAAAGTGTCTCCTCCGGGCACAGGTCTTTCGTCAAGAAAATCGTCGGTCTTGCTTTCCGGCAGCTTCAGGATTTCTTCCTGGGTTTCTTCCAGTTCTCTGCGTAGAACGTCCCATCCTTTCCGTTCTAATTCTTTTAAAGGCCCTGGAATGGTACCACCGGCAAAAGAAAGGGAAATAGTCGAGGAGTTCGGAGTTGGTTAGTTCAGATAAGTCTAAAATTAAAATGATTCCTCAACTCCAAAACTTCAAGCTAATTTGCTTCCGCCTCTCTTATCGCGACAAGCAAAACTTCCTGCTCTTTGCCTTTCAACCTGATCGCTCCGAGATGACGAATGGTGAACCCACTTCCGTAATCCAGTTCCGAAAGCAGATCGGATGTGACTATGACCTCTTCGTGAAACCTGCTGCACATATCCAGAATACGCGATGTGGTATTCAGTACATCCCCGGAATAGGTAATATCCCTTTTAATAACACCGATCTCCCCGGCTACCACTCCACCGAAGTGTATCCCTGCCTTAAATGAAGGTACCATACCGTATTTATGCATGTATTTGTCTTTCTTCTGTTCGATATGTTTTTTCATTTCTGGGAAACACCGCAGGCATTGCAGGTTTTCCACACCTTCTTCGAACTTCCATACCACTACGACCTCATCGCCCACATATTGGTAGATATTTCCTCTGCTTTCCAGGATAGGGTCCGTTATGTCCGCAAAAAAATCCTTGAGCAACGCATGATAGGCTTCATTACCCAGGCGTTCCGCTATGGTTGTCGAAGAATTCAGGTCCAGGAACATGAATATCCGTTTTTCCGTTTTGGGCGTGTTGTATTTTCCCTTAATGATATTCCAGAAGGTATCCGGGCCAAACTTGCTGTTCATCTGCAGGAGCAACTGGGTCATAGCCACGATAAAAGACCATACCAGTCCGTTTTTTATGGGGTAACTGTCCGTAACAAAAGCGTGGAAAGCTCCTTTGGACACCGGGTCATACAACGGTCTCCCTGTCTTAAAAGGTACTATAATGGCGGCCATAACCAAGGTAATCAGAGCTATGATACAGACAAAGATGACGCTGACGATCAGGATAGTGTATCCGTAAGGTTTATCCCGGTATTTTACATTGATATAAAACACCAGTAAACTTCCGCCCAGCAAGGCGCCGATAAGCCCCGCTCCTACATTGCGCATTACGGATATGGCAAAGGAATAATCTTCGGATGGCCCCAAAGAGGTATTGGTATGCAGTATCAGATGATCGTAAACCGCAATGATAAATCCGATAGCCATCCAGGCTATTATAATGATCATTAGCTGTTTCAGCTTAAGTTGAAGTCCTCTTTTCACAAGTTTGGTATTCCTGCTTTGACAAGATGGTAAAAGGTAATTCCCTGTCCGGTTTTATGGTCCAAGCTAATTTAAGCATTTTTAACATTTTCAGGGAAAAAGAATATCCATGTCTTTTAAGAAGATGATAATATAAAATCAAAAAAAAGACCGAGGACCGAAGAAAAGGCGGTTTTGAAATACGATACTCCGGTCTTCGGACTATAGCCCGGGCGGGCGGGTATGCCGGGCATGGGAGAGGTTGGGAACGGGCAGTATCCCGGCATAAGAAAGGTTAAGTTTAAATATTTTTGATTTTATTTTCTTTTTTATAATCCGGAAAATTTTAAAATTGGGTTAAAAGAATGACTATTCATACTTCATTTATTCACTTAGAGCATTTATAATGCGCTGCTCATATTCTCCATATCCTTGATACGATTCAAATGTCAATTCAAATGTCACTACCTCATAATCCTCTATACCACCTATATTACTTGTTAAATTTCCAATATTTCTTTCTCCCCTGATTACTATTCCCATTCCAAAAGACGGGAAACCGGGAAAAAGCTCTCCTTCTTCAGCATAAACATCAGAGAGCAACTCTCCGGTATCAGCATCAAATATTTTAGCTCCGGTAGTTTTTAACTCATGTCCGACTTCCGTACTCATAGTTTCCAACTCAGGGAGGCTTATAAAAAAAGTAAAATCATCCGGAGAAACCTTTTCAATATTATATATCGGTTCTTCTGTCATGGCTTCATTATAAAAACCGGCGGCATTCAATTCCGTATTATATATCCCATACACCTCCAGTCTTAAATTTTTGCCTTCCAACATCCCTTCATCTTTAATAAAATTGATAAATCGTACTTTTTTATAGCCCTCCGGAGCTGGCTCTTTTTCTTCATCTGTTAAAGGCATCATAGGAATTACAATATCCCCGGTATAAAAGGCAGTAATGGCAACATCTTCACCAAAAACGGTGGTTCTTGTACTGTCCAGTAATACTTCACCCGTTTCCCGTTTTTTTAATTCTATATTCAATGCTGTTCCTTCGGGATAATAATCGGTACTATTGACCAAAGAATCCCCGTTAATATAAAAACCGAGCTCACTTTCCGTATCTCCGATAACGGTAAAGTTGCCTGAGCGGACTGTTACATATGTATCTTCTTCTACCGGATCGCCCTCGGTATCACAACCGGAAAAAAGACTCATTAAAATAATACCCAGTAATATTCCGGGATTTACATTCTTTACTCGTTCTATTATATATTTTATTTTCATAGGTTTTATTTATTTTTATTTCCCAAATTAAAGCTGTTCTTAACTCTCAACCTTCATATTTAAAGAAGTACGGCTGTTACACCGTACTTCTTCCCTATTATTCTTAAGCTTTTTTAAGATACGTTAATTAATACGGGTTGCTGTTAGGTTGATAAGACGCCCAGTTGTCATCCCATCGCCCGGAAGCACTGGCTCCGAAAGCACCTTTGTAATCTACCGGATCAAAAAAGCCTATGGCAAGAGATCCTGTATAATCAGTTCCGAAAGCAGGCAGCGGACTTGCCAGACCATAATCCGGGCTGGTAATGTTATATGGTGCTGTCAAATTCATAAAATTCGAATTACTGGTGTTGGTAGAGTTATCCATATAATTAGGCTCACCAGTAGCTGAAGAAGGTGACACAGGAGTTGTAAAGGCATGCACAAGATTGTTCTTAAACTCACCTGTACCTCCAGATCCCAAATTTCCGTCTGTCCCATTAAAATGAACGCCAGTATCATAACCTGCGATGATAGAATTACGGAATACAAATGAGGCATTCCTTCTCCAATGATTACCATTTAAAAGAGAGTCAGCAGCAGATTGAGAACTCATTCCCAGAATTGTAAAATTGGATAGTACAGGACGAGTTATCGGTGTTTGATTACTTCCGGCACCATCGTTATCGCACTCTATGCCATTGGGATCACTGGAAAAACCAACATTAGGAACTTTTTTAGCTACTGCAAATTGTATGTTTCCTTTATACCCGAAATCAAAATCAAAATCATCATCGGCATTCCCAAAGGCCACAAGGTTTTTGGCATTTACAGTACCTCCGAAGAATTCAAAGGCATCGTCCCTTCCAAAAGACACCTGGATGTTTTCCAGGGTAGTCCCGTTACCAACACCACCCAGGGTAAGACCGTTGATTTCATTACCACCACCAAGGTCACGCCCGGCATATTCAATACGTACATAACGCAGGATACCGGAATCATCACCTGCAATGGTTCCTCCGTAGGCTATACTGATACCACTGGGAATATCCTGGGGCAAAATTCCTTCAATTTCAGGATTGGTTTTGTTTGTAGGGGCTTTCCCCAGCATGAGGATACCTCCCCAGTCTCCGGCAGACCGATTCCCTACGGGCTGATCTGAAGTAAATACAATGGAAGTGTTCGGAGCCCCTCCATCAGCTACCAGTCGGCCTCCTCTTTCTACCAGAAGATAGGAAGCGCTTCCGCTGGTAGGTTGCGTAATCCATTTTACCAGGGTATTTGCTTCTACGGTAAGCGTAGCACCATCAGCAACAAAGGTGGGACCATCTATAAACCATACCCTATCATCGGTCAACGTCATATCGGAACTAATTACACCGGAAACGGTACCGGTAGCCGTAGGCCAGCTCCTGTTGTCTACACCCACGGAAAGCGTTGCGAATTCCGCGTTAAGGGTCGGATCGTTTTCTCCGATCGGGTCTTCTTTGGAACAGCTTGTCAGTAACACAGCTACGGACATAGCAAGTAAGCTAAATTTGGTTTTCATCAGATTTAATTTTTAAGGTTGTTATTTATAAATCACTCAAAATAATAGGCGCTTTTTAAAAGGTATATTTAAAACTTACCATAAGACTCCGCAGGCGGTCAAACCGTCGGCGTACCAGGTCATATTCGGGATCATAATCTTTTCCGCTGGGATCTTTCAATGGTACCCTTAGACTTCCACCTTCATAGGGCACAGGCTCTGTCCTGTCCTGTTTGGTTTCCGGGTCAATATTGTTGTAGTAGCGGATCACGGGATCGTTAAAAATATCGGCAAGGTTCAGTTTGATCTCCGCCCGGTTGTCCTGTAAAAAGGCGTATCGGAACTGGAGGTCCAGCACATCCCGCGGTTTTTCGTATTCGTGGTAAAAAGGCGTCCCACCGGGCAGTACGATACGGGGCCCCACCCGGTTATAACTGGCCGTAAAGCCAAAATGCGCCCCCGTATATTGTAATCCCCCGTTTACAATATAGGGAGCCTGCCCGTATAACGGCCTGCTTTCTTCTACCACGGCCAGTTCGTATACGGGATTGCCTTCCTCATTCGTTTCCCCCGTGTCTATGGGCACATCATCCCGGTCGTAATAAATATCAGACCATATAAAAGAGGCGTTGCCAAACAGGTATAGATTTTCACCAAACGAAGAGTTCAGGAAAGCAAACGATTTCCGGAAATCGATCTCCACACCATAGTTAGTGGCCCGTTTCAGGTTATAATAACTTGCTCTTAGTGCCGTATATCCCGTACTGGGGTGTAATTGCAGCTCAATAGGCTTGTCAAAATCCTTATAAAAGCCCGAAACGGAAAAGGATTCTTCGGGAGTGGGATAAAATTCCCATCGTAATTCCAGGTTATCTACCGTAGTTTGTTCTAATAAGGCTACATCTTCTCCTTCTTCACTGTTAAGAACTCCATAGCCGGATACAACTAATGTCCGCAAGTTAAAATCGTAATAGGTATACTTCCCAAGTTCCGTAAACTCCGGCCTGGCCAGGGAACGAAAATAGGAAGCCCGGGCATTCATTTGCGGAGTTACCTCATAAATTAGGTTGGCAGAAGGTAAAAAGTCCGTTTCGTTGAGCGTATATTCTTCTGTTGCATCGTTGTCAATTATAATGTCCCCGTCAGAATTAATAGGGTCTATTGCAAGTATCCCTGTGGTGGTCTTCATGTTATTAGCTTCCATACGTACACCTCCGGAAAAATGGAGTTTGTCCAATAAATAGACATCCGCTGACAAATATGCAGCATGTAAATCCTGCCTTCCCCTGAAACCATTGCTAAAACCTTCTGTACCACTGCCATCTGATCCGGTAGACTGCGGAACATAATACAGGTATTCATCGTCAAATGAGTCCTGGTTAACGGCTTCATGTAAGGGAAGTCCAAGAAACCCGCTTACATCCCGTCCCCTGTAGGCCAGAATGGCAAACCTGGACTGCTCAAAATTTATATCCCTGATACTCCCGGCATAACCCACCAATAATTTGTTTTTACGATTATTTTTTGAAAGCGGAATCTCCAGTTTTGTACCGAAGGTGTACCGCTTTTCTTGATATTTACTGTAGTAATCATAAGGCGGATTATCTACTGTCCTGTTCTTTATATAACTATATGGAGGATAAGGGTTCCTGAATTCTTCCATAATCTGCTCACGTTCGCTCGGAGCGCCGGTTATTTGTGCTGTATTTCCATTAATTTCCAGGTTATTGGGCTGGTCACGGGTATAATTGGCAATCCCCAGGTCCCATTTCAGTTTATGGTTATTATCCGCACCCAACGTATGTTCCCCCTTTAATATACTTTGCCCAAAACTATTGGTAATCCGTTTTTCTGTAATTCCCGTCATATACCATCCATTTCCATCAATACCATTAAAAATGGTATTTTCAGCTTCCAGTTTTTGATAAAAAGTATTTTTTAAACTAATTTTATGAATACCAAAAGCATATGTAGCATTAAGAACACCGCCCAGACGGGTTAGAAAGGTATAACGATCTCCTCCCGTAATATCTCTGGCACCAGGTTCTTCTTCAAAATATCCCTGTTTGGTCTGCTCATTGCGGTACGTAAATGCTGCGGTCATACCCAGACGATCATCACCTGTTAAATCGATGATTTTCCCCAGGGCCATGGCATAATCCTGGGTAGGTTGTTGAGTATAGCGGTGAAGATGAAAGCGGTCATTACCGGGCATCTGTTTGGAAAGCGGCAATAATTTTTCCGGGTAGAACCGGGATGTTTTGGCTATGTCGTTATAAAGGCCTGGTAGTTTACTGTCGGAAGAAGACAATCCCAGGTAATCGTTCTTATAGCGCGGCAGGGAATAAAAATCGTCAAAAGTATTTTTATTACCCCCGGTCCCGATTTTTATCGATAAAAAATCTTCATTTGGGATCTCCACCGTATTTACATTGACATAGCCCCCGGTAAACTCCCCGGGCAGATCGGGGCTTGCCGTTTTATGGACTATGACGCTTTCTATAAGGTCACTGGGAATAATATCAAACGCATAGTTCCTCCGGTTGGCCTCGGTACTGGGCATCGCGGCGCCGTTCATGGCCACGTTGTTATACCGTTCCGAAACCCCGCGTACCACCACGTATTTATTGTCCTGTACATGCAGCCCGGTAATACGGGTCAGCACCTGGGCCATATTATTGTCGGGGGTACGGGCTATCTGCTCTGCCGTGATCCCGTCTATGGCCGTCACCTCGTTTTTACGGATGGTATTCAGAGCTGCCACATTATTTGCCCTGCGATCGTACTCGGCCGTAACCACTACTTCTTCAAGTGTTTCGCTGGAAGGCTGCAACACGACATCCAGGGTAGTTGTCTTTCCGGCTTCGATCGCTACGTCAGTAATACGCTGGGTTGTGAAGGATATATAACTTATCCTTACCGTATAGGTCCCGGAGGCCAATTGCATATTATAATCCCCATCAAACCCGGTAGATGTTCCCAAAGCACCACTGTTGCCTTCAATGATAATATTAGCCCCGGGAAGCGGTACGTTCTGATCGTCATAAATATGACCGTTTAACCTCCCGGTCTTTTGTTGTAACCGGGGTTTCAGGCGTATGGAAACATTCCTGCCTTCTATATTATATTCTATAGGGATCTGCTTGTTCACATCCCTTAAAATATCTCTTATTGCCCTGTTGGTTATGGTTATATCTTCTGTTAAAGTAACTTTCTCTAACTGGGACTCATCAAATAAAAAGCTGTATTCTGTTTCTGCTATCAATCGCTCCATAAATTCGCGCAGACTGTGTTCGGACTCCTGACCTGAAGATGTTATACCCCGGGCATTTAACAGACTGACAAAGAAGAAAAATAAAAGGCATACTTTTCCTGAATCCCTGCTTATAATTAAGCAGTATTCCTTAATTTTGGTTTTCATGTATTATACGTATGTATAGATTAGTTAATAATTATTGGTTTTGATTTTCCGATCGATCTTTGTTATTAATGTCTTTGCATATCTTGAAAAAAGCGTTGTTGGTAGCAACGCTTTTTTATTGGCTATGTATTAGTTATTTCTCTTAACCAATAGTTTTCCATCCTTTTGTTCCAGTACCATATGATGGATAAACAGAATTCTTTGTATTGCATCTACGGGTGTTGTATTGTGAAATACTCCGGAAACATGCTTCTCCATATCCGTTGCGGATAAAGCGTTCATGTCTATCTCCAGTCCGTATGTACGGGATATTCTGATCAGGGCTTCCCGTACGGTAGTATTGTAAAACACCAGCTTGTTCCCTTTATACAGTTCTTCTCCACTGTTTCTTATGGCATCTACACTGGTATTGTTATTTACCTTATCGAAGTTCAGCAGTTCTCCCGGGTGCATTTTTGCGATTTCCCTTTCGGTCTCTTCATCTTTGAACGTTACACTCACAGAGCCTTCGGTCAGGACGATCTGAATATTTTCTTCAAATTCATAGGCTTTAATATTAAACATGGTACCAAGCACCCTGGTGGTAATATTATCCGTTCGTACCTGAAAGGGTTTTAAAGAATCTTTGGCTACATCGAAGTAAGCTTCTCCTACCAGCTTTATATTTCTTTCCTGTTCGCCGAACTCATTCGAATAGGATATGGAAGAACCGGGTTTCAGCCATATTCTTGTTCCGTCCGCCAGTTCTATTTCTCTTGCCGTGTCCCTGGCATTATCTACTACGATCCATTGTCCGTTTGCAGGCTGATACATAAAATAAGCCACACTTCCTACAGCCAGAAGCAGCAGTAAAGAAGCAGCGACCATCAACGATTTTTTAAATCCGGATGCGGAAAGGCGCCTTACTTTACCCGTATCTTCTTTTACAAAAGCAAAAACCGCTTCCCGGATACTTTGGGAATCTTTACCTGAAATAGGTCCGGGGGCATGATCCCATTCCTTTCGCAATAAGACATCTGCCTCCGATCGATTGTCCCGAAGAAATTCTTCTGCCTTTTCCGTTTCTTCGGCAGAACATTTTCCTTTCCAATACTTTTCTAGTAATTTATAATCCATTGTTCTCTTGATTCATCTGTAGAACGACGGAAGGTCATTTAGAAAATGAAATTAATGTTACGACGGGATAAAGTTTGGGTTAAGCAGAGAGAAAACAGGCCTGTAATTAGCCGGGAAATCTGGAATTGTTGATTTAAAACACAGGCAAAAACCGGAATATTTTTCATCGGCGCTTGTTTTTCCAATATAGAACTCGTTTAAACTTTTTCCATCCCCAATGATTATCGGGAGGCTGCAAAATGATTATTCATTCCCCGTTTTCAACTACATCTGTTCCCGCTAATTCCGGAACTTCCCAAGTTCTTTTCTAAGAAATAGTTTAGCGGTTTCTATGTTTGTCCTTATGGTAGTAATAGACAGTTGCAAGGTATCGGCAATTTCCACCGGGGTCAATTCTTCGAACTGATATAAGGTGTAAATACGCTGTAGACGCTCCGGTAATTTCTTTATTGCACGGTGCACCTCGGTGAAAGTCTCTCCCGCTATGGTACTATCTTCCCCTGCATCAGCGATGGTATGATTAAGATATTCGTTTTCTTCAATGGAAGTTAACACAGTATTCAGCCTGTTTTGTTTGCGCATTTCATCCAGGAAAACATTTTTTACAGTTATGTATACCAGGGCTTGCGGATTGGGATGTTTTTTAAACTTCTCAATATTCTTCCATATTTTTATAAAAGACATTTGAACAACTTCATGAGCAACATTTTCATCTTTGCTCAACGCTTTTAAAAAATTAAAAGCTTTACCATGTGTTTCTTCAAACAACTTTTTGAAAAATATTTCGTTTTTAGATGCCATTCCCTGAAAAAAAATTGCAGCTCTAATTTAGAAATATAAGAAAGGCTCCCCGTTCTGTTACCGTTAACGGAATGTTACTATTTGAATTTTAATATAATGTAAAAGACTTCTTACATAACCAAAACAAACTGAATAAAAAGACATTGTTTATTATAAGGTTACAAACAAAAAACGGCTTTCGTCTCCTTCCGTTATCTTCTAAAATTTACAGAATATTAACCTTATTTTCATTTTTTCATCTTCACATTCGAATTAGGGTTCACAACATGCAAAAATTCCCTGATGATCTTAGCTTTCAAACCGCGGATCACGGATATAATCTTCTTTTCGCATCTTAACTACTTCTATACTAAAAAACCCGAACTCATTGACCACCTTTCCGTACAAACGGTATATCCCCTTTCCACGGAACCTGTTATTCCTGGCTACCGGGGGAAAGATAACCACGTCAAACACTTCCCCGTAATGATCTATAAAAGTGCCGAAAAACATTTCTTCTCCCTTGTGGGTCTGCGTCTTTTTTACCGCTACCAGGTATCCGTAAATATCTATATACCTGCCCTCGGTGTACTTCAGGTCCTGTGCTCCTTTATTGCTCCTCGGTTTTTCCTGTAACAATTCAAAAGGACTGCTCAGGCAAAACCCGAGAAGTTCCAGTTGGTCAAACGCGGCTTCGAGTTTACTGATTTGCAGGACAGGTACGGTAAACTCTTTTTGCTGTGCCTTAAACAATCTGTACTGTTCTTCTTCTCCCGGCACCACTCCCTGCCGCAAATGCGCCTGCCATAACAGTTCGTATTTATCCATACCCGTAAACCGGAACGCCCCGATGCGTATTAATATGGCCAGTTGTTCCACACTTATGGAGACCCTATCCATAAAGTTTTCCAGGGATGTGAAAATTCCGTTTTTGTCTCTTTCTTTCAGTACACGATAACACACCCGGTCTTCAAGGTCTTTCAGGTACCCGAAACCGAGATGAATATCCTTTCCGGATATCCTGGTTTCCATGCGGCTGTAGTTAATGCAGGGAACATGGACCGTAGCCCCAAGCATCCGGGCCTCGTGTATATAGATCTCGGGGCGATAGAACCCTCCTCCGTTATTCAACACGGCCACCATAAATTCCAGCGGATAATAGGCTCTCAGGAACAAACTCTGATAGCTTTCTATAGCATAGGAAGCGGAATGCCCTTTGGCAAAGGCATACCCGGCAAAACTCTCTATCTGTTTCCAGACTTCGAGGATCAATTCGTCTCCATATCCTTTCTGCCGGCAATTGGCTATGAATTTATCTTCTACTTCCCCGAATTCTGCCCTGGAACGGAATTTCCCACTCATTCCCCTTCGCAGTACATCCGCCTCGGCCAGGGTAAGTCCCGCAAAGTGGTGGGCCACCTTTATCACGTCTTCCTGGTATACCATCACGCCATAAGTTTCCGGCATGATCTTGAGCAGAACGGGATGCGCCTGTTCCACACGTTTAGGGTCCTGATGCCGCAGAATATACTCCCGCATCATCCCGCTTTTAGCCACCCCCGGCCGGATAATGGAACTGGCAGCTACCAGTCCCAGGTAATTGTCTACCTGTAACTTTTTGAGTAACATCCGCATCGCCGGCGACTCCACGTAAAAACATCCCATACACTGTGCGCTTTCCAGCATATTATGGATCTTATCGTCTTTTTTGAACCGATTGACATCATGGATGTCCAGGTGTGGTTCATCCGGACGGTTATACCGGATAATTTCCAGGGTCTCTTTGATCTTGGCCAGTCCGCGCTGGCCGAGAATATCAAATTTATATAATCCCACATCCTCGGCAATATGCATATCGAACTGTACCGTAGCATATCCTTTGGGGGGCAAAAAGGTAGCTGAAAAAGTATTTAAAGGGACTTCACTTATGAGAATTCCACTGGAATGCACACTGATATAACTGGGCATTCCCTGAATGAGTTTCCCGTATTTCAAAACAAGCTGAGAAGGTTGGTCCAATTCATACGGATTGTAACTGCCTTCACTAAGGCGGTCGATATCTTCTTTGGGCAACCCGAACACTTTGCCCAGTTCCCGCACCACTCCCTTGTAATTAAAGGTAACGTATGTCCCCAGCAAGGCTACATTAGGGAAACGTTCAAAGATATATCTCGTGACATCATCCCGGTCCCGCCAGGAGAAATCGATATCAAAATCGGGGGGCGTGCTGCGGAAAAGGTTGATGAAACGTTCAAAATACAAATCCAGTTCCAGCGGGTCTACATCCGTGATTCCCAGTAAATATGCTATGATACTGTTGGCCCCGCTTCCCCTTCCTACGTGGAAATACCCTTTCTGTCTGGCATAATCTACAATATCATAATTAATGAGAAAATAGGAGACAAAATCTTTTTGTTTGATAAGTTCCAGTTCCCGGTACAGGCGTTCCAGGGCCATTTTCTGATCGTCCGGATAACGGTAGCGGATATTTTGCATACAAAGCTCCAGAAGGTATTCCTCATCCCCGGCCTTATCGCCGGTATAGGTTTGCTGATTGCTGCTCTGCTTTGCTGTGGAAAAATCAAAGGAAACATGACATTTCTTCATCAGGCGGACTGTGTTTTCCAGGATGAAGTGATATTCCCCGAAAGCCTTGTACAGGTTTTCCGGGGGGTACATCTTCTCTTCTTCCGAAGCCACTTCTCCGGGGGACAGCTTGCTGAGCAGGGTATTGTTATCTATGGCCCGCAACAACCGGTGAGCATTGAAATCTTTTTTGTTCCGGAAAGTCACAGGTTGCAGGACTACCAGTTTATCTTTTAAATGCCGGTATGCAGATAAGGGCAGTTTTCGCAGGTCCTGGACAGAAACCCCTATATACTCATCTTCCCGGAAATCCTCAAACTGGTATTGTTCTACCTTTTTCAGTGGATAAACAATCATCACCTCCGGAATGACAGGGGCCCGCCCGGGAAAATTTTTGTGTGCATGCAGATGTTCGGATAAAAAACCGTTAAGTGCTGTATATCCTTCATTATTCTTAGCTATTCCGACAAATTGCTGGTCCGTTCCGTTCCTGAAATCCACTCCTACAATAGGTTTTATATCCAGGTTTTCCGCTTTACGTATAAAATTAAGACAGGCGGAAGTGTTGTTAATATCGGTCAGGGCCAGTTGTGTTACGTGATTTTCACGGGCCAGTTGCAGGAGCTCCACTTCGGAAAACGTACCGAAGCGCAGGCTGTAATAAGTGTGGCAATTTAAATACATTACTGTTTTCTATGTGCTAAAATGGTTGGAGGTTGTCCGTTAAAAGGATTGGTCATTCTTCCTATGGTCTTCACGCCTAAGGCCGAGGCCCGGGTAACGCTGCGGTCTCCGTACCGCAGGCGGATCTTATCCATAGCCTGGTACAAGCGTATGGTTTCTTCGGTATCTTCAAAAAGGTTGATCTGGTAGTTGCCATGTACCAGGTGACTGAATTTCACCCCGATAAGGCGCACGAGCAGCCTGCGGTTATACAACTGGTGAAACAGTTCCATTACTCGGGGAATGAGTATATGATCGGCACTGGTATACGGGATTTTCAACTGTTTGGAATAGGTCTGAAAATCGGAATACCGGATCTTTACGTTTATACAAGCCGTGAGTTTCTCTCCCCGGCGTAACTGAAAGGCCAGGTTTTCCGTCATGGCGGCCAGTAGTGTACGCAACAGGTGTACATCTATGGTATCCCGGTCAAAAGTACGTTCGGTTGAAATGGATTTTCGTTCGGAAAAAGGAATTACCGGGGTGGTATCTATACCGTTTGCGCGTTCCCAGATGGTGAGTCCGTTACGGCCCAGCACACGGTATAGCATCTCCCCCGGCATTTCCTGTAAGGTCTTCACCTGCTTTATCCCGAGGTTACGCAGAGTGAGGTAGGTCTTGTCACCTATCATGGGAAGTTTCCTGATGGATAATGGGGCTAAAAAAGGCTTCTCCCGCCCGAGCTCTATCTGTATCTGGTTATTGGGCTTGGCCTCATTGGTGGCGACCTTGGATACCACCTTGTTTACGGAAAGCCCGAAAGATATCGGCAGCCCGGTCTCCCGGATAATTTTCTGCCGGAGCCCGGAAGCATAGCGATAAGTTCCGAAAAAACGGTCCATTCCCGAAAGATCGGCATAGAATTCATCTATACTGGACTTCTCGAACAAGGGCACATTCTCCCGGATCAGTTCGGTGACTACCCCGGAATACCTGGTGTATGTAGCGGCATCTCCCCGGATCACCGTGGCTTCTTTACACAATTCCCTGGCCAGTTTCATCGGCATACCGCTGTGTATGCCGAAAGTGCGGGTCTCGTAGCTGCACGCGGCCACTACACCACGATCGCTGAGTCCCCCCACCAGCAAAGGACGATCCTTGAGACGACTGTCTAGCAATCGCTCTACGGAGACAAAAAATGTGTCGAGGTCCAGGTGCAGGATTGTCCGGTTCATACTTCCAGGAATTTTTCCAAATTTATGGAATTTTTCCATATAAAAGGAAATAATCCAATAAATTTATGGACATTTTCCAATTTATAGCCTATATTTGCCTTATGTCCAAAAGTTTAAATACCGAAATACGACGCTTTAAAATGCTTCGCCAGGAACTGGACCTGACACAACAGGCTTTTGCGGAATGCCTGGGAATCAGGAATTCCACGGCAGATATCGAAAGAGGAAAGACCCGGATTTCCGGGGAAGTGGTCGCCGCCCTGCTCGAACAATTCGGGATCAATCCCCTATGGCTGTTCGGTAAAAGCGAACAGAAATACCTGCGGCCTACGGAACAAAACATAGTGCCAAAAGTAGTAACGTTGAATTCGTCCGAAAACGAAAATATCGTACTGGTAAACATCAAGGCTTCCGCCGGATACGCACACAATCTGCAGGATCCCGAATGGTATGAATCCCTCCCCGCTTTCGACCTGCCCCTGCCGGAATACCGCAATGCGTCTTACCGGGGATTCCAGGTAGAAGGTAACAGTATGTATCCCGTACTGCACTCCGGTGAATGGGTCATTGCCCGTGCGGAGGAAAAACTGTCGGACATTAAGGAAAACCAGATATACGTAGTGGTTCTCCCCGATACCGTAGTTGTAAAAAAAGTGATGATCTCGGTGGAAAAACTACGACTTATCTCCATAAACCCGGAATACCCTGTCATTGACACCAATGCCGGAGAAGTAAAAGAAATATGGCAGGTAGTCAGTAAAATATCCGGAGAATTTGACATCCCTTCCAATAACCTGGGAACCTGGGCCGAAGAAATAAAATCGGAACTCAAGGAAATACGCAAACGGTTATTGTAGTCCGGGAGTCTTTTAGTTTAGGAGTTAATTAGGGTATTTAATCGTTTCTCCCGGTGTTTTTTCAAGAGGAGATCATATTTCTGTAAATTCAGCGGAACTGTACTTTTCAGGTACAAAACCGGATCATTACATCGGAACAACTCCGAACAAAAAACATCCGTGAATCCGTGACAAAAAAATCACCCCGTTCCAAAACTCCGGACTCATCAACACTACTTTAAATCAACGTATTTTCTTAATAAATCTCTACGTTATCCTTACTTTTGTCGTTAGCAATCCGGAATATGAATCGTCAGCTCCAGAAATTCTTAGAAAGTACCGACTTTATCAGGGCAGTAAAAGTAACCCTAGCCGCTGCCACCCCGGTTATATTATTCTCTTACCTGGATCTTTTCAGTATTGGTTTCACGGTGGCTTTAGGGGCATTATTCACTTTTATCAGTGACATTCCCGGCAACCTGCGTCACCGGGTAAACGGTATGCTGGCCTCCAACCTGATCGCCACGGGCAGTACCGTGCTCATCAGTCTCGCTACGATAAGCTACTGGATATTTTATCCCGTGCTTATCCTGTTGGTATTCTTCCTTTCCATGATAGCGGTTTACGGACACCGGGCTACCCTGGTCTCTTTTTCCGGGTTGCTGGCCATGTCCCTTTCTTTTAGTCACAATTATACCGGGTGGACACTCCTGGAACATGCCGGCTTAATGATCGGCGGGGGGCTTTTCTACCTGTGTATTTCCATGTTATTCTATTTCATAAGGCCATACAGGTATGCAGAACTTCAAATGGCCGAGTGTATTTTACTGACTTCCAAATACCTGAAACTACGGGGGCGATTATGGGATACTAATGCCAACAGGGATAAGATTACGGAAAAACTGCTCAATCTACAGATAGAATTAAACGACATTCATGAAAATCTCCGGGAAACCCTGATACGCAACCGCACCAAGGGAGGCTCTTCCAACCAGAACAGGAGATTGCTTATTGCCCATATAGAACTGGTAGAGATCCTGGAACTGGCTATGGCCACTTCTTTCGACCACGAAAAACTGCACCAGACCTTCAGCAAACATCCGTATGTATTAAATGCGTACAGGCACCTGGCATTTAACCTGGCAGCCCTGCTGAACCAGTTGGGACAGCGTGTGGAAAAGAGAAAAAAATACACTTCCGTCCATCATCCGTTCAAAGACCTGGAATCTTTTAAAAAGGCCATAGATCGTTATGAAACGGAAACAAATACCGATATCCGTACCACCGATGAGGTACTGGTATTGACAAACATGTTCAATTACGTGGAAAAACAGGTGGAAAAAATTAAGGTTGTGGAATACACCTTTACCCACGCTATAAATCCGCAGGACCTGAAACGGAAGGACAGGGAACTGGAAAAGTTACTGACACCCATCCACTACGCTCCTATCACCCTGACGCAAAACCTCAGTTTTTCTTCTACCATATTCCGGCACTCCCTGCGGCTTACGCTGACGATAGTGGTTGGTTTTCTGATAGGTAATGTATTGCCCATACAAAATACGTACTGGATACTGCTCACCATAGTGGTGATCATGCGTCCGGGTTACGGACTCACCAAGCAGCGGTCCTTTCACCGGACCATCGGCACCCTTGCCGGGGGAGTTATTGCTTTCGGGATCATTTCCGTTGTGCACAACAGCACCGTTCTCGGCATACTGGCCATGACCTGTATGGTGCTCGGGTTTTCCTTTTCTCAGCGAAATTATCCTATAGGGGCCACTTTTATTACCTTGTATGTCATCTTTGTTTACGGTATGCTCACCCCCGACATCCGGGACGTCATCCTGTTCCGGATCGCGGATACCCTCATCGGTACCACACTGGCCTTCACTGCCAATCATTTCCTGTGGCCTTCCTGGGAGTTCCTGAGCCTGCCTACGTTCCTCAAGAATTCCATAAAAGCCACGAGGGATTATATTCAGGAAATTTCCGTTTTCTATAATCAGAAAGGGGAAGTCCCCCTGCCTTACCGCCTTGCCCGAAAACACGCTTTTATAGAGATCGGCAACCTGATGGCCTCTTTTCAACGGATGACACAGGAGCCTAAGTCCAGGCAGAAACAACTGGGACAATACTACGCGCTCGTAGTGCTTAACCATACCCTGTTATCTTCTGCGGCCTCTATGGGAGCTTTTATCCAATCCCGCAAAACGACAAAGGCTTCGGAAGCCTTCAACGTCATTACCGGGGCCATTATAAATAACCTGGACAACGCCATGCGGCTTCTCAAAGAAGAAGAGCAGAATATTTCCGTGGATACTGTGGAAGTAAAAGAAATGCTGAAACTGCGCTTTACCGAACTGAAAGAGATACGGGAAAAGGAAATCATGGCATCCAACGGGGTATATGACGATAGCTTTAAACTGAAAATGGAAGAAGGACAGCTGATCATCGAACATCTGATAGGGCTGACCAATCTTTCTGAAAACATTGTCAAAGCGGTACGGGACATTCAAAAAATCAGTAATTAAACCACTTATGGATTTGAAATCCAGATAGTCATCGGAAGCAGAGCTTCAACCCTTAAATTGATCATCAATGCTTCCGGGAACAAAAAAATGAGTATATGAAACCTATATCCGGTATAAATACAAATCTAATGATCCGTAAAAGAAATTTATATTTCTTTCTTATCACCATTGTATCTTCTGCATGTTCAGGACCCGCTGTCGAATGTGAAATTACGCATCGTCAGGCACTTCCCGGGGTACCATCGGCATCCGGGACAGCAGTAACCGAGGACCAGGTTTTTATTACCGGTGACAATTCTCCGTGGTTGTTCCGGTTCAACCGCAAATACGAACCCATTTCCAGGATTTCTGTCTTCCGCTATACCCCATTGTCTAAAGGTGAGATCATTCCGAAACCGGAAAAACCTGATTTTGAGGCTATGGAGATCGTCAACAATAAATTATACTTGTTCGGCTCCGGTTCCAAATCTCCTCAACGGGACATCATGGTACAGGTGGATGTGAAAAACAGGAATAAAATAAGTACCTTTTCTCTGACATCCTTTTACGACATCATAAGGAGCCGCCATATACCCGAAGGCGGGGAACTTAATATAGAAGCTGTTGCAGCCCCAAAAAACCGGATCTATTTTTTCCTGAGAGGAGAAGGTAAAGTGCTGGAGTATCCTGTTTTTGGTCTTTTCGAATTCCTGGAAAATAAAGGAGCATATCCCGAACCTAATATATACGTGTTGGAACTTCCTTCTATAGATGGTATCAAAGCCGGATTTTCCGGGGCTACTGCCATTCCCGGACAGGATAAAATAGTATTTACCGCATCGGTGGAAAATACACCCAACGCCATTGACGACGGGGAAATACTGGGTAGCTTTACCGGTATTATAGATTGTACAAAACTGAAAGACAACTACTCTCCCGCCTGCGTTCTGCTCTCCGAAGGAGACAAAAACAATACCCCGTTAAAAATAAAGGTAGAATCTGTTTCCGTCCTGGAAACCGCTTCTTCCCGGAATCTGAAGATTCTTTTCGTGACTGACAATGATACGGGAAGGGATTCGGAATTACTGGAAGCCCTGCTACGCTGGTAAGTTTTGTACTAAACCAAATGAGGCCCTCTGAAAAGTCCGGCTGCTATTGACGAATCATGGTAAAACAGCTATTAATGCGAATTAAAGGTCAGATTTTTGTTTTGGCTAAAGATACTTAATTGTGGTTTTTCAGTCCGGTTATTAGGTGTTATTTAGTAACTAAATCGTAACAACGTATCCCCCTGAAAACTATAAAGGTTTAATTTCGACGCTTAATTCACATTAACATTCATGGCCCAAAAAAAGCTAAAATAACTGCAATAAACTGCATGTAAAACGACAACTTGTCGAAATAGAAGCTCCCGGGCGTTGCACCTCCGGAAAAAGTAATCTATTTTTGTACTCCCCCTCACAATAATTTCAATACGGTTTCCGTAATGTTACGGGCATCGCTATACAGGTAAATGATGTAACACATGTCGTAAACGGTTATTCCATCGCCCCATATAGGATCGAAATTCCCATACCATTCGAAAGGAAATTCCGTTTATTAATTATTATCTGTTTTAACCTTGTTGTTTAACCAAAACCATACTATGCGCCACACTTCTACTCTGTTTTTACTATTGTGTTGTCTTTTTTCTTTTTTTTGTGCCAGGTCCCAGGAACTTTCCGTGACCGATAGCCTTCGCCAGGAGTTGCAGCAAGCCACTTCCGACAGTGCAAAAGCCACAGTGATGATGCTTTTAGCCAACAGGCTTCCTATGAGCGACAGTACGGAAATAAAAAGTTATTACCGGGAAGCGCTGTCCCTGACCGAACGGGAAAAACAAATTGTACTCACCACGAAGATCTACGGGAACCTGGGAAGGTTTTACTACAACCTGTACCGTTTTGAAGACGCACAAAAATACCTGGATACCGCCCGGAATATCATAGCGTCCGATACTTCCATGGCCGGTAAAAAGCTCAGCGGACTTATCCGCCTTAATGCCGCCGCATTATACGGCGTCAACGGGGATATCCGGAAACAACAGGAACAGTACCTGGAACTCATCCCGCTTTTTGTGAGATTAAAGGACACTTCCAACCTGGCTCTCAGTTATAGAAATCTGGGCGTTATTTTCTTCAATAAAAAACAGTACTCCACCGCCCTGGAGTATTACACCAAAGCACTTGAAACCCATAGCGAATCGGATAAAAACAATTATTACTTCGGTACGCGTCACCTCGACATAGCTTTATGCCTGAGCGAAATGGACAGCCTGGAACCTATGGGAGACTATCTGAAGGAAGCAGAAAACATCCTGAATTCCAATAAGGATACGGTAGATCAAATGGCCCAATTGTATTACCTGAAAGGCGAACTCGCTTTTAAACGGGAGAATTACAAGGAAGCAGAATTGTTGTATGACTCCAGCCTCAAAATTGCCAGGGGATTTAAAAATCTGCATTACATGTCCAATGCCATCATCGGGCTTGTAAATGTCTATGAAATACGGGAACAATACCATAAAGCACTCACATATGCGGAAGAATATTATCAACTGGGTGGCGACCTGAAAGATTTTCACTTCCAGCTGCTGGGACTGGAAAAACTCGGAGAACTGGAATATAGGCTACATCACTACCCGGAATCGCACAATTATTTCACAGAATATATAAAAGTTTCCGACAGCCTTAATGAAATGGAGCTCACCAAAACCATGCACGAACTCGACAAGCAATACGAAAGTGCCCGGAAAGAAAAACAGATCGCACATTTACAATACGAAATGGAAGCTGCGGAACTGCGACTGGTACGGAATCAAATGGGGATATGGCTTTTATTGATTACGGTGGCGGGGCTACTTATTATTTCCGTACTGTACTACCTGTACTATAAAAAAGGGAAAACACTTATCGCGCAACAAAAACGGGTACACGAGTTGGAGATGGACACCTTGCAGCAGCAGCATAAAATATCGCTTTTATACGCGACAATAAACGGGGAAGAACACGAACGGAGCCGTATAGCCAAAGACCTCCATGACGGCCTTGGCGGATTGCTCTCGGGAATAAAACTATCGCTGTCCAACGCTGTCAAGGATATAGATGAAACATCATCCAGAAAAAACGTATCCAATGCCCTCAAACACATGGACGAAGCAGTAGACGAACTTCGTACCATAGCACAGAGCCTCATGCCACAAGTGTTGAATATACAGGGACTGGGAGAAGCCGTGAAACAATTCTGCAATAAGATTTCCAGGCCGGGGCTCACACTTACCTGCCAGGTCATTCATGTCAGCGACAACATCCCTAAAGACAAACAGGTAACCATATACCGCATTGTCCAGGAACTGGTAAACAACGCCCTTAAACATGCCGAAGCCACACATATACTCGTGCAGTTACAACAACGTGACGATATGTTGTTTCTCACCGTAGAAGACAACGGAAAAGGCTTTGACCCGAAGACCACCATCCACAAAAACGGACTGGGAATGTCCAGCCTGAAAGCCAGGGTTGAACTCCTGGAAGGTGAAATGGATATTCATTCCGGCCCGCAGACAGGTACATCAGTTAACATACAATGCACTATCGTCTGAAAAAACTATGGCAGTACGGCTACTGTATTTACTTTATGGTATAAGGAATTCTGAAAAATGTTGTTCATAACCGGTAGACAGAGTAAGGAAGAAAGGGCAGTTAACACATAACCGGCTATTCCGAATACAAGGGACACCTTATACAAGCCTTCGGGCACTTCTCCTTTTGACCGCAAATACGCTATAGTTAGAAAGGACATAAGGCACAGGGCGGCTATAAAAAGACCTATGCTCATCCATTCCTCATCTCTCGAAGAGGCCAGGAAAAATATTAGCAAAGCATAGATGACACCCAATGCTATTCCCAGGCCCCATTCCGGGCGGGAATACAAATTGTACTTTTTCAGTAGCTGCAGAAACAGGGTTTCTTCCTCTTTATCCATGTTTCCGAAGCGGACCAACCCCTTGTTTCGTACCTGGCGGAAAAACCACTTGCCATCCTTCTCCAATTGCAGGAAATTGACGCCTTCCCCGTATTCATCTTTCTTTTTAGTTCCTTTTTTCCAGACTACCTGAATTCCCCATCCCGCAGTGTGCAGATCATTTGCAAGCGCCTGTAAAATAGTGCCATCGAACCGGTCTGCTTTAAATTGGTCGTACATATATACTTGTTTTTAAACCTGATCCACTTTATGATTACCCGATTTTTCACTCTTTAATTAGCGATATTCACACAGCATACACAACGGGTTTACTTTTAGTCAAAAATAAAGATCTACAGTCAGTTCAAAAATCCCGGAAAACCATGATTTATCCCGATTTTCCATTCCTATGTAGTGTCAATGCCGTAGCAGTCCAGTTCTTATTCGTTTCCGAAGCCATACCGTTTCCCAAAATACCGGAAATCAGGGATTTCAGAAAAAATACTACCGGGGTATATTTGTAAAACACTATACCGGTCATCCGGGTAAAAGGGGATAATTTTATCCGGACCATATCGGTGAATTAGTATGTTTGGGGTAATGAAATAGCCATAAACAAGCAAATTAAACACAGAACTTAATTTGTTTTATGGCTATTTCTATTTTTCGGAACGGACTACTTTTAGTTTCAAGTTGCAGGTTATGAGCACGCAACCTTAAATCCGGCTTGACAATTCCCGGGTCAATTCTGCCAGGGAAACGGCTTTTTGTTCGCCTGTCTGCATATTTTTCAGGGTGTAATATCCCTTGCCCATTTCTTCTTCTCCTACCAGCACTGTAAACAGAATACCTCGTTTATCCGCATACTGCATCTGCTTTTTCATCTTCGTATTATCCGGGTATAATTCCGCTTTAATACCTTCTTTCCGTAATGCCTGCAGGGCTTTCATGCTATACAATGCTTCTGCTTCCCCGAAATTGATGAACAGTGCCCGGGACGAAGAAGTTACGGTTTCGGGGAAAAGGCCCAATTCTTCCAAAACCAGGTAAATACGATCCAGGCCAAAGGAGATCCCTACACCACTAATGCCTTTAAGTCCGAATATTCCGGTAAGGTCGTCATATCGTCCGCCACCACCAATGGAGCCCATAGCCACTCCCTGGGCCGATACTTCAAAAATAGCTCCGGTATAATAATTAAGTCCCCGGGCCAGGGTGACATCAAGGTCGAGTACCGCGGTTTGTAACCCGGTTTCTTCTATAGTTTTACAAATAAATTGCAATTCCTCTACACCATTGCTCCCCTCTTCGGAAGTGTTTAAAAGTTCTGCCAGGCGATCGAGTTTTTCCCCGGTAGTCCCGTTAAAGTTAAACAGGGGCCGTACCTTTTCTATAGCGCTTTCGGAAATACCTTTTTCCAACATTTCCTTTTTTACGCCGTCCTCTCCTATTTTATCCAGTTTGTCCAGCGCTACGGTAAAATCGATCAGCTTGTCTTTCTCCCCTATGACCTCGGCAATACCCGAAAGTATCTTCCGGTTGTTCATTTTTATGGTTACGCCTTTTAATCCGAGAAAAGTAAACACCGTATCATACAACTGTACGAATTCCACCTCCTGCCAGAGCGACTGTGATCCGACTACATCGGCATCGCACTGATAGAATTCGCGGAAACGCCCCTTCTGGGGACGATCTGCCCGCCATACGGGCTGTATCTGGTAGCGCTTAAACGGAAAATCTATTTCGTTCTGGTGCTGCACCACATATCGCGCAAAAGGAACGGTAAGGTCATACCGGAGGGCTTTTTCTGTAATTTTCCCCGTAAGCTGTATGCTGTCCTTCTGTGTGTAAAGACTATCCTCCACTTTTTTGAGAAAATCCCCGGAATTGAGTATTTTAAAAATAAGCCGGTCCCCTTCTTCTCCGTATTTTCCCATCAGGGTGGAAGCGTTTTCAAAGCTGGGGGTTTCTATCGGCTGAAATCCGAAAAGTTCGAAATGGTTCCGGATTACGGAAATAATATAATTTCTCCTGGCCACTTCCGTGGGAGAAAAGTCACGGGTTCCTTTGGGTATGCCTGGTTTTTGTGCCATTGGATGGTCTGATTGTTTCTGGTTTGCTTTTTTGTCCGTACCGAAATTGAAAAACACTACATCTCACTCCTCTATCACAGCTTCGGGCTCCGGAATTTTAATAAGGACAAATATCTTAATTTTTGATAACATGACAGAATACCTCATACGCAAAGTTCAGGTCGGTAACGGGTATTCGGAGCAGGGTTTATTCTTCTTTAAGTATTTCATCGAACCAGCGGTACAATTCTCCCCTGGTTATTGCTCCTCCCTTTTCTATCAATTCAAATTTATCTTTGTTCTTATCTGTAGAATAGGCTTTGGTAGCTGTCATAATGTCTACCATATCCGTCATAAAGTGTTTCTTAAACCAGCCAAAACCTATTTTGGTCGTAAGGTCAATATCCGGATTAAGTATTCTTATGGCTATAAGTTTCATTTCTTTATCTGTCATATAAAACAGATGCATCTGCCGGGCCGAAATATTTTCCAGGTATTCTGTTTTGGCCAGGACACCTTCCCAGATAAGGTCGCTGAATACATCCAGTTCTTCTTCTGCCGTTCCGGGTTTTTCTTCTTTGATCTTCGCCCATTCGTTGGCAGTGATGGATTGTGTAGCGAGAAAATTGATAAATTCCGGGTGCAGTTCTTCCAGTTGTTCTTTTGTAAGTCTCCTGTATTTCATACTTCCGTCTGCTTTTAAATCAAAAAAGAAAATCGCCTAAAAATTACTTTTTAGACGACTTTCAAAGATCTATATCTTAAATACTTACTTTACTTCGGCAACTACTTCAAAAGGAAGGTCTATAATAACTTCCCTGTGCAGCCGGATAACAGCGTTGTATTTTCCGGTTCTTTTTATAATGCCACCGTTGATGTTGATGAACTTTCTTTCAACGCCTTGTCCTTCTTTTTCCAATGCTTCTGCAAGGTCGATATTGGAAACAGACCCGAATAGTTTATCTCCGGCTCCGGCTTTTGCC
Organism: Sinomicrobium halophytocola; assembly: GCF_052983395.1. NCBI lineage: Bacteria > Pseudomonadati > Bacteroidota > Flavobacteriia > Flavobacteriales > Flavobacteriaceae > Sinomicrobium > Sinomicrobium halophytocola. The sequence goes on from NZ_JBRKIT010000011.1 coordinate 36,605, forward strand.
GTGATTTTTATCTCCAGTTTGTTAAGGGCATCCGCAACTTTTTTGGCATCATCAATAACCTTTTGCTCTTTAAATGCTCTTTGTCTGAGGTTCTCTGCCAGTACTTTTTTGGCAGAAGGCGTAGCCAAAACGGCAAAACCCTGAGGAATCAGATAGTTACGTCCGTAACCGTTTTTTACGGTTACTACGTCATCTCTAAATCCTAAATTATCTACGTCTTTCTTTAATATTAATTCCATTATCTGCCTTTTTTTATTTTAACAAATCAGCTACATAAGGCATCAAAGCCAGGTGGCGTGCTCTTTTGACAGCTACGGCTACTTTTCTCTGGTACTTCAATGATGTTCCTGTTAATCTGCGAGGTAAAATTTTACCCTGCTCGTTTACAAACTTCAGCAGGAAATCCGGGTCTTTGTAATCGATGTATTTGATTCCGGATTTTTTAAATCGGCAGTATTTCTTAGCCTTGCTGGTTTCAATGTTCAGGGGGGTAAGATATCTTATTTCCCCGTCTTTTTTACCTTTGGCTTGTTGTTCGATAGATGACATAATTCCTAAGCTTTTTGGTTTAATTTATTTCTTCTTTTCTCCGCCCAAGCAATAGAGTGCTTGTCCAGTTTTACGGTTAAAAACCGCATAACTCTTTCATCCCTTCTGAATTCGGTTTCGTAAGCATTCAGGATTTCTCCGGCCACTTTGAATTCGAACAAATGATAAAAACCACTTTTCTTGTGCTGAATAGGGTAAGCCAGTTTTTTAAGCCCCCAATCTTCTTTGGATACAAATTCCGCTCCCCTGGAAATTAAGAAATCTTCGAACTTCTTAACTGTTTCCTTTACCTGGGTCTCAGATAAAACGGGATTAAGAATGAAAACAGTTTCGTAATGATACATAATTATTATTTTTATTTTGTGGGTGCAAAAGTACTCTTTTGGGAGTTAATTACAAAAAATATATTTGCAATATTTCTTCAAATAGAGATTTTATCCTTTTTTTTACCTAAAATTGTGTCAAAGCAAAAAAAAACGTAAAATTGTTTATTATTTTTGTCTCATTAGTATAGAGTACCTGATCCTCCGGACGTAAACTTTTTTTTACAGAATCGCCCCATCGGTTTATACTCCCGGCACAATTTTTGTACGAAGAAAAGAACTTAACCCAAAAGGCAGCAGCACAGCAATGAAGATGAATTGCATAATTGTAGATGATTCGAATATTCAGCGAATGGCGGTAGCCAGACTTATTAAGAATAGTACCTCCCTCCAACTTATAGCTGAATACGGAAATGCTATAGAGGCGAAAAACGGGTTAAAGCTAAAAAAGATAGACCTTATTTTCCTGGATATAGAAATGCCTATTATCACCGGGTTTGACCTCCTGGAGTCTTTACAGGACCCTCCCCAGGTGATCCTTATCACCGGTAAGGCGGAATATGCGCTCAGGGCTTTTGACTATGATGTAACGGATTATCTTCACAAACCTATTTCCCTGGAACGTTTTGAAATAGCCGTAAAAAGGGCCCTGGAAAAGCATAAACTGAAAACAGCAGCCAAGGAAGACGATGATTATATCTTCGTAAAAAGCAATCTGAAAAAGCACAAGGTTTTCCTGAATGAGATCAAATGGATAGAGGCACTCGGGGATTATGTAAAACTGGTGACAGAAGAAGAAAGCATCATTGTATTGTCAACCATGAAATCTTTTGAGCAGGAACTGCCCGGGGATCGCTTTATGCGGATACACAAATCGTTTATCATCAACCTGGATAAGGTAGACCGGTACAACAGTCGTGTTGTAGAGGTCAGCGGCACCAAGCTTCCTCTAAGTCGCAACCGAAAGGCCAAACTGGCCGAAATCCTCGGAAAATAACCGGGGGAAAGAATCCCTTTCAGGCTCCGGTTTAGGAATCTGTTACCCGGGGCTTCGATACCTCCCGAACAAAGTCCGGGACACTCAGCCGCCTCCGTTTTGGCTTAACCAGACCTGCCCTTCGGCTTTAGTTCCTGCCCGCCCGGCGGGTATCCTGAGTTTATTGAGAGGCTCAGGGACCAAAACTTGCAACTTGTAACCTCAATAACAATCCACATCAAATGCTACACGGACGCTGCGGTATGAAGCAATAGCCGCAAAGCTTTTATGCACACGCCATATTCCGCTTTTTACGGATTTCAGGTTTTGATCTGGCGGAATTTTTATGAGTATATTCTTTATATACAGGTTCCTGATCCGACCGACAGACGGGGATTCGGGCCCCAGTATATGATCTTTTTTCCATCCGGAAGCGCTGAAATAATTTCGCAGCGTCCCGGAAAACCAATCCGCACCTTCCTGAACGGTGTTATAATTACGGTGGCGCAACGATATTTTTATAAGCCGGTAATACGGAGGGTACAAGAACTGTTTCCTGTCATTTAACTGGTCCACCAGCATATCACCGTATTTATTCATCGAAGCCTGTTGTAATATCTGGTGATACGGGTTGTATGTTTGTATCAGTACTTTTCCTCTTTTTTCCGTTCTCCCGGCACGGCCCGCCACTTGCAATATCAGTTGAAAGCTCCGTTCGAAAGCACGGAAATCCGGGTAATTGAGCAGATTGTCCGCATTCATAATACCCACCAGGGTTACATTCCGGAAATCCAGACCTTTGGTCAGCATTTGTGTTCCCACCAGGATATCTATTTCCTGCTGCTCAAAAGCCGTGATGATTTTCTCGTAGCCGTATTTTCCCCTGGTCGTATCGGAATCCATTCTTCCTGTTCTGGCCTGTGGAAAAATAGATCGTAATTCCTCTTCTACCTGTTCCGTCCCAAATCCTCGTGTATCCAGGTCACTGCTTCCGCAGGCAACACAGCTTTCCGGCAGGGCCATGTGGTAACCGCAGTAATGGCACCTCAATTGCTTCCTGATCCGGTGATAAGTAAGGCTCACGTCGCAACTCGGGCATTGCGGGGTATGCCCGCAGGTATTGCATTCCATTACCGGTGCGTATCCCCTGCGGTTCTGGAAGAGGATGACCTGTTCTCCCGCCGAAAGGGCTTCTTCAATCTCCGCTATCAAACGATCGGAGAAATGGCCTTTCATTCTTTTCTTCCGGGATTTCTCTTTAATATCTACGAGTTCCATTTCAGGCAGGAGTACATTGCCGTATCTTCGGGTAAGGCCAACCAGGCCATATTTTTCCATTTTGGCATTATAACTGCTCTCCACACAAGGCGTAGCAGACCCCAGTAATGTTTTCGCTCCATGTAACCGTGCCAGTACCACGGCAACATCGCGGGCGTGATATCTCGGAGCCGGATCAAATTGTTTGAACGACACTTCGTGCTCTTCGTCCACGACTATCAATCCAAGGTCGGCAAACGGCAAAAACACAGAAGACCTTGCCCCTACGATAATCCGGGCTTTAGGGGAATTCAGAAGCAGGTTGTTCCACACTTCCACCCTCTCGTTATTGGAATACTTGGAATGGTATACACTTACCTTCTCCCCGAAATATCCCTGCAACCGATGGATAAGCTGGGATGTAAGGGCAATTTCAGGCAACAGATAGAGCACCTGTTTTCCCCGGGCCAGTGTTTCTTCGATAAGTTTTACGTAGATCTCCGTTTTACCGGAAGAGGTAATGCCGTATAAAAGTGTGACATCGCGGGTTTGAAAATGTTCTTTGATCCCGGAAAGCGCCTTTACCTGAAATTCGTTCAGGTCCTTGGTACCGTTCACGGGCTTACCGGAATATTCAACCCGGTCTGTTTGTATGTGATAATCTTCCAGTATTCCTTTATCTGACAAGCTTTTAATTACTGCCGCGGAGACCCCGGACCTTTCCTGTAATTCTTTAAGTTTAACAGGTCTTTTGGTCGTTGCAGAGAGTGAGAAGAGCGTTAATAATACTTCTCTCTGTTTCGGGGCCCTGTTCAAGGTGTCCAAAAGTTCGCGCAATGCGTCTTCCTCTTCATAACGGGGAGTTAACCGAACAAAACGGACCAGTTTCGGGCGGTATTGCTCCTGTATTTCTTCCTTTACCCGTATCACATCTTTTTCCAGCAACCGCTTTAGCACAGGCAGCGTATTCTTTTTATCCAGTATAGCCGATATCTCGGTCACCTTGAGTATCGGCTGGTGTTGCAATGCTTCATACACCAACCACTCATCGTCTTTAAGTGTGGCTTCGGATACCCGGAATTCCTCGTTCTTCAGTACAATGGTTTCGCTCTCCAGAAGCAGGGTGCCCGGCAAGGCAGCACGAAAGACTTCTCCCGTCGAACACATGTAGTATTCGGCCATCCAGAACCACAATTGCAGTTGTTTTTCCGTCACCACAGGACTTTCGTCCAGTATCTGGTGGATTTCCTTTGCTTCGTATAATTGCGGACGATCCCGGTGAAGTTTGTACGCAAGGGCAGTATATATTTTAGACTTACCAAAGGGGACCGCTATCCGCATCCCCGGTTGTATAAAATGGAATTCCTGTTCCGAAATACGGTACGTAAATTGTTTTTCTACGGGTATGGGCAGAATAACGTCTACGAAATACTGTTGCATGCAACAAAGATATGAAAAGGACGGGTGACCGGTGACGGATAACCGCCGGAAATTATTACCGGTGCGTTCTCATATGAAATCCGAAGCCACAGATGGCCTCCGATCGCATTTTCGATTCCCTTAAAAATACGGACCAAAGCTTACTACTGTACGCGGAACCAGTTTTGCGTGCGGTAAAAGAAAGCTACATACCCTCTTACATTAAGCTTATCAGGATCGCTTTCGTCCACCCATAATTTACAACGATATTCTTTTCCCTTGTTCGGGTCCAGGATACTTCCGCCCGAATATTCATTCCCGTCTTTTTCCAGGCCGTCAATAATGACCATTCCCAATATGGGCTGGTCTTTTTTATCTCCCTTACATTTATCGCACTTGGCATCCAGTTTTTCTTTATTGAGGATCTCTACTACTTTACCATAAACCTTGCCCCCTTGTTCGTAAATCTCCACAATAGATTTCTCCTTTCCTGTCTCATCATCTATCGTCTTCCATTTTCCAAAAATATCCTGGGCGGTCACCGATAAGGTGGCAAGCAGGAAAAACATCCCGCTTAGTGTTATTAATCGTATCATTTTGTCTGTTTTTTGTGATTATATAAATAAATATATTAAAATTTTTGTTTCAAACTACGAAGGGAAGCATTTAGTTCAAACCCGAGAAGCAGGATATTGGAGTTTAACCAGATGTATAACATTAAAATAAGTAACGCTCCTATAGAACCGTACAGTTCGTTGTATTGCGAAAAGTTCTCTATATAAACCCCGAAAAAATAGGACGTAAGTACAAATAACACTGTGGTGAGTAAAGCCCCGGGCGAAAAGAAACGGGTATGTTTGCCTTCTATGGTCCCGAAATAATAAAGAATAGCCGTAAAAAGATAAGCGATAAATACAAAAAACAGGTATTTTCCGATCCCTATCCAAAGTTCAGCGTTTTCGATATACCCTCTCTCGGTAAGTCCGTCTATAACATCCGTCTGAAAAAATACGAAAGCTGCAACCGAAAATAATAGCAAAAGGGCCATAATAACGGCTACACCGAGGGCTATAAAGTACTGGCGCACCACATTCCGGCTTATTTTTACGTGGTAAGAGTTTTCAAATCCTCCGAATACGGCATTTATGCCGTTGGTCATCAGAAAAACGGAAAGTACAAATACGGAAGAAAGCAGGCTCCCTCTCTTTTTACCGGCAATATCGCTAAAGATGGGGTTAAAGTACGAGGCGGTTTCCGGCGGTAATAAACCGTCTATAAAGTGCAGAAACTGGGCCTGGAAATCCCGTATAGGAACATACGGAATAAGGTTAAGCACAAAAAGCAGGAAGGGAAATATAGCCATGAAAAAACTAAAGGAAATAGCACTTGCCCTGTATGTAAGCGCCCCTTTCACAATTCCGAATACATACATTTCGAGCAGATCGTAAACGGAAAGCCCTTCGAAAGCTTTGAGCTTTATCTTTTTAAAAAAAGCAACAAGAAGGTTTACTACCGGTATCTTAGAAAGTTTTTCTTCGATTTCTATAGACATATTGCTCTGTGATTGGGGCCTGCCTTCCGGCAGGAATTTACAATTCCCGGAACGGGCTTCACCGGTCCGTTTTCTCAGTATTGATCATGAACCGCCTTAAGGCTCAGGTCCATGTTATATACAGAATGGGTCAGTGCCCCGGAAGATATGAAATTTACCCCGCATTCCGCGTATTTGCGTATGGTACTTTCATCAATCCCCCCCGAAGATTCGGTCTGGCATTTTCCTCCTATCCGCTTTACGGCCTCCACGGTATCTTCAAAAGTAAAATTGTCCAGTAATATACGATACACCCCGTCCGACTGCAATATCTCTTCTACTTCTTTCATATTTCTGGCCTCAACGATTATTTTCAGGTCCTTCCCTTTTTCCGCAAGATATTTTCCGGTCTTTTCTATCGCTTTGGCAATCCCTCCTGCAAAATCGATGTGATTGTCTTTGAGCATGATCATGTCGTACAGGGCAAACCTGTGATTTTCCCCACCTCCTATTTTTACCGCCCATTTCTCCAGGGCCCTTATACCGGGAGTGGTCTTACGGGTATCCAGTATTCCGGTCCCCGTACCTTTCAGAAGGTTTACATATTTAGCTGTTTTTGTCGCTATGGCACTCATCCGTTGCATAGCATTGAGTACTAATCTTTCCGCTTTAAGAATAGACCTGGAACTCCCTGTCACAAAAAAAACAATATCACCTCGTTTTACCTGTTCCCCGTCCCGGATCAATACTTCGATCTTCATATCTCTATCCACGTGGTTAAAAACCTTTCGGGCAAAATCCACCCCGGCAATAATCCCCTGGTCCTTTACCAGGAGTTTCGCTTTTCCTTTTGCAGATTCCGGTATACAAGCCAGTGAACTGTGATCGCCGTCTCCGACATCTTCACGGACGGCATTGACTATTATCAGGTCTATTTCACGATCAAATTGTTCTTTTGATATCATTTACGGACGGTTTTATTACTAAATGCTAAAATACTAAATTATACCCTTTTTTATCAAGATTCGGAAAACATAGTCCGAAACGCGGTAGCCAAAGTTACGAACAGAACTATTCCGGGTGAAATTAAATTTCTGTTGTTCCTGTACAAAAAAATGATAAAACATGGAGGTTGCCCGGCAGATTTACATCAAATTCCTTGTTTTCTATACTTTGCTCCGTTTATTTTGCCTTATGAATATAAAACTCCTCGCCATAGGCAAGACGGACAGCACCGCTTTGCAGTCGCTTATACAGGATTATGAAAAGCGGCTGGGTTTCTATGTACGCTTTTCCATGGAGATCATCCCCGATATACGGAATGCGGGAAAACTCAGTGAGGTCCAACAAAAAGAAAAGGAAGGCGAGCTCATATTCAAAAAACTACAACCTACGGATATCCTTATTTTACTGGATGAAAACGGCAAACAGTTCTCTTCCGTTGGCTTTTCGGAATTCCTTCAAAAAAAGATGAACTCAGGGATCAGGCAACTCGTGTTTGTCATAGGCGGCCCTTATGGTTTTTCGGATGCCGTATATCAAAAGGCACAGGGAAAACTGTCCCTTTCCGCCATGACCTTTTCGCATCAAATGGTCCGCCTGTTTTTTACAGAACAATTGTACCGGGCCTTTACCATACTGAATAACGAGCCTTACCACCACAGGTAATAAATACAAATAGTGATCCTGTTTTTTAAATATTATTACATCCTATGAAACTGGTTTTTGCCACACATAATAAGAACAAGCTTTACGAAGTACAGGCTTTACTACCGGAAAGTATTACCGTTTTAAGTCTTGATGATATAAACTGCTACGAAGATATCCCCGAAACTTCCGACACCATAGAAGGAAATGCGGTACAAAAAGCGGATTATATCAGGGAAAAATACGGTTATGATTGTTTTGCCGACGATACCGGTCTGGAGGTGAATTCCCTGAACGGAGCCCCCGGTGTATATTCTGCCAGGTATGCCGGCGAAGCAAAGGACACTGAAGCGAATATGACAAAACTCCTGGAAGCGTTACAGGATAAGCCGGACAGAAGCGCCAGGTTTAAGACTGTTATCGCTTTGCACATTAACGGGGAACAACTGCGCTTTGAAGGGATTGTAAACGGTAATATTACACAGCGGAAATCCGGTGACAAGGGATTTGGATATGACCCGATATTTATGCCTGACGGTTATGACAAAACCTTTGCCCAGCTCCCCCTGCACGTAAAAAACGATATAGGGCATCGCGGAAAAGCCGTAAAACAGCTTATCGCGTACCTGAAAGACAAAGTGTAGCGCTCCTAAAATACCCCAACAATACCGATTCTTCCCGGACCGACATTAAAGTTCCAGGATATTTTACTCCGTTTATCCGGATAAGGAGAAGCGTATTTGGAATCGAGATAATGGTCTATGGCTTCTACGGTGGCGACACTAATGGCCAGACTGAGCACCACGTCCGATAACCAGTGCGCCCCTTCCCATAAACGGGATACCGGGGGAATAAGGCCTACGGTATAAATACCGGCTTTTGCCCAGGGATTATTCACCAGTTTTGCCAAAGCATAGGCATTGGTAAACGAGAGTATGGCATGCCCGGAAGGAAAAGAATGATAATCCGCATCTTCCGGAAAAGGATCGAAGGTATCTTTGGACTTCCCGGTCCGGGGCCTCGCCCGTCCCACGACCAATTTGCTTACCTGCTGCAACAGGCCGGCAGTACTGGCTGACGAAATAAGAAGGACTCCGGTTCGTCTCCATTTCTCATTTTTAGTGACCAGCCCTGTCAGGTAAACCGCACCGGTAAGCATGTAGTTGTTCTGCGGACTGCCATAATACCAGCCATAATCGCGTATGACCTGCGGGACATCGTCCCGCTGCCTTGCAAAAAATTTATTCGTTTCATCATCGGCCAGGAAAACCAGCCCGGTACCTACCATCACCCCACCGAAAGTCAGCCAGTCGTCCCCATCCCAGTGGAATGGCCTGCTATAGGCATGTGCCATTCCCCCGAAAATATTGACACCGTCATATTTGAACATTTGCCATCTGGTCAGTTCTTCCTTCGGGTTTTCTTCTTCCTCCTCCTGCCCGTAAACAGTAAGAGAAGATGCCAATAAGCTGATGACAAAAAGAATTCGCAAAGCTGAGGTAAAGGGTTTAACCATATTTTTTCTTTTATCGTTTATAGCAAAGTAAAAAGTCTGCTGCAAGATACGATAAAAGCAAAAAGCCCGATCACCCGTTTTAAAAATTTTACAGAAATACCGGTAATATCAATTTTTCCCTGTCTCGAAAAAGGACACTTTAAACCCGGGGGTTTCCAGCCGGATCACATCACTCGTATCCCCCAGTATTTCATCGACAAGCCCGTAATCCCTGGCTTCGGGGGCACTCATAAACCTGTCCCTTAAAAAGAGTTCTTCCACTTCCTCTCTTGACTTTCCCATATTGTTACCGAAAATATGGAACAACTGCGCCTGGAGGCGTTCCTGTTCGTGCGTGGCAATACGCACATCCTCCGTATACCCTTTGGCACCCCCGCTGGTAGGATGCATATGCACGGTAGCATGAGACAGGGCATAACGTCTGCCTTTGGCTCCGGAGGTAAGAAGAGCGGTGGCCATACTTCCCGTAAAGCCCACGGCTACCGTCGATACCGGGGCCGACATCATTTTCATGGTATCATAAATGGCCATTCCCGCATATACACTACCCCCGGGGCTTTGAATATAAAGATCTATCTGCTTTTTAGGGTCCTGGCTATTGAGATAGAGCAATTGCGCCACAATAACATTAGCAACCTGATCGTCTATGGCCGATCCTAAAAACACGATGCGTTCTTTAAGTAACAGGCTGTAAATATCATACGCCCGCTCTCCCCTGTCGCGGTTATCGATAACCATAGGAATTACACCGGATAAAAGTTCCATATCAAAATATAATTAAAAGGTTTATAAATTCGGATGAAGTTATAAATAGCGTATTCCTGCTTTTCCTCACCTAGTTTCCGAAGAGTTTCCGTACCCTCTCCCGGAATCCCTTGTATCTTCTTTCGGAAAAGAGTTTATGATCTGCGGAGGCTATCTCCATCTTTAGCTTTTTCTTCCCGTATGCCCGAACATAATCATAGGTCAGTCGTTGTGCAATAAGCTTATCCTCCAACCCTTTGTCCAGGTAAAGTTTCACATTCAACACCAGGGCTTCCGCCTCATTTTCTCTTCCGAATATACGATCTTCGAGTTGTCTGATCTCACACAGTGAAGTCCTCATAGTTCAGGGATTTTTCTTTGACTTTATCTCTTATTTTTTCCAGGCATTTATATTTCTGTACAGTTGCGGAGCGCACACTCCCGAAACCAAAGTGTTCTGCCATTTCGCTCATGTTGTAATTATCATAATAGAAAGCCTTCAGCATATCCATACATTTTCTCCCGGCACGTTCGAGGTATTCCACAATATTTGCCGATACGGAAACTTCCGATGAAGGCGTTTCATATGTATTCCCTGCAAAACCATACTGCTCTTCGCCGGAATATCTTTTACTTTCCGCATACATCCTGTACCACAATTTTTTGGCAACTCCCATAAGATAGGCCTTTTCATTCCGTACGGGCGGGGAATCCGGGGCAATGACCCGCTCATAATAGATCGCCAGGCATTCCTGAAAAATATCCCTGGCACAATCGAGTGTTCCTCCTCTATTCCGCACATAAGCAGCCACATCGGGGAAGGTCGACTTGTACAAATCCAGGAAAAACGCTTCCCGGTCCTGATATGTTTTTAAGCTGTACTGCATGGTTCCGAATAAGAATGTTTTATAAGTACGTGTCCTTTTCAGGGAATTATCACCCGGAAAAAGAATTTTTTTTCAGGTAAAAGGATATTTTACATGGTTTTAGCGGCATATTCACGGTACAAAAAAGACTTTTACCACCCTAACTACATATAATCCAATTAATTCCACCTCCTCCCGCGGGTATAAATAATTAGTAAAAAATAGCGATTAACCGCGAATAAAGAGTACCTTTGCCCCTTATTTTAATTTTATTTATGAACAAATTTAAACAATTAGGACTGAACGACCTGCTTTTAAAAGCCATTGAAGATATGGGTTTCGAGATACCTTCTGAGGTACAGGAAAAGGCTATTCCGGTTCTACTCGCCAACGATACCGATATGGTAGCCCTGGCACAGACGGGGACTGGGAAAACAGCAGCATTCGGATTTCCGCTTATCCAAAAGATAGATGCAAATGACAAGACCACACAGGGACTCATCCTTTCTCCCACCAGGGAATTGTGTTTGCAGATCACCAATGAACTTAAAAACTACTCCAAATATGTCAAAGGCCTGAACATCGTGGCCATTTATGGCGGAGCCAGTATTACCGCACAGGCAAGTGAAGTAAAAAGAGGAGCTCAGATCATAGTAGCTACACCGGGTAGAATGCAGGATATGATCAACCGCAGAATGGTAAACATATCCAGTATAGATTACTGTATACTGGATGAGGCGGATGAAATGCTGAATATGGGATTTTATGAAGACATTACATCCATACTTTCCCATACTCCCGAAGAAAAAAATACCTGGCTGTTTTCGGCGACCATGCCCAGAGAAGTAGCCACCATTGCCAAGAAATTCATGTCCCAACCCGAAGAGATCACCGTTGGGGCCAAGAATTCGGGTACGGATACCGTACAACACGAATACTACCTGGTAAATGGCCGGGACCGCTACCAGGCCCTGAAACGTCTCGCCGATGCCAATCCGGATATTTTCTCCGTAGTTTTTTGTCGGACCAAGAGGGATACGCAAAGCGTCGCGGAAAAACTGATTGAGGACGGTTATAACGCCGCAGCATTACATGGCGACCTGAGCCAGAACCAGAGAGATATGGTAATGAAAGCCTTCCGTACCCGGCAAATACAGATGCTGGTTGCCACGGACGTAGCGGCAAGGGGAATTGATGTGGACAATATAACACACGTTATTAATTACCAGCTTCCGGACGAAGTGGAAACCTATACCCACCGTAGCGGTCGTACAGGAAGGGCGGGAAAATCAGGGATATCCATGATCATCCTTGCAAAAAGCGAAATCCGCAAGATCCGCGCGATCGAAAAGATCATTAAAAAACAGTTCGAAGTCAAGACGATTCCCAGCAGTATGGAAATCTGTGAAATTCAGCTGTATCACTTAGCCAGCAAAATAAAGAACACAGAAGTTAATGAAGAGGTAGACCATTATCTCCCTGCCATTAATGATGTTCTTCGCGATATAGACAGGGAAGAGCTCATTAAAAAAATGGTATCTGTGGAATTCGGCAGGTTTTTCAACTATTATAAAAAGGCTAAGGACCTCAATATTAATGCAGGTCCGGAGAAACGCAATCAACACGCTACAGACGACATACCGGAACAAGGGGATGTACGCTACTTCATCAATGTAGGAGAACGCGATGGTTATGACTGGAAATCCTTAAAAGATTTTCTCCGGGAAACCGTCGGACTTGACAGGGACGATGTATTTAAAGTCGATGTTAAAGAAAGTTTTTCCTTCTTTAATACGGATGCCATACATACGGAAAGTATTCTTAATATTTTCACTGATTTTAAAATGGACGGGCGTTTCATCAATATCGAAATTTCCAAAAATCCCGGAGGTAGCCGAAAAAGCAAAGGCTGGAAAAAAGGAGGTAACACCAGGTTCAGCACTGCGGATAAAGGTTTTAGCAAGAAAGGCAAAAAAGGAAGGAGACGATAAGTCTCTCCGACATAATTTTACAAGACTTTCCGAAAGAATTGATAGCCCATTCCCCCAGGGCGGTACTTTCGGGAAGTTTTTTTTGTGATCCGGTGAACACCACACTTAAATCCGGATACCTGCCGAACTCCTGCCACACGGCCGACGGTGAATTCCCGATTCTGACAAGGCTGTTAATTGTATATTAAAAAAATGTCCAAACACACATTTTTTTAATTTTGGTTTAGTATTTTTAGCCTCCCGGTAAACCCTGACGAAAAGGGCCCATTGCGGACAGGAAACTTTGCGAATACAGTTATATTCCTATCTGCCCCCGGGAAAAATAAATTGACTAGTGAGAAAGATAATTCCTTTTATAATTACCATATTCTTTACTGCTCTGTGCTTTTCTCAGGAGGCAGACAAAGTTAAAGGTGTTGTGTTTAATGTCAGTACGGACAGGGTGATGGACAATGTACACGTAGTAAATCTCAACCAGGTGATAGGTACTGTTTCCAATCCGCGGGGAGAGTTTCAGATCACCGCCAGTGTAAATGATACCCTGTACTTTTCATTCCTCGGATTCAAATCCATAAAGATAAGGGTTACCAACGACATGCTTAAGTTTGACGGCACAAGGATTGGTTTGACAGAACTTGCCTATGCCCTCGAAGAAGTTGTGATACGCCCCTATAAACTAACCGGTTACCTGGATATTGATGCCAAAAACATCCCGATAAACAATGCCGGACGCTACAGTATATCCGGACTGCCCAAAGGGTATGAGGCCGGAAGTGCCAATCCGGGTGCCATATCCAAAGTTCTGGGTGCCATTTTCAACCCGGTGGATTTTCTGCATAATATTTTCGGAAAAAAGCCGAAAGAAATGCGTAAACTGCGTAAAATGAAGGAAGATGATGAAATACGCAACCTGCTGGCATCCAAATTTGACCGGGAAACCCTGAGTGAATTACTTCAGATAGATCGTGTAGATATTGACGAAATTCTGCGTAACTGTAACTATTCCAAAGACTTTATCCGAACGGCAAACGACCTCCAGATCCTCGATGCCATTCACGGCTGTTATGAAGAGTACAAGGTACTCAACCGCGTGGACGAATAGGCTATATAGCTATTTTACTGATTGTCATAATATCTTCTTAGTATATTGTCTATACTCCTTATGGATTTCCGGGACCAGTCTATCCTCTTTTCGAGTATCTCTTCTTCCGACAATTGCCAGGATATTCCGGATCTTTTCAGTTTCCCCGTCAATGTATGCAGGATTATGGCTGCGGAAACCGAAATATTAAGACTCTCCGTAAACCCTGCCATGGGTATTTTCAGGTAACCGTCGGCCTGAGTCAGTATTTCTTCGGAAAGACCTTCTTTTTCCGTCCCGAAGAACAATGCGGACTTTTCGGATATATCAAAATCTTCCACATAACAGGAATCGTTATGCGGCGTTGTGGCTATGATACGATATCCTCTTTCCCGTAATTGCGCCATACATTGCCGGGCAGAAGCATAACGGTGCACATCCACCCATTTCTGGGCGCCCATAGCAATGTTTTTATCCAGTCTTTTACTGAAACGCTTTTCTATAATATGTATGTCCTGCACCCCGAAGACATCACAACTTCGTATTACCGCACTCGCATTATGCATCTGGTATACATCCTCCATGGCTATCGTAAGATGCCGGGTACGGCGGGACAATGTATCCGAGAACTTCTCTCTTCTCTCTTCCGTAAGAAACCCTTCCAGGTATTGTAACAATGCTTTATCTGCCATTGGTATTCGTAATCTGTGTATTACACTTCTCGAACATGACTGTATTCCGATTCCGTGTAACGCATAACTTTTTAAACACATCACTTTTAAACGGCCACAATTTACATTATTTTAGACTAAAATTTGAGTTAAGTCGTTTTCCTCTGGCCCGGAGACTTGTATAAATGTTCTTCCACCGGAAAATAATTCGTAATTGTTACCCGGAAGCGGCTTTTAAAAGTATCACAGTGAAAAAAATAGTTGTTTTGACCGGTGCGGGAATAAGCGCTGAAAGCGGGATAAATACTTTCCGGGATGCCAACGGGCTCTGGGAGGGGCACGATATCATGGAAGTAGCCTCCCCCGATGGCTTCAGAAGGAACCCGGAATTGGTGCTGGATTTTTATAACAAAAGAAGGAGACAGCTCCTTGAAGTAAAACCCAATACCGCTCATACCGCCCTGGCCGGATTGCAGGGTAATCACAACGTAATCATTGTAACCCAGAATGTAGACGACCTGCATGAAAGAGCCGGAAGTAAGCATGTCATACACCTGCACGGCGAACTGCTCAAGGCCCGGAGTACTTTTGACGAGGATCTCTATTACGACTGGAAAAAAGATATTCGTATCGGGGATTTCTGCGAACACAATCACCAGTTACGCCCCCATATCGTATGGTTCGGTGAAGCCGTACCTATGATGGACCATGCCATAGCCGCGGTTTCACAGGCAGATATTCTTATGGTGATAGGTACCTCCATGCAGGTTTACCCGGCCGCCGGACTTGTTAATTACGTCGGAAAAAATGCCCCCGTTTATTTTATAGACCCCAAGCCTAATGTTTCCGAAAACAGCTTACCCAATTTGACCATTATCGCGGAAAAAGCGACTACCGGAGTTCCGAAAGCCATCTCTCATTTTCAAAACTCCCTGTAACATTGGAAGGCAGTATATACGAAAAACTGGATTATGTCAATGCCCTCCGGAAACGCAGGAAGTTGTTATCGGATGAAGTGCTCTCTACGCCTGCTCTTTTTCCCGGCCTCGTGTCGGCATGTTTTTCAAAAGATGAGATCATTTCAACAAAAGCATGCTGGGTCCTGGAATTTGTCTGCAAAGAAAAGTTATACTGGCTAATACCGTATATCGATATGTTTACCAGCAGCATACAGAACCTGAAGGCAGATGGAGCCATCCGGTCTTCCGGGAAAGTATGCGAGCTCCTGTGCGAACAGTATTTTGGCAAACGTCCGAACCCGATAAAGGAATCTCTTAACGAAGAACACCTACGTAAAATCTCCGAAACATGTTTTGACTGGCTTATCGGAAACCAGAAAGTTGCCGTAAAGGCATACGCCATGTATTGTCTTTTTCTTCTGGGGACCAAATTCGAGTGGATAAATCCGGAACTGCGGTTGGTCCTCATGCAGGGATACAGGGAGCATTCCGCCGCATACCGCTCCAGGGCAAAACACATTTTGAATAAACTCGCCGAAGATACCTGATTGTGAGTAATAACTCCCATGCCGGTCCGGTCAATATCTCAATTTTACTTAAATTCGCAACATAAATCCTTTTGAAAGCTATAGTACGGGTAGCGGGTGTGATTAGAATTCGTAATAAAAATATGTATCCGGAAAAAGAGAATGCAGAAGCCCCGTCCCGGAAAAAATAAAGAAAACACACTAAAACAGAATAAAATGATAAGAAAAGTAGTTATAGTATCGGCTGTAAGGACTCCGATAGGGAGTTTTCTGGGCGGCCTTTCCGGCGTCCCGGCTCCGAAATTAGGGGCCATTGCCATACGCGGTGCCCTTGAAAAGATAGACCTGGACCCTTCACAAGTAGATGAAGTACTGATGGGGAATGTGGTACAGGCCGGGGAAGGACAGGCTCCTGCCCGACAGGCCGCAATATATGCAGGAATACCTGACACCGTACCCTGCACCACTGTCAATAAAGTATGTGCCAGCGGTATGAAAGCGGTAATACAAGCCGCCCAGGCCATTGCCCTTGGCGATGCGGAAATTATAGTGGCCGGAGGAATGGAAAACATGAGCTCCATACCCCACTACGTTCATATGAGAAAAGGAACAAAATTCGGCCCGGCCTCTCTGGAAGACGGAATGCAAAAAGACGGCCTTGTAGACGCTTATGACAACAATGCCATGGGCGTATGTGGAGATGCCTGTGCCGCGGAATACGGTTTTTCCAGGGAAGACCAGGACAACTTTGCCATCCAGTCCTACAAACGGTCTGCAGGCGCCTGGAAAGAGGGAAAATTTAAAGATGAAGTAGTTCCCGTTGAGGTCCCACAACGAAAAGGAGATCCCGTACTGGTTCAAGAGGATGAAGAATACAAAAACGTTATCCTGGAAAAGATACCATCTCTGCGCCCTGCGTTTACCAGAGATGGTACGGTAACGGCAGCCAATGCTTCCACCATCAATGACGGTGCCGCCGCATTGGTATTGATGAGTGAAGAAAGAGCATCGGAACTGGGCCTTACACCCCTGGCCACAATAAAAGGCTATGCCGATGCGGCCCAGGAACCGAAATGGTTTACCACTGCCCCGGCCAAAGCCTTACCCAAAGCACTGGAAAAAGCGGGAATAACCCTGGAAGATGTGGATTTCTTTGAGTTTAACGAGGCTTTCTCCGTAGTGGGACTGGCCAATATGAAGATTCTGGGCCTTAAGGATGATAAAGTAAATGTAAACGGAGGCGCGGTTTCGTTAGGACATCCTCTCGGATGTTCCGGTGCCCGTATCCTGGTAACACTTATTCATATTTTAAAGCAAAACAACGCGAAAACCGGTGCTGCTGCCATATGTAACGGAGGTGGCGGCGCGTCGGCAATCGTTATTGAACGATAATAAATTAGTTCTTAGTCTTTTAGTTTCGGAGTATGGGCGTTCTGGTTACAAAGAACAACCGTGAACTCCGAACTCCAAAACTAAAAAACTCCAAAACTAAAGAAATAAATGCAATACGGAATTTGTAACCTCAGTATCGTTCCTCTACGATCGAATCCCTCGGATACGGCCGAACTCACTTCGCAGGCCTTGTACGGTGAACATTTTAAAGTACTTGAACAACAAAAATACTGGAGCAGAATTCGTCTTGCATCGGACAGGCACGAAGGCTGGATAGACAACAAACAATACCTGTTCATTGAAGAAGATACCTATAAAAACATGGACAAAGATGTTGTGGGGCTTTCTTCGGATATGGTGGAATTTATTACCGATCACAACGGGCAACTCATGCCCGTACCGATGGGATCGCATGTCAGTTCATCTTCCTTCCTTTCCCATCATTTTGACGGCAGGATACAATCGGGCATACAGAAGAAAGAGAACCTGGTGGAAACCGCATTCTTGTTTCTGAACGCACCGCATCAGCAGGGAGGTAAAACACCTTTTGGTATTGATGCCGCCGGATTGGCACAAATGGTATATAAATTAAACGGTTATCCACTGCTGAGACAGGCAGCTCAACAAGCCACCCAGGGAGAAGCCCTGAGCTTTATCGAAGAATCCGAACCGGGCGACCTGGCCTTTTTTGATGATGACGAAGGGAATATCGTACACGTAGGCATTATTATGAAAGACAACTATATTATTCACTCCTACGGTAAAGTACGTATTGACCGTATTGATCACACCGGGATTTTCAATGTAGATACCCGCAGGCATACCCACAAACTACGTGTTATCAAGAAAATAATATAAACAAAAACCCGGCTTCCGGATTATTTACCGCCCGTAACAATTTCAAGGCGTTTTTAAAAATCGGAAGCCGGATTTTATTTTATTGCCGATCAGCTAGCGGATCAATTTTTTATACTTAATACGCGTTGGCGTTACATCGGCACCAAGGCGTTTACGCTTATTCTCTTCATAATCCGAGAAGCCACCTTCAAAAAAGTAAACCTCCGAATTTCCTTCAAAAGCGAGGATGTGGGTACATATACGGTCCAGGAACCAACGGTCGTGAGAGATCACTACCGCGCAACCTGCAAAGTTCTCCAGCCCTTCCTCCAGGGCCCGGAGTGTATTTACATCCAGGTCGTTGGTGGGTTCATCCAGCAGCAATACGTTACCTTCTTCTTTCAGGGTCATGGCAAGGTGAAGTCTGTTCCGCTCTCCCCCGGACAAGGTTGAAACCTTCTTGTTTTGTTCACTCCCGGAAAAGTTAAAGCGACTGAGGTATGCCCTGGAATTTACCTGTTTTCCTCCCATCATCACCAATTCCTGTCCGTCCGAAAAATTCTCCCAGATGGATTTTTCCGGATCGATATTCGTATGACTCTGGTCTACATAAGCGATCTTAGCGGTTTCTCCCACGACAAATTCTCCTTTATCCGGATTTTCCTCGCCCATGATCATCTTAAAAATAGTGGTCTTACCTGCGCCATTAGGCCCGATAATACCAACTATTCCTGCCTGCGGAAGCTTAAAATTCAGGTTTTCGTATAGAAGTTTATCTCCAAAAGCCTTGGCTACTCCGTTTCCCTCTATAACATTGGTCCCCAGTCTGGGTCCGTTAGGGATATAGATCTCCAGTTTTTCGTCCAGTTGTTTCTGGTCCTCGTTGAGGAGTTTATCATAATTGTTAAGACGGGCTTTTTGTTTGGCTTGTCTCCCTTTAGGCGCCATACGTACCCATTCCAGTTCTCGTTCCAGGGTCTTTTGTCTTTTAGAAGCCTGTTTTTGTTCCTGGGCAAGTCGTTTGGACTTCTGATCGAGCCATGAAGAGTAGTTTCCTTTCCACGGAATTCCTTCTCCCCTGTCCAGTTCCAGTATCCATCCGGCCACATTGTCCAGGAAATACCGGTCATGGGTCACGGCAATTACGGTTCCGCTGTACTGCTGTAGGTGTTGCTCCAGCCACAACACGGATTCCGCATCCAGGTGGTTGGTCGGTTCGTCCAGTAACAGGATGTCGGGTTGCTGTAAAAGCAACCGGCAAAGTGCCACACGTCTGCGCTCCCCTCCGGACAATACCTTAATCGGGGTATCCGGTTCCGGGGTGCGGAGGGCATCCATCGCAATTTCCAGTTTGGTATCCAGCTCCCAGGCATTGGTGGCATCTATCTTATCCTGAAGTTCGGCCTGCTTGTCCATGAGCTTCTGCATCTTATCGGCATCTTCATAAACCTCGGGTAACCCGAACATATCGTTGATCTTGTTGTATTCATCCAGAACGGCTACTACTTCGGCCACTCCTTCCTTTACGATCTCGATCACCGTTTTATCCTCATCCAGTTGTGGTTCCTGTTCCAGGTATCCTACGGAATATCCGGGAGAAAAAACCACATCTCCCTGGTAATTTTTTTCTACACCGGCAATGATCTTAAGTAAAGTGGATTTACCGGAACCGTTAAGTCCGAGTATCCCGATCTTGGCCCCGTAAAAAAAACTCAGGTAGATATCTTTCAGTACGGTCTTGTTTGTACTCTGGTACGTTTTGGAAACGCCCGACATCGAAAAAATGACTTTCTTATCGTCTGACATTGAATAATGTTTGTTGTTTATGATTTAAATTTTTAACCTTTAATACCTGAATTACACAAATAATATATAAAGGCACCTATTTTATTTTTTTGCACTCATATATTTAGGAAAACTTGAAAGTTGTTCTTTGCTTATAATTTTTTTATCCATTACCCCTGTATCCCTGTGATTTCAGTCCACTTACGGAACCTTCGGCAATACTTAAAAAAATGAAATTACTTATCTCCATCCCGGTCAAAGCCTTCCGCTATATTATTCATAATAGAACCGGAATCCATTTGACTGTATAAACTTCAAGAACGTTGTTTGAAAGAGTTCTTCTGGATATCGGCATATCTCTCTGGTTTTTTGGCGGATTCCCAAATTCTCAAATCTGGTTATCTCACTCATAACTATGAAGTATAAACCACAAATTTTAAATCCTTCCTTTCAATGCATTAAAGATCCATGACATTGCAAAAAAACCGATACCAACAACCGAAAATCCTATGGCGTAGTCCCTGTATTTCAAGACGCCCAGTAATACCAAAGCGGTTCCGATCAAAAACATAATTAAGGAAGCCCAGCCAAATATAGTGTTCTTATTCATTCCCATTGATGTGTCCATTAAATGTGTTTTAGGTACAAAAGTCCGTATTCATACCGAATTAATGGGCAAATATCGTACAATTTATGAAATATTTAAGCATTACAAAAAGATGTCTGTTATAATCACGTTAATTTCACGGAAAGCGTTATGGAGTTGAGAAGTTAAGAGTTAATGGTAAAAAACGCCGAACCCCGATACTAAAAAAACAACTTGCAACCTGCGATGCCGAGAAGCTTTTTGAATTTTAAGAAACTGTTTAAATTTTATCCCTTCGATAAACTCAGGACATCGCCTTCGGTTCTTTTATGCGCTTTTTGCCTCATACTTCGCTGGATTTTCTTCGAATAGCTACGGCTATTCGCATCAAATCCGCCTCGTCTGGAACAAAAATCCACTATAAAAAATTCCAAAAACAAATTTTAAACAGTTTCGAAGATATGTTGGTCATGTTCCGGATGGACTTCTCTTCGGACTTCGGTCTTCTTTTCGTATTTTAGCAGCATTCTAAGTAAAAAATATGGATATCAACTTCAACAAAAACGAAGATCACAATAAACTGCTCCTGTCCGATATGAGGAACAGGCTGGCAATCATAAAAAAAGGCGGCGGGGAAAAAAGGGTGGAAAAGCTGCATGAAGAAGGAAAAATGACTGCCCGGGAACGTATTGATCATTTACTGGACAAGGGAAGCAACAGCATTGAAATAGGCGCTTTTGCGGGGGACGGAATGTATGAAGAACACGGCGGCTGTCCGTCCGGAGGCGTGGTCGTAAAAATAGGTTATGTAAAAGGAAGGCCATGTATTGTCGTTGCTAATGACGCCACCGTAAAAGCAGGTGCATGGTTTCCCATTACCGGAAAAAAGAATCTTCGCGCACAGGAAATTGCCATGGAAAACAGGCTCCCTATTATATATCTCGTAGACAGTGCCGGAGTTTACCTCCCCATGCAGGATGAGATATTTCCGGACAAAGAACATTTCGGCCGTATTTTCCGGAACAACGCCATAATGAGCAGTATGGGTATTACACAGATAGCCGCGGTTATGGGAAGTTGTGTGGCTGGCGGTGCTTACCTGCCCATAATGAGCGATGAAGCCCTTATTGTAGATAAAACCGGGAGCATCTTTCTGGCCGGAAGTTATCTCGTAAAAGCCGCCATTGGGGAATCTATCGATAACGAAACACTGGGAGGGGCAACAACGCATTGTGAAATCAGCGGGGTTACCGATTATAAGGCCAAAGATGATAAAGATGCCCTGGATACTATAAAGAATATCATGGATAAGATCGGTGATTTCGATAAGGCCGGGTTCAACCGTATAAAACCGGCCAAACCTGTCGAGAACCCGGAGGACATATATGGTATCCTTCCCAGATCACGGGGAGATCAGTACAATATGATGGAGATCATAAAACGCCTGGTTGACAACTCGGAGTTCGAAGAATACAAAGCAGGGTATGGAAAAACGCTCATTACGGGTTATGCCCGTATAGATGGCTGGGCTGTGGGTATCATAGCCAACCAGCGTAAAGTAGTCAAGACCAAAAAAGGGGAAATGCAGTTCGGAGGGGTCATTTATTCCGATAGTGCGGATAAAGCCGCACGGTTCATCGCGAACTGTAATCAAAAGAAAATACCTCTTGTTTTTTTGCAGGATGTCACCGGCTTTATGGTTGGCAGCAAAAGCGAACACGGCGGGATTATCAAGGATGGTGCTAAAATGGTAAATGCAGTAAGTAATAGTGTTGTTCCCAAATTTACCGTTATCATAGGCAATTCCTACGGGGCAGGAAACTATGCCATGTGCGGAAAAGCATATGATCCCAGACTCATCTTTGCCTGGCCGAGTGCGGAACTCGCGGTTATGGGAGGGGCTCAGGCCGCTAAAGTACTGTTACAGATAGAAACCGCTTCCCTCAAGAAAAAAGGAGAAAACATAACCAAGGCAAAAGAAGAGGAACTGTTCAATAAGATCAAATCGAGATATGATACACAGACTTCTCCGTATTATGCAGCAGCAAGATTGTGGACAGATGCTGTTATCGATCCTGCGGATACCAGAAAATGGATCAGTATGGGGATCGAAGCAGCCAATCATGCTCCTATAGAAAAACCATATAATCCGGGTATAATACAAGTATAGAACTTCCTTTACCGGAAAATTTCTTTTGATAACAACCGGCAGGAAACGAAATTTGATATTTTTGCGCTAAAATCAGGAATCCATGAAAAAAATAATACTCTTAAGCCTGGTCCTTGTGTGTATTCAAAGTATGCAGGCCCAATTGATGCAGGACAAAGAAAATTATACAAAAGGAGACACGCTGAGGGGCTCTCTCCGTACCGAGAGAAATTTTGACGTAAGGGAATATCACCTGAACATAAAAGTAGATCCTGCAAAAAAACATATCAGTGGGTATAACCGTATCGTTTTTGTCCCACAACAAAAACTGACTTCGATGCAGATAGACCTCTTTGAAAATATGGATGTGGATTCCATAGTATATCACAGCAAACAACTGTCCTACCGGAGAGAATACAATGCGGTTTTTATAGCTAACAAAGAAGGGTTTCGAAAAAATAAAAAAGACAGTTTAACCTTTTATTACTCCGGCAATCCCATTGCAGCCGTCAGGGCTCCGTGGGATGGTGGTTTTGACTGGAAGAAGGACAAAAACGGAAAACCGTGGATCGCTACGGCAGTTCAGGGTACGGGCGCCAGCGCATGGTGGCCTAACAAAGACCATCAGAGTGACGAACCGGAAAACGGGATGACTATAAAAGTTGCCGTACCGAACGGCCTGACGGATGTATCCAACGGACGTTTAACAGGTACAAAAGATCTCGGGAACGGTTATACCCGGTGGGACTGGAAAGTGACCAATCCGATAAATAACTATGATGTAGCGCTTAACATAGGAGATTATGTTCACTTCGGAGAGACCTATAAGGGGCTTGATATGGATTTCTATGTACTGAGCTATAACCTCGATAAGGCAAAAGAGCACTTCCGGGAAGTAAAGCCGATGATGGACTGTTTCCAGGAGAAATTCGGAGAATATCCCTTTAAAGAGGACAGCTATAAACTGGTAGAAACCCCGCACCTCGGAATGGAGCACCAAAGTGCCGTGGCTTATGGTAACAAATATATGAAAGGCTACCTGGGACGTGACCTCTCCGGTACGGGTATAGGTACGAAATGGGATTTTATCATCATTCACGAAACGGGACATGAATGGTTTGGCAACAGCATTACCTCCTCCGATATTGCCGATATGTGGATACACGAAGGTTTTACTACCTATAGTGAAGTAGTCTATACAGAATGCCGCTGGGGTTACGAAGCCGGACAGACCTATATAAACGGACTGAAACAGAATGTGAGGAATGACAAACCGATCATAGGCGATTACGGGGTTAATAAAGAGGGTTCGGGGGATATGTACCCGAAAGGGGCCTTAATGATCAATACCATCCGCCATATGATAAATGATGACGACAAATGGTGGAAACTGATAAAGGAATACAGCGAAACCTTTAGGCATATGATCGTAGATACGGAAATGGTACTCAACTTTTTCGAACAGGAAACCGGGCTGGATCTCGAACCGGTATTCGATCAGTACCTGAGACATACAGATATCCCCGTACTGGAGCTAAAAAGAGAAGGCAACGGCACCGCTTACCGCTGGATTGCCGATGCAGAGAACTTTAACATGCCGGTAGACGTTAGTGTAAACGGAGAAGAAATACGCTTAAGTCCCAGCAGGGAATGGCAAAAACTGGATACTCCGCCAAAAGGGATTTCTGTAGCTACAGATCGTTTTTTTGTGAATGTGAAGGTGGAGAAATAACTTCTTTTAATGTGAATAATGTTTAAGCGGCCAATAAAAGCCGGCCATTATGAATTTCATAAGGTTATTCAGTTAATTAGGTAACAGGCATAAACCCATAACTCATTAGTCTAATAGCCGGACTATAGTCTTTTTTACACTACTAAAGTATTGCAATACTCCCGGTCCCGATATCGGGAGCAGGCTTTTCAGCCCCTCAGCTGAGACCAATAAAAATCAAGGCTTATTCTCAATCCATCCCACAAATACCCCAGATTACCAAAAAGAGAACAATCAGCGATATCAACGGAACCCACAATAAGCGTAGCCCCTCAGCATGTATATCCGTGACAGGACCAAAAACAGCATTTAACCCGTTGCTCCCGCTTTAACGTCCGGAAAACGGCCATTAACGCAATCCCTTTGACGCCTGAAGGGGTTCGGTTAGCGGCTAACCGGGTTACGTTGACGGCTAAAGGGAATGGGTTAGCCGCTAAAGGGATTCGTTTGACCGCATACACAGTTATGTTGACTGCTAACCGGGTTATGTTTGCGGCTAAAGGGATTCGTTTGACCGCATACACAGTTAAGTTGACCGCTAACCGGGTTGCTTAAGCGGCTAACCGGGTTATGTTTGCGGTTAAAGGGAATGGGTTAGCCGCTAAAGGGATTCGTTTGACCGCATACACAGTTAAGTTGACCGCTAACCGGGTTGCTTAAGCGGCTAACCGGGTTATGTTTGCAGCTAAAGGGAATGGGTTAGCTGCTAAAGGGGTTCGTTTGACCGCATACACAGTTAAGTTGACCGCTAACCAGGTTGCTTAAGCGGCTAACCGGGTTATGTTTGCGGCTAAAGGGAATGGGTTAGCTGCTAAAGGGGTTCGTTTGACCGCATACATAGTTAAGTTGACCGCTAAAGGGAATGGGTTAGCCGCTAACCCAAACCGGTTCGGCGTAAACATAATCCCTTAAATGGCACTATTTAGGCTTACCCGGGAATAAATAATCCCGTAGTTTCCTCTTCCGTCGCGATGAATATCGGGAGCGCTTCCGGATTACCCGGGCAAGTGTTAGCCCGGACGAAGGAATCCTTCGGGAAAAATCCGAATAAGATTAAAGTCTTAAAAATACCTTTGCTTTCAAGAGTTCTAAATATTATTCACGTTCTTTTTACCTTTAAGAAACTGTCCAAAAGTACAAACCCAGGCATGTCGTGAAAAGACATGCCTGGGTTGTACTATTCATTTTTCTTTCTAATGTATTTCTTAACAATTCCAACAAGAGGGCAAACGCGTACCTGTATTATCCCCGCACCCCAATGTTCCGCAAACCGTCATAAAAGAACCTTCGCATCCACCGCCCTGGTCTGTTTCAGCCAGATCGCAATCACAGATGGTATGGTTTTGAGTAGTATCTCCATCGCCTCCTATAATACGGGATGCTTCTTTTCCGGACAATTTACTGATTGTTTGTTTGTTTAAGGATAGCCTGGTTTTTAGTTGTTTTTTCTTCATGGTATAAAGTTTTAAGGAATCTCCATAAGTAGAACTCGTTTAAACCTTTTCCCATCCCATGATTATCGGGAGGCCGCAAAATGAGTTCATATACAAAAGACCGTCTAAAAAAGACGGCCTCCTGAAAAATTTCAGTTAATTAAATAGGGTTTTGCTCTAATAATGGATTAGCATTAATAGCATCCAATGGAATTAGCCACTGCCAGCGATTATCACCTGCCGGAACCGTATATATATTATTAATAACACTTCCTACATGATTTGCACCGGTTCTGTCTAAAGGTAAGTTTAACCTTTTCAGGTCATAAAATCTAAAACCTTCTCCCCAAAGTTCTACTCTTCTTTGCAGATAAATCTCCTCCTTCAAATCCTGTCCACTATTCGTGGACAGAACATATTCCGGATCCCTGTTTGAAGCAAGTTCATAAAGTATATCCCGAGAAGCATTCTCATCAATGTAGCTAAGGGCCTCTGCTTCGATAAGGTACATTTCTGCTGCTCTCATATAAGGTACATCCATACGACTGTCCCCGGTTCCTGCTGCTAAAAATTTTTGGTTAGTATAAGGAAATTTAGCAAAATTGGATGCAATACTGTAACCCGGAGGTAAACTATCATGTTCCCCTGTAGGATCAAATAATTTCGAACGGATATCTGTAGACGAAATTTCATCATACAATAAACTGTTTATTGCTTTTGGATTCGTACGAATATTGGTAGAACTAAAGTTTCTCGAAACATAAGCACCGAAATTCCCAAAAGTATCCGATTGATCTTCCTGTACATAACTTCCCCACATCCATTCACCGTTAGTATAAGTATTGAATTGGCCATAATACTCATCATTAGACATCAGGCTATAACCTTCCCGCGCCAAAGCAGCATATTCAGCCGCTATGCTATAATTTTGTTGAACAAGTGCTACTCTGGCCTTCAAACCCAATACTACAGATTTATCAAAATGAGATTTGTTTCCCCTTTCATAGCCATCCAAAAGAACTATGGCTTCATCCAAGTCCTTATTTACCTGGGTATATACCTGTTCTACACTAGCGCGAGGTAAAGGTTCATTTTCAGGAATTAAACGAATAGGAACTCCCGGCTGGGTATTTTCCCCCGAGGCATCATATCTTTTACCATACAACTGAACCAACTGGAAGTGCGCCCATGCTCTATAGGTTAGCGCTTGCCCCTTCACCATGTTTTTTTCTTCGTCGGGTCCTTCTGCTGTTTCTGCACCAATTATTACTTCATTTGCATTTCTGATAATCCTATAATAAATTTTGTAAGGATATCTGTTATCTGTACTACTTGCATTAGTATGCATGTTCCACGCTGCCGCAGATACAAACCAACCGTTTCCTCTGGAGGTCATCACAAAATCGTCTCCTAATACGTCATTTTGAATCATCATCGCTCCTACTCCAATACGCCCTTGCGATTCATCATAACGTATATAGAGTGATCTATGGATTCCGTTTATTATTGCAAATAGATTTTTTGTGGTAGAAACGGCATCATCATTCGATATACTTTCTGTAGGAGATTCTTCCAAAAAATCACTGTTACATGACCATAAAATGATACCCATTAGCACAATGGTCAAAATAGCTTTTATTTTTCTAATACTTTTCATTCCTATCTTTTTAAAAGGTTATGTTGAGTCCCATAGATATAACTCTTGCCGGCGTAAATCTGTTGGAAGTGGTCCCGTTAAAATTTTCCCCTGCATCCAATCCCTTTCTTGCTGTTACTCTAAACAAATTTTCACCGCTAGCATATATTCTTGCTGATGAAATACCAAAGGCTTCCGTCAAGGTACTGTTCAAATTATAGCCAATATTCACTTGTCTAAGGGATAAATTATCAGATTTCACCAGCCACTTATCCGATGACGCACCAAAAGGTGTGGTTTGCGATGCATCCAATCTTGGTACATCCGTTACATCTCCCGGATTCTGCCACCTCTTTAAAATATCCGTACTCCAGGCGGTACCATATTCTCCTGAGTGCATTAAGCTTAAGTAGTTCGTATCGTAAATTTTTCCTCCTATTTGGTATGTAAATGTAAAACCAAGTGAGAATCCTTTATAATTAATGTTACTCCCAAAACCTCCGAAAACATCCGGGGTTGCAGTACCGGCAAATCCGTATTCTGCATTGTTATGGTTTGTAGTAACCATAGTTCCGTCTATTTCCCTTAAATCTCCACTTCCGGCTTCAATTGCTTCCGGACTTGCATAATATAATGCGGCTCCATCTGCCGGGTCTACACCGTACCATTTTCGCATCCAATAATTATAAAAATCTCCACCTACAACCAGTTTTTTGGATCCATTAATAATTTCGTCCTGTGACAATTCGGTAATTTTGTTTTTCAGTGTAGAAGCATTTATATTAAAATCCCATGAAAAATTTTCATTTTGAATTATTTCGAAATTCAAACCTATTTCGAAACCACTGTTGGTCCAACTACCTATATTATCAGGAAAATCATCAAGACCTGCGGACAAAGGTAAGGGCACTCTGAAAAGTAAATCTTTTGATTCTCTATTGTAGTATTCAATTGTTCCGGATATCCTGTTATTTAAAAAGCCAAATTCTAATGCTACATCCGATTGCACATTGGTTTCCCATTTCAGATTTTCATTTCCAAGAGTTTCCAAAAGAACACCTCCTTCACCGGCATTATTATAATTCAGTGCAAACAGTGGATAACTTGCATAATATCCATGAGCGTTATCATCTCCTAAAACCAAATTATCGTTACCAACTTCCCCGTATGACCCTCTTAACTTCAAAAGGTCAATCCAGTCCACATCCCTAAGAAAATTCTCCTGGTCAATACGCCATGCAGCACCGACAGAGAAAAAATCTCCCCATCTTTCACTTTTATGAAAGCGGGATGAACCATCCCTGCGATAAGACCCTGTTATAAAATATTTATTATCAAAATCATAGTTTAATCTGGCAAAGTATCCTTCCGTAGTAAGCTTTCGAAGATATGAAGTTAAATTTTGTGTAGTTATAAAATTAACAAGCTCTATGTTACCATCTACTACCTGAGATTGTCTCGCTCCATAAAAATTATCATATTCCGTTTCATAGCTTTCATGTCCCAATAAAACAGAAAAATTATGTTTTTCAACCTGTTTGGTATAATTTAATAGTTGGTTGAAATTTATAGTTGTTCTATTCGTAGACCTTCTATAAGTCCTTCCCTCCGGGGCACCATCACCTACAATAGGGTTTTGAAGCTGTTTTCTATCGTAATACCTTTTATCTATAGCTCCATTTACGGTAAAGGTAAAATCATTAAGAAAATAAAATTCGGCGTACGCTCTTGTAGATACCGTAAACACTTTATCCTGATCTATATTGAGAAGCGTTTCCTGGATTACATTTCGTCCACTACCTCCGCCTCCTACACGATTATCTCCAAGATCATAGGCTTTTTGACCATTTCTATCCAATATATATTCACCCGTTACAGGATCATGTTGATGTACAGAATAAATGGGACCTATATATCTTGTAGTTCGGAAAGGATTCACATAAGAACTACTCCCCGCATCTGCGGCCTGATTTGATTCCGTATCTGTTGCCGATAAATTCAAACCAGTTTTAACCCAGCTTGCAAGTTCTGTGTTCACATTCACCCTTGCCGTAATTCTACGGAAATCTGAGTTTAAAATATATCCATCCTCCTTCAGGTATCCTATAGACGCATAATAATCTGATTTTTCTGTTCCTCCACCATAAGATAAATCAATATTACTACGGGAACCGGATCTTATCAAAGGCTTTTGCCAATTCAAATCTTCGGGATATAATAAGCTGGCATTGGGGTTCAATTGTCCATTTGGCAAAACTATCTGATCATTAGAGACATTAAAAGGATTTTGCCCCAACTCGTCAAATATCTCGGCCGAAGCTCTTTCATTAGCTTCTTGGACAGGCGTAGTCCCGGATATAGACAAACTATTTCGTAAGGCTTCCCACATTAAAGGATAGTATTGTGAAGCGTTTAATCTATTGTATTCCGGAATAGATCTCGATGTAATACCCTGGCTTATATTTAAGGTAACACTACCTTTTCCTTTTTTACCACTTTTTGTTTTAATCATAACCACTCCATTGGCAGCTCTACTACCATACAAGGAAGTGGACGCAGCATCTTTTAAAACAGTCATGCTTGCTATATCCGACGAGTTTATACTGGATAAATCTCCGTTAAACTGAACACCATCCACAATATAGATAGGAGAATTGGGATCACTAAAAGATCCTCTTCGACTATCGCCGGCAGAACTTACATAAGATCCTGCCCCCCTTATTCTAATATTGGGCGGAGCACCAGGCTGACCGTTTGCAGCGGAAACATTTACTCCCGCAGCAGCACCTTCCAATGCTGCCAATGGATTAGTTATTGTTCTTTTTTCAAGATTATCAGCATTTATCTGGGTTGCAGAACCTGTAAAACTTTCTTTTTTAACTGTACCATAAGCCACTACAATAACCTCTTCCAAAGCCTGAGCATCTTCCTCCATTTGTAAGTCTACGAGCCCTGAAACCCCGACTCTAATCTCAGTTGTTTTTTGTCCCACATAAGAAAATATTAGCACCTGGCCTTCATTCGCAGGAATGGTATATTTTCCGTCAAAATCCGTTTGAGTTCCCGTTGTGGTCCCTTTAACAACTATATTAACTCCTGGTAAAGGAATACCATCCTGGTCGGTTACTGTACCGCTTACCATATCCTGGATTACACTATTTAAGCCTTTTGCGGTTTCTTCGAGCAGTAGATCAACCCTTTCTATTTCCTTTCGTGAATTTTTCTCCTCTATTTCTTTAATAAGCTCCTCAATCATCTCCACCACATAGGTATCTCCCTTAGGAAAAAGTACAATCTGGTCCTTTACCAACTTATAATCGATATTAACATTGTGAAGTAACTGTGTCAAAGCTTCCTCCAGTTTCATATCGCTTACATTAATACTTACCTTTTTGGAAACATCTACCAAACGGGCATTATAGAAGAAATGATAATCTGTCTTCTGTTCAATTGCCGCAAGAGCTTCGGACAGGTTTTGTTGTTCCATTCGCAAAGAAATATTCTGTGCGCGAAGGTTTGCCGCGAATAATTCTCCGATAGTCAGACATACCAATACAACATAGATCTTCATAATCCTGATCATTTGTTTTACCGGTACCTTTCCCGAACCGGGATAGGAATGCCTGTAAAACGATTTAAAACGATAATTTTTTTTCATACTTTTAAACGTTTTTTTGATTAAAACAAGACTGGTTTTAGTTTAATTAAACACTCAACAGGAAGAAGGTGTTACCGCACCTTCTTCTTTATTTTTCATCTCAATACAATATTATTTTTTCATTTTCCCTTTTATACTCAATAGGAGATGAGATTTTAAGTACCTTAAGTACTTCATCTATCGTCAGGTTATCAAAAGTTCCGGTATACAGATAATCGTAAAGCACTTCAGACTGAATATCAAATTTCACATCATACCTGCGTTCCAGATCTTCCAATACATCCTCCATGAGGGTTTCCCTAAAAATGAGCTTCCCCTCTTTCCAGGAAACCGCTTCTTCCGCCGAAACACGTTTTATCTCAATACGCTTGTCCTCTTTGTCCAGTGAAGCAGTCTGTAATGGTTTCAGTTTCACCGGAACCCCGTAAGCGCTTTCTATCTCCACTACCCCATCTACCAAAGTCGTCCTGGTATCTTCATCTTCAGAATAGGAACGGACGCTAAAAGATGTTCCCAATACTTTGACATTCATATCCCCGGCATGTACGACAAATGGCCTGGAAACATCTTTTTTCACTTCAAAATAGGCCTCTCCGGTGAGGAACACCTCTCTTAAACTATCCTGAAAAGTTCCGGAATACCGTAATTTGCTGTCTACATTGAGAACAACTTTAGTCCCGTCCGGAAGCATTATTTCCCTGCTAATTCCTTTAGGAGTCGATTCTTCAACTATTCTCATCTCAATATCACTAATAATCTCATCTTTGGCTATCTTCTGCGAATTCAAAAAATCATAAGCGAGCCATCCGATAACCAGGACTCCCGCTACAGGTATCCATTTTAACACTCCATTTTTTAGCTTTTGCCTTCTTTTCCGCTCTCTTATTTTAGTATATGTCCTATCCACATCAAGCAACGGATCATTAAACCCGGAAGCGGTATACTTTGCTTTAAGCATGTTATACTGTTCCTGATTTTCATCCGAAGTATTTATCCATTCTGCCACCAACCGTTTTTCCCTATTTCCCAGTTGGTTTTTTATATATTTCAGTAAAGTTTCATCTTCCATACCACAATAAAATGTTAAGCCTGTATTAATAAGACGTTAAAAAATATAAACACCCTGAGTTTTTCCGTGAAATTTTTTAATAAATAAGTTCCATCCTTATATTTTGGTGTCATCCTCAATAAAAACCGGTCTTTTTTAACAAAATAAAAAAAACATACTCAAAAGTCCCTTCCGCACAATCGGAATGGCCGGTCATTTTTGATAAAATTATTGAGTTCAACAGGATAAATTCTCCGGAGAACCGGAATTACCCGAAAAAAGGAAAGCAGGACATAAATTCTCTCAGATGAAAACGCATATGTTTCAGGGCTTTTGTCATATGGCTCTCTACCGTCTTTATCGATATATGAAGTTCTTCGGCGGTTTCCCGGTAATTAAGTCCGTCCACTTTGGTCTTGAGAAATACTTTTCTGCAGGTTTTCGGTAATAATTCAACGGCTTCTTCAATGCGCTTTTCCAGTTCTTCTTCCAGTAAAAAAGAAGCTTCCCTGTCTTCCAGCGCTTTGAAATTTATGGTGTCTTCCAACAGCATAGCCTCATCTTCCATGGAAACTATTTTTCGGGGTTTACGGAGTATGTCCAGGCACCTGTTTTTAGTCATTTTAAATAAATACCCACCGACATTACCCTTAACCCGGATTTCATTTCTTTTATCCCAAACAGATATAAAAATGCCTTGCACGATCTCTTCTGCAGAAAAATCGTCACGGAGATAAGACCTGGCTATAATAAACAGGTTATTGGCATAAAGACGGTAAAGCGTTTCAAAAGCCTTTTCGTCTCCCTGTTTTATTAATGCTACTAAATTATTTGAGTTAGCTTTGTTCAATGGATAACCCTGGTTTTACACATGTGTTTCCCGGTTCTAAAACTACAAAAAACAATATTCTTTTTTAATGTTTAATTCATCATTTTTCACAAAAAAACATGTCCCTTGCTTTTATTTTTGTGAAAACAATCCGCTACTTTTTTCAAAAAACAGCAATCGGAGATACTAATTACTAAAACATTCCTATAAATACATACTTTTCTCCTTCAATAATTTTTTTTGACTTAACTTTATTCTACTGAAATTGCCGCGACAATCCTTCTGATTGTATATACAAACTTTGTTTTTCTGTAGCTATTTAGTGCCAATTTTTTTATTAATTAGATTGATGTTTCATGAAACCAACATGACTAAAAGAATCTTTAGACTCACAGGACTATGATTATTTTGGTCATCAAACCTGCCTGCCTGTCGGCAGGGGTTACATTCCTGTGCTGAGCCGGTCGAAGCATGACCGTTGAAAAACAATAAAAAATAAACAGATGAAAGTACTCATCGTAGAAGACAGCAAAGAACTTTCGGAAAGTGTTCATGATTTCCTGGTTGGTGAAAGATTTGTCTGCGAACATGCCGACAGCATTGACAGCGCCCGTGAAAAGCTGCTGTTTTACAGTTATGACTGTATACTACTGGATATTATGTTGCCGGACGGAAGTGGCCTGGAACTGCTCCGCTTTATGCAGCATGAAAAAATAATGAGCGGTGTTCTCATCGTTTCCGCCAAGGACGCGCTGGATGACAAAATAGCGGGACTGGAAAGCGGAGGGGACGATTATATTACCAAACCCTTTCACCTTCCGGAACTACACGCGCGTCTTCGCGCTGTGTACCGTAGAAAAAAAACAGAAGGGACCAGCCTTTTGACCTGTAATGAAATAAGTCTGAACACAAACACCATGGAGATCTTTATCCGGGATAACAAACTGGATATAACTCCCAAGGAATTTGACTTACTGCATTATTTTATTGTCAATAAGAACAGGGTACTATCCAGGCAATCCATCGCCACCCATCTATGGGGAGACCATACGGATAATTTACCCAATTTTGATTTTATCTATCAACACATCAAGAACCTCCGGAAAAAGATCCATGCCCTGGGTGGGTCGGATTACATAGAAACCATTTACGGTCTGGGATACAAGTTCAATACTACCAACTCATGAAGCTTCTCAACAAAATAACTTTATGGTTCATCGGCGTAGTATTCCTGGTGACGCCTATAAGTATGTACATAGCGCTCCGGAATATCAAAAAAGCCATGGACCAGGCCGAAATAAACAGGATGATCCAGGCCAATGATCGCGCTGCATCACAAATGCAAACCGGTGGTACGACAAGTCATTTTACCCAGGGAAGACCTATTCAGATAGCCCCTTTTGAAGGTCCCCTTCCGGAAGACAAAGTATGCATAGAGGAAACTTTTAAGCACAATGAAGAAAACGGTAATAAAGAATGTCTGATCCGGGTTACCTCCTATTACGAAATCGCAGGGCATAATTACCAGGTATCCTCCTTTGATTATGTGACCAAATCAGGAGAAATACTGGCCGGGATGCTCCATTCTATTTTCTGGAAAATGCTCCTCATTATCATATCTCTTCTCTTGTGCGCCCGGATACTCTCAAGATACATTTTTACACCGCTTCGCCATACCATGAAAGCGATTAAAAATTTCAATCTAAAAGGAAAAACGACTTTAGAACTCCCGGAAACAAATACCACAGAATTCAAAGAACTTAACCTGTTCCTGAAAAAAATGACCGATAAGGCTATTGAAGACTACGCTTCGGTAAAAGAATTCAGTGAAAATGCCTCGCACGAACTGCAAACACCATTGGCCATATTACGCAGTAAAATGGAACTGCTTACGGAAACACGGATTGATGAATCACAGGCCAGGCTTATAGAAGAAATGTATAAAGCCATTGATAAACTCTCGCGTATCAATCGTTCGCTCCTCTTCCTCACCAAACTCGAAAACCATGAATTCGAAACTTCTCAACTGCTCGATTTCCGTAATTCTGCCAGAGAAGTCCTGGGAATGTACGAAGAACGCACCTCGTTAAAGAGATTAAAGGTGAAAACCGATATCAATGAAAAGGTATTACTGAAGATACACCCCGTACTGGCCGAAATTTTACTATCCAATCTTTTCAGCAATGCCATAAGACATAATTATGAAGAAGGTAACATAGAAATGTTTCTCACTCCCGATCGCCTTATAATGCGGAATACGGGAAGGCCTCCGAAAATCCCTACGGAAGAATTGTTTATGCGGTTTAAGAAAGGTGATCAGTGTAACTCGGGAATTGGTCTTGGGTTGTCTATCGTAAAACAAATATGCCAGCTGCACAATTTCACGATAGCCTATCGTTATGATAAAGGTTGGCACGCGTTAGTCATTTATTTTAACAACGGAACGGACAACAGGACTACAGATATTAAAGTGCAAAAAATCAAAGACCCGGTCCTTGCCTGATTTCATAAATAATTCCTAAAAATTCCCTTTACCGTCCGATACTTCAAATTTGCTTCAAAATGATGCTTTTCATTTACTGTACCAAACTAATATTAATCATTTGCTGTGATGCAGAAGTTTCATCTCCCGGACAAAAGAAAGTCTGTCCTGCTATTAACATTTTGTATACTTACCGGAGCCTATGGACAGGAAGTCCTTCCTTTAAAAGAAGCCGTATCCCTGGCCATTGGTAACTACGGAAGCATTAAGGCTAAGAATGCCTACTATCGGGCATCCGGAGCTTTGGAAAAAGAAGCCCGGAGAACATATTTACCGGATATAACCGTAGGTGCACGTAATGATTATGGTACCATAAACGGGCTTTACGGTCCTTCTTTTGGTTTCGGCGGTTCCGGACTGGCTTCTTCCGGTCCGGTATTTGAAGAGGAAAATTGGGATGCCGCTTTCGGATCGCTGTACTTTGCCAGTTTTAACTGGGAAGTATTTGCCTTTGGAAAAGCCAAACAGCGAACGCGTACTGCCAAAGCTGCAACCGATCGCGATTCCAAAGACTGGCAACAAGAGATCTTTCAGCATAAAGTAAAAGTAGCCGCTACCTACCTCCAGGTCGTGGCCGCTCATCAACTGGTACTATCGTACCGGAAAAACCTGGAACGTGCGGAAACATTCCGCAATATCGTAGTTGCCAGGACCAGAAGCGGACTCATTGCAGGTGTAGACTCACTACAGGCCAATGCCGAATATTCCAATGCCAGGATAACCCTCACCAAAGCCATTGACAACGAGCAGGAACAAAGCAATAACCTGGCGCAATTAATGGGGATGCCACCGGGTGAATTTGTCCCGGATACCCTGTTTATCTCCAGAATTCCCATGACACCGGACCAGAAATCCCGGGTAACGCAAACAGATACACATCCTGTATTGCAATGGTATGAAAGCCGGGTGAACTATAGTGATACCCAGGCTAAATTCCTGAAAGCTTCCTTTTTACCTTCCGTAAATCTCGTTGGGGTGATCCAGACCCGTGGTTCCGGTTTTTTCCACGACTATGCAACAAACAATGAAGCGTTTACCACAAATTACTGGGACGGTATTGAACCCAAAAGGGCCAATTACCTGCTGGGGATCGGCATTAACTGGAATATAACCGAGCCATTCCGCGGATCGCAACGGGTAAAGGCACAGAAGTATATAAGCCAGGGATTACGTGACGAATACGAACTGGCAAAACAACAGATAGAGGCACAATTAAAATATTCCGAACAGAAGATCCAAAATGCCCTGGACAATTACGAGGAAGCCCCGGTACAGGTAAACGCAGCCCGCGAAGCCTATCACCGCCAAACCGTATTGTACGAAAACGGCCTTACGGATCTGAACACAGTAACCCAGGCCCTGTATGCACTTGTCCGTGCCGAAACAGACAGGGATATCGCCTACAACAACGTATGGCAGGCCTTCCTGCTAAAAGCGGCTGCAACCGGCGATTTCGGCCTGTTCGAAGATCAGTTATAAACCATCTATATCTAAAAATATATGAACTTAATACGCTTTGCCTTACGAAAACCGATAACCATCCTCGTACTGGTTGTCACCCTTTTCTTCTTCGGGATAAAAGCTGTCAACGATATTAAAATAGACATTTTCCCGCAACTGGATATGCCGGTGATCTATGTTTCCCATCCTTTCGGAGGATATACACCGGAACAAATGGAATCCTTTTTCGCGAAGAGTTACATCAACATTTTTCTCTTTGTCAACGGAGTAAAAAGTATTGAAACCAAAAACATCCAGGGCCTTACCCTGATGAAGATCAATTTTTACCCGGGCACGGATATGGCCCAGGCGGCAGCAGAAGTAAGTGCTTTCTCCAACCGTATACAGGCCGCGTTCCCGCCAGGGTCCAATCCGCCTTTTATCATAAGGTTCGATGCCTCCACCCTGCCTATAGGACAACTGGTGCTCAGCAGTGAACAACGCAGTAACAATGAACTGCTGGACCTGGCCAACATTTATGTAAGGTCTACCTTCACCTCCGTTCCCGGACTGGTGTCTTCGCCTCCGTTCGGCGGAAATGTGCGTACGGTAGTCATCAAAGCGGATCCTGAATTACTCCGGCAACATCAAATGACACCCGACCAGCTTGTGGAGGCTTTACGACTCAATAACCAGACGGCCCCCTCGGGAAATGTTCGTATAGGGGATAAAAACTATATCACCCCGGCCAACACTACCATACGCTCTATTAAAGATTTTGAAAACATCCCTCTTTTCAAAGGAGGAGTAGACAACATATACCTGAGAGATGTGGCTACGGTTGAAGACGGTGCAGATGTCACTTCAGGATATGCACTGGTAAACGGGCGTCGTTCCGTATACCTCAGTATAGCCAAAAGCGCAGATGCTTCCACCTGGGAAGTTACTCAGAACCTGAAAAACGCCATCCCGAGGATACAGGAACAACTCCCGGAAGACGTGCACCTCAGTTACGAGTTCGACCAGTCCGCCTATGTAATGAATTCCGTAGAAAGCCTGCTCCATGAAGGGATCATAGGGGCCGTGCTCACCGGTCTTATGGTATTGTTATTCCTCGGGGACATAAGAGGGGCCCTCATTGTTATCCTTACGATCCCGGCATCCATTATTTCGGCCATACTTTTCCTTAACCTCTTCGGTCAGACCATAAACATCATGACCCTGAGCGGACTGGCCCTGGCCATTGGTATACTTGTGGACGAAAGTACGGTTACCATAGAAAATATTCATCAACACCTGGATATGGGCAAACCCAAAGCCCTGGCTATATGGGATGCCTGTAAGGAAATTGCCTTCCCTAAACTTCTCATCCTGCTCTGTATCCTCGCGGTATTTGCCCCGGCATTCACCATGGGCGGTATTCCCGGTTCACTGTTCCTTCCCCTGGCCCTGTCCATAGGGTTCAGTATGGTGGTTTCGTACTTCCTGGCGCAGACCTTTGTGCCTATAATGGCCAACTGGCTGATGAAAACGAAGCACCATTATCACAAAAGCGGTGAACCCTTGTCAGACAGTGAAGAATATCAACGATCCGGACTGGATACCGAAAGTGAGTCCAATACCTGGAACCAGAAAGCGGAACTGGTGGAAAGGGAAGACAGTAACAGGGACGGCAAGATCAGCCGTTTCGAACGCCTTCGTATGCGATACCTGCGTTTTATTGACCGGATGCTTCCTTATCGCAAAATCATCGTTACCGGGTATATACTAATGATCGGATTTATCGCTGCTATCCTCGTAAACAGTATCGGACGGGATGTATTGCCCAAAGTAAACGGCGGGCAGTTCCAGGTAAGGCTCCGCATGCCGGACGGAACGCGTATAGAACGCAACGAACGGGAAACCATAAAACTGATACGCGGTGTAGAAGACCTTGTAGGCAAAGAAAATGTTTCCATCACTTCTGCTTACGTAGGTCTACACCCCCAACTGTTTTCCATCAGCCCCATATTTCTCTGGGTAGCAGGCCCGCATGAATCCGTATTACAGGTAGCCCTGAAAGAAGGGGGGCATCATGATCTTGATGTATTGAAAGACGAAATCCGGGAAATGGCCCAAAAAACCGTCCCGGAAATGAAATTGTCCTTTGAACCTATAGAGCTTACGGACAAAATTTTAAGCCAGGGTTCTCCTACCCCTATTGAAGTCCGTTTTTCCGGTAGAGATAAAAGGCTCAATGAGCGATACGCCAAAAAAATGGTTAGCATATTGAAGCAAATAGACTATCTCAGGGATGTACAGATCGGGCAATCTATAGATTATCCCGCCATCAATATCAACATAGACAGGGTACGTGCTGCACAACTCGGTGTAGATGTAAGCGACATTTCCCGTTCTCTCATAGCCTCCACCTCTTCCTCCCGCTTTACGGAAAAAAACGTGTGGATTGATGAAAAGGCAGGATACAGCTATAGCGTACAGGTCCAGGTTCCGGAAAATAAAATGACGGATCAGCAACAGATCCTTGAGATCCCGCTCCTGGAAAATTCCTCCAGGCCGGTACTCGGGGATATTGCTACTTTATCCGAAGGGCGCAGTTATGGAGAAACCGACAATCTCGGGGCTATGCCAACGCTTACGGTTACCGCAAATACTGATCACAAAGACCTGGCAAGTGCTGCCGGAGATGTAAAAAAGGCCATCGCTTCCCTAGGAGAACTCCCGAGAGGACTGAATGTTGACCTCATAGGAATGAGTGACACTATGGATGAGACCATGAGCAGTCTTGAAAACGGGCTCATCGTTGCCATTGTAGTTATATTCCTCATGCTGGCAGCCAATTTCCAGTCGTTCAAAGTATCTGCTATTGTATTGGCCACCGTACCGGCGGTACTCCTGGGATCACTGGTATTGCTGATGCTCTGTGGTTCTACCCTCAACCTGCAATCTTACATGGGGATCATCATGTCCGTAGGCGTATCCATCTCCAACGCTGTTCTGTTAATAACCAATGCGGAACAAATACGCATGGAGTCCGGAGATGCCCTTACTGCGGCAAAACAAGCTGCCGCATTGCGTTTGCGCCCCATTGTAATGACCGCACTCGCCATGGTAGTGGGTATGATACCTATGGCCATAGGTATAGGAGAAGCGGGAGACCAGTCCTCTCCTTTGGGAAGGGCGGTTATCGGGGGGCTTGTGGCCTCGACCTTCGCCGCGCTACTCATTCTTCCCCTGGCCTTCGCATGGGGACAAGGAAAGGCATCCACACAAAGTGTATCCCTGGACCCTGAGGACGAAGACAGCATTCACTATACAAAACTTCCGCAATAAAAACACAAACATGCAATATCCATATCAAAAAATATCACATTCTACTTTTATCCGTTATGTCATGAAACGTACCAACTACTCCTTATTCTCATTTCTCTGTATTGCCCTGGCACTACAGGCCTGCGGGCATGGAAATGCCGGTGAAAACCGCAGTCAAACCGTAACGGACGCGGGCGGACCGGAAGCCTTCACGGTCAAAAAAGACAGTTTATCCTCCAGTATCCGCATTCCCGGGGAGTTAACCGCATACCAGGAAGTAGACCTGTATGCCAAAGTCAACAGTTTTATAAAAACCCTTCAGGCAGATATAGGAAGCCAGGTAAAAAGCGGCCAGCTGTTAGCCGTACTGGAGGCTCCCGAGATCAATTCCCAACTGGCAGCAGCCGAATCACGCCTGAAATCACAGGAAGCCCTGTATATTTCCAGTAAAGCCACCTACAATCGTCTCCTGGAAACGAGCAAAACTCCCGGAACTGTTTCCCGGAACGATCTCGATATAGCATTTGCCAAACAGGAATCAGATCTCGCACAGCTCGAAGCGGCAAAGGCCAATTACCATGAAATCGTCGCTAACCGGAACTATCTTGAGATCAAAGCTCCATTTGACGGCGTTATCACAGCGAGGAACGTAAGCCCCGGTGCCTATGTGGGCCCTTCGGGCAGAGGGTCCGAGTTACCTATTTTTACATTGAGAGA
The DNA here is from genome assembly GCF_052983395.1 of Sinomicrobium halophytocola. NCBI lineage: Bacteria > Pseudomonadati > Bacteroidota > Flavobacteriia > Flavobacteriales > Flavobacteriaceae > Sinomicrobium > Sinomicrobium halophytocola. The sequence continues at coordinate 77,797 of NZ_JBRKIT010000011.1, forward strand.
ACAGAAGAACCTTCGCCTGGTCGTCAACGTACCGGAAGGATACATCAGTTATCTTTCCCTTCAAAATACCATTGCATTTGCCGTAAAAGCACTTCCTAACCGTCATTTCGAAGCAAAAGTATCGCGTTTGGCCGGGGCGTTGGATAACAGGTTACGGTCCCAGCGCACGGAAATGGATGTCCGGAATACGGACGGAACCCTGCTTCCCGGGATGGTTGCAGAAGTTTCCATCCCCATAAAATCCAGGCCCGGTTCTTTCGTAATCCCTTCTTCTGCCGTGCTGAATTCCACGGAAGGCATGTATATTATTAAAATATCCGGAGGAAAAACCATATGGGTCCCGATTGCCGTAGGCGGAAACGGGGCCGGAAAAACGGAGATATTCGGCGATATCCGTGAAAAAGATACTTTGATACTCAAAGCCAGTGAAGAGTTTAGAAACCAGGGAAGTGTGGAAGGCTCTCCCGTACTGAAATAAACAACCGGGGCATTGCATCGATTAAAATAATTATTTATATTTGCACCCGATTTCAGATCAACCTCTGGCGAAAGACGTGCATGTTGCTTTGAAAAAACACTATTTATAAAAGATATAACCATGGAAAGTCTGGTAAAATTTGTCCAGGACGAATTCGTTACAAGAAAGGATTTCCCGGAATTCTCTGCCGGAGACACAATTACTGTGTATTACGAAATTAAGGAAGGTGAAAAAACACGTACACAGTTCTTCAAAGGAGTGGTAATTCAAAGAAGAGGCACCGGTGCTTCAGAAACTTTTACTATCCGGAAAATATCCGGTACCGTAGGTGTAGAACGTATTTTCCCTGTTAACATGCCTGCACTTCAAAAAGTTGAAATCAACAAAAAAGGTAAAGTACGAAGAGCACGTATATTCTACTTCAGAGGCCTTCGCGGTAAAAAAGCAAGGATCAAAGAAGTCCGGGGTTAATTTTAGCCTTTGCCAAAAAGTATTCAAAGCCATCCTGCCAGGATGGCTTTTTTATTAACCATTGTTAATAACTTCGGTTCATAAATTGTTGATCTTTAAACTACTGTTTTTTTTCTTTCTCATATTTTTTTCGTATTTTTATAATACAAGACACATAAAAAATGTTCTTGTAATATAATGCTTTTTCAAATAAAGTCTCGAAAATCACTATTGTAATACACAATACAAGAGTTTGACAGAAAGTTAAAAACCCAGTTTTTAAGCCGAAGAGATTTACGAAAGCTTCGTGAACCACAGTAGGAAGTTTGAAAAAGTATAGGGAAACACAAAGACAGTACGGCTGCAAAAGTGCTTCCCGCAGGAAATGATTGAACGGACTGGCAACCGGAGTTTGCAAACTCGGCAATAACACCGAGGGATAAAAGATTCGATCAATGATTTCCAAAAAGCCATATCAACGAATAATACGATGATATGGCTTTTGTTTTCCGACAATCCGAACAGCGGGAAAAATATGGGATCATTCCTAAAAGTTGCGGACGAGGCAAAAATTACGGATAGTCCGAATAAAAAACTCAGATCAAGAATAAGTTGCGGAGCCATTGAGAACAAACAACAGTTTCCGTCAGTCCCCTCCGTAAATCAGTAGCTAACCAACTCCCAAACTAAAGAACTATCAACTAAAGAATATTACAGGTTGTAAGTTTCGGAGAGATGAAACCGGTAATATGCAATGCACAACAAAAAAAACGGAACAACTTTCGGTCTTCCCTCCCAACCGTCAGTAATTATAACAATTTCCACTTATTTCCTGCCAATTTTTAGGAATCTCTAATTCCCTCATTCCCACATTTAATTGTATATTTGCTCTCGCTTAAAATACATCAAACCCATTAATTTTATTTCAAAAAATTACCTTTCATAATCATGTCACAAACACCCAAGATAATTTACACAAAAACAGACGAGGCTCCTGCTCTCGCTACGCGTTCTTTATTATCCATCATACAGTCATTTACCGCCTCTTCCGGGATCGGTATCGAAGTAAAGGATATTTCTCTTGCGGGACGAATCCTTGCCAGTTTCCCGGATTACCTGACCGAATCCCAGCGCGTGAATGATGCCCTTGCTGAACTCGGAGAACTCGCAAAGACTCCGGATGCCAATATTATAAAATTGCCTAACATTAGTGCTTCCGTGCCACAGCTCGAAGCCGCCATTAAAGAATTACAGCGCAAGGGATACGCCATTCCCGACTATCCGGATGCCCCGTCTACGGACAAAGACAAGGAAGTAAAGTCCCGTTATGACAAAATCAAGGGAAGTGCCGTTAATCCAGTATTACGGGAAGGAAACTCCGACAGAAGGGCTCCGAAAGCCGTAAAAAATTATGTCCGCAAACATCCGCACAGTATGGGGGCATGGAGTGCGGATTCCAAGTCTCACGTATCTACCATGGATGCCGGGGATTTTATGCATAACGAAAAATCTTATACCCTTACGCAGAAGGATATTTTAAAAATAAGCCTGAAACAGGCTGATGGTTCCATGACCGTACTTAAAGAAAGTCTTCCCGTGCTCGAAGGAGAGATTGTGGATGGTACCGCCCTGAGTAAAAAAGCGTTGATTGCATTTATACAGGAACAGGTGAAAGATGCCAAAGAACAAGGCGTCTTGTTTTCCCTGCACATGAAAGCCACCATGATGAAGGTTTCCGATCCTATCATCTTCGGTCATGCCGTAAAGGTATTCTTTGCCCCGGTATTCGAAAAATACGGTGACATACTCGAAAAAGCGGGCGCCGATGCCAACAATGGCCTGGGAGATATCCTTGCCGTGGTGCAATCGCTTCCGGAAGATCAGAAAAATGCTGTTGAAGCAGAAATCAAAACCTGTATAGCAAACGGACCGGACCTGGCCATGGTAAACTCCGACAGGGGCATTACCAATCTTCACGTGCCGAGTGACGTTATCATTGACGCATCCATGCCTGCTATGATCCGGAATTCCGGTCGTATGTGGAATGCAGAAGGTAAAGCACAGGATACTAAAGCCGTGATACCGGACAGCAGTTATTCCGCCGTATACGAAGCTACTATCGATTTCTGCAAAAAACACGGGGCATTCGATCCTACCATTATGGGTACCGTACCTAATGTAGGGCTTATGGCACAAAAAGCGGAAGAATACGGCTCACATGATAAAACTTTTGAAATCCCCGCCGACGGTACTGTTCAGGTAACGGACAGCGAAGGAAATATTCTTATGGAGCACGTTGTGGAAAAAGGTGACATCTGGAGAATGTGTCAGACCAAAGATGCTCCCGTACAGGATTGGGTGAAACTGGCTGTTAACCGTGCCAGAGCTACACAGACTCCCGCCATCTTCTGGCTGGATGAAAACCGTGCCCACGATGCGGAACTGATCAAAAAAGTAAACCAATACCTGCCGGAATATGATACGAAAGGACTGGATCTCCGTATCCTCGCTCCAGCAGAAGCAACACACTTTACCCTGGATCGTCTCAAGGCCGGGGAAGATACTATTTCAGTAACCGGGAATGTGCTTCGCGATTACCTGACCGACCTCTTCCCTATCCTCGAAGTCGGCACCAGTGCAAAAATGCTTTCTATTGTACCGCTTATGAACGGTGGCGGGTTGTTTGAAACAGGTGCCGGAGGTTCTGCTCCGAAACACGTAGAACAATTCCTTGAAGAAAATCACCTGAGATGGGATTCTCTCGGTGAATTTCTTGCATTGGCCGTTTCGCTGGAACATCTTGGCAATAAATACAATAATGAAAAAGCCCTGGTACTGGCTGATGCTCTCGATGCAGCTACGGAAAAATACCTGGAAAACGATCGCTCTCCTTCCCGTAAGGTAAATGAGCCGGATAACCGTACGAGCCACTTCTATCTTGCGCTCTACTGGGCCCAGGCTTTGGCAAAACAAACCAAAGACAAGGATTTACAGGCCGAATTTACTCCTCTGGCATCCGAACTGGAGACTAAGGAACAGGAGATTGTGGAAGAAATGAATAATATTCAGGGAAAACCGGTTGATATAGGAGGTTATTATATTCCTGATGAAACTCTTGCTACAGATGCCATGCGTCCTAATAAAGTATTCAACAATGCGTTGAGTAAATTACAGGAAGTATAGTCAAAAACTATAAAAATTTCCAAGACAGGCTACTCAAAAGGTAGCCTGTTTTTTTTATCCCTTATCCATCTTACCACTCCTCCTCCAAGTCCCGGAAACAAAGGTTCTCCATCATATGTCACCCATATTTAAGGTCCTTCAGTTATCTATTTCACCGGACATACCCGCAGCACATAGAATATAATTTCCTATTTTAGTACAATCAAACCATAATATATTTTAACATGAAAAAAGACAACTCCTCCGGCCTGGGACTGGCCCTGCTCAGAATCTGTGCTTCCGCACTGATAATGACACATGGTTTCGGAAAATTACAAATGTTACTGAACGGTGGTGAAATCGAATTTCCGGACCCTGTGGGCGTAGGTGCAAAAATATCTCTTATTCTGGCTGTGATCGGTGAATTTATAGCTCCTATATTCGTTATTATAGGTTTCAAAACCAGATGGGCAACCATACCCACAATCATAACCATGATCGTTGCCGCGTTCGTCGTTCACGGCAGTGACCCACTGGCAAAAAGAGAAATGGCATTGCTTTATCTTGTTATTTTTGTAGTTATCAGCCTTACCGGACCGGGAAAATTCAGTATAGACGGAACCCTTGGCAAGAAATCTCCGTACGCTTAAAATATAAGACTAAATCACTCCGGACTACAAGTCCGGAGGTTTAGAAAGGCAATGAAATCTCTCTTTAGTTATTGGTTATTAGGTTACTGAGTTATTTAAGCAACACACAATAAATCAGATACTTAATGACTTAATAACCATAGGGCAACACAAAAAATTTATTGAAACTAGCGTCACTGTAATAATCCCCGTCCCGATATTATCGGAAATAAGGTTTTAGAGCCTTAACAGAGGACAATCTCAATACTGTGATCTTAAAAAGACGCCGGAAGAAAGTTAACTCATAATTTTCACCAGCAGTTCTTTAAGCAGGTCAGCCTGTGGTATGTTGGTAGCTCCGACTCCTTTTCCTTTTACATCCATTTCCCGGAGCACAGCAACCACCGCACTCACTTTTTTCATCGGATAATTGTGTGCTGCCACCTGGTATTCCTTCACGAAAAACGGATTAATGCGCAGTGCTCCCGCCACACTTTTCGGAGAGTGGTCATTCAGTCCGTGGTATTGCAATAACTGCGAGAAAAAATTAAACAGGAGCGCCACGGTGACCACCAGCGGATTGTCTTTAGGATTCTGCCCGAAATAATTAATGATCCTCGTAGCTTTCACCATATCCTTCTCCCCTATGGCTTTGCGAAGTTCAAAGTTGTTATAATCTTTACTTATACCGATATTTTCCTCGATATGCCGGGGTGTTATTTCCGTTCCCTGAGGAAGTATAAGCTGTAGTTTTTCCAGTTCATTGTTTATCTTTCCGAGATCAGTCCCCAAAAACTCCACCAACATCAATGCCGCCTTAGGGGCTATCGTATATTTTTTTCCGGCCAGTACTCTTCGTATCCAATCACCTACCTGGTTTTCATAAAGCTTTTTGCTTTCAAAAAGAACCCCGTCCTTTTTAACCACCTTGTACAGTTTTTTCCGTTTATCAAGGGTTTTGTACTTATAACAAATAACCAACACCGTTGAAGGCTGCGGGTTCTCCGCATAAGGCACCAGGTTCTCTATGGTCCTGGAAAGTTCCTGTGCTTCCTTTACAATAACCACCTGCCGCTCTGCCATCATAGGGTAACGCTTGGCACTCTCCATAATATCCCCGACGGAAACATCTTTCCCGTAAAGGATGACCTGATTGAACCCTTTTTCTTCTTCGGAGAGTATATTGCCTTCGATAAACTCCGCAATTCTGTCAATGTAATACGGCTCCTCGCCCATCAATACGTATACAGGCTTTATATCTCCTTTCTTAATATCGGCTACTATCCGTTTTACTTCATCCATGAATTATATCCTTCAAAAATTTGTAGTTCTCTCCATCCGCTCCCTTCAGACATCCATTCATCCTTTTCCTTATATTTGCGCCATGCTGGCCTTAAATTTCCCTACATATGACTTTCGCATCAAAAATAGAGAAAATAAAACCTATATTTTTGATCCCATCCGCAAAAAATTCATTGTTCTGCAATCGGAAGAATGGGTACGTCAACACGTTGTGCAGTTCCTTATCCGGGAAAAGAACTATCCCGTATCACTTATCAATGTAGAGAAAGAACTGAAAATAAACCATTTAAAAAAACGCTACGACGTAGTGGTCTACACACCGCAAGGCAATATTACGCTGATCGTGGAATGTAAAGCACCTTCAGTTCGGATCACACAGCATACCTTTGATCAAATAGCGAGGTATAACCTTGCCCTGAAAGCGGATTTCCTGATGGTCACCAATGGCCTGCAGCATTACTTTTGCAGGTTGGACTACACACAAGAAAAATACATATTTTTGGAGGATATTCCCCCATATAGTCGTTAATTTGTGCCTTTTTAACTTATAATACTACGGGGTTGGCCGTAGCCGGTCACGTCCATGACGACGGACCAATTTGTAACCTATGGAGATAGCTGTTGTAATACTTAACTGGAACGGAAAACAACTACTGGAACAATTTGTCCCCTCGGTACTGGAATATTCTCAGGGGGCGGATATTTATGTGGCAGACAATGCTTCTACGGATGACTCCGTGCAATTCCTTCGGGAATCCTTTCCACAGGTACGGATTATTCAAAACCGGGAAAACGGGGGATTTGCCAAAGGATACAATGAAGCGCTGACACAGGTGAATGCCGATCTTTTTTGTCTCCTCAATTCGGATATAGAAGTCACTCCGGGCTGGCTGGACCCTTTCCGGGATATCTTCCGGAACAAACCGGAAGTAGCCATAGCCCAGCCTAAAATACTGGATTATAAAAACAAAGAGTACTTTGAATACGCCGGGGCTGCCGGAGGTTATATTGATATGCTGGGTTATCCTTTTTGCCGCGGGCGTGTATTTCAACACCTGGAAAAAGACGAAGGACAATACGACGATACCCGGGAAATATTTTGGGCTACCGGCGCCTGTATGTTCATACGCAAAGAAGTTTTTAAAAACCTGGAGGGTTTTGATGAAGATTATTTTGCTCACCAGGAAGAAATTGACCTGTGCTGGAGAGCAAAAAACGCCGGACACCGGACTCTTTACGTGGGACAAAGCCATGTATATCACGTAGGTGGCGCCACGCTGGACAATATGAATCCCAAAAAAACATTTCTGAATTTCAGGAATTCCCTTTTTTCCCTGACCAAAAACACCCCTTCGGGGTATGTTTTTCCACTTATTTTTATGCGTCTCTTACTGGATGGTATCGCCGGAATACGATTTGTATTCCAGTTGAGATTCCGGCACTGTTTTGCCATAGTCCGGTCTCACTTCAGCTATTACTATCATTTAAAAAATACCATAAAAAAACGGGGTAAGAGTAATAAGACAGGGCATTACTACGTTATTAAGTCTGTAGTTTGGGCATATTATATCACCAATGTAAGAGTATACCCCAGATTAGTTAAAGATTAACAAAAACACCTTGTTTAATTAGAAGATTTTAATACTTTTGGGAACTCATTTTTAAAACCAAATAAACACAATCGTGAAAACAGGCCGGCATAAAAACAATGCAGGCATAAATTTTAGACAGATGAAAAAAATAGTTTTGTTAGGGGCAGGTATTGCCATTTTCTTCTCTTCTTGTGTATCACAAAAGAAATACGCAGAACTGGAAGCGAAGCAAAAAGAAACGCAGGATCTATTGAACTCTGCGACTGTTAAGCTTAATTCTTGTTTGGAAAGCAGATCCAGACTGGAAGCAGATAACCAAAGCCTGAGATCAGAAAAGAATGCGCTTATAGATAACATGGGGAACCTTACTACGTTATCCAAAAAAGGTGCTGAAAACCTGGAGAAATCCCTGGAGAGTTTAAGGGAAAAAGATCTTCGTATCCAACGTTTACAGGACGCGATGACCAAGAAAGATTCTGTTACCCTTGCCCTGGTTACCAGCCTGAAAGGTGTTTTAGGTAACCTGAACGACGAAGACATTCAAATCAGTGTAGAAAAAGGTGTGGTATTCGTTTCTATTTCCGACAAACTGTTGTTCCGAAGCGGAAGCTATACGGTTACTGACAGAGCTAAGGAAGTCCTTGGAAAAGTTGCTAAGGTGGTAAACAACAAACCTGATTTCGAATTTATGGTTGAAGGTCACACGGACAACGTGCCGATCAAGAGACCCGGAATCGAAGACAACTGGGATTTGAGTGTACACAGAGCTACTGCAGTAGTGCGTATACTACAAAATGACTTTAATGTAGCACCGGCCAGGATGACTGCTGCTGGTAGAAGCTACTACATTCCTTTAGACAGCAACGAAACTGCTTCCGGCCGTGCCAGAAACAGAAGAACAAGAATCGTTGTTCTGCCTAAACTGGATCAGTTCTACGGTATGATCGAGGACACTATGAAAGACATGTCCGGTAAATAAACCGACCTTTTTAAGGAATACGAAAACCGCTCTCCGCAACGAGAGCGGTTTTTTTTATAGCGCCATAATAGCTTTTCTGACGGATTTTTTGTATTTTTAATAGTATGAAGGGACTGCTCAGATACACGTTGGTTACCTTTGCCGTGATATCCGGGCTTATTGCCTGTACTACCGGGAAGGTAGCTTATACTCAGGACGAACCGGAAATCTTTAATGCAGAAAGCGGGGACACCGTGGCCATATCCAACGACAGCCTGGAGTATGAAATTATTATTATAGAGCCCGGTTTTAACACCTGGTTACAAAGTGTTGCCCGCCCTGAAGGATATTACTCCCAGAACTTCCTGGAGAACCGTAACCACATTTACGTTATCAACTGGAACCAGAGAGTCATGCAACCTTTCCGTTTTAATCCGGACCTATACACCCTGCAGATAGATTACGATCCTAACATTGATTATGGCTATGAAGTAAACTACAAACTCTACAATTATTTTATTTATTTCCAGCGGAAATACAATCAGCGACTGGCAGGTTTTATTCCGCGTATCTGACAAAAGATTACATATCTTCATTATCTTTGTACGGTCTAAATTAGTACGGTATGGAGAAATTAAAAAAGCGTTGGGGAATTGAGTCCAATTTCCAGCTTTTGGTCATATTTGTAGTCTTTGCCCTTACCGGGTCGTCTGCCGCCAAACTCGCAGGTCCCGTCCTTACCTTTTTCGAAATGCACGAAGAAAACATGCACCCCGTTCTCTACTGGACACTCAGAATATTACTTATATTCCCTGTCTACCAGGTACTTTTGGTCACTTTCGGGTGGTTGTTCGGGCAGTTCCGCTTCTTCTGGGATTTTGAAAAGAAAATGCTCCGGAGAATAGGACTTGGTTTTATATTGCCAAAATCTTAAGAACAATATTTACACGTACCGTTTATAAGTAGTGAAGAGGTTTTTACTATAAAACCCTCGGGGGCGTGTACTCGTGGTATTTTTGTATCCGGAAGGCAATAGGTCTGCTCACAGTTATCGCACTTGAAATGCACATGTGCATCCGAACTTTCCTCTTTTGTCACAGCATATTTTATTCCTCCGCTACCATCGTTCACCGCATGGATAATCCCTTTTTCCTCGAAACTGTTGAGGGTACGGTATACGGTTGATTTATCGAAGTTATCGCCTAATTCCTCGCTTATATCGTTATAGGATATCGTATGACTGCTCCCCAGCAACAACGATAATATTTCTATCCGTGCCGAAGTACGTTTCAAACGATGTGATCTCAGCATCTCTTCTACATTCTTATCCATAGGTATCGTTTCTGCATTCATAGATTAAAACAATTAAATCGTTTACTTACCGGCAAATTCCCCTTTACAGTGCAAAACCATTTGCTTCCCTGAGTATGTAGTTGCAGTGATTTATATCTTCCGCATTCAGTTCCAATGTGCCTGTTATAGTCACTACTTCATCTGTCTTAAAAGAGGGTTTCTTTTCAAACCTGATCTCGAGTACGGATTCCGGTCCGCCACCTCCGCAGAAAAAACAGGAAGCCATGGGGTTCTGGGAAAGCATATATACACCTTCTTCCGGGGAAAGGCTTAAAAAATACCCGGTTATGGATATCTCCTTTCCTTCCAGACCTTTTACTGTTTTTCCGAAATCCGGAACCAGAAAATAGTCATCCGTAGTATCGAAATATTTGGAAGTAAAAGTAACATCCGCCAGATCCTGCCAGGTCACTTTCTCCTGCGCCTTTCCGGAGAAAACCGCGAAGAAGCAAAAAATACCCGTCCAAAAAACACGCTTAATCATCCTTGGCTAAAATTTTAGATACATTGAGATAAAATACGGGAACTGCCGCCAGTATTGTAGCAAATATCGTCAATAATATCGTAAAGATAAACAAAAAAACTTCCTCTTTCATGATCCCTGCACTGCCCAGGGCATATCGGTAACTCTCTTCGATATAACCGCCCAGAACCAGGAGTCCGAGCCTGCTCAGCAATATTCCGGCTACAAAACCTGCCAGGCCTATGAGCAATCCTTCTACCATAACAGAAAGCAGTAATTGCCAACGCGATGCCCCATAGGTACGCAAAAGCGCCATTTCGTATTTACGCTCCCGTACGGCTTTGTAGAGGTTAACAAAAATACTTATCCCGGACACCAGCATGATCACTGCGGCTATAAGGGTTATAGCTTTACTGCCCGCGCTCAGGAGGTTGGACAACCTTTCTATTTCATAATTGGGAAGGGCCGCCTGCATATTGGTTTTGTTATTGATCATTCTCGGCAGGCTTACCATACCCATCGGATTTTTAAACTTTACCAGTAATGATGTGATCTCCTTATCCTCTTCCGGGACATCATGTGCTTCATGTTCATGGTCGTGCCCATCATCATGAGCGTGTTCGTCGTGATTGTGATGATCTTCTTCCTTCCCGTGGTCATGCACGAGCCATACGCTTTCCAGGCTACAGATAATCAACTGATCGGCTACCGTATTGGTCGGATTTAATACGCCAACGACCGTAAAAGGGTAATGGTCGTGTGATTCCACACTGTTCTCCATTAACCCATGAGAGCCGGAGAACGTACTGCCGGGTGATAATTGCAGTTTATCCGCAACGGTGGCACCGATAACCACTTCAAAGGGCTTTTCCCATAACCTTCCCGTCGCGGTCTCCGCCCCGTAGAGTTCCAGGAAATCCTTATTGCTACCGAGTATACGGTATCCTTTGTAATTATCACCGTAAGAAACCGGAATACCCTGTTTGATCAATGGGTTACGGGATATTCTTTCGGCTTCTTTAAGTTTTATATTTCCCGTGGGGACATCGATATGCAGAACGGAAGACAATACCAGTTGTAAAGGACTTCCCTTGGCCCCGACAACCATATCTATGCCTCTTATGTTCTTCTCCAGTTTATTATCCAGTTGCCTGGTGATCTGGAACATCAGGGAGATTAATCCTATACTGAGCACGAGCAGCAAAATACTCAGCAACGTACTCAAAGGATTGGCCTGGGCATTCTTAACACCTAATTTATATATATTCATAACCGGATACTATTGGAAAATTGTGAAGCTATTCTCTGATCGTGTGTAATGACTACGAGGCTGGCATTGGTCTGTAATGCCTGTTCTTTGAGCAGTTTCGTTACCGCAGCACAGTTTTTATCATCAAGACTGGAAGTCGGTTCATCGGCCAGGATAACATCCGGGTTATTTACCAGGGCAGCGGCTATGGACACCCTTTGTTTTTGTCCTTCACTAAGATTCACTCCTCTGGAACGGGCTTTTCGGGCAATATTAAGCCTTTCCAGTATATTGTATACCCGCTCTTTGTCCTGCCCCGCCCCGGAAAGATTTTGTATGAGCAACAGGTTTTCTTCTACGGTAAGTGAGTGGATGAACTGTGCTTTCTGGAATACTATACCAATATGCCTGCCACGAAATTTATCCAGTTTGCGATGTGATAATTTTGCAATATCCGTACCTTCAATACGCACCTCCCCTTCTACCGGTTTAAGCAATCCTGCCAGGAGGTGTAGAAAAGTAGTCTTCCCTACCCCGGAATCGCCTAATATAAGCAGATGTCCCTTTTTCTCTATTTCGATGTCCGGAAACCGGAAATATTGCTCCTTATCATAACTGAAACGAAGATCTTTTGTAACAATCATTATGGCTTATTTTTAAATAACAAAGATAGAAAACACTTTTATTAATGCAATTTAGTAGCATTTATATTTTTTATTATATATTTGCCACAAAGTAGCATTTATGAATTCGAACAAGGTAGGTTATCATTACTGGTATGATTATCTCGGGTTTTCCGCATCGCTTTTATGTGCCATTCACTGTGCCGTGGTGCCTATTATTATTACATTTTCAACACTTGGCGGACTGACATTCCTGGCCCACCCGGTTATCGAATGGATATTTATCGGCACGGGGCTTGTCCTGGCGGTTTTGTCTTTATGGCCTTCGTATACCCGGTTTCATCATAAAAAACGACCGCTTATACTCGCCGTGACCGGATTTGTACTTATAGCTTTGAGCCGTTTTGAAATACACGAGTTGTGGGAAGCCATCCTCACACCTCTCGGAGCCCTGGGAATTGCCCTGGCCCATTATTATAACTGGAAATACCTTAAAAATTTCAGACATAAACACTAAGCCCGCCTTACTTTTCTCATAACTATATAAGAAGGCCCTGTCTCCGTACAGGAAACCGGAACGGGGCCTTGGGCTTAGTTGTTTATTTATCCTGTTATCTCAGTCCTTTTCTTCTGTTGTTATGTCAGCTATTTCCTTGTCGGTCCCCATATCTATCGCCTTCTCTTTTTTAAACACATACACATAGAGCCAGGTCAACGTAAAAGTAGGCACAACATCTAGTCCGGGGGAAAGTTCGTCTATCAATGATATGATAGCTGCCACCTTACCTGTCTGCCCTTTATACATTCTGGATATAAGCCACGCAGAGGCCGGGGCCCAGAGTACATCAGTAAACTCCCCGAAACCGGGGATCATATACGACAAATAGCCCACCGCATCGAAAACAAGGCCTAAGATTAGTTTCTTATATTTTCCGTCATTACTTTTAATCATATAAACCAGGTATTTAAATCCTTTCCGTTAAACTATTTTTGAGACCCATCAATCATTCGGGTTCCATTCCGGCATCAGGACAGATCGCTCCCTATAAGACGCAAAAATTCCGTACGGGTCTCTACGGTTTCAAAGACACCTCTGAACCCGGAGGTCGTGGTCACAGAGTTCTGTTTTTGTATGCCCCGCATCATCATGCACATATGCGACGCTTCGATAACCACGGCCACGCCCTGGGGCTTGAGTGTGTTGTTAATACATTCCAGTATGTCGTGGGTAAGTCTTTCCTGCACCTGTAGCCGTCTTGCAAAGACATCTACCACCCGTGGAATCTTACTAAGTCCTACAATATGTCCGTTAGGTATATAAGCCACATGGGCTTTCCCGAAAAAGGGCAGCATATGGTGCTCGCATAACGAATACAACTCAATGTCCTTCACAATCACCATATCGTTATATCCCTCTTTAAACATGGCGCTCCTCAATATTTTTGCCGCATCCTGGTGATATCCCTGGGTGAGGAATTGCATTGCCTTTGCAGCTCTTTCCGGGGTCTTCTGAAGCCCCTCCCTATCCGAATCTTCCCCCAGTTTTGCTATAATAGTATTGTAGCTGTTCTTTATTTCGTCAGTTACTTTCAGGTTATACTCTTCAAATCTCCTATAGCCCATTTTCGGTTATTTTAGTTTTTTGTGTTCGTTTTCAATATTTTTCTGCCATAGGCCAGCAATGCTTCGTACGGATCCGGCATTTTTAAAAGAACGCCAAAAGCCGGCTCTGTCTTGTATCCTTCACTTTTCAATTTTATTATATCACAGCGAAACTCTTCTCCTTTCGTCTGGAGTAATGCATCCTCAGCTATCATATGTATATAGGCCTCCTGTTCTGTTACCGGGGTATTTTGTCCGAAGATCTCTATCGGAAAACCATCGGCTACAAAGTTTGCGATCACTGTGTGTCCTTCCCTCCTTTTTTTATATTCCGTATGCCAAACTCCGGATACTTTCCGAAGCAACTTTTAACCCTACCCATAAAATCTGCTCTGTGTTCCCAGAAGCACAGTATATCCAGGTCACTTCCTTCCACTGTTATATCTATAGGTACCGTTCCCGCAAGCAATGGTGTATAAGGTTCCAGTAATTCCGGGATGCTGTGTTTGGTAAGTACCTTATATGCTCTTTGCTGCACTTCACTTCCCGTCTTCAGATAGGTAATATCGGTAAAGTCCGTCATTCCAGTTTATTCCGTTTCCAGTTTATCCTGATAAAGATGCTTTAATTTTTGAAGTTTAGGCGTGATGATCACCTGGCAATATGGTTGAGAACTGTTGCGATCGTAATAGTCCCGATGCTCCGTTTCCGCCAGGTAAAAAGGCCCTGCTTCCGTTACTTCGGTTACTACGGGGCTATCATAAACCCCTTCTTTTTCCAGTAACTTTATATATTGTTCAGCCTTTTCTCTTTGTTCTTCATCCATATAAAAAACCCCCGAACGATATTGCGTCCCCATATCATTGCCCTGACGGTTCAATGTAGTGGGATCATGTGTAGCAAAAAACACTTCCAAAAGCTCATTATAGTTTATCGTATTCACGTCATAAGTGACCCGTATACCTTCCGCATGTCCCGTTCTGCCGGTACAGACTTCCCTGTAAGCGGGGTTCTTTATATTTCCTCCCGTGTATCCGGATTCCACATTTTCCACGCCTTTCAGACGCTTAAATACAGCTTCCGTACACCAAAAACATCCTCCGGCGAATATTGCTACCGACAATTTTTTATTTTCCATATCGTTTTTTCACGAACTCCACTTAATAAAATTAAAGGTAAGAATAAAAATTCATTTGCAAATTTCCTCACAACTCCCATATAAAAGTTATTTTTGGACTTTGCTGAAACCAAACGTCCTTTATAAAAAGCAGCATATTACGGAAAAAGACCATTTATGATCAAAGCGGAAAATATTCATAAAAATTTCGGGGACCTGGAAGTTCTTAAAGGAGTGAATCTTCACATAAACAAGGGCGAAGTGGTTTCTATTGTCGGGGCTTCCGGCGCGGGGAAGACCACGCTGCTTCAAATACTGGGAACCCTGGAACGAATGACTAAAAACGGCGACAGCCGCCTGTTTATCAATGATGTGAACGTGGAACAGCTAAACGCGCGAAAACTGGCGCGCTTCCGGAACAAACACATCGGCTTTATTTTCCAGTTTCACCAGTTGCTTCCCGAGTTTACCGCGGTTGAAAACGTCTGCATTCCCGCCTATATCGCCGGAAGGCAAAAAAAAGAAGCCGAAGAACGTGCCAGGGAATTACTGGACTTTCTTAACCTATCACACCGCTATGACCACAAACCGAAAGAGCTTTCCGGCGGTGAGCAACAACGTGTGGCCGTAGCCCGTGCCCTGATCAACAACCCGGACATTATCTTTGCAGATGAACCCAGCGGAAACCTGGATTCCGAATCCGCAGAAAATCTGCACCGCCTCTTTTTCAGGTTACGGGACGAATTCCAGCAAACTTTTGTTATTGTTACCCATAACGAAGAACTGGCGGATATGGCAGACCGAAAACTGGTCATGGTTGACGGAAATATTGTTTAATTCGTCCCCACTAAAATTCCTTCGGGCTTTCCATTAAAAAAAACAGAACTACAAACAACTGTTTTACAGAAATATACCTTTTATCAAAACGATTTGAGTCATTATCAGAATATCTTTGGCACGTTCATTGATAATCTTTTCATGTAGCCGACCTATATTTTTAACATTAAAATCGGATATTATGAAAAGGTTCTTGATACTATTTACGGCAACATTGTTCAGTTTCACTTCGGGTACGGCTGCTACGGCAGGTACCCAGGCAGTGAACAACTCTCGTTATAATGATGCTTTCATCTTTGTAGAGGACGGGATTACTTTTTCTGTTTTCCCGAATGGTGAGTTTGACTTTTATATTGACAATAACCCCCAGGTTAGCGCCAATGTCAATGTTGGTAATGTAAACATCAGTTTTAACTCGGGTTACAACTACGACGCCTATGTACAATATGACGATTATGGAGCTGTGATCCAGGTTATGAATTCCCCTGTATTTTATGATTATTACGGCAGGGTATCCAGGATAGGTTCTGTAAACGTTTATTATAATGCCAACAGGGTAATCCGTGTTGGCGGACTTCATGTATACTACGATCCGTATGGGGGGTTCAGCCATTTCACAGGATATATCAATGTATATAACCGCGGTTATGTCTACAG
This sequence comes from Sinomicrobium halophytocola, assembly GCF_052983395.1. Classification (NCBI taxonomy): domain Bacteria; kingdom Pseudomonadati; phylum Bacteroidota; class Flavobacteriia; order Flavobacteriales; family Flavobacteriaceae; genus Sinomicrobium; species Sinomicrobium halophytocola. Next base: position 94,269 of record NZ_JBRKIT010000011.1, read on the forward strand.
ACCGTACCACCGTTATTTTGCCAGGCCGTTACCGCGTTACTGTGTAGTATATGACAGGCCTTACCGAAGATATTATAACCCGGTGCGATACAGTTATTACAAACCTTACAGAAACAACCACCGCAGGGCGTATGCTACCGTAGGCAGAACATATCACTATAAAGAAAATAACAGGAGACGATCTGTATATGCCAACGACCGAAGGGTAAAACGGAACGATTATAGTTCGTACCGAAGAGAAATCGCCCAGAGGGATAATAACAGCACGCGAAGGTCATCTTACAACCGGAATGAAAGCCCAGCAAGGGCCTCTATGTCAGGCAGGAACTCTACGAGGAATTCAGCCGCAGTAAAAAATTCGGATTCGCGTCGTAACAAAAGTGTTAGACAACAGACTAACACCAATAGAAACCGAAGCGAGGCCATTCGGAACAGGAATTCTTCCGCTAACCAGAGGAACTCCTACAGCCGGAACTCCGTACAAAAGAAGAGCCAGGTACAAAACAGGCCGAATGTAAGGAAAAGTGCTCCTCAAAGAGTGAATAACAATTCACGGAACGTACAAAGGAAGCAGAGCACTGCTCCCCGGGCACAAACACGGAATACGCGCCAGGTAAGGAAGGCCGCCCCACAAAGACAGGTGAGATCTTCATCTGCCAAACAGGTAAGAAGTAAAGGAAACACTTCCAGACGGACTTCTTCTTCAGGAAGAGGCCGGGGATAAAAATAAAGTTAGTTAGTTTTTAGGTTTAAAGATCGGGTCCGCAGGCTAGTTACCTGCGGGCTTTTTTATTTAAAAAACTTTTTGATCACCTTTACTATATCTTCGGATAATTCCAGTTTATATACAAGAAAGAGATATACCGCTCCAATGAGAACAGATTTCAACCCGATATTGACCAGCGGATAAAACCCGAAGTCCCAGAAACCAAATACGAGAATTACAGAAACAATGACAAGGGTGGTCTGCAGGGTTTTTGACGAAAAAGGATGTAGCTTCATTTTGGCGTACACAAAACCTATTTTGGTACCATTATAGGCCAAAACCGCCAGAAATGTGGCAAATGCCGCCCCGTTAATCCCCCATAAGGGTATAAAGATCATATTTAATATTACCGTCAGAACAGCAAGAAATATCCCGAAAAAGAGAATGGTCCTGTAGTAATCGGAATTGAACAAAATGGAATTATTGTTTCCCATAAGATTCTCGGAAAGTTTGGCCAGGGCAATAAAAAACACCACCATGATCCCTTCGCTGTAATTCCCGGGAATGATTTTGTACAACTCGTCAATATTAAGTGTTATCCACAAAAACAACAATCCCCCCACCACGTAAAGGCTCAGAGAACTCCTCCGGTAAAGGCCCTGCAGTTCTTCTTTCCGGCGTTCGTTCATCAGTTTGGCGGTAATGGGATAGGTTATCTGGTGCATGGCCCTGGACGGTACCACAATGACCATTGCTATAAAAACAGCCACATTGTAAAAGGCCACATTGTTTATGATCTTGTACTGCCCGATCATAAACGTATCTATATCGAGTAAAACAACAGCAATAGATCCGGCTACCACAATGAGACCGGAGTACTTCCATACCGAAACGGCATTAGAAGGAAAGGTAAAAGAAAAACGGGGAGGGTGTATTTTCCAGGTATGCACTACCATAACCATAGTACGCAGGACGTACATTCCGGTAAGCCAAAAGACAAAATCTTCGACCTGTATCCGGCCTGAATAAACCGCAAAAAGCAATATCATAACTACGGCACGGGGGAAAACTTCCTTCATAAAATTACCGAAAGTGGAGCGCATATGTACTTTACCCCAGGCAAAGAAGACTTCAAAGTAGGCCATCGCAAAAGCCACGCCGTATATAGCCCATGTATAATCTTCCACCACCGGGTTTTTCTGCGAAAGGAATGCGGCAATGTGGCGGTAGCCCAACACCCCGAGCAATCCTGCCGGTATAATAACGGAAAGCGGAAGAATAAACATCATAAAAACAAACTTCCGCCGTTCTTCCTCTTCTTTATAGGATGAGAAAAACTTAACCAGGGTATTATGTACCCCAAAAGCAAAAAGCGGCATCAATATGTTTGCCGTAGAAAGCAGGTACCCCACCAGGCCATAGTATTCTTCGGTAAGGAAATTGGTATACAGGAACAGTGTGTTCACTGCCCCCAGGCCAAACCCAAGGTATGTATTGACCGTATTTTTAAACGTCTGCCGGAATACTATTCCCATAAATAATGACTGTGAGTACTTTTTATCAGGGTTTTATGTCCCCGATCCGCAATTGCAGAAGAGGACTCCGAAATTTAAGCAAAGTTCCGCAAAAGTCGGGAATTTACGGTCTTCCCTCTTCATTTTCCTTTTTATTGTCATTTTCCAGGATAAGGTTTGCCAGTTTGTTGGCCAGGGCCTTCCTGCTGTATTTTTGCACTCCGGATGGCGAAACCTTTAACTTGTTCCACAGAAACCTCTCATAGCTTTGGAAAAGCTTATCCTTTACAGCATCCTTTTCCCTGTAGGTGAACGTGGTCCCCGCTCCGGTTTCCGCAATAATCCGGGCTACATCCCACCCTTCCGGCCCTATGGCGATTATAGGCCTTCTGGCTACCATGTATTCAAAGAGTTTCCCGGGAATAATGCCCCTGGTTTCTTCCTTGTCCATTTCAATAAGCAGTAATATCCGGGCTGATCTTTGCAGTTTAAGGGCTTCCTCGTGCGATACATATCCATGAAGGGTGAGGTATTGATCCAGTCCGTATTCTTTCAGGGTATTCAAGACCTCACTACTGACAGTACCGGTGAATTTCAGCGCCAGGTTATCCGCAAAATCCTTGTGTTCTGCCGTAAGCTCAGACAGGGCTTCCCATAATATCAAAGGGTTCCTCTCCGTAAGCAGGGACCCTATGTGGGCTATGGTAAATGTTTTATCCTCCTCTACTTTTTCCGTGAAGGTAAGATCATAACCATTGGTAATGACCTCTACCGGGGTTCCGGTCTTTTCCCTGAACTCATCCGCAGTGGTATAACTGGTTACAAGCAGGTGGTCCGCCTTATGCAGTACTTCTTGTTCCAGTTTCTTGTGCTTTCGCCGGGAAGATCCTGACAGTTTCAGTTTTTCGTGATAGCTGATACTGGTCCACGGATCACGAAAATCAGCTATCCACCTGGCTCCTGTTTTCTTCTTCAGTGCCACACCAATAAGATGCACACTATGCGGTGGACCGGTAGTAATAACGGTATCTATATTTTCTTTGCGAAGGTATTTGGAAAGATAACGGACAGAAGGTTTCACCCAGAATTTCCGTGCATCGGGGATAAAGATGTTCCCTCTTACCCACAAAAGCATTCTTTCTACCGGCGACTGCTTTTTCTCCGTAATAAGCCCGGAACTTATTTCCTTTGTCTTCTTCCCGGAAAAAACTGAAGCCATAGCATACGGTTCGAATATGGGGCGCTTAAGTACGGTAAGGTCCGGTGGGATCTCCTGTTCAAAACTTTTGTCTATTATGGGATAATGTGGATTTTCGGGGGCGTATACTATGGGCTCCACATCAAATTCTCTGAGATATTTGACAAACTTAAGCCACCGCTGTACTCCGGGGCCGCCGGCAGGAGGCCAGTAATACGTTATGATAAGTACTTTTTTCTTCAGGGTTTTTCAGATTTGAGATTTTAGATTCCGGATATGAGATAAGTCCTATAAAATAATAAAGCGTTTTCATTACCTTTACCATCTGTCACCGGCCTTCCTTTACTTCCTCTTCTTTATTCCATAAAAAACACCTCCCAGTAATAACAATCCGAGGAGAATATTTCCCGCGAGGGCTATCGTACTCCCTTTTTTCACCACTTCAGGTTCAAAACGGAATTCTATGATGTGTTTTCCAGCCGGGATCCTCATGGCACGGAGCGCATAATCAGCACGGAAAAAAGACGCTTCTTTACCGTCTATGGTCGCTTTCCAGCCGTGGGAATAGTACATTTCGGAAAAAATGGCCAGGCCGTCATCCGGGTTTTCGGAGATATATTTGAGATAATTCGGCCGGTATTCCGTTAATTGCACGGATGCCGAAGGATCTACTTCAAAAGAACTTTCCCCGGATAACACATTTTCAAAAGTATTTCGGTTAAAAACCGCTTCTTCGCGAATCCGAAGACTGTCCAGGGCATTCATCTCTTCGTCTGCATTGTTTACCGGGATCAGTTTTTTTACAAACCAGGCATTCCCTGCTGCCCCGGGATTCCGGGCCGGGTACAGTTTTCCTTCCTCATTTTGTTGTATAATGTACTTTACATTGAGCATGTTCAGTACAGCCATATTATTTTTGGCCACCTGGTATTCAAATAAATCCATCAGTCTGCCCGGTTTGGCTGCATGATACCCGCCTACGGAATGATGAAAATATGAAGTTCTGGCCCCATTGAGGCCTACCGAGGGCTCATAAACCCGGTACCAGGAAGTGTCTTTAAGTATTTCCTTGTCTACCGGAGTTGCCTGGAACGGAATATCCATTACCTTAGCCTGTACGAAATCGTCCTTATCCACATAGCGTTTGGCCACACCACTCAGATCAAAAAGTATCAATGCCGTAAAACCGCCTACAACATACATGTATTTGAACTTCCCCTTCAGGTAAAGCCATAAAACTCCCGCAGCGAGCACTACAAAAATAAAGGTGCGCCAAAGGTCAGCAGTATACATAGCCTTACGGTCTGCCTTTATTTTATCCAAAATCTCATTGCCATAATACTGTCGTAATGTTGCATCAGCAGCCCCGCTGAAATCGAATAATCCACGGCCAAGGAACAACAGAACTACCAGTCCAAAGGTTATAATCGCCGTCCATTTCAGGGCTTGTGTCTTTTCTTCTGCAGATTGCGAACTGTCCAGGAAACGGGCAAGTCCGAGGATAGCCAGGACGGGCACGCACAATTCCAGTATCACCTGTATGGAAGATACCGCCCGGAACTTGCTGTACATCGGGAAATAATCGATCATCAGATTGGTCAGCAGGCTGAAGTTTTTCCCCCAGGACAGTAAAAGCGATAGCAGTATCCCTGCAAGGAGCCACCATTTGGTCTTTCCTTTAACCAGGAATAATGCCAATACAAAAAGGAACAGGATTACCGCCCCTACATATGCCGGTCCTGCTACGCCCGGTTGCTTTCCCCAGTAGGCAGGAAGGTTTTCCGCAAAGTCCAGGGCCTGTACCCTGGGCACTCCCTGTTGTAACAAAAAGTTATAGGTTTCGGAATCCTCTCCCAGTTTCTCGTGATTAGATCCTCCGAAAAGTCTGGGTACAAATAGATCCAGCGTTTCCACAATGCCATAACTATACTGTGTAATATATTCTTTATCTAATCCATTTATATTCTTTTTCGGTGACCCGTCCGGGTTTAGAGTCAGTTCGCTTTTACCCCTGGTACTCCATTGCGCATATTCCTGTGTAGCCAGTAAATTTGTGGCGTTGGTCAATACTCCGATAAATACGGCAATCACAAGAATGCCACAGGTTTTCAGGAACTGAGGTATCTCTTTTTTCTTAAAAGCCTCAATAGCATATACGACTCCCAGTGCCAGGACCAGCAACATGAGGTAATAGGTCATCTGAATGTGATTGGCACTTATTTCCAGTGCCATCCCAAAGGCGGTTAACAGGAACCCGGAAATATATTTCTGCCGGAACGCGAGCAATATACCGGCAAGTACCACAGGGAAATAACCTATGGCATGGGCTTTGGCATTGTGCCCCACCCCGATAATAATAATGAGATAGGTAGATAAACCAAAAGCCAACGCTCCCAGAAAAGCCAGTTTATAATCGACCTTCATTACCAGGAGCAGAATATAAAACCCTATAAAATACAGGAAAAGATAATCTGCCGGTCTCGGCAGAAAGCGAATAACCCGGTCTAGTTTTTTGATGTAATCGTGTGGATAATTAGCTCCCAGCTGATAGGTAGGCATACCCCCGAAAGCACTGTTCGTCCAGTAAGGCTCTTCCCCGGTTTTCTGTATGAAGTCCCGTTGCTCTTTGGCCATACCGTTAAATTGCACGATATCGCTCTGAAAAATCTTTTTCCCTTGTAATGCGGGTATAAAATACCCTATAGAAACTGCAATAAATACCAGGACAATGATAACATGAGGCAAGATCTTTTTTATCTGCATGAAAGAAGGTTTGGTTTTCAGTGAACGATGAGTTCAGTTAGTCAATTTCCTCAAAATCGATATACTCTCCTACTTTTTTGCCGGATTTTGAAGTTCTTTGTTTTCTGATAGTTTCCGGGGTATTTTCTATGACCACTTCTCCCTCCTTCGGCATTTCCCTGTTCCCTTCGCCCTGTGTGCGGTTCCGGTGCTGTTCCCTGTATTTTTCCTGAGCTTTTTTAGAGGCATACCGCAATAATATAGGGCCGAATATCCTAGCCAGGAAACGGAAGAGGTAATAAAAAATAATAATAAATGCTATGGTTCTTAGTAACTGCATTCAAAAACAATATTTATTTTAACGTCAAAAATACGATTCTCTTATTTTAAAACAGGCCGCAATTTCATAAAAAAATAATAAAATCTATATATTTGGGCAAATATCGGGTTCTGTCATACGTTATAATTTTGGAGTTCCGGTATGCAGTTACGGGTTTTTCTTAAAGGCAGATTATTATAGATTTCTTATAGCAGAGCCACGAATGCACGAATAATTTATAGAAAATCAATCTCATTGTCCGTGAATCAGTGGTTATAATGTATAGAAACTATAGTAACTGCAACAAATCCGGAGAATGTCGGAAGCAGGGTTTTAACCTTTAACCTGATAAAAAGATCCCAGGCTGCAAAAAACCGGTTTTTTATACCGGTGCCGGAAAGTATCCGATTACAAATACCAGATTTGCAATGATGAAGTATCACTATCTTAAACTACTTATCCTGACATTGATCGCAGGAAACCCGTTGTATGCCCAGTACACGGACATCATCAATTCCAACCGCCCCGGAAGGTCTGTCAGCGCCTATGCTCCGGGGAAAAATGTCTACCAGGGAGAAATGGGATTCTTTTACGAAAGACGAGAACACGACGGCCTGCGTACTGAAAACGAACAATACGGAACAGATTTTGCCCTGAGGGTCGGAGTGCTGGAAGAAAAGCTGGAAATAACCTGGCAGGGAATTTATATGTGGGACAATATTACCTACAACACATCCGCCACCCCGTATACCGCAAGACAGAGCAATTTTTACCAGAATACCATCGGCGCCAAATACCTGATCTTCGAACCCAAGTTAAGAGAACCCAACCTCTATAGCTGGCGGGACGATCACACCACGTTCCACTTATCGGACCTTATACCGGCCGTTTCGGCCTATATAGGCACCAACCTGCTTTTCGGTGACAATCCGTTTTATCCGGATGAGCCGTCCTTGTCTATGAAAGCCATGCTCATCACCCAAAGCCATTTTGCCGGAAGCTGGGTATTCACCACCAATTTCATATTCGACCGGCTGGGAGGTGACGACCCTATGTTTAGCTATATCTTAACCTTAACCCACTCCCTTTCTGATCCGCGATACTCTGTTTTTGTCGAGCACCAGGGTTACAAGAGTGACACTTACGGCGACGGTATTTTCCGGTTTGGGGCAGCCCGGCTTATAAACAGCCAATTACAGGTCGATGCTTCCGCAGGTTTAAACATAAAAAACACTCCTTCCCGGTTGTTTGCAGGCCTGGGTGTGTCGTATCGTCTGGACTATCATGAAGACGAATATATACCCGTACCTTTGGAAGAAGATGACAAGGACAAGGATGATGAAGAAGAAAATCCGGAACTTCTGGACCACAAGGCCGGAAAAAAAATAAAGTACAAAAAGACAAAGAAGCAAAAGCAAAAAAATAAAAAGAACAAGGGTAAAAGAAAAGAAAATCCTTTTGATATAGACCTATGATTATTGTAAAAGAAGTGAAACAACCGAGAGAGCTGAAAGCTTTCGTCAAATTCCCTTTTAAACTCTACAAGAGTTCTCCTTATTGGGTCCCCCCCATTATCAAAGAAGAAATGGCTACTTTTGATAAAACCAAAAACCCTTCTCTGGAAAATGCGGATGCCTGGTTATTCCTGGCATATAAAAACGGAGAAATAGTGGGACGTATCGCAGCAATCGTCAATTACATAGAAGTAGAAGAACAACAAAAGAAAAAAATCCGCTTCGGATGGTTTGATGTTATAGATGACCTGGAAGTCACAAAGGCCTTGCTGGAGAAAGTGGCGGAAATAGGTAAAGAAAAAGGACTGGAATACCTGGAGGGACCTGTAGGCTTTTCTCATATGGACAAAGCCGGAATGCTGGTAAAAGGTTTTAACAAGCTTAGTAATATGTCTACCATATACAACTATACTTATTACCCCGAACACTTTAAAGCACTAGGATTCAACGAAGGCGCGGTATGGGTGGAATACCTCATTGGAATACCGGATACAGTACCGGAAAAAATAGGAAAATTTTCGGATATCATCCTCAAAAGATACAACCTTAAATTATTGAAGTTCAAATCTTCCTCGGAACTGGTAGAATATGCCGATGACATGTTCGCCCTTATGAACCGTTCATTCAAGGACCTGCAATCGTTTATTCCCATACAAAAACCCCAGATAGAACAGTACAAACAGAAATACCTGAAATTCATACATCCCGATTTTGTCCAATTCATTGTGGATAAACACGGTAAGATGGTAGCTTTTTCCATTACCATGCCTTCTTTTTCCAGGGCTTTACAAAAGGCAAAAGGCAAATTGTTCCCCTTTGGTTTCATCCACATTCTTCGAGCTCAGAAAAAGAGCAATTCCGCTACATTATACCTCATTGGTGTGGACCCGGAGTATCAGAATAAAGGAGTTACGGCCATTATTTTTAACGAAACAAATAAAACTTTCCGGAAGCGGGGTATGCGTTATGTGGAATCTAACCCGGAACTGGAAGAAAACATCGCAGTCCAGCTGTTGTGGAAACGCTACGAAGAGCATGAAAAGCACAAACGAAGGGTTACCTGGATTAAACCACTGGATATGATATAGCTTTCGGGTACAGGACTGCAAAACTTATGATGTAAGGCCTTTTCAGCTATTGCCGGAGTGCTGCATTTTTTCCGCCATAAGAAGAAAAACAAAGTAGAACAAATGTTAAACGGAAGTTCTTAACCCTAAGAAAGTGTATTTATGTTTTATCAAACAATCCTCCCGGTAACACTATCCTTACCTCCATGTTTCTCCCGGACCGTAAAATTATTCGGCTTTTTCAGTTTCTTTTTCATTTTCACTATTTCTTCCGCTCAAAACGGTTACCCCATACCGGAAACAACACCTACCAGGCTCTTTTATATTCAGCACAGCAACAACTATAATACTTATGTTTACGATGCCCGGATGAGTGGTAAGTCCATAGACCGGAAAAAACCCGTGGAGGCATATCGCATTGTATACACCGAAGGTGGTGTCAGAAAGCCGCTAAACCTGGCACAAAAAAAACTGGCATACGGCATGGCAACCGATTACCTGGCCCCTAACCTCTACGAAATGCACCTGGTGGTGTCTAAAAAGTTAAAATTTTACCTCACCCTGGATTCCGAAGGAAAACCGGTGGTTACTGTAACCGTTAACAATCGTAAAATGTACCTGGACCGAATGTTTTTACAGATAAAGAATAAAACTGCAGGGGTACATGTCAAAGCCGATTGGGTATTGTTTGCAGGCAAAGATTTTGAGACTTCAGAAAAGATTGCGGAAAAGGTTATCGTGAAAGATTAAAACACAGAAACCTCAAACTGATTAAAATTCATCTATCCGTTCTTAAAAATAGCTTTTTAAAGTCCGTAATCTCCCGGAATTTCATAATTTGTTATAACTTTCCGGTATTGGGTACGGGTGTTTAGGTTTTATCTCTGTAAATGTGATATGATGTCCGGAAATAATTGCTATAGCTGTTTTGACAAACTTCAGATAATCCATGCGGAGAATTCTTCGGTTCATATTATTACTGGCATTTATTTCCACAGCCATCCCGCTATCTGCACAGGTACCTCCCGTAAAACAGGATTCCATCGGTCAGAAAGGAAAGCGCCTGTACCGGAATATTGAGGACTACTCTCAAAAAAGAGGATTCACCCGTTTCCTGCACCGCCTCGTATTCCGGCCTGTAGGCCAGCAAGAAAAATCAAAAGACCGGAAAAAAATTCTCGGGGAAGCTCCGGAGATGACCGTTCACTATTCCCGTTATGCAGGAAAGGTGATCCGGAACATCGCTATCACTACCCTTGACCCCTTCGGTTATTCCATAGCGGATACCACCCGCCAACCGGAAAAATGGATAGAGCGGTTCGGAAACAGTATTCACCTGAAGACCAAAGACGTTACCATACAAAACCTGCTGCTCTTTAAAAAAGGCCAGGAACTCGATTCGCTGCTCATAGAAGAATCGGAACGTTTGATAAGGCGTCAGCGCTTTGTACGGCGGGTAATTATCATACCGGTAGACGTACCCGGCAATCCGGATGCGGTAGACCTGCAAATCCGTGTTCTGGATTCCTGGAGTCTCACCCCCAGCGGTTCTGCCTCCTCATCCAGAACGTCTTTTGAACTGACCGAAAGGAATTTTTTCGGCCTGGGACATGAATTCCGAAATGAGTTCGAGAAAAAACTCAATACCGGGGAAACCTCCTATCTCGGCAGGTATACCGTACCGAACATCATGAACACCTATGTACAGGCTCAATTGAACTATGAAATACAAAAAGGAGAAAACGTACGTAAAAGTTTCGGGCTGAACAGGAATTTTTTCTCAGCTTATACCAAATGGGCGGGAGGTATCTACATAGAAGAAAACCTGGTACGTGATTCCCTGCCCGATGCACAAGGTATTTATGCCATGCAAAACATGAAATCGGAAACCCAGGATGTATGGGGCGGATACTCCTTCCGTGTTTTTAAAGGAAACACGGAAGAGGATCGCACGACCAGGCTCATTACCACCCTGCGCTATCTCAATCGCTATTACAAAGAGGTACCGTCGGTTTTATATGACTCCATAGGATTCTTCTCGGATGAAAAATTATTCCTTGCCAGTGTGGGAATCTCCTCAAGGAAATTCGAGCAGGACAGGTTTTTGTTTAATTACGATATCGTAGAAGACGTTCCTATAGGCCGGACGTACGGAATTACTTTCGGTACCAGGAATAAAAACAACGGCAACCAGCTTTATCTCGGCGGGAAATATGCTTTCGGGAATTATTACAAATGGGGATACTTTAATATCAATGCTGAAATCGGTTCGTTCTATTACCGCAACAGACGGCTGCAAAGCGTACTGCGACTGGACGGACTATACTTCAGTAATATCAAGCCTTTGGGGAGTTGGTACCTGAGACATTTTGTGCAGCCCGTTCTCGTTCTCGGGGACAGGAGAATGGGAATTATTACGGACCGTGTGGATATCAATGAAGAAAATGGGATTTCCGGGTTTGACAGCGAGATTCTTTTCGGCACCAAAAAATTCACTTTCACCTACCAGTTGCAGGCATATGCGCCATGGAACGTAGCCGGTTTCCGCCTCAATCCGTTTTTTAATGTGAGTATGGGATTTATAGGCGACGAGAAAAACAGCCTGTTTGACAATAACGTTTACTCCAAGATCGGTATCGGGCTACTCATTAATAATGATTACCTGGTATTTAATAACTTCCGGTTTTCCCTCGCATATTACCCTTCCATTCCCGGACAAGGGTATAATGTTATCAAAACCAACTCCATCAGTAACGACGACTTTATGCTTCCGGACTTCCAGATCGGGAAGCCCGTGGTTGTTCCTTATCAGTAGGAATTATCCGGTTATTATTATCCCTTCACCCGAAAAAAGACCGGTGAGCGTCTCTATCCTTTTTATTATCTTTAAGAAAAACTAAGACCCTTATGAAATTTTTCATCAATAATCCCCATAAAGTCGTTGACGAGGGGATAGAAGGTCTGCTTACGGACCCAGGCCTAACCAAATTGGATACATTTCCGGAAGTAAAGGTGGTGCTTCGCAAAAACACAGATAAAAATAAGGTCTCCGTAATTTCCGGAGGCGGATCGGGACACGAGCCTGCCCATGCCGGTTTTGTCGGAGAAGGAATGCTGACCGCTGCAGTATGTGGTGATATTTTTGCTTCTCCGCCGGTAGATGCAGTGCTTTCGGCAATAGTAGCCACAACCGGTGAAAAGGGCTGTCTGCTTATCATTAAGAACTACACCGGTGACCGGCTTAATTTTGGTCTGGCCGCAGAACAAGCACGTGCATTGGGACTTAAAGTGGAAACAGTAATCGTTGGTGACGACATCGCTCTCGGACAAGACGTGGAGCAACGAGGATTGGCTGGTACGCTTTTCGTTCATAAAACTGCCGGTGCCCTGGCCGAAGCAGGAAAATCGCTGGAAGAAGTAACCCGAATGGCAGGAAAAGTAGCCACACAAACCTTTTCCATCGGTTTATCTCTGGAAGAAGGACAGAAATTCCAGAACCCGGAAAAATCGCGTTTACAGATGACCGAAGCGGAACTCGGCCTGGGCATACACGGAGAACCGGGAGTGGAAACTATTAAAATGGAAGATGCCGATACTTTAATGAAAAAGGCAATCGATCGTTTGACAGCATACCTTCCGGGACAGAAAAAAAAATACGTATTAATGCTCAATAACCTGGGAAGTATAACACCTGTTGAAATGAACATTTTACTCTATGCTTTCCGGAAATCGGAACTGGCAAAACAGGTTAAATATCTCGTTGGCCCCGCCCCTTTCATGACCTCTCTGAACATGAACGGTTTTTCTCTCTCGGTTATGGAACTCGACACCGAAATTTCACAGGCTTTAAGAGCAAAAGCAGGTCCTGTTTCCTGGTTTATGCGTGAATTCGGGGAAACCTCTTCCGTACCCGGTCCGGAACTTCCGAAAACCCTGCCCTTCTCTCCTTCCGAAGACGAAAAGGCGAAAAAAGTAATACAAACCATTACCGAAGAATTGATAGTACTGGAAAAAGATCTCAACGCCCTGGATGAAAAAGTGGGCGACGGCGATGCGGGTTCCACTTTTGCCAGCGGGGCCCGAAAGCTTCTGGAACTACAGGATCAACTGCCCTTTGCCGATAAAGGAAAACTGATGACTACCCTGGGAAGGATACTGGCACGTGAAACCGGGGGATCGAGCGGGGTGCTCCTTTCTATCCTGTTTACCCGTGCCGGAAACGCATATAAAGAAGAAAAACACACGGGAAAGGCCTTGAACAGCGGGTTGCAAAAAATGAAAGAATTCGGCGGAGCCCAGGAAGGACAACGAACCATGATTGATGCCCTGCAACCCGCTTTTACCGTTCTGGCAGAAAACGGCAATCTGGATACTGCTGCTCGTAAAGCGAGGGAAGGTGCCGACAAGACCAGGGAAATCACCAACACCGATTTTGGCAGGTCTTCTTACCTGTCTGAAAAGTCGCTGAAAGGTATACCCGACCCGGGAGCGGAAGCAGTTGCCAGGATAATGGAAAAACTGGCAGGAATATAAACAGGTAAGAAATAAACCGTTATCATCTGAAATCCAAAGGCGTTCAGGTTGTTTTGCCACGGATACACAAATAATTTTATGAACTCAAGGTAAACCCATTATATACAAGAGGAGCGGTAACAGTGTTGCGGTTCGGAGTTAAGGAGTTTTGAATTCGGCAAGGATTATTTCTTTGTTACAAGTTCCAGGTTGCAAGTTGTTTTCCGATCGCCAATATTTATATTTTACCCCTAACCTGCCCCTTTCCTGTGTTTATAGAAGGACTCTGGGAGCTATAAATTAACTTGTAACCTGGAATTTTAAACTTGGAACCATTAAACGTTGCAATTATAGTTTTTTAATGCGTTTGCCCTGTTTATGAACTCATTTAAATTTTTTCAGTAGATGTTTTTACAGTTTATTCATTCCCCTCTCATGTGTTTTCAAGGGCTTTTCGTACCTGTGGCACTACTTTGGTGGCGTATAATTCTATGGTTTTCATCAGGTCTTTGTGCTCTGGTCCTCCCACGTCCACATGTGCGACAAAGCGTGTCAATCCGAACATTTCCACAGTATGAAGTATCTTGTCGGCAACCTGGTCGGGTTCACCCATAAACAAGGCTCCTTCCGGAGCTATTCCTCCCCGGAACTGCATGCGGGTATACGGAGACCAACCCCGGGTTTTCCCTATTCTGTCCATCTGGGCGGCATAATACGGAAAATAGTTCCGGGTAAGGTCTTCTTCCGATTCGCTTACAAAACTATGCGAATGAACGGCCACTTGCATTTTATTTACATCATGCCCGTGTTCTTTATACTGTTCCCGGTAAAAATCGATCAGCGGGAGAAACTGCTTAGGCATTCCTCCGATGATTGCAAAGATAACGGGTAATCCCAGCCGCGCAGCCCGGTAAACGGATTCCGGCGTACCTCCCACGGCTATCCATACCGGAAGCTTCTGTTCGGGACGTGGATACACTGTTTGGTTATGCAAAGAGGCACGGAATTTACCTTCCCAATTGATAATTTCCTCATTGTTCAACTGTAATAACAACTGAAGCTTTTCCTCAAATAATTCATTATAATTCTGCAGATCATAGCCAAATAAAGGGAACGACTCCGTAAAACTGCCACGACCAGCTACAATCTCGGCCCTGCCTCCCGACAAAAGATCTATAGTCGTAAAATCCTGGTAAACCTTTACCGGATCGGCCGAACTCAATACGGTAACTCCACTGGCCAGTTTTATGTTCCCGGTCACTGTAGAAAGGGCAGACAATACGATTTCCGGGGAGGAAACCGCGTAATCCGGACGGTGGTGCTCTCCAAGCACAAAACAATCCAGTCCCAGTTCGTCTGCCAGTTTTACCTGTTCTATCATCTCTGCCAGGCGTTCCCCCGGTGGTTGAAACCGACCGTTTTTTTCATCGTAGGTCAGATCACCGAACATACCGATACCTAATTCCATATATTCATTTAAACGGATTAATATACAAATCTACTGTTCTCAGTAATTCTTAAGGCAATTTTACGCTATACATGGTGTACGGATAAACCGTTCTGTCCTTTCCGCTGTTCCACTGCGGCAGACGCTGCAACTGGGCACAGGTAAAGTACAGGTAACCATCGGAACCTGTTCCCAGGGAATCCGGCCACAACAAGCGGGAATCTTTTACCAGGGTATGTATCTTTCCGTCGGGACTCATATAAGTTATACTATAATCCTCGGAAGTAGTGAAGAATATATTTCCTTTGTCATCGGCCACCAGTCCGTGTGTAACTCCTACTTCGCCCATATCCTCAATTTTGCTTTCCAGTTCACTTTCGGAAAGTTCCGGATCCGCAAGGTAACGGGTCTCTACTCTATACAGATTTTTCTTGTTGATAGGTTTAAAGTAGAAATACCTGAAATCTTTGGTCAATGCTATCCCGTTCACGTGTGAAGAAAAAGGTTTGCCATCCGCATCCTTCATTTCCCGGCCCTGGTAGGTAAGTACTATATCTTCTGCCAAAGTGTATGAAGTTTTTTTGAGTACACTCCTGCTCTTCCCGGTTTCCAGGTCCAGTACTACTATAGCCGCCTGTCCGGGATCGGACAGGTAAGCCATGTTTTTTTCAGTATCCACCCGCACATCGTTCAGTCCGGAAGCGGTTTTGTCCAGGTCTTCGAAAAGATATACCTTTTCGACTTTATCGGTTCCGGTATTGATTTTTACCAGTTTGAATTTCCCTTCTGAACCTTCTCCCGAATCCCCGAAAATAGAGCCTTTGGAAGCCGGTTTGGAATCCAGCACCCACAAATTGTCTTCCGCATCTACATATAAATCCTGTACCCGAAGAAAGTGATCATCCTCGTCCGAACGGGTATTCCATTCTTCATCGGGATAAGCTGCTACGCTTCCGTTTTTTTTCTCGGTAAGCGTATACTTACCGTTGCCGTCGTAATTCGGAAAAGCTACAAAAATGCGGTTATCGGAAGTTACACTGAGACCTATGGCCATACTTTTGTCAAAAGAAGCTACGGGTTGCAATGCTTCACTGTGAAATTCCTCCTGGGCCGTTGCATTCGCAAGCATAGCTGTGATGATTACAGGAGCACATATTTTTTTCATAAACGTTCTTTTACCTGGTTATCCCGGATCAAACCGGGGTATTTGCTTCTATGAGTTTGGCTGCTTTTAACTCAGCCCAGAGATCGGAAGGAATTTCAACGGAAAAAGACCGGGCATTGGCCGCAGCCTGCTCGGCGGTACTGGCTCCCGGTATTACCGCCCCTACCGTAGGGTGGGATGCACAGAACCTTAGGGCAACAGTTCTGAGATCCACGTCGTAATTTTTCACAATGGCATTGATCTTATTTCTTTTAGCTACCATGTCCCCGGGCATTTCCCCACCGTAATTAAAGCGTTCCCTGTTAGCCAGAAAGCCTGCATTCAGCGGGCCGCCAATAACGGCTTTAACATTTTTCTTATCCATTGCCGGGAATACCTTTTCCAGGGCATTCTTATGTTCCACCAGGAAATACTGAATAGCGACCAGCATCACATCCGGGTCCGCCACTTCCAGGCATTTCAAAATAGGCTCGGGAGTATTGACCCCCATACCCCAGGCTTTGATAATGCCTTCTTCCCGCATTCTGGTCAGTTCGGGAAAGGCTCCCTTTTCAGCTATTTTAAATTGTTCTGTCCAGGTTTTCCCAAGATCGCCGTTGTCCGGTGAAAGATCGTGCACAAAAACAACATCTATGGAAGAAAGCCCCATACGTTGCAGGCTATCTTCTACGGACCTGCGTACCCCGGCAGCAGAATAATCGTATTTGTGTTTGAAATTGAGCCTTCCTTTCCAGAGCAGGTCCGGATTCGGTGTAAAACCCGCGTCAGGTTCCAGGATACGCCCTATCTTAGTAGAAAGAACAAACTCATCCCTCTTCTTTTCAAAGAGAAAATGCCCCATTCTCCTCTCGCTCAACCCAAGCCCGTACCAGGGTGATGTGTCAAAGTAACGCACTCCGTTATCCCACGCCGCCTGCATGGTCGCTATGATCTGATCGTTGGTATTCTCGTTGAATCCGTTTCCGGCGGCTACACCACCCAATCCTGACTTCGTAGGGAACTTATATCGCATTTTTTCCGTTTTTTTATGTTTATAAACTGCTTGTATCCTGTTATCCGGTACGCCGGCCAGGCCGACTGACCAATGCGTTGTGGCCAAAGCCGCCGAAGCTAATGTTGTTTTTGTTATAAATTCTCTTCGTGTAGCCATAATTATCATCTTAGGAACAATACAGGTTTTTTTCCGGGAAGCAGATCCCAAAGACCTGTAAATCTGTAAATCCATCAAAACATATTGTGGTGCTTTTAAGAAGCAAGCTTCTTCCGGGAATGCAAAAAGCGGCTGGCAGGTAATTCCCTATTTATCTTCTCCCTCTAAAATACGAAGCTTTCTATATATATACCAGAAAATCTCTTTCTTTTTCCTATCGGGATACCTGGCCCGGTGATTAAAGGTATTTCCATCCTTCTACAAACGTCAATTACCCCGGTGATATTATCAAGACAAAACATTCCGGATTTTACGAAGCAGGTAAAAAGTTTACACATGTATTCACATATTCATTTCCAAACCCGCAACTTTTAATTTGTAAACCACAAACCTGGATCTGGTTCTCCCCCTCCTTCCGCTACACATCACTATAACATTACAACCGTACTATAACATTACAACCGTCAAAACCAAATAATCTCAAAATGCGACATAGCTAATAATGTTAACCATAAAAATTTAATTACCAAACTATTATAAGCCATTACATAAACAAAAACTTGACTATAAAATTTTGATACATATCACAGGAATATTTTTTCTTATAGCTTATTATCCTCCGTTTTTTCCTTATCATTATATTAAAAAATCGGATATTCCCATCTGCAAATTGCCATTTTTGTTCAGGATAACCGTTGCTATCCTTTTTTCAAATAACCAAAAGACCAAGTGTGATGGTATGATTTAAAACTGCAAGAGGATTTGCCAAGCGGTTGAATGCGCGTAAGAGACCGGAGAGGGAAGATACTTCCTGAAAACATGTAAAGAGAAGATTGCTCTATAGCTCCCGGTTAACACCAACCCATGATAAGCCCCATAAGCTATCCGGTCAAGCGGATTCCCCCCTGTTTAATAAAACGAAGACTCGTTTTTTCGAAAAAACGGTCAAAACAAGTATGGGTAGTTGAAATTCCAGAACACCTTTTTAGTTAAACAAAAACTTTAATTAATGCAATTATAACATTTAATATCATTATTTTATATACATGAAAGTAAAAGCAGAGCGCTGTTGATTACAAATTCACACTATCCTGCCCCGTCTGGCGGGGAAAACCATTCTCCAGTTATTTGGTTATTCGGATTCAGACAATAACTTTTTAGTGTTATGGAAGGGAAGACCTCTTAATTTTCCCTGGGAACCGCAAGTGTTTTATAAAGTCCTAAAGCCGAAAGAAAGTAGGTATTTTTAAGATCTATATCCGATACCCTGGCTTTGACGAGATTGTTTTCGCGGGTGTTGATATAAAAGATCGAACTCTCTCCCATTTCAAAAAGTTTTATTTCCCCGCCAAGCATTTGCCGGTAATCGTTTATCAGATCTTCATTAATCACAATTTGTTCCCGGTATGAATTCAATTCGTTAAACTGCGCCTTAATCTTATTTTTAAGTGCTTCTTTTTCAAACTGCAGCCCAAATTCGGAATTTTTCAGTTTTATATCTGCCAATCGTACTTCTGCCCGCTCTTTTCTCAGGAAAAGAGGAAAAGAAAAAGAAGCCCCTATTTTGTAATCCTCCATACGAAAACCGTCTATATATGATGGCTCCGAGATATAATTATAATTGAGGTTCAGTTTGGGCAGCATGTTGTTGGCCTTTAACTTACGGTCCACTTCCTGTATATTGATTTTTGTATTCAAGGCGTTGATCTTCGGATGGTTCTCTATATCGAATTCTTCGGTAAGCGGATCGAGCGCCAGTATATCGAGTATGTGGTCTTCCAGGTTGTCCTGCGGCACCATCTGTTCTGATAGTTCCAGAGGGATATTATCTTCGGTCCACAGGTAATTGGACAGGCTCAGGCGACTTTTGGTAAGTTTCAGTCTGGCCTGTTCCCATTCCAGTTTCCTTGTTTTCAATATAATTCCCGATTCCACACTATCTATAGGCGGAAGTTCGCCCAACTCGATAGATTTTACGACCCACTCCTGCCTTTCCACGGCATTCCGGTAAAAATCTTCGTATAGCTTTACCTTTTCATAATCTCGCTTCCAGTTCATATAAGCCACAGAAGCTTCTGAAATAGCTTCTACAGTGGCGAGTATCCGTTCGTAGTTGCCAAGTTGCACGTACAGTTTACCTTTTTTCAGTTCTGCCATACGATCGTTTATCCATAGCCCCTGCCCTACAGGTACCGAAATTCCCAGGGAGGTAAGCCCGTCCTGAGGAACATAATTTTCCGGATTCATGTACACTCCCTCGTTTTTATCGAAAGCCGCCTTGATTTCTATACCATACCAGGTGGGTATTTTAAAACTTCCGTTAAAGAGGGAGTAATAGGTTTTGTCATCGTAATTCTTTTTGGAAAAATCAGCTTCTAATTTAGGATCGAACGCTCCCCTGGCCTTCAGAAGTTTCGCCTGTGATTCGGAGAGTACCAGATTGGCCTGTCGTACTATGGGATGATATTTTTTAACATAGGCCAGGAATTCATCATAGGTAAATTCATCGGACACTTCCTGGGCCCGGGCCGTACCCATAACCATAAGCAATACGAAAAGTCCGGAAAAAACCCGAAATGTCCCGCTAACTATATGAATATGCATATGCGATTATTTCTTTTTCTCATTAGTACTCCCTTCCGATCCCGGTGTGTTATAAAAATTGGGTGGGAACCCGTTTAAGGTACGCCATATTTCAAACCAGATAGGCACATCATCCAGTAGTGCAAGTGTTTGTGACCCCGCTCCTACACTAAGTTCTTTCGGCCAGCTTTTTTCTTCCGGGTCCGGGGCAATGAGCACACGGTATTTACCGTTGGCACTGATAAAGTTTTCCTTTGCCACTACAACTCCCCCGAAAGTACCGTAAGAAACTCCCGGCCAGCCGCTGAATACGATCGTGGGCCAGCCGTCAAACCAAATACGAACCTTTCCCCCTTTGTGTACCAAAGGATAATCCAGGGGTTCTATATAGGTCTCCACGGCAATATCAAAGCGTGCCGGCATAATACTTACCACAGAAGTCCCTTCCTTTATGGTTTCCCCGATACCGGACTGTAATGCACGGTTTACGTATCCATCCTGCGGAGCAGTTATATAATACATGCCGTTACGGATCAGATAACCGGCAAACTGTGACCGGAGTTTGCTCACCTGGGACTGGGTATCAAAGCGCGTACTGAGCACAGTTTGTATATCACTCTGGGTTTTTGCAAGCTTTTCGGCATAGGCCGCATTAAGCCGAGTGAGTTCCATTTCCGCATTGATCAATTCGTTCTGGCTGGTTAGATATTTGTTTTCCTGGGTGATTATTTTAGCCTGCATTTCCTGGAGCTTCACCTTTTTTTCTTCCACATAGGTCATTGGTTTTAATCCTTCTTTATTAAGGTTAAATGCCCGGTCATACTGGGTTTCGGCAATACTCAACCGGGTTTTTACCGCTTCCAGGTCTATGCTGTCGCTGATAACCTTAAGCTTACTCTGTTTCAGTTGGTTCCGTGCTTGTTTGAGTTTCAGCTCCTGTTCTCTTTCTATGGCTTTTATTTGTTTGGTTAAAGCACCGATCTTTTCGGTATAAGATTCCACTGCACCTTCTTTGGCATTTACCTGATCTTCCGTATTGGCAATAAGATTGGGGTCAAAATAAGACTCCTTTGTTTCGGATAAAAATATAATGGTATCTCCCTTATGCACATAATCTCCTTCCTGTACATACCATTTTTCTATTCGTCCGCCTATGATCGCATGTACCGTTTGTGGACGCTGCTCCGGTCTAAGCGTAGTAACATACCCCGATCCCTTGATGTTCTGTGTCCAGGGCAGAAACAATACGAGCAGAATAACTATAGCCACACCCCAAACCACTTTTCTTATGACCCTGTAGTGTCTATTGTCCGCAAATATCTTCGCAGAAGTATATTTGGACATATCCACGAACTTGTCGATACGATTATCAGAGATATTCAACATGCCTATTATGTTTTTAACGTTCCTTCGGTCAGAAAGAATCTTTTGTTACACTTCTGTTTCCAATACTCGTTCTTAGAGATAATTACCACCGTCCAGGTCTTATCTTCTGTGGTCAGGTAATCTATGATTTCTTTTGCGGATGGTTCATCTACCTTCTCTAGAGGTTCCTCCAAAAAGAGTATTTTAGGGTCAGAAATAATACACCTGGCCAGCAATATTTTTTGAATTATGGAAGAGCTCAGCTGCTTCCCTTCGGAGTGAACTACGGTGTCCAGTCCGTTCGGAAGGGATTTTATATATGTGGTGAGTTGCATACTTTCAATAACCTTGTGTATCTCCTGAATGGATATTCCCGGGTTTTTACAGGTAATATTCTCCAGTATAGTCCCTTCAAAAACATTGTCATTAATGGTTATGGTACCTATACTGGAACGATAATCGTCTATAGCATACTTACTGTAATTGGTGTTATTTATAAAAATGGTTCCGCCGGTGGGTTCTATAACCCGGCTCAACAGGCGTATCAGTGTAGTTTTACCCGCCCCGTTGGCCCCGTCAATAAGGATACGGTCTCCCTGGTTTATGGTCAGGGAAACATTTTTCAGTATAAAATTATCGGAATTCGGAAATTTATAGGAGAGCTTATCGGTTTCGATACACATGGTATCGGAATCCAGAAGATAACTGCCATTCTCAGAACCGGAGCCAGTCTCCAAATCCATGTCTACCACCGTACCTATTTTCTCCAGGGAGGTAAGCACATCGTAAAACAGTTCAATACCGGAAAAAAGTTTTTCTACTGCTGTAATAATCGTTAAAATAATGATCTCTGCCGCAACGAACTGCCCGATGTTCATTTGCTGATTGAGGACCAGTATCCCCCCGATAATCAGTAGTCCGGCTGTTATAAGCACTTTGAACCCGGTTAGCTGGATAAATTGTTTTCTAAGCACCCCAAAATGGTTCTCCCTTTGATTTAAATAACTGTTAACCAGCCTGTCATTTTTATGCAGGGCAAAATCAAACAGCTTATTGCTTTTAAAACTCAGATGGTTCCGTGCAATTTCCTGTAACCAATGCGCTACCTTATATTTATAATTGGATTCTTCCAGGCTTGTGGAAAGTCCGGGATAGAAATTAAGTCTGAAGATCAGGTATAAAAGGATTACCAGTAAAATCCCAAAGAAAATAAAAAAAGGATGGTAAAGCGATAACAGCACAATCCCAAAAAGTATCTGCAGCGCCGCCCCGGAAATATCCAGCAACAATTTGGAGAATCCCTTTTGTACTGTAAGCGTATCGAAAAAACGGTTTGCCAACTCAGGAGGGGAATAAGGGTATAGCTTGTTAAATTTGATTTTAGGAAAACGGTATGCGAACTCAAAAGAAGATCGCACAAATATCTTCTGCTGAAGGTTTTCCGTAATCCTGTACTGCATGATCCGGAAAACACCTACCATAGCTACTCCTACAACTACTATAATCACCAATACTACCCATGAAGTACTCACTTTACCTGCCTGGAGAAAATTTACGATAGACTGGATACCCAGCGGAAGGGATAAACTTATAATCCCCGCCAGGATAGAATACAGGATAATCTGGTAAATGTCCTTTTTATCGATACGCAACATATTGCGAAATCGCTGAATTGGTGTCATAACAATATTTTGTTTATGTTTTCTATATAAAACGTGGTTATATCATTTTCTCTCTTGCAAAAATCCGTGATCGTCGTAAAGTGATCTTTCAGATAATGCTGGTGCAGCGCCCCTTCTACAATAGAAGAAGCAAGGCTTTTTATGTATAGGTATTCCGGATTCACATCTGCAATCAATACTGCGAGCCTGTTGATAACACTTTTGTAAACCAGGAAAAAGCCCTGCCGGTTTTCTTCATCCACTTCCTTGGTCAGGAATGTCTTGGTAAACTCGGCTATAATTATCCTGTTCAATACCGATTCCCGGATAAAAGTCGTCTTGTCATCATCTTCCACTTCTCCCGTTACTTCCCTTATAGCTATATGTAACCGCTTCAGGGGATCTTCGATATTCAGGGTTGCCAAAGCCATACGATACTCCACCCACGACCAATACCAGGAAGACAGGTAAAGCAATAATTTATGCTTACTTTCAAAATAGCGATATACCGAACTCTCATTGGAGCCGATGGATTCTCCTAATTTTTTAAAAGTAAAAGACTCAAAGCCCATTTTATCTATCAACAAAATGCTATGTTCTAAAATCTTCTTGCCCAGTACCGATGTTTCCGGATCTTTGAGATACAATTTCTCATTGATCCGCAACCGGATATTCCCTAAAATACTCTCCATAATTATAATCCGCTAAATTACAACGGAGGCAAAAATAATAGTAATACTATTACATTACGAAAGTTTAACAATTATTTCTGAAAGCATTATAAATACTGTACTTAATCTTGTATTTAAACAATTATTCATCCTTATTTTCCGATGTTGACAATTGGAATTATCTGATTTAGCGGGAATCCGGGAAAAGGTTAATTATCCCGTAATATCTCTATAGAAGGACAAAGCGTTAAAATCTCAGTGATGTGTAAGGCTGACGTTTTTTGAAAAATAAGCGGAAAAAAAGATATTGGCAGGCAGAACTGCTATGCGTCCGGGACCAAACCGTTCTGCTCTGAAAATTGTGAAGGTTTTACAGGCAATACAATTGCTTTTCAGTTATTGTGTAATCGCCGTAACACCGGGAGAACTCAATAACACAGAAGATGAAAAATACCATTACCCGAACCGGTTACAGGAACAAAAAAAAACAGGTCCTCATATTATTTTCGGGTTAAATTTTATCGTAAACTTCTTTATTGACTACCTGGGGCATTTTATCTCCTTTAAACACGGCAATCAGATTCTTTGCCGCCACATTGGTCATGGCCGTTCGCGTTTCTATGGTTGCAGACCCGATATGGGGCAATACACAAACATTCGACATCTGCAATAACGGGTTGTCCGGGAGCATGGGTTCCGGATCGGTTACATCCAGGCCCGCTCCCCATATTTCTTCTTGCTTCAGGGCTTCGATCAGGTCTGTCTCGCGGTGGATCTTTCCCCTTGCAGTGTTGATGAATATGGATGTTTTCTTCATTTTCCGAAAACAATACCCGTCGAAACGGTATTGTGTTTCGGGAGTAAGGTTGGTGTGTACGGAAAGTACATCGCTTTCTCCCAGCAATTCATCAAAATCTACATAGCGGGCGTCCAAAAGCCGTTCGGCTTCCATGTTACGACTTCTGTTATGGTAAATAATACGCATTCCAAAAGCTGCACCGGCCATTCTTGCAAACTCCGTTCCTATCCTGCCGAGTCCGAAAATCCCCAGGGTCTTACCGTTAATCTCTATTCCTAGTTCATTCAGAAAACCGTTGTCTTTCCACTCTCCCCCCTCTACCTGTCGTGCCGCATAAAACGCTTTTCTTGACGTGGCCAGCATCAGGAGAAAAGCAGTGTCAGCAGTTGTTTTGCTCAGTACATCGGGGGTGTTGGACACCGGAATACCATAGTGTGTAGCAGCTTTCAGATCGGCATGGTCATACCCTACACTGGTAAGCGCTATGCCCTTCAGGTGTCGGCAGGATTCCATAAAACGGGCATTCAGATCAGCACTTCCCACGTTAAAGAGCAGGTCTGCTTTCTTACAGGCTTCTGTAAGATCATTTTGTGACATTTTCTTATCCGAATTATTATATATGACCTCCAGCCCCTGTTCTTCCAGGAGCGCGATCACTTTTTTGGGAATTCTGCGGGATACGAACACTTTCATTTTTAACTGTTTCCGGTTTAATAGATTATTCTACCACTTCAAAGTAACAAAAATAACTAAACATTAATAGACTGTTACCGGAAGCGGGCGTGAGCATTTACTTTCCCAGATCATTCCAACATCTCCTGGTTGATCTGCTGCAAGAGGTTTAAACAGTATCAACACAAGTAAAACAGAGATCGTATCAGGGTAAACGCATTATAAGGGAGGAGCAGTAATTAGTAATCCGTAAGCGGTAACAGTGTTACAGTTCGGGGTTGAGGAGTCCCGATATATCGGGATGGAGTTAGGGGTACTATTTTTTTTTATAAGTTGCCAGTTTGCCGGTATTTATAATTCTCACAAACCTAACCTGGAACCTGGAATTTTAAACCTGGAACCATTAAACGTTGCAATTATAGTTTTTTTAATGCGTTTGCCCTGAAGATCGTATAGATATACCGGTCATTTCAGAAAACTGTTTCTTAAATTTGTCCTTTTTCATAAAAATGATGATAACAATAAGCGAAGACAATACATACTCCCTGGAAGATACCCTATTTGTTTTTGCCCTGGAATCTGAGGCGGGGACAGCCTTTAACGGCACCAATAAACTGATTACCGGTATAGGAAAGGTAAATGCCGCCTTTGAGCTTGCCAAAGCCATACATAGGCGAAAACCCAAATTAATTGTCAACCTGGGTTCGGCCGGGAGCAGGCATTTCCGGAAGGGAGAAGTGGTTTGCTGCACTACGTTCGTTCAACGGGACATGGACGTAAGAGGTCTTGGTTACACTTTATACGAAACTCCGCTTTCGGGTATCCCTCCCCTGCTGGTGCACGGATTCGGGCTAAACGGACTCCCGCAAGGTATTTGCGGAACGGGAGACAGTTTTGAAATGAACCACGCCACCGCAGAATACAATGTAGTAGACATGGAAGCTTACCCGTTGGCCCTCATAGCCATGAAAGAGAATATTCCTTTTCTATGCCTGAAGTACATCTCGGACGGTGCCGACGGTTCAGCCGCAGAAGACTGGACGGTACAGGTACATAAAACATCTGAAGTATTCCGTGAAATTTTGCTTCCGGCAGAAAAGCAATAATATAACACACTATTATATTAATAGTTATCTTAGAATTATTCGCGGTTAAACATACTATACTTTCCGTCTCCCGGAAAACTATGGATTCCTGATTCACTGTTGTTTAGTCAGCCATAGAGAACCGTAATAATTTCGGAGTTATTTTCAATTGCACCCATGCCCAGTTATTAGTATTATCGGGGGAAATTCCTCCCTTAACCGTTTGCATACTGTCCGATGGAAACATATGGGAATATCCCACATTCAGGAAGACATTTTTTACAATTTCCTTCCCGAAAACCAGGTCGAATTCGGTTCCCAGGTAATGGCTTTCTCCCAGAGACAAGTCCGCATTGGAAGTGAAATAATGTCCTTTCAAAAGCAATGTGGACCCCGGAAACTTAAAAAGATATTTGGCATAAATATCGTTCAATCCCACATTATCTGCATGGTTGCCTACATAAAAATAATCCATAAACCCGTTGAATTTATGGTTGGTACCGTAAAGCGGAAAAAATGAATGATTATCCGAATTTCCCTGCATATCGGTCCCGCTCAGAATTTCGATCCCGGCGCCCAGGATCCCCGCTGTCATGGCGTATTCCCCGTTGAAGGCAAACTGGTATGCACTTAAATCAATTTCTGGTGAGGCTTTTCCGAACTGGTAATAAAAACTACCGGAAAACTTCCATTTACTCAAAGGATACTGAAAATAGAATCCGGTTGTCTGACGATCGTAAACACCGTCGGCAATGGATCTTTCTTCATCTTCATACTTCTGAAACCCGTTGTTCAAAAACAAAAAGCTCAATTGCAGCTTTTGAAATGTTTTGTGGGCATAGAGGTACTGCATGGTTTTATAGGTATAAAACCCGGTTATATCATAGCGGCTTCCTATAAGCGTTTCTTCTTCCTGGCTGAAGGCCAAACCGACATCCATGCTAAAACCGTCATTTTTATATTTCAATAACAACGCATCGTGGAAACGTCCCTGCATCGCCCAGTCTACTCCCCCGAAGATCCTCTGGTCATCATAAGAAATAACCTGCCTGCCCAGTTTTACCGAAAGTTTGTCCAGGACACCCACTTCCGCCCAGGCCTGGAATAAAGAAAGGGAATTATTGGCATCCGAAGGGTCTAGTTGGCGCGTATCTCCCCAGGTACTGACATCCTGAATACTCAACATCACTTTCAGGTTTTCCGAAAAATATCCCGTGTTCAAGCGGGACCTCTGGATAACAAATGACGCGGGTTTGGCATCGTCCACGAACAGGTTACCGTATCCGTGCCGGTACTCAAACCTGGATCTCATATCCGCATCCAAATGTAAAGTCTGAGCAGTACAAAGCATACTTAACGAAATCATTAAAAAAAAGGTTGATAAAATTCTTTTCATAGCTAAAATTTTATGTCACATCCAAACATACGTAATATTTCTTTAAAATAAGTATTAATACTTATTTTTATTTCAAAAACTACGTGCAATGTATTATATTTGTCCCGTCTCTAACAAATCAAGTGATGATCTCAGTTAACCAGGCCATAAAATTCATTCAAGACCACAGTCCCGCCCCCGTAATCAGGGAATATGCAACGGATGCTGCTCTTGAAAAAATATTGGCAGCTCCCGTACACGCCTCTTTTGACCTGCCACATTTCCGGCAATCTGCTATTGATGGTTATGCAATACGGTGGGGCAGGAAAAACTACGTAGTGAAAGCAGGGAAAAGTCTTGTGCTTTTTAAAACTCCCCTGGTAAGGTCCGGATTTTATCTGTTTTGTGCATCTTTGTGCAATAACCTGTTTTCACTATGTTGTTGCACAGAGACTCACCGAGGTTTCACAGAGGTCCACAAAGAGTAAAATGGAAATAAAAAATACCGGTTGCTGTAAACAAACGATTATGATAAAAAACACCAATAACAACTCCCCTTTTGTAAGTCTTGTGGGCGCAGGCCCAGGAGATCCGGAACTGTTAACTTTAAAAGCAGTTAAAGCATTGGAAACCGCAGATGTGATACTATATGACGCCCTGATAAACAAGGAGATCCTTAAACACGCAAGTACAACCGTTAAGACAATCTTTGTGGGGAAAAGAAGGTCACTGCACGCTTACTCCCAGGACGAAATAAATCAACTGTTGGTTGATGAAGCCCGGAACAACGGTCATGTGGTAAGGCTGAAAGGCGGGGACCCGTTTATTTTCGGGAGAGGTGGTGAAGAAGCGGCTTATTTATCCGAACACGATATCCCTTTCCAGGTCATTCCCGGAATATCGTCTTCAGTTGCCGTTCCCGCTAACATCGGTATCCCGGTAACACATCGTGGAGTTTCGGAAAGTTTTTGGGTAGTTACGGCAACAACCTCCTCCGGAAAACTTTGCGATGATATAAAAATGGCCGCCAAATCGAATGCCACGGTTGTCATACTGATGGGAATGAATAAGCTGGCCGAAATAACCGAATTGTTTAAAGCGGAGAAAAAAGAATATATGCCCGTAGCGGTTATCCGGAACGGAACAAACAATAACCAGGAACATTGTATAGGTACTGTAGAAAATATTCTGAACAAAACGGGAAAGAAAGCATCAACGGCGCCCGGAATCATAGTCATCGGGGAAGTGGTAAAAATGCATCGCCTGCTTTCACAGAACGGTTCTTCACCAGGTGCATGGAACACGGACGATGAGTTCATCTATCAGAACTTAGGATTAGATGCCGTTCCGGCTTAAATGATAAAATAAGGGATTATTGTTTAAACCCGGTAAAGACCTTTTTTCGGAACGCGCCTTTAGGGGCTTCACAGACCGGGCATGTATAGTCTTCCCGGACATCTTCAAAAGGGGTCCCGGGAATTATATCCTGTGTTATATCCCCGTATACCGCATCATAAACGGTCAAACATTCCGGACATTGAAATACTTCTTTACGATGCTCCGTCACTTCCCCGGCTGTCTTTTTATCGTCTTCCTTTTTATTTCCCAATTGCTCGAAATACATCTGGCTCAGTTCCATTAAAAGCCCCGGAAGCGCATCCTGATCGATGTCCTGCACATAAGTGATATACGCTTTGGTGTTGGGATCAAAGTCTTTGGCAAAAAGCAGGTTGAAAGTATCACGAATATCAAACTCGTTAAGCTCCGAAGGCTGTACATTTTTCTCCACTACAATGGAAGTAAAGTAATAATAATGCCTGGTGTGCTCACTGATGGTAAAAGTAAGTCCGTATGTAGAAATGTCATTCTGATCAAAACTGGCTACCAGATAGCGCTTCAGTTTTAATAACTCTTCATTCGCTACGGGTAAATGCCAGTTCAGTTCGAGCATAGAGTGCCTTACGTTTATACCAAACCTTCCCAGTAGTTTTTCCCAACGTAGTTTGGAGCGTTCCGGAATACCTTTAATGATAAAGGATTTCCAGGGTGTAATACAGATTCTCCCTATTTTTAATTCCGAGCTTAGATCGCACATGGCCTTCAGGAACTGCAGATCATAACGGTTGTTTCGCCAGTACAATCCCAGCCAGTATTCCCCGGTGCCGGTACGGTTCATCCCTTCGTAATACGGAAAAGGATAAAAAGGTACCTTCAGAGGTTTGTCTACGGTTTTATTATCCGTTTCAATAGCATCGTTCAAAAGGTCGAAGAGGGTTTCTACATTTTCGGGCTCTTCCAGCAGGAGGTCCTCAATGGCCTCTCCTATTTTGGCAATATCCCAACTGTAGATAAGCGCCGGGTACATCTCCATGATCTCCCAGTCGGGCAGCCTGATGTATAAGTACCAGTAATCTTCCCTTTCGGAAGCTATAAAATTAAGGTGCCCCGTAAACAGGGGAACAAGCCGCTGCTTTGGTTCGGTAATATTAATTTTAAGTTTCGGAAAGTACCGGATCTGTTCCAGGATATACAAATACCGGTCGCCGGTAATCCAGGAAGTAGTCGGAAAAATATCCGTGGTCATATAGGAGCAAACTACATTTTCTGTCCGGAACCCTGAAACGGAATCCATGAGGTTAAAATCTTCAAAAGCGAGCCTTTTATTCCATTCGTTTTCGCTGTATTCCGGAAAAAGGATATCCTGCCTGGACCCGAAGGAAATACTTTTCAGGCCGGACAACTCTGCATATTCCACTATTTTTTTTAATTCGGCAGGCGATAACACCCCTCCTTTAATCAATAATCTGGGTATCTGCTTTCTCATACCAGTGCTTTTGAATTATGCAAAAGTTCTCTTACTTCCGATTTACAGCTTCCACACCCCAGGCCGGCCCCGGTTTGGTTGCACAGCTCCGTAAAATCCCTGCACCCCCCGGAAATAGCTTCCTCCAGGTTTCCCGCCCCGACCTGGCTACAGGAACAAACCAGTTTTCCTTTCACGGGTTTACTTCCGCCGGATCCACGCAATAGCACTTCCCTTTTATCGGCCAGTTCCATTTTGCCTTCGATCAGTCCTTTGAATTCGGCAAATTCATTTTTATCTCCCATTAAAATGGCGCCGACAAGCAAATCGTTCTGTACGATACATTTTTTGTAATATCTTTTCTTCAGGTCGAGGAAAACGATCTCTTCGTAAGTATCATCATTTTGCGGAACATTGATTTCCCCAACGCTGCAAACATCGAGATTACTGAATTTAAGAATGTTCATCAAAATCGATCCGTTATACGAACTGCTGATATCCCCGGCTAGGAAATTGGCTAAAACCGTAGCCTGTTCTTCTGCTGCCGAAGTTATACCAAACATTTTATCTTTGTATTCCGCAATTTCCCCGAGTGCAAAAATATCGGCATCCGAGGTCTGCAGATGTTGATTTACTCTTACTCCCCTTCCACAGACTATTCCTGTTTCTTTTGCTATTTCAATATTGGGACGCGTTCCTATGGCATAAACAATAGCATTGGCGTTGAGTATCCTTCCGCTTTTCAGGGTAATGTTCAGTTCCCCGGAATCTTCTGCATTAAAGACCGTACTTACTTCATTATCAAAATAGACCTGGATTCCCCGTTCGTGAACGTCTTTTTCCAGGAGTTTGCTCGACGTAATATCCAGTTGTCTTTCCATAAGCCGGCTGGACCTCTGAACCACAGTAACATTCACCAGGTCTTCCCGGAGTGCCGCAGCCAGCTCCAGTCCCAGTAATCCTCCTCCCACGATAACCACATGCCTTTGTTGAGGATCGGGATTTGTGGTTTCCATGAATGCTTTAAAATCGTCCGCGTCCTTTTTATTCCGCATCGTAAACCTGCCGGGAAGGTGCAACTGGGCATCTTTGGGAGCAAAGGCACGGCTTCCGGTAGCTAAGATCAGTTTGTCATACGGATACCTGTCCGCATTCTGATCAATCACTTCTTTAGTATTTCTGTCGATCTTCTCTACGGCGATTCCGGCTTGAAGATTGATGTTGAGTTTTTCCAGGGCTTTCTCTTTTACTTTCTGAAGCTGTTCCCAACTCAGATTTTCCGTAATGTATTCCGGGAGTAAAACACGATTGTAGAACGAATCGGGTTCCGAAGAAAATACGGTGATTTCATCCTCTGAATTGTGTTCCCTATAATTTTGTATAAAGCGGAATGCGGCTGCCCCAGCGCCTATAACTATGATCTTTTCTTTTTTCTTTTCATACTTATTAATGCGTACGGCAGTATACTTAAAGTCGGGCTCTTTGGAGATGGGGTCTACAATACCGCTTGTTAAATTATTGGCCCTGTTCAGATCGCTTTTTAATTTCTTTCCCCAATGCATGGGCATGAAAACCACGCCTTCACGAATATTTTCGGTGATTTTCGCACGAAGCCTTACCTGTCCGTATTTACTGGTTACTTCGATCACATCCCCGTTCCTGATGCCTTTTAAATAAGCGTCCACCATATTAATTTCCAGTACCGGATCGGGGTAATGCGTTTTTAAACGTGCAACCTTGCCTGTTTTGGTCATGGTATGCCATTGATCGCGTATCCTTCCCGTGGTCAATACCAGGGGATACTCCGATTCCTTCTGTAAAAATCCGGGATTGGTGACCTTGGGAATGTTGAAAACAGCCTTTTGCGACGGGGTATAAAACACCTTGTCCTGGAAAAGCCTGGGGGTACCGGGGTGCCTGTATTCGGAAACCGGCCATTGAAACGTGCCTTCGTTCTTAAGACGGTCGTAATTCAAATATGACACATCTATATTGGTCCCTTTGGTCATCTGGGCATATTCCTCGTATATTTCGGACGTATTCCCGTAATTAAACCCTCCGAATCCCATACGTTGCGCAAAATCACAAAGGATATCTACATCCGGTCTTGCCTCACCTGGCGGATGAACGTACTTGGGAAGATAGGATATCCGCCTTTCCGAATTTGTCATGGTCCCTTCCTTTTCCAGCCATCCTGCTGCCGGAAGTACGAGGTCCGCATATTCGACCGTATCGGATTTCTCAGAGATATCCTGGACTACCACAAACCGTGCTTTCTTTAGTGCAGCTTCTGCTTTTTTGGAATTGGGAAGACTGACCATAGGGTTAGTACAGATAATCCAGATGGCTTTAAGTTTTCCGTCCTCCAGGGCATCTATCATTTCGGTGGCCGTATAGCCGGGATCAGGGCTGATTTTTTCCACGCCCCAGAAATTGGCGACCTCCTTCCTGTGTTCCGGATTGGCCAGGTCTTTATGTACGGCAAGTAAATTGGCCATTCCCCCTACTTCCCTTCCTCCCATTGCGTTGGGCTGGCCTGTTAACGAAAAAGGACCGCACCCGGGCTTGCCTACCTGCCCTGTAACGAGTGACAAATTGAGTAAGGCATAATTCTTTTCACTACCTATTATACTCTGGTTCAACCCCATCGCCCAGAAACTCATAAAGCCTCCGGACCTCCCGATCATCGAAGCCGCTTCTTTAATATCCGCTATGGTTATGCCACAAATTTCGGCCGCTTTACTGAAGGAAACAGCCTGTACGGCTTCCCTGAACTCTTTGAATCCCTCCGTGTGATTTTTGATAAAATTCTTATCTATGTACCCCTTTTTCAGAAGATATCTTCCTATAGCATTATAGAGAAACACATCCGTTCCCGGTAAAATCTGTAAGTGGAGGTCCGCAAGGGCCGCGGAATCCGTTTTCCGGGGATCTACAACAATAACCTTGACATCCGGGTTCTTCTGTTTGTGGTTTTCAAGCCGCCGGAAAAGGATAGGATGACACCACGCGGGATTGGCCCCGGCAATCAAAAAAGTATCCGCAAGCTCTATATCTTCATAATTACCCGGTACGATATCCTCGCCAAAGGTCTTTTTATACCCTACAACGGCAGAACTCATACAAAGCCTGGAATTGGTATCTATATTATTGGTACCGATAAACCCTTTTACCAGTTTGTTGGCTATATAATATTCTTCCGTCAAACACTGCCCCGACACGTAGAAACCCACGCTATCCGGGCCGTGTTTTTGAATGATAGACCTGAATACGCCTGCTGCCCTGTCCAGTGCCTCATCCCACGATACCCTTTCCCTGGGGTGCGATCTGCTCCAGCGCATTTCCGGATACAGTAACCTGTCCGAAGTATCGTTTACCACATAGTGCAGGTTCATCCCCTTGGAGCAAAGCATACCCTTGTTTACGGGATGGTCTTTATCTCCTTCCACTTCAACACGGTTCCTTGCATTTTTACGTACAACGATCCCGCATCCCACACCACAGTACGAACATGTACTTTTCACTTCCTTTTCCAACATACATTTGCCGGTTTTATACAAATTTGAACTATTTACACAACAGATAAAAGAGAAATCGAAATAATTGAAAAATGAGGAATTGTCCTTTGTTTTTTTTGAATAATCCGGATAAAAACGGTTCCCGTATTAAACATTTACAGGTTCCGCTCTCAGGGTATGTTTTATCTCTTCGCTCGCCAGTTTTTCGTCCTTTGCGGAAAATCTGATAGCAAACGAAACCACTCCTGAAATTATAACAATTATTCCTATCAGCAAATATCCGTGAGACACTGCTGCGGAAGATGCCGCGGCCTGCATTGCTTTAACAGCTTCTTCTCCCAATCCTTCGGTTGCGGCAATGGCTGCTTTTTCCGCGCTCCCCGATTCAAATTTCAAAAGAAGTGCAGCGAGGAAGGCCCCCACATTACCACCGGCGCCTACTATCCCCGAAATGGTACCTATGGCTTTTTTATTGATGAACGGTACTACCGAAAAGGTCGCGCCTTCCGCCATTTGCACCGCAAGACTGAAAACGATCAAAACCCCGATTGCCGCATATAAATTACCGGAGATCCCTGCAAACATGACAAGCACAACTCCCTGGACCATCAGTATAACTGATAAAAACCAGACCCGGCCCCTCAATCCTCTCGAATTGCCGAACCTGTCCCCGAAAACCCCTCCCAGGGTACGGGCAAAAATATTCATCAGGGCAAAAGACAAGACGATATTCCCGGCAGTTATTCTTTCCAGACCGAACGTATTTTGAAGATAATCATCCATCGTTCCGTAAACAGTCAGTTCAATTCCGAAACAACACGCATAAACTATAAAGAGTATCCACACCCTGTAATCCTTCAATATTTGGAGGAATCCTATTTCATCTTTACGGATCTCCGGTCTGTCTCCTTTCTTCAGTTCCGAAAAATTCCCTTCCGGGGTATCTTTGGTACATAAAAAGTATACCACCCCCATACCGAAACACAGGATTCCCGCAGCAATAACGGCATAACGCCAGGCGGAAGCTTCCGAAACTCCCATAGCAATAACCAGCGCGGCAAGCAGTGGCATCCCCAACCTGTTGGCCCCTCCTCCCAGGTTTCCCCATCCGGCGGAAGTGGCATTTGCAGTACCTACAATGTTGGAAGAAAACATCAGGGAGGTATGGACCTGGGTAATTACAAAGGAAGCCCCTATAAACCCCGTAAGGAACCTGCAGAGGAGAAACTGTAAGGGAGTCTGAACAAAACCGGTCAGAATAACAGGTATGGCCCCCAACATCAACAAGCCGGTGTAACACAACCTGGGGCCGTATTTATCGCATAGTTTTCCTATTAACAAACGGGCAAAAACAGTACCTGCTACCGCCAGTACCGTAGCGTTCCACTTCTCTGCCGGCGTAAGCCCCAGGTCGGCTACTACACTCGGCATAAAAGGCACGATGCCGAACCAGGCAAAAAAGCACAGAAAAAACGCAATGGAAGAAATCCAGAATGTCCGGATAGGAAGGCTTTTGAAATTCAGCAATTCTAATTTGACAGCTTTCTTGGAATCAAAATTTTTCATAACGCATATTGTTTGCAACTAAATTAAGTAATTTTACTTAATTAAATACTTAATAATATACGTATTTTAAAAATTTATCAACTCATAAAAGTCACTACTCAATAAGAGGCTGATATTGTATATTGTAAAATTTTAACCGGATAAATTTCAGATATTGTCAATCGAAGTTTCTATAGGTTATGCTCTTTAACCTTCTTGGTCAGCTCTGCGAGGTTCTTTACTTCTAGTTTTTTCATCAGATTAAACCTGTGTACTTCCGTAGTGCGCTTACTTATATTCAGCTCTTCCCCGATTTCTTTATTACTCTTGCCTTCCAATACCAGGTCTAATATTTGTTTTTCCCTTCTGGTAAGGCGAAAAGGATCGTTCCGCTCCGAAGGCTTTCCGGGCTTTTTTGAGGTATCTCCGTCTTTACCGGAAAAATGATTGATCAATATGGTGGAAATATCACCGGAAAAGTACTTTTCTCCATTCATTATTTTGTGCAGGGCCTTTAAAAACTCCTCTTTGCTGGAACCTTTCAAAAGATACCCATCCGCACCTGCCTGTATAGACTGAACCACGTATTCTTCGGAATCGTGCATGGACAACATCAGTGTTTTTATATGGGGACTCTTCCGTTTTAGCTCCTTTATCATGTCTATGCCGTTCATATTAGGCATCCTGATATCTGCGATGACCAGGTCCGGTGTTTCGTTTTCAAGGATACGGAGCGCTTCATCCCCGTCGGAAGCTTCGTTTATAACTTCAATTTCCTCCTGCTCTTCCAGCAGAGCTTTTATTCCGTCCCTGACCAGTACGTGGTCGTCAACAAGGAATATACGTAATTTATCACTCATCCCAATTAAGATATTTTATCAAAACTAATGATTTTTTACGTATTTAAGGTGTAGATAAGGGAATGTTGATCGTTACACGGGTCCCTTTCCCCTCCTGTGAGTTGATAAATAACCGTCCGTCAATGTACCGGATGCGCTCTTTCATATACGATATCCCCATTCCTCCTTCGCCATTCGCCGGTTTTAATTTCTGAGGATCAAAGCCTTTGCCGTTATCATCGATATTAATACTCAGAAGGCTGTCACTATGTGAGACACTTACGATGATCTGTGAAGAATCGGCATATTTTATGGCATTGTTTACGGCTTCCTGCGTGATCCTGTAAATATTGATCTCGGCCAAAGAGTCCAGCCGGTGATCAAATCCCGTTTTATCGTAAAGAAATATGGTTTTACCCGTAAGTTTGGACAATTCTTCCGTAAGTTTATTCAGGGCCGGTACTATACCGTGATCACTCAGTTCCGGGGGCATCAGGTTAAAGGTGGCTGTCCTTACCCCTTTTATGATCTTCAGGGTAAGATCTTTCAGGTCCTCGATTTTTTGGGCTGCTTTCTCCGGCTTAAGTATATCAATGCTTTGAAGGTTAAGGCTCAACCCCGTAAGCATTTGCCCTATACCGTCATGGATATCTTTGGCTATCCTGTTTTGTTCCTGCTCCTGGTTTTCGATTATCTTACTGGAAACCAGTTTCTGACGGTTCATCTTCTCTTCAAATTGTTCTTTGGTCAATCGCTCTATTTCGAGTTGTGCTTCTTTCCTGGTGGTGATATCGGTAGCAATGATCAGGATTTCCCATTGGTTATTTCCCGGGTTATAGGGGATCAGGGACATCTCCATCCATATATTTTTTCCTGCGGAAGAGGTTACTTTCACTTCTCCCTGCCAGTTCAACCTCGAATTCTGATGCAATAAGGTCTCCATTTGCTTTCGCTCCGCTTCATTAACAGAAAAAAGATCCTGGAACTTATTGAAATTATTCAATTCCCTGATCTTGAATATCCGGGAAAATTTCTCTCCCAGTTGTATTATTTCACCATCGGGATAAATCCTGGCAAAAAGCAATGTCTGGTTTATGGCCTGGTTGAGCACTTTCAATTCCTTGACCGATTTGTCTTTCTCCAGGCTCAGCTTATCCGCATGGTATGCCATTTTCCTGGCTTTTTTTTCGGAAGCAATAAGTTGTGAAATGGTATTTCTGACCGCTTTGGCCGTTGGAAAGAAAATAAAAATAAATTCACATAAAAGTACGAGAAGTGTAAAAAAGGTCAGGGTAATTTCCAGGCGTTCCAGGCGCTTTACTTTTTCCCCGGCTTCTTTTTCGTACTGGTTGACAATACGGTCCATTCTTTCCAGGAAGGGGGATTCATTCTCCAGAATTTTTAATATTGCCGGTCTTATTGCATCTATGCCGGCAGCTTCACCGGATTCGATATACCCGATAACATAGTTTGCCGAACTTTCCATGGTCTTGAAATAAGGGGTTATTTCATGGAACATGTCACGGATCGTTTCCGAATCGTTTTCCGGCAACCCGTATTCGCTATTCCCCTTTATCAGCGTCTGCTGGGAATCGGCCCACAACGCAACCGTCTTTCGCATTTCGGACGCTGTTTCCCCGTTGGAGGCATTATCCTCCGCATGTAAAAGCTGCATGGCTTCTTTGGACAGTTTCTGGCTTAACATTCGCTGCCTTCCTGCGATATTGACCAGGGTGGAATCATTTTCCTGGTCGTCCAGAAAACGATGGATAAATACCTGGCTTACCAAAACCGAAATGGCAATGGCGCTTAACGCTAAAATATAAAGACGTTTTAATTTACTAAACGTATGCCACTCTATTGAAGACTGGTTGGCTTCCGACATTTTTGACACAATTACAAAAGTACCTTTCGAGATCCGTTCCGTATAGCCTTCGGAAAAGAATCCGAAAGATCATTCAGAAAATCCAATATACACATTTTTATTCTCTATTTTCACAGGATAAACGGCTATTTTATATTCTTCCCCGTTTAAATTTGAACCGTCTTCCAGGGAAAAGGTCTTTTTATGCATAGGGCAGGCCACTTTGGGAATACTCGAGGATTCCCCGATCATACCTCTTGAAATTACCATTTCCAGTTTATGCGGACACAGGTTCTGGCAGGCGTACCATTTGCCGTACCTTCCGAAATTAAAAACGGCGATCTGTTTTGTTTTGTATTTTACGCATACCCCTCCGTCACTGGGAAAATCGCTTATTTTCCCCGCCAGGAACCACTCCCTGATCTCCTGTTCGTTAACTGTCTTGTACTGATCTAAAATTTCCTTCATAACCGTATCTTATTTCCAGGGTTTTGGCATTTTTTGTTCCCGCATGGGGACAAACTCTATTGAACTATCGGTTTCTTCCGAGTTTACGAAATGTCTGAACCTTTTCATCATTTCCGGATCTTCAATGGCTTGTTTCCATTCACAGACATACGAATCCACCAGGTTTTGCATTTCATTTTCCAGGTCTTCCGCAATACCGAGACTATCTTCGATTACAACCTGCTTGAGATATGCTATACCCCCTTCCAGTTTTTCCAGCCAGGGTGCGGTCCTGGTGAGCGGGGGCGCAGTTCTTATATAGTACATTAAAAACCGATCGAGATATTTTATACAGGTTTCGTCATCCAGTTGTTCTGCCAGGAGTATGGCATGTTTTGGCGTGGCTCCCCCGTTACCGCATACATAAAGGTTCCATCCTTTTTCGACAGCTATAATACCGAAGTCTTTTCCCCGGGCTTCCGCGCATTCACGTATGCACCCGGAGACCCCGCCTTTCAGTTTATGCGGTGATCGCAGCCCTTTATAACGTTCTTCTATCCGGATGGCATAACTCACGCTTTCGTGCATGCCATAGCGGCACCAGGTAGACCCCACGCAACTTTTCACGGTCCGGAGCGACTTACCGTAGGCATGTCCGCTTTCAAATCCCGCCTCAATGAGTTCCCTCCATATATGCGGTAATTGATGAAGTTCCGCCCCGAAAAGGTCTATTCGCTGTCCGCCTGTAATTTTGCTATACAGGTCATATTTTTTGGCCACCTGTCCCAGTACCATCAGCCTTTCCGGAGTAATCTCTCCTCCCGGGACCCTGGGAACTACGGAATAGGTGCCGTTTCGCTGAATATTGGCCAGGAATTTATCGTTTGAATCCTGTATAGTCACCTGCCTGTTGGCTGTTTCCATGTAGATACTCGCAAATACGGATGCCAGCACCGGCTTACATATTTCACAGCCATGCCCGTTACCGAAAAGGTCCAGGGAATCATTATAATCCTTTACTTTATTGATCTTTACAAGATCGTAAAGCTCCTGTCTGCTATAGTTAAAATGTTCGCAAATAGTTTCTTTTACCTCTTTTCCCAGGGCCTTGAGGCTTTCGCTTACCAAATCCGAAACCATGGGTTTACATCCGCCGCACCCGGTAGTAGCCTTGGTTTGATTTACCACATCTTTCAGGTTCTGGCAACAGCCGCTGTTGACCGCTTCACAAATATCCCCTTTGGAAATACTTTCACAGGAACATATCTGTGCCGTATCGGGTAAATCCATTACACTGCCGGCGGAAGTCCCACCGCTTTTATCGGGAATGATCAGATCTTCCGGGTTTTCCGGGAGTTTCATTGCATTTATATACAGCTGGAAAAGATTGTTGTAATCGGAAGAATCCCCTATTAAAATACCTCCCAGCAGGGTCCTGGATTCTTTATCTATATTTATCCTTTTGTAAACACCGGAAAATTTATTTTCAAATACAATGGCCGAAGCATTATTACCGTCGATAAAGGGGTCCCCGAAACTCGCTACTTCTGTTCCTATAAGCTTTAACTGTGTGGACATATCTATATACTCTACCATCAGCTTGTCACCTCCACTGATCTGGTTTACCGCAATTTCGGCCATGGCATAACCAGGGGCCACAAGTCCGTATATCCCCCCATTGTAAAAAGCTACTTCCCCTATGGCGTATATAGATGCGTCGGATGTCTGCATTTTATTATTCACCCAGATACCTCCGCGTTCCCCGGTCTTAAGGCCGGCATTCCTTCCCAGTTCGTCCCTCGGACGTATTCCTGCGGAAATGACAAGCATATCGGTTTTTAATTGAGACCCGTCCGCAAAATGCAGGGCCTCTACCCTGTTATCTCCGTAAATCTTACTGGTAGATCTGTTCAGATAAATCCCTATTCCCATTGATTCTATCTTGGCCTGCAGCATTTTACTGGCCGAATCGTCCAGTTGCCTGGGCATCAGGCGCGGGGCAAATTCCACCACATCGGTTGTGAGTCCGAGTTCCCTGGTGGCATTCGCCGCTTCCAGGCCTAAAAGTCCACCTCCCAGAACAGCAGCTTTTCCGCCATACTCCCTCCGGGCCTTTATGGCATACTGCCTGATCGCATCCAGGTCTTCAATAGTCCTGTACACAAACACACCGGGGGTATCAATACCTTCTATGTTCGGGACAAAGGGGGCGGATCCCGTAGCTAAAACCAGATAATCGTAAGCGTAGCTATTATTTTTATGGTCTATAACCACCTTTTTCTCCCTGTTGATCTCACAAATCAGGTAGGAAGTATACAATTTTATATCATTGGTTTTATACCATTCCAAAGGCGCCATACTAAGTTCGTCGGCACTTTCCACGGAAAAATATTCGCTCAGATGAACGCGATCGTAAGCGGACCGGGGTTCTTCTCCAAAAACCGTGATCTCAAATTTTTCCCTTGACCCAGAGGCGACAAGTTTCTCACAAAACTTGTACCCCACCATACCGTTACCTACAACTATAATTTTTTGCATAACTAAGTATTTTAAACAAAAATAAGTATTATTACTTAACAAAAATAACTAGATTAAATTATTAAGAAAATAATAATAAAGAAGTGGTGATAGTAAATAAAGTTTATAAATATGCAGACATAAAAGATAAATTGCTAAAAATCATTCTTTAAGATCGCTGCATATAAAAAGTTGAACAAACAACAAAACTACGTACAAATATGTACATTTTGGTTTTGTTACACTATCCGTGACCGGATAATTAAAAGGGAAAGGATGCAAAGTGAATAAACCTGATGTAATTCGAAGGGAATCTTATATGTTCCGATTTCCTTCCACCATAACACCCTGCTAGTTAACGATAAGTCATAGGGCGGGTTACCATGTCTTCACGTAGCTTACATGACAATGTTTTGTGTCGCGTATGTGAAGGTACATCATGTAGGTTAATAATACTTATTAAGGGTTTAATACAAGGCAAAAATTGAATTTCAGCAATTCCTGGATTTGCTACCCCAGTCTAAGGGAGCAAATCCAGGAAAATGATATCAAAAATGATTTTTGTCATCTACTAATCATTACAGGTTAACTTGAATTAAACCTTCCTAAAACTACAAAACACAAAATTCTGTATGCTACCCGAGGGGGTCGTATGATCTGTATATATACATTTTATTCTTTCAAAACCCGGTTTAAACAGATCAGTCATAGTATTATCGGAATACTGTTGTATTTCTATTCCACTACATTTTTTCGGACCTTTTTCGGAAAAAGTACCAATTACTAAAAAACCGCCCTGTACAATATGGTTCCCGACGGTTCTTACATAATCCGAAATTTCCTTTTCGTCCGTCAGAAAATGAAAAGCAGCCCTGTCGTGCCAGAGATCATACATCCCGTCCGGGTGAAAATTTGCAATGTCTTCTACAATCCACTTTACTTTTTTTGCCTGTTCTCCGAGTCTTTCTTTTGCTTTTTCAATAGCTGTTTCCGAAATATCCAGAACACTGATGTCCAGGTATCCCAAATGAAGCAGGTGGTCCACAAGAAAACTGTCTCCTCCTCCGACATCCAGAATTTTTGCAGTCTTCGGAACTCCGGAATTTTCTATAAAATCAAGAGAGACTTCGGGAACTGGCAGATACCAGCTAACCTCTTCAAGAAACTTTGTTTCATAGATCTGTTCCCAATGTTTTTTTCTGTTCATATTAAAAGTTATTTTTACTTAATTGGTTATTAATGCGAATTAAGTGTCAGATTTTTATTTTGGCTAAAGATCAATTAATTGCGGTTTTTCAGTCCGGTTATTAGGTTATTGAGTTACTAAATCTATAGGTATTGTCTAAATAACCCAATAACTCAGTAACTAAATCGTAACAACGTATACCTCCTGAAGGCTATAAAGGTTTAATTTCGACCCTTAATTCGCATTATTAGATTATTCAGTTAGTCAGGCAACACACATAAACTCATTTATTTAATAACAAGACTATAATTTTTCGCACTACTAAAGTCCATCGATAATTCCGGTTATCCCGATAATAATCAGGATCAGGCGCAGAGTTTTAGCCCTCAATTGGGACTAATAAAAATGCTGACAATAAAGCATTTATGGCAAAATCGCATCTATTATTTGAAAACACTAGATTATTCACTGAAAATATCTTACCTTTGCCACCAGTTTATTGAATTTTACTGACAACTATTTTATAAAGTTCGTTGCACGTTGCATTTGACAGGTATCAGTTTAAGTTGGCTC
This sequence comes from Sinomicrobium halophytocola, assembly GCF_052983395.1. NCBI lineage: Bacteria > Pseudomonadati > Bacteroidota > Flavobacteriia > Flavobacteriales > Flavobacteriaceae > Sinomicrobium > Sinomicrobium halophytocola. The sequence goes on from NZ_JBRKIT010000011.1 coordinate 137,106, forward strand.
TTCGAGAATTCCTATTTAACATTACTTTCTCATTTTTGTAATCCATAAAGCTTACTCTTATAGAATAAGGTGGAAATGTTTTCCGATAAGAACATTGGAACATTTATTTATTGGAATTAAATCAAAATTTATCAAAGAGTTAATTTTTTCAGGATCACAAATTACTGATCCTTCGGTTACAAGACAAGATCTCATTTCAAATTATTTAAAAAATACTGGGAAAGGCAGATTAAAGGATAGAACAACAGTGTACGGTTCCGTCTTTATATATTTCTTATTTTTTATTTCTTTCCCTCTTATCTTTTCTATATTTTCTCTCTTAAAAGAACAAGGTACCTTCTTTTTTCAGGATATGAACCTATCGTGGCAATTGTGGGCATTGCTGTGCAATAAGATTTTATTTATAACCTTTATTACCTTTATAATATGCCCTTCAGTACAGGACGGGCATACCTTTAATATCAAAAAATTAACAACGGGAAAGAATTTAAAGCGACGACCGTTTCACGAAGTGGAGATTATTTTAAATAATGCAGTTGATAAGAACAATGTCCGCTGCAAATCCTTTTCCTTAAAACAAAACGAATACTAATGAATTACAGAAAAAAAATAAATACGAAAAAACCGCAGTCCAATAAGCGTGGTGCCTCTACATTAAGTCCGCATGTACTATTAAAACATGCCGAGATGATCACTGATACGCCAACGGCATACGTATCCGGACAAACTTATGCCGATATGGACCTCCATCCCGCGCTAAAACGTAACCTACTGAAAAAAGGCTATCAAAAACCCACAGAGATCCAGGAAAAAACAATAGAAAACCTGGTTGACGGGCATAATATGATAGGTATTGCTTCAACAGGTACCGGAAAAACCGGTGCGTTTTTGATCCCCATTGTTCAGCAGTTGCTCACCACAGACAGCACTACCTACCTCGTAGTTGTGCCAACCAGGGAACTTGCAATGCAGGTCCGGGAGGAATTCGATGACCTTACCAGGGGATTGAGATTTTCCGCAACCTGTTTTATCGGGGGAACAAGTGTGGGAAAAGATCTTATTAAAGCAAGAAAGAAAAGTCATTTGATCGTAGGTACTCCCGGAAGATTGATTGACCTGATCAATCAAAGGGCCCTGAGCCTTAAAGGTATCACGGGACTGGTCCTCGATGAATTTGACCGTATGCTGGATATGGGCTTTATCAATGACGTCAAGACCATCGTCTCTCTTATGCATTCCAGGAAACAGACCATGCTGTTCTCTGCTACGGTAAAACCTTCGCAGGAAACATTGATCCAGAAACTCGTGGAGAATCCTATAAAAATTACGGCCAGCAGCGGAGCGGAATCCAGCAATAATGTAAAGCAGAACATGATTAAAGTCGGCGACGGTGAAAATAAGTTTGATGTTCTGTATAACCTTTTGCGTGAAGATTCGTTTAAAAAGGTGATATTGTTCGCCGAAACAAAGAGAACCGTAGACAAAATAAACAAACAACTCATAAAAACAGGGATCAATTCCGATGTAATACACGGTAATAAATCCCAAAATTACAGGTCCAAAGCGATCCAATCGTTCAAATCCGGAAAGATCCGGGTCTTAGTAGCCACCGATGTGGCCTCGAGAGGTATCGATGTAGACAATGTTACCCATGTAATCAATTACCAGATACCACAAACGCTGGATAGTTATATCCACCGTATAGGAAGGACTGGCAGAGCGGGTAAAACAGGTATGGCATATACATTTATTAATTAATTATTAAACTATAAAATCATGAAAGAAGGAATTGTAAAATTTTTTAATACCGAAAAAGGATTCGGTTTTATTACTCCCGATGATGCTTCCCAGGACATATTTGTTCATCACAGCGGATTAATTGATGAGATCAGGGAAAACGACCGTGTAAAATTTGAAACTACACAAGGGTCAAGAGGAATCAATGCCGTTAATGTAGAGGTCCTGGATTAACTCCGGGAGATAGCCCTGGCAAGGACCTATCAGATGGAATATTCCATAAATAGTATAAAAATCAGGCGGACGTAACAATCCGCCTGGACTATTATTAGTTCTGTACTCCCCGGATATCCGCCATTATTATGGTACTATCCGGGTTGTTTTACGGTTAAACGGTATTTTTCCTCACATTTAAGAAGGTATTAACGGGCCGGGGTTTGTATTTCAACGTCATCTTTATTAACTTATATGTCACGTTTGTATGGATGACGAACAACGCTAAATTTATCAGGTTATGTATTCAACATCACAATTATCCGGATCCCAGACGCCTTACCAGAATTTCATCAAAAATTTTGAGGATTCTCTGGATATCATATTCAATCAAACGGCAGACATTAACCAATTAAGCCTTTCCAGGGGATTACCCGCCAAAATATGGAAAGACATTATGAAGTTGAAGCCCTTGTCCGTAGCCATTCCCCAAAATTATGGCGGAAGAGGCGTTACGGTAAAAGAATGTCTGGGAGTGCTGTCTGCAGCATCTTATCAATCCCTTCCCTTATCATTGACTTTCGGGATCAACATTGCCCTTTTCCTGGAACCGCTGGCCAAGTACGGCAATGATAGCATTAAACCCGATATCTATAAGAATTTTATGGACAACGGGGCTATGGGTGGATTAATGATTACGGAGCCGAAATACGGTAGTGATGCGCTCAACATGAAAACCTGCAACCAATTACTCGGAGAAGAATATCACATACAAGGTCTTAAGCACTGGCAGGGACTCACAGGAATGGCCAATTACTGGCTCATCGCCTCCAGGAGCATAAACCATAAAAATGAACTGGCCAGAGATATCGATTTCTTTGTTTCGGACGAATCAAAAAAGGACCAAAAAATCGAAGTCCTCGAATACTATGACAATGCGGGACTTTACATGATCCCCTACGGGCGGAATAAAATTGACATTAAGGTACCCGCCAGCCAAAAATTACAACCGCACTCTACCGGGTTAAAAATGATGCTGGACATATTGCACCGAAGCAGAATGCAATTCCCCGGAATGGCTATGGGCTTCCTTCAAAGGTTACTGGACGATGCCATAGAACATTGCCAGGACCGTATGGTAGGGAATTCGAACCTGTTTTCTATGGACCAGGTACAGTACCAATTGTCCAGGATGCAATCTTCATTTACCATATGCTCCGCAATGTGTGCCAAGAGCACCAGGATTAGCGGAATTGAAAACGATGTAGCTTCTTCCGGCCTGCAAGCCAACAGTATGAAAGCTTTGATAACCGACCTGATGCAGGATTCGGCCCAGACTCATGTACAGCTTTCCGGGGCAAAAGGATACAGGATCAGTCACATTGGAGGGAGAGGTATTATGGACAGCCGTCCTTTCCGGATATTTGAGGGATCAAACGAAATGCTTTACACCCAGATCTCGGATATTATCATTAAAGAAATGAAAAAATCCGGGATAAGCCATTTAGCCACTTTCGCAACACAGAAAAACGAAACCCGGATGGCCGCAGAAGTTTTTAAAAAAGAACTGGATTTTTCCATAGAGGGGCCCTTATCTCAGAGAAAATCAATAGATTTTGGAAAAATACTGGCTCGTGTTGTTTCTGTCAACGATGTCCTGGAATTAAACAATGCAGGATTCAGCCAGCAGTTAACGGACAACTGCATAGAAGTTGTACGCGAAGAAATTTCTACCTTAACCCATACCATGCATAATCACACGGGTACGACAGCACTGGATAATTACGGAGAAAAGAGTAACTGGATGGACTTTGTTTAACTCAATTAGTTTATTAGTTTTTAGTTGAGGAGTTCTTAGTTTGGTTATGGTGTTAACCAGTTAGGTAGTATGCTATAAAAGGCATATAAAAAACTCCTTCCTTCAGATGAAGGCTATGAAAAATAAATAATTCATCAACTAAATAACATTGGCCTGCAAGAGTGAACCAATAAAAATCAGGTTCACTCTAACCATTTCAACCGGGCTTAATGCAGCGCCTGAGGGGAACCTGATTTTCCGACTTATTATTAGTACTCTACCCCGTGCCTATCCGTGGTAAAATGAGTTGAGACCAAAAAGATCTTTTCAATCCGGAACAGCGATTTTTTGCTTATGTAATCTTAACCCGATAGTATTTTTCTCGCAGCCAGAAAGAAACCCTTACCAGGAGGATCAGTGCCGGGACTTCTACCAACGGACCGATGACACCCGTGAAAGCCTGCCCGGAATTCAACCCGAATACGGCAATGGCCACAGCGATGGCCAGTTCAAAATTATTGCCCGCTGCGGTAAAAGCTACTGCGGCATTCTTATCATACGTCGCTCCCATTGCTTTGGTAACAAAAAATCCGACAAGGAACATCAATGCAAAATAGATAAGCATGGGTATGGCAATAATGACTACATCCATCGGTATCTCCACAATCAATTCCCCTTTAAGGGAAAACATCACGATAATGGTAAATAGCAGGGCTACCAATGTTACCGGAGAAATGGCGGGAATAAATTTTCCGGTATACCACTCCTCCCCTTTTATTTTAACCAGGATAAGGCGGCTCAATATACCTGCCAGAAAAGGAATTCCCAGGTAAATGGCCACACTTTCTGCTATGGTGCCAATGGAAATATCTACAATGGCGCCTTCAAAACCAAATAAGGGCGGAAGTTTTGTAATAAACAACCAGGCGTAAAAACTATAACCGAACACCTGGAATATACTGTTTAAAGCCACCAGTCCGGCGCCGTATTCACTGCTCCCTTCCGCAAGGTCGTTCCACACCAACACCATAGCTATACACCTGGCAAGACCTATGAGTATTAATCCCACCATATATTCGGGATAATCTCTCAAAAAGGTAATGGCCAGAACGAACATCAGCACGGGCCCTATGATCCAGTTGAGCAACAAAGAGACCGACAAGATCTTAACATCCCTGAAAACCTTGGGCAACAGCCTGTAATTTACTTTTGCCAAAGGAGGGTACATCATTAAGATCAACCCTATGGCTATGGGAATATTCGTAGAGCCGCTGCTGTATGAATCTATTGTTCCGGCAATGGAAGGAAATACATATCCGAGTCCGACACCGACAGCCATGGCCAGAAATATCCATAGGGTAAGATAGCTATCTAAAAAACTCAGTTTCTTTTTGGTCTTATTCATTTTCTACTTATTTATCTCAGAGAATACGTAAAAGAGTTCTGTAGCAATCTGCAAACTCCTTTCGTGGTATTTTTCCTTTTGTTGTGGAGTACCGTCATAAATTTTGGGATCTTCAAAAGTTACGGGCACCCTTTTTTCGGCACCGGCGATAAAAGGGCAGCCGCCATCGGCCTGGGAACAGGTCATAACCGCTGCAAATCCCGATGCCGGATTAAAACCATCATCCAGTTTTTTGGAAAACCCGATAACAGGATGTTCATTGTCCGAATATTTGATTGCATAGACCGGGTTACTGTCTTGCGACAGCTTATCAACTTTAAACCCCGTATCCTCCAATACTTCGGTAACCATAGGATATAATGCCGTGGCCTCCGTGCCACCGGAATAGCAGTATACATTCCGGATATTGAAATAATGTGCCAGTGTTTGTGCCCAGACCTGCGACAGGTGGCTCCTGCGGGAATTGTGCGTACAGATGAAATTGATACGTATCTCTTCTTCTGTATGGATTTTATGCCGGATAAAATCAATTAAAGGTTGCAGGGTTTCTTTTCTATCGGGCGGAATACTATCGACAGTCAATGTAGCGACAATATCTTCTATCGGCTTAAAAACAGTGGTTTTTGTATTCATATTTTTATTTTGAAGATTAACAACAACCTGAACCGGGAGTACAGCATGATGCCTGTAAATCTTTATCCGCTACCTGGTTTACAGGTTCCGGCACACTACATTGATCCCTGGCCAGGCAATCGGTCTGTTTAGTGGTCAGTATAAAGTATTTACCATTAAAATCAAGGCCGAATTTCCCGATAGTATCTCCCTGGTACTCCACTTCGATTTCCAGGTCTTCGATTCCCAGCACCCGTTCCGAAAGCTCTATGATGTGTACCAGTTTTTCGGGGTGAAGGCGATGGTCGTAATCATCGGCCTCCCACAATTGAAAGTTCACTACTTCTTCATTACGGACGGTACCGCCGCAATCGATAAAATCCTTTTTTACTTTACCCACCTCGGTAACGTGAAAATGGTTGGGTACCAGCGAACCGTCAGGTAGCTGAAAAGCAATGGTTTCCAATGTCCTCAAATGTTGTTTAATTTCCGAAAGTTTCATAATTCGTATATTTATTTATCGCAATAATACGATGATTAAACTCAAATTTTTTAGCAACACTCTTCCCCCTCCTGTAAGCCCAGGTCAAAGAAATCCCGCATCAGCCTGCTCATACTGTTCCAGTTTTTTTTGTCAATGCAATAGCATACGCGGGTACCTTCAATCGTCCCTTTAATAAGCCCCATGTTCTTCAATTCCTTCAAATGTTGTGAAATCGTAGGTTGTGCGAGACCTATTTCATCCACCAGGTCTCCGCAGATACAGGTGTTGATCTTAAATAAATACTGAAGAATGGCAACCCGTGCGGGATGGCCGATAACTTTTGCAAATGCGGCAATCCGGTTTTCTTTATCCGAATAAATATCTGTCCTGGTAACTCCCATCGATATAACATTAATTATATTGCAATATTACGATTAATTTTGTTTAAAAAAAAGGTTCCATAAAATATTATCTCCAGATTTAGTAACAGGGAGGAATCTTCGAACAGGACTCCACCCTGTTACTTATATTTATCCGTTGCCGCCTATTTACAGTGCCGGAGCTTTCTGATATCCGGACCAAAGTTCATCCAGGGATTTGGTCGTACAGGTTTTCCATAATCCGGGAGTATAAGTTTTATTTCGCATGTTCTCATCCAGCACAGCTACGACATTTTTATTGTAATTTTTGGTCAACCACAGTAAAAAACGGGCTGTTATCCTGTAACTGTCCGTATAATGGTTTCCTTCCCGGTATTCCGGTAAAGACCAGTCTGCCTGTTTATTATTGACTCCGTAAGCATATCGCACATAATCCGCAATGCCTTCGGTAAGCCATCCCGGACCGCTGTCCGGAGGATAGTTCTGAACGAGATGCATTACTTCGTGGGTTATCACATCCGTATCCCCGGGTTTTTTCTTCAACCATGCGGAACTTATGGTAACCTTACCGTTGTGCGCATAGGCCACACCGTTGTATGCCGTGTCTATCTTAACAAATACGGTATCTGTGGCCTCCGGGTTGAAATTTTTGATCAATTTAGGGTATACCTTAAAAAAAGTCTTGATAAGACTGGACCTGACTTCATTATGGAGCCCCCGATCCTCACTGATAAAGACCAGGGTCTTTCCTTTTTTACTGATAATTTCTTCTGTCTGCGCCATGACCGGAGCCATGACAAGAATCAGCATTACGCTACTTATGATTTTCTTCATTGTTATTATTTTTCAGTGTTCAAACCCGAAATTTTACTCTTTTGCGGTTTTCGTTGAGACCGTTGTTTTATTATCCTATGTTATTTAAATCATTTGTCATCTGACAGGGAATACGGAAAGTCCTTCTCCTCTGTTCCCCTTTTTTTATCCGGTTCCGCTCCCATATCAAAATCGATCACGCTTCCCCGCATGAGCGTTTTATGGCTCAGATAGTTTTTGTCGTACACTTTGTTATTAAGACGTACATCCTGAATATACCGGTTATCCTCAGAATTACCCGGGGCATTGATAATGATCTCGTTTCCGTTCTCCAGCTTTAACGTCGCTTTTTTAAACAGAGGGGCACCCAGGACATATTGGTCCGTAGCAGGTGCAACAGGGTAAAAGCCCAAAGCAGAGAATACATACCAGGCAGATGTCTGTCCGTTGTCCTCGTCCCCGCAATAACCGTCCGGTGTCGGCCAGTACATCCTGTTCATGGTCTCCCGCACCCAATACTGGGTTTTCCAGGGTTGTCCCGCATAATTATACAGGTAGATCATATGTTGTATGGGTTGATTACCATGTGCGTATTGCCCCATACCGGCTACCTGCATTTCTCTCATTTCGTGTATAATACCTCCGCCCTTTCGCGGTGTAATGGTGGAAGGTGTACTGAACACGGTATCAAGCTGGCGGATAAAGGCATCTTTACCTCCCATCAGGTCGATCAGCCCCTGTATATCGTGAAATACGGACCAGGTATAGTGTATACTGTTACCTTCGGTAAAATCCCGTCCCCATTGTATGGGATCGAATTCTTCCACAAAATCACCATTGCGAAGTTTTCCCCGCATAAATTTGGTTTCCGGGTCGTAGACGTTCCTATAGTTCAGGCTCCGTTCCCGGTACAGTTTTATTTCTTTTTTTGGTCTTTTTAAGGCCTTGGCCAGTTGATAAATGGCAAAATCATCATAGGCATATTCCAGGGTCCGGGAAACATTCTGGCGTATGTCCACATCGGCAGGGACATATCCCAGGGTATTATAATACTCCACTCCTGCACGGCCTACGGCAGTCATTGGCCCTTCATTATTTGCCCCGTGGACCAGTGCTTCATATAAGGTTTCGATATCGTATTTATAATTGTCCTTATTTTTCAGATAAGCTTCGGAAACAATGGAGGCCGAGTTATTACCGATCATAATATTCCTTAGCCCGGGACTGGCCCATTCCGGAAGCCATCCGCTTTCTTTATAGGCATTGAGAAGGCCTTCCTGCATTTTTTCATTCAGGTCGGGATACATTAAATTGAGGAAAGGGAACAACGCTCTGAAGGTATCCCAGAACCCCGTATCGGTAAACATATAACCGGGACGTACTTCCCCGTTATAAGGACTGTAATGCACCACATTCCCGTCTTTGTCATATTCATAAAACTTTCTGGGGAAAAGCAAGCTGCGGTAAAGGCAGGAATAAAAGGTCCTGTACTGATCGGTAGTACCGCCTTCTACAGTAATTCTTCTCAGTTCCTTATTCCAGGCTTTTTTTCCTTTTTCTTTCACCCCGTCAAAATCCAGGGTCCCGATCTCTTTCAGATTTCTCTCTGCCTGTTCGAAACTGATAAATGACGATGCCACACGGGCATTTACCTGTTCTCCTTTTGCAGTCTTAAATCCGATTACAGCTCCTGCATGGTTGGATTCGGATTCCAGATCATCGGTCAGGACGGAATCACGGAAAGTCTTATTCATTTCAAAAACTTTGTCAAATTCTATGACAAAGTAATTTTTAAAGTTCTCCGGCACTCCCCCGCTGTTCCTGGTGGTATACCCTATGATCTTTTGCTCTTCGGGAATGATTTTCACATAGGAGCCTTTATCGAAAGCGTCCACTACAATATACGAGTCGTTTTCCGGAAAGGTAAAGCGGAACCGGGCAGCGCGTTCAGTAGGGGCAATTTCGGTAGTAACATCATGGTCTGCAAGGTAAACACTATAATAGTAAGGTGTTGCTTTTTCCGCTTTATGGGAAAACCAGCTTTGCCGTCCTTCTTCCGTAAAGCGGAGCTCCCCGGTAACCGGCATTATGGAGAATTGTCCGTAATCGTTCATCCAGGGTGAAGGCTGATGGGTTTGTTTAAAGCCTCTTATTTTCCTGGCATTGTACATATATGTCCACCCGTTCCCGTTTTCCCCGGTTTGCGGGGTCCAGAAATTCATACCCCAGGGCATGGCAATGGCGGGGTAAACATTTCCGCTGGAAAGTGAATAATCGGAATCTGTTCCCATTAACGGGTTTACATAGTCTACCGGATCTCTAGTTTCCGTTGCGGTTTGAGCTTTTATAGTGCAGCACATCAATAGTATAAGTGCCAGGTAATTTAGTTTTTTTAAATTTTTCACGATAAAGTATAAGATTATTAAAATTAATAAACTGCCCGAAAAACTCATTTCTTTCGGGCAGTCTTCAGTTAAAACTCTACTCAGTATCCCGGATTCTGTTCTAAACTAGGATTTACAATCAACTGCTCATTCGGAATAGGATAAAGTTCGGTATGATTGTCTCCATCGGGAGTTTTGTCCCACCAAGTTCCTGTGGTAAATGCTCCAAAACGGATAAGATCTGTTCTTCTTTTTCCCTCAAAGATGAATTCTCTTCCTCTTTCTGCCAACAATTCATCCATAGTAAGAGTTGCTACAGTATAACTTTCGTCCGACCAGTCTTCTGCTGTGAAATATCTCTTTTTACTTTCGTTGATAAGTTCTACTGCTTCCGAAGTAGCTGTTCCACCATTTTGACGCATTAGAGCCTCTGCTTTGTTAAAATAAATCTCTGTAAGGCGGTACATTACGTAATCGTTATTGAGATAATCTGTATCTCCTTGTCTTCCGGATCTGTACTTATGAAATCGAGCCCCACTGTTTTCTTCTCCATCGGTCATACTTCCTTCTCCGGTTTGTCCTTCACTATTTCTTCGGATATTGTTCACATAAATAAAGGGCTGCCCGTTGTATTCTTCACTTCCTAAAATAGGTTCAGTCGTTCCGTAACGGTATTGTGAGCCGAATAAAAACCACTCCTGTTTACGAATGTCGTTTTCCTTATAAGCATCAAAAGCAGACGGAATAACGACAAAAGCGTTATTACCGGAATAGTTTACATCCAAAGCCGGAGCCATATTGGAAAAGCCAGCGTAGAAAGCAGACCAGTTGTACGCAAATCCCTGAGTTCTATCAAAAGGAAACTGGAAGATGTTTTCCGGAGAATTTTCATTGGTATTGCTAAATGGTCCTAGCGGATCTTCATCTAACTGAAGTGTACCTCCCAATCCACCTGCTTCACCGTTAATCAATCTATCACAATATTCTATACAGTCGTCCCAACGAGCTTCCCCACTCCACACTTCTGCATTGAGATAGAGCTCTGCAAGCATAGCATAGCCGGATGCTTTTGTCATTCGCCCCAGTAGTTCCGGCGACAAATCCTGTAATAATTCTACATTTTCGAGTAGTTCACTTTCTACAAATGCAAAGACCTCTTCTCTCGATCTAGTTTCCGGTTGTACGGGATCTCCAACCGTCGTTACTATCGGTACATTTCCCCACAAATCCATGATTTTCATGTAGTGAAAAGCTCTCAATACTTTGGACTCCGCTACAATGGATTCCAATTGTTCTTCAGTCATACCCAATTCTTCATAATCCAATTCTTCTATATCCTCTAGTACAGCGTTTACATAACCTAAGCCTGTCCACATCAAACTCCAAGTGTTCGCCAATCTAGATTCTTGGGAAGTCCAAGTGTGATAATGCTGGCGGATATGGTCTCCATTATCGTAACCATGTCTTCCTTTTTGTGGCCAAGCCACGAGGTCTGCAGACAATTCGTTGTGATAGTAATAACCGCTTTGTCCGGTAAAAGCTAACCATGCCTGCATGTGGGTAAAAGGTCGGAGGGTCGCTTGTAGAACTTCCAGTTCTGAATTGTAGAAATTGGTCTTTGACAGTTCTGAATAAGGGGTTTCATCCAAATCCGTACATCCAAAACAGAAAAGAACCAAGGCTAAAATCGATATATTTATATTTTTTGCTCGCATTTTTCTAAGATTTAAAATTGAAGACTAATTCCAGTAGTTACCGTAGTGGTACGCGGATAGAAGTTTCTATCATCTACACCAGGAAATACTCCGGTGTCCGATACTTCCGGATCTTGACCGCTGTATCCGGTAATGGTAAACACGTTTCTGGCACTGGCGTGTATTCTCAAGCGGGTAAACGGACTGTTTTCACCGAGATTAAAATTATAACCTAGGGTGATATTGTCCAGTTTTACAAAATCTCCTTTTTCCAAATAGTAATCGGAATATTGAGGTGCCTCGGTAATTTTGCCGATATTATCTACTCCCGATGTCAATATATTACCCGGAAGTAAAGTCGGATTGCCATAAAAAAGCTCGACGGTATTGAGAATATCGTAATCGAATTTCCCCCGAAAAAACATAGTCAGATCAAAATTCTTATATCGGAAAGTGTTGGTCCAAGAGACATTATAAGTAGGATAGCCGTTACCGAGAACTGTATAATCTTCCTCTGTCATTTCATCTGCTCGTCCGGTAGAACCATCCGCTTTATAGAACAGCCACTGTCCTTCGTCTGTAAATCCGGCAAATCTCTTTCCGTAGAAATTACCTATGGATTCACCCGGTATATTTCGTATAGCATCTCCTAAGTTTCCCGGATTTCCTATACTTCCCCCTCTTATTTCCTCTAGGTTAAACTGATCATTAGACAAGGACACCAGTTTATTTCTCTGATAATTTCCGGCAAAATCCATACTCCAGGAAAATTCTTCTTTATTCATCACTCCAAAGCTCAATGCCAGTTCCACCCCACTATTTCCCAGAGTTCCTACATTGGTATACATAGTACGATGTATATAAGACGGTGACGGTACTGTGTAGTCGTTCAGCAGATCTACGGTTTTTCGGTCGTACACATCTATAGAACCGGAAAGTCTGTTTTGGAACAAACCAAAATCTAATCCGAAATTCCACTCCTTCTTTTTCTCCCACTTCAAATCCGGATTAGGGTTTCTGTTTGGACCATAGGTTTGATAATAAACTGCATCCCCATTTTCATCAAAAATAGGATACTGTCCACCAGTTCCCAATATTATCATAGACCTGTAATTTGGAATACCCTGGTTCCCGGTAATTCCATAGCCTACACGAAGTTTCAAATTGGAAACAAAATCTACATGCTCCATAAATTCTTCATCAGAAATCATCCAACCTGCGGAAACTGCTGGAAAACTTCCCCATTTGTTGTTGGCTCCAAACCGAGAAGAACCTTCGTAACGAATCGACCCCTGAATGAAGTAGCGATCTAAATAAGAGTAATTCACCCTAGAGAAAAACGCCACAAGCGTATTATCATCTTTAGAACTACTCAATCCCACGTTGGGTAAATTGTCGTCTGTAATAGCGTTTCCTGCTCCAAAATTCCAGTCTAAAAAAGCATCAGTAGTAAAGCCACTGTTATTCATCCCATATTGCTCGGTAGTTGTGTATTGATAACTATACCCGCCTAGTATTCCAAAACTGTGGTTTCCTATAGTTTTATCGTAATTTATAGTCGGCTCAAAAGTCTTGGTATAGGACATATAATTTCCTTTACTGGCATAAGCTGTTCCGTTATAAGAACTTCCTGCGTTGTACTGATCCCAATCTCGGGTTGAGCGGTAATAACGATCGTTATACGTATCCCTCTGATAAGATCCAAAAGCGGAGACTATAAGACCGTCAAGAATTTCATAACTCACTTTGGCATCTCCGGAAAAAGTAACTTGATCACGTTCCTCTATACGATTTGCATATTGAGACAAAGGATTATACCCGTTGAGTGGTTGATAAAAACCATATTCCCCCTCATTGTATAATTCCGTTCCGGTTTCCACAGAATAAGGAGCGTATATAGGTGCTGTAGGATTCCATTCACTGACAACTCCAAAATCCCCACTTCCTCGCATGGTATCATCATTTAAACGATCTCTTCCCCCAAGTAAATTAGCATCATTCAGGTTAAGAGCAAAACTTGCCTGAAGGTTAAACCTTTTGTCTTCCGTAGACTGATTAAAACTCGCACGAACACCGTATTCCGTTCTTGAGTTTTCTTTAGCTATACCTTCCAAATCACTCATATATAAGGAAACTCGGTAATTCCCATTTTCTCCACCACCTGAGGCAACAAAATTGTGGTACTGACTCAAATTCGATTTGTTCACCAAAGCATCATATATATCGGTGGAATGACCTAAATCATTGCTCTCCCCTATAACTCCTCTATCAATTAAATCTCTATACTGAGATGCCGAAAGGAAGTCCGGTTTATTACGAACAAAATCAGTAGAAAGCCAAGTGCTGTAATCGAAAGTAGTTCTTCCGACCTTTCCTTTTTTCGTAGTAATTAGAATAACCCCATTATTTCCTCTGGTACCATAAATAGCGGCGGCGGCTCCATCCTTTAACACGTCAAAAGACTCGATATCATTTGGCTGTAACAAATCTAGATTCCCGCCGGGAATACCATCAATAACAATCAAGGGCGACATATCTCCGGTTATCGAAGTAACTCCCCTGATCTGAAAACCGGCACTGGAATTCGGGTTATTCCCTCCCGCTTGTGTAATAGACAAACCGGGAATTTTCCCTTGAATAAGATTTAAAGGTGATGTTACCACTCCTTGATTAAAGTCATCCGAAGACACTTTGGACACCGAGGTAGTCACGGATTTTCTACTCTGTGTACCGTAACCTACAACCACTACTTCGTCCAAAGATTGATTATCCTCTGCCATTTGCACATTAACAGTAGCCTTACTACCAACCGTTCTGTTCACGGTTTTCATTCCCAGGTATGAAAATTCGAGAACGGCATCGGAAGAACTAATCTGAAGGCTGTAATTCCCTTCAAAATCAGTGGTAGTTCCGTTTTGTGTTCCCTTTTCCACTACGCTAACACCGATTAATGGTACTCCTGTTTCATCTGTTACTGTACCGGAAACCGTGAACTGGTCGTTATTCACTCCTTCTTTGTGATAATCTGCGGCAATGACCGTATTTGTTTGCAAAACTGCATAGATCACAAAAAGATAAAACAGGCCAAAAACTCCCTTTTTACCTTTCCTTACCATTAAACAATGGTGACTTTTGCCGGAAATATTTTCCCGACAAATACTAGTGTTTTTTTCCATCAATACATCAAGTTTATGGTTAAATATTTTGAGGCTTCTAAATTAGTAAATCGATTTAGTAAAGAAAATGTTATTTCCGAAAAATATTAAAATCAAGTTAATATCTTAACAAATACAGGGAAATAACCATTCCGGTGTGCAAAAGGACCGAAAAACACTTTCTAAAAAAGAATATCTTTAGTACTTTGATGCATTTAAAAGTACATTTACCAATAATCATCATTACTATATACCCAGGACTGCAAAGCTAATTCCGCAAATGACCTCTAAAAATCGCCCTAAACTCAAAGACATTGCCAGAGAACTCAATGTCTCGTCTACTACTGTATCTTTTGTTCTTAACGGAAAGGGAAAGGAAAAAAACATATCGGACGCTGTTATAAAAAAAATAAAAGATTACATAAAGGAGATCGGTTACCAGCCCCATACCATTGCCCAAAGCCTGCGCACAGGCCGCTCCAGGATACTGGTACTCATGGTAGAGGACATCAGCAATCCTTTTTTCTCCAGGATCGCCAGGATTATAGAGGATATTGCTCATAGAAAAGGATATAAGATTGTGTTTTGCAGTAATGAAAATGATGATCTGCGTTCCCGGGAGTTGATCCGGTTCTTTCTCGAACGGTCGATAGACGGCTTCTTTATTGTCCCTTCCACCGGTATCCGCAATGAAATCGAGTCCCTGATAAACCAGGATGTTCCTGTTGTTCTATTTGACCGTTATTTCGAAGGGCTCCCGGTGAGCCATGTAGTCATTGATAACGAAAAGGCTGCTTATGATGCCACTACCCACCTGATCAAAAACAGCTTTAGAAAGATCGTCTTCCTGACAACGGATATCGAACAAACCCAGATGCTCGACCGGCTACAAGGCTATGAAAAAGCAGTAAAACAGGCGGAATATGAACCTCATATTTTAAAGCTGCCTTATACCGCAATTAACGCTGCGAATATCAAAGCGGCTTTCCGCAAAAAATTCAAAACCATTTCAGAAATCGACAGCATCTTTTTTTCTACCAATTACCTCACACAAAGCGGTATTGAATTCTTAAAAAAAACAGATCCGGAATTGATCCATAAATTGGGAATCGTCACTTTTGACGACAATGATTTCTTTAATATATACAGTCCCACCATTACAGCAGTTTCCCAGCCCCTGGAGAAGATTGGGGAAGCCATGATGAAAATCATGCTGGATATTCTTAAAAGAGAAAAAGGTCTGGGAGAGATACAACACAAAACACTCCCCGCCAAACTGATCGTCCGGGAGTCTTCCGGGCCTAAATCCCATAAAAAGAGAACTTAGACAAAATGTAAACATGGAACATATCTGCCAATCGGTAATCTCTGTCCGTCAAAAAATTCCTTTTACCTGTTGAAAGTTCCGTTTACTCTGGCTTTTACCGTCAATATCCCGCTGCCTGGCCGTCTTTTCTCGATTCCGAGGCTCCGAAATAAACACCTTTATCGGAATCGAACATAATAGCCTGGTAACCTCCGTAATAGCCTCCGAACCCTACTTTATGTCTTTTCCCCATCAGTTTCCGGACCTCATTAAAGTCAAAGCCGCTTTCTATTAATATTTCACCTTTTCCTTTGGCGGTCTCGCCGGTGAAAGAGGAAGAGCCTACATGTTCAAATCTCGGGGCATCTCCGGCTTCCTGTATATTCATTCCGAAGTCAATAATGTTCATCAATATCTGGACATGCCCCTGGGGCTGAAAATCCCCTCCCATAACCCCGAAACTTAAAAAGGGTTTCCCGTTCCTGGTCACAAATCCGGGAATAATGGTATGAAACGGCCGTTTTCCGGGTTCGTACGAATTGGGTTTTCCTGGGGTCAGCGTAAAAGACTCTCCCCTGTCCTGGAGCATAAAACCCAGCCCGGGAGGTACCATTCCCGATCCCATCCCCCTGTAGTTGCTCTGGATCAGGGAAACCATATTTCCGTCCTTATCGGCCACAGTCATATACACCGTCCCGGTGTGGTCTGTTTTTCCACTCTCATAGGTTCCGGCTTGATCCGGGTTTATAAGTGCCCTGCGTTTTCCCGCATATGTTTTGGATAGTAATTCTTCGATGGGAATATCTGCAAAATCAGGGTCCGCATAATACCTTGCCCTATCTTCGAAAACGAGTTTTTTCGCCTCGTTGACAATGTGCAGATGTTCAGCACTGCCAAAACGTATCTTACTGAAGTCAAAACCTTCGATGATATTCAGCATCTGCAGTGCTGCCAGTCCCTGGCCGTTGGGAGGCAGCTCCCAGACATCATACCCCCGGTAATTAGTTGAAATCGGTTCCACCCATTCGGAATGGTGGCTGCTCAGATCTTCATAGGACAGAAAACCTCCCTGTTCTTTTATAAATTCCGCAACAGTCCTTGCAATCTCTCCTTTGTAAAAAACATCCCGTCCTTTTTCTGCAATCTTTCTGTAGGTACCGGCCAGATAAGGGTTTTTGAAAATAGTCCCTTTTTCTGGGATAATCCCGTTATTGGTATAGGTTTCCCTGACATTAGGAAATCTTGTCATAAAATTGGAAACCGTTCTTTCCAGGTAATAAGCGATAAGTTCACTTTCCGGAAACCCGTTCTCGGCATATTCGATAGCGGGTTGCAATAGGGTTCCCATAGGTAGTTTCCCGAACTTTTTATGCAGTTCGAACCAACCGTCAACACATCCCGGGACGGATATCGGTAACGGGCCCGTAGAAGGTATTTTATTTAGATCGTGTTCTTCAAAATAATCGAGTGTCAAACTCTTCGGGGACCTGCCGCTGGCATTTAACCCGTACAATTTCCGGGTTTTTGCATCCCACACAATCGCAAACAGGTCACCTCCTATACCGCTTCCCGTTGGTTCCATCAGGCCAAGTGCCGCGTCAACCGCAATGGCGGCATCAGTAGCCGTACCGCCTTTCTTCAGGATATCTACTCCTATTTGTGTTGCCAGGGGATGACTGGAAGCCACCATACCATGCTCCGCTATAACTTCTGATCTGCTTGCAAAATTCTTACCCGTAAGCCGGTCCTGCGCCCCTGTAAAATTTACTCCCAACAGCACAAAGCATACGGCATACATTAATCTGGATGTTGTCATTTTTAAATCAGGTATTGGTCGGGTTATCCGATGTTTTTGAAATGATCTTAAAGATACAACAATCCGAAAAATAAACATTTAGCCATCTGTTCATAAAAATGAAGTGTTTTTTATACAGATCATAAAAAAAGCACTGAAATTTGTCAGATTAACAGTGCTTTTTTGTTGTTGTATACTAAGAGCTTGCTTAAATTTAATTGGCCAAAAGTTTCCTTTTCGGAAGAAAGCAAGACCTGATCAAACGCCGAGGGGCACGAGCTAAAAAGTAAATTTCCGAAAGGTCAGGGTCCTGGTTTTTTTCTTTACACTAATAACATTGGTCCCGTAGGCCGTAGGATAACTTTTCAGCAATGTCCTTGTATGAATAGCGTCAATAAACGCGGAAAAGTCCTGGTTGTAAAGGGATGAAAATACGGTAAACCTGTCAAATATCACATTTTCGTACCCCTCATCTCCCGAACTGAACTTAGAGTACAGGCCGGCGTACTTGTTACCGTCTGTCTGAAGCTTGTAATTTTTAAAAAATTTGCTGTTTGTTACCCAGCCATCCTCTTTTTGAAGAATATAAAAATTACAGTAGCTCTTCCCTTTTGTGGCATATGCGGAAATTCCCAGAAAATGCGGAGTAACATCAAGGGTAAGATACCTGTTAAAACTGTTTGTATGCTTAAAATCCGCCCCCGCTACGATCTGGTATTTTTTCCAGATAAGCTTTCCTTCCCAATCGTATTTGCACACCAGAAAACCCGAGTCGCCTTTTTTACACTTTACGCCCGCATAGGTATAGAACACCTTTTCGGTGTTGTCATAAATTACGGCTCCTTTGGCGTCCTCGGTAGAGAGCTGATAGGCAAATATGGTCCTTTTATTACTGTTTATATCGGTCGGTTGATAAGAAGAAAACGAATTCCTGCTTAAATGCAATGCGGCAAATTCCTCCTCCTTTTTATCATTCACTTCAAATTCCAGTTTTGCTTTGTTGCGTATATTACCCTGATAGTCATAGGCTATGCACAGGTATCCCCTGGATGTATTTTCTGCTTTGGGCGTCAATGCCATTACAAAGACATCATTATCGAAGTATAGCAGTTTCGGTCTTTTAAATGCTACTCCGCCGGGAATATCGAGCTTTGTCCGGTTTTTATAGTCTCCGGACAGGCTTTTGACATACAAACAGACCTCTTTGTCCTTTTTCCCGACCCCTTTCTCCTCTCCTATGGAGACAAAATCGTTGTCGTTTAAAAACTGTACCCCGTCGCCCGATACATAAAACCGGGGCCTGAAGTAAGGGTCTCCTCCCGGCTTGCCATCCGGATCTTTTTCCGGGAAACCGGACAATTCGCTTTCATTCAGATGATAAAAGC
Organism: Sinomicrobium halophytocola; assembly: GCF_052983395.1. Taxonomy (NCBI): domain Bacteria; kingdom Pseudomonadati; phylum Bacteroidota; class Flavobacteriia; order Flavobacteriales; family Flavobacteriaceae; genus Sinomicrobium; species Sinomicrobium halophytocola. The sequence goes on from NZ_JBRKIT010000011.1 coordinate 156,267, forward strand.
CTTTGTCCCGGAGTATTCCGCTGTTTCTGAAGATCGTATTCTTTCCGGTCTGTGACATTACAGTGAGGTCGCCTCCGGTAATCTTGTCCTTTCCCCGGAAGCTGTATACTTCGTTGAGATCATTGTCCAGGAGTGTAAGCCGGGTCTTGTCCGCCGCACGGCCGTTTTCCAGTATAAAAAAATTACCGGTGTCCGTGACGTCGTAGTCCCGTATTTTATAATCATCATCAATGGTAAATTCCACAGTTTTCTCCTGGGCTTGCACAGCCATAATAAGGAGACAGAAAAAGACAGTGTAAAATTGTTTCATAACAGTCAGGGATTTTGTTCATGGATAAGGAGTTCCGGGGTGAGTTCTCCTTGGCTCGTACTTGTCGAATTTTGGAAAAACCGAAAGTACTATGCAATCCCTTAATGCAAATAAAAACAGTTATAGAATAAATTCTAACACCGTATAGAACTTGTTCTATAGCAGTATCGGATGCCGATATCAGGTTATTTTCCGGAATTTTGTCCTTTCCGCCACATAACTTAAGCCCCATAGCCTTGCCACAAACCGAAAGCCTGTTTGGCCTAAGGATACACGGATAGTTGTAAAGAACAAGGAGTAGATCTGTCCATTCATGCCTGAATTTACAGCACTAAAAGTCCGGGACCCGAAGGAACATTTTAGCGCCGGGCTGGAAAGATTAAAAAAGTCTTCCCCGGTACTATATGACAAACTGTTGCCCGCCTATAAAAAACTGTTGTTGGTAATGTAACGGACTTTTGCCGGTGACACCTTTAAAATACTTATGAAAACTGGTAACATTATTAAAGCCGCTTTCGTAATAAATCTGCTTAATGCTCATTTTGTTTTCCATCAGAAGTTTGCAGGCATGTCCTATCCTGATCTCATTTAAAAATTGTACAAATGTCTTCCGGGTTTTCGATTTGAAATAACGGCAAAAGGAATTTTCGCTCATATTGGCCACTTCTGCTATTTCCTTAAGGCTGATTTTATTCTTGAAATTGGCATGGGTATATTCGAAGATCTTGTTGATACGGTCCTCGTAAAGTTCATCACAATGAGTCCCGAAACCGGGTGAGGCCAGTAGTTTGTGCTTGCATTTGGAAATAACCGTAAGTATCTCCATAAGCAGGATAATCCTCCGGGAACCTTCGGAATGCAACACATCCTCCAGTAATTCCGTTACTTCTCCCCTATACTTTCCGGTCACCTGAATACCCCTTCGGGCCTTTTCCAGGGTAAGTTTTATAAGCCTGTTCTCCGGAAGGTTCAAAAAGTCGTCCCCCCAGAAATTTTCACAAAAATGGGCTACCCTTACATCTACCATATTACCTACATTACTGTCAAACTCCCAGCAATGCGGCAGGTTGGCTCCTACCAATACCACATCACCGGCATTAAAACGCGTAACACGATCACCTATATACTGTATACCACTGCCACTTTTGAAGTGTACCAGTTCAATTTCAGGATGATAATGCAATCCCTCGTTTACCCGGGGAATTCTCTCCTGCCTGACGCTAAAAGAACAATCCGGATCGGAGGAAACTTTTAAAAACCGAGAATTCATTTTAATGCTTGTTTTGGTTTTTGTTTAAGCTATACCAGTTGCCATCATGGTCAGCTCAAAATGATATTTTATTTTGCGGTGTATCAACGCTCCCGAAAATGTTTTGTATCATGTATGCAGAAGCTTGGCACATGACAAAATTTACAAATACAATTTGCTGTTCTATCGGTCCATCCAGATCAGTGGGTGCCGGACCGGAAGATTCCGGATAACTTCCTCAACTTCCGGTTCATGGTCCAGTTCCTTCCAGGTATCCATCCACTCTCTGTTATTGAATTCCATTGCTCCGAACACCAGGAAAGGATGGGCTACGGGCCATTCGTCCCAGTACATGGCGTCCGGCTTAAAATACCAGCGCGACTTATCGGCCACATAAGGGTACAAATATGCTATTCCCTTCCTGATAGACCTGCCGTCCGGCATTTTGTATTGCCAGAGATCATTTCCGGGTTCTGACAATATGTGGCAGACCATGACCATCGCATCCAGGTTAAAGAGGGAATACCCGTAGGCCTTTGTCCTGCCTATTTCACAGGGAAAGCTCCCATCCTCCGCCATCTGTTCGGGCAACAATACCTTTTTATACCGTTCCCTGCAGAAATCCAATATTTCCTTATTGCCGGTAAGCCTGGCAAAAGATGCCGCCTGCATCACCCAGCAGGTCCCGTGGTTGTTCTCCTTATTCATTTCCTCTTTGCCATAAGGGTGGGTTGTGAGCCATTCCAGGTAATCCGAAAACCATTTTTTTACCCCGGTCAGTGTTTCTTTATCCAATGTTTTGGCCCTTTCCATGCTCCTGACCCCCTGGGCCACTTCCATCAACTGGATAGCATCTATAATACCTATGCCTCGCCCGGTTACCCTTCCGCGGATCGCCTGGGAGTATTTCAGGTGCGGATTCATTCTGGTAGCAGGATCTGTAAACCATGCTTTAAGGTGTATAACAGCCTGCGCTACATATTTTTCGTTCCCTGTGATCCTGTAGGCCGAAGCCAGTACCCCGACAATCTTGCTAAAGCGTATCATCGCCTGCCTGTGAGCCACAAAATTGTCCGGATTGGTGATACCGTCCTTTTGTATATAAGGGCCGTCCGGGTTTTCCGGATCGGGCCACCAGTAATCTCCTTCCGAATAAAAATCGTGTTTGCCGCCAGCACTCCCGGAAGAGGCTTCGGCAGTCACTGTTACCGGTTTTTTACTCATTGCCCGTTGGGCTTCCTCCAATACCTGTTCATGCAAAACCTCTTCCACCTCCTCATACCAGGAAGATTGTTTTTCTGCCCAGGATTCCGCAGGGCGATCGTGCTCCAGGTTTGGAGAAGGTGTTTCCATGCCCTTCTCTTTTCGCTGGCAGGACAGGCAGAGACACAGGATAATTCCCGCTACGTATATTTCAATTGGTTTCATCATTCTGTCTGTATACCGGGTAATGTGTCTTTTTTATCTCCGAGGTAAAGAAAGGCCGAAGGTATTTCCACGGACCGGACGCTGATAACGTTCTCCCCCTCATTGGTGCGGACCTTTATCATCGCTCTTCCATTATATAACTGCACTTTACGCGAACCGGAAGATGTCCCCTGGTTATCCATCAACTCCCCGTCTCCCGTAAGGGAAAAACGTATAAACTCATCTGCATCGGGGCAGAACACCCCGTTTTTATCATATGCCCTGGCGCAAACGGTGATCATACCATTTTCTTCGTTCTCCTTTTGTAATTCAAAATGGTCTGGGGCTCCCCATTTTTCGGTCTGATATTCAAAGGATATATGGTCTGTCACCACTTCTTTTCCCTTTTTGGCAATTACTTTTGCTTCGTTCTTCCCTGCCGCGGGTTCAACCATCCATCTCAGTCCTGCTGCGGGGAAATCCCGGCTGTTCCTTTTTTTTACACCGTAGCTCTTTCCGTTAAAAAACAGTTCGGCTTCATCGCAGTTGGAATAGACTTTAATCATTTTCCGCTCTCCTTCATCCCCCCATCTTACGGGCCAGGTATGCCCGTAAATATGCGCCATAGGCTTATCGGTCCAATAGGACTGGAAAACAAAATAGGATTCTTTTTTCTCAAAATCACGTTCCACCACACCTTTCTGGTTTACATAAGGGACGGGGTTATCCGGCCGGACCGGGGTGGAAAAATCCTTGAAAGGCCAGTATGCGGTTCCTGTCAGCCAGGGCATATTTTCCTGTTCTTTTAAATGCCAGTCTATGAGGTTGCAGATATAGCTTTCGCTCCAGTCGCCATCTTTAGACACCCGGGCAGCTCCGCCATACAGGGAAGCATCGCCCTCCCTTTCATCTGCTCCTTTGCCGGTGGGAATCTCACTCAATACCTTATCGGGAGCTTCGGAATGTCTCCGGGCGTGGCTATCGCCTCCCCATTCCACATGGAGAAAATGGTCCACTTTTTCAAACTCTTCACGGGATACTTTTTTGTATTCCGTATAAATTCCCCGGTACCAGCCGGCCCAGATGGACGGTGAGTAAACATCTACTATATCTTTACAAAAATCACAACGGCGTATGGCAGTTTTACGGGACGGGTCCAGCGTATGGGAAAGATCATTGAGTTCCGACATAAATTCCCTGATCTTTGCCTGGTCGAATTCCGGGAAATCCCCGGGCCAGTCGTTTTCATTACCCAACCCCCAGATAATTACGGAAGGGTGATTGTAATGCTGTTCTATCATATTGGTAAGCATTCGCCTGGCCTGTTGTTTATAAATTTCTCCTCCCAGGCCGCCCCGGCACCAGGGGATCTCTTCCCAGACCAGGATCCCGAGGCTGTCGCACAGGTTGAGAATGGTACGGGATTGCTGATAATGCCCGAGACGGATAAAATTAACGCCCATTTCTTTCATCAACAGCATTTCTTCCCGCATTTGTTCGTCGGTCATGGCGTTAGCTACCCCGACATGGTCTTCATGGCGGTGTGTTCCCCGAAGCAGCAGTCTTTCCCCGTTTAATTTAAACGGCCCGTTTTTTACAAATTCAAAGTGGCGAAAACCTATTTTTTCGATGTGACGGGAAGTTCCTCCGGGAGACCTTACTTCTATTTTTACAGTATACAAGGCAGGGCTACCGGGAGACCACAATTCGGGCTTTTTTATCGTGGTTTCCCACAGCGCCGCTTTTTCATCCGAAGATCGCAGGTCCCCTTCATGGCTGCCTATCAATTTTCCTTGCGGGTCCAGCAGTTGTATATGAAATTTTGCGTCTCCAATGGCCGACGGGTCATGGAACCTGGTCCGAATGCTGAGTTTTCCTTCCCTTCCCTTTTCATCCACCCGGGCAGATGCAAAAACCTTGTCAACGGATATTCCGGGGACATATTCCAGGTTCAGGTACCTGTATATTCCGCCGTAAAGGTTAAAGTCCGACAGGTCCGAAGGGATCAGTTCCAGGTCCCTGGAATTGTCGCACCGGATAATCAGGGGGATTTTTCGATCAAACCGCGTTCGGAATTCTTCTGTTTGCTTAAATGCTTCTACGGCTTCAGTGATATCTACCGTCCACTCATCATACCCTCCGACATGTTCCCCTACTTTGGTCATGTTTATATATACTTCGGTTTTCTGACCTGCTCCTTCAAAATGAAGCAATGTGCGCCCTTTCTCAAAGGGGTTGGCTATATCCAACGCTGTCCTGTACCAACCTGGACCCTGGTAATAGTTTACGTCCGGGTCTACGGCATCTTCCGCATTAAAACTATGTGGTAACGAGACCGGTTCCCAAAAGGGAACTGTTTCGGGCCTTCCTTTTTCAGCAGGCCTCACAGCTTCCCATATACCGCCGAGGTCGGATTTCAGGAATTCCCATCCCTCATTTAACCTGACCTTATTATCCTGCTGGGCCATAACAGGAATACGAAAAAAAACAGTCAGGATTATAAAAATGTACACTAAGCGGGTCATGAATCTGAATTTAAAAGACTAAGGAATTTTTCAACACATAACTTAGCTATGGGGTTTAAAATACCTTCGTCTGATGAAAAAATACACTATAATATTATTGCGTGAACAAAATTTAAACAGTTTCCAAATATCTCAGGTCTTGCTTTTTTCTGCGGACGGTCTAGATAAAACTTTTAAATCATGTCTGTTATACTGTGATCGGGTTAACCATTTTTGCTTATTACGCTACCCTTTTTACTTTTTATTCTTTGTCCGGGAGACGGCTGCTATTCCCCATCCGGGAAAATACCCCCTTCTTCTGTCCGTTTGTGTCTTTGGTCGTACACATTCAATAACTAAAGTATATGATCAACAACCCCACAACGATGATCAATGCAACGAGGAATATTTCCACCGATCGGGTTTTTATTTTATTGTTTTTCATGTTTCAAATGTAGAGACAAGGGAAGTTGTAAAAGTTCGAAAATAGGTGTACAAACATCCGATTTTGCTGCAGCAGGATACTGTTTTTGAGGGAGGAAAGATTATTTCGACATCGTTTGCTAAAAATTTGTCGCCGTCCTTGATAGGGCTGGCCTTGACTTTACGGAAACATCCGGATAAAGGTTATCCGGCAAGGACAACTCTTTAGTGTGCGGGTGTGCTTTAATGAAAAATACAGTGCAGCACCGGGATCGGTACAATACGGGCGGAAGCCATCTCTCTCCCTTTTCGTTTTTGGTTGTTATGGCCAAAATCAATATTGAGATAATCTTCTTTTTTGATCCGGGACCGTATTTTTTCAAATCTCTTCCTTGCTTTGAACAAACCTCTTCTCCGTTCCCGATCTGAATACTTCTGAGGTTCGCTATAAAACTCTCTTTTTTAACCTATTATGCTTCTAGTATGTCTTCAACCGGCACGGCATATTCCGTTTGAATTCGGCCTTGGCCGTATTGTTTGACAGAGAATCGTCACTTCCCAGTTCTACGGTCACTTTATAATTCCCTTCGGGTAGGCTTACGGAAAAGTAGACGGACTCTTCGACAACAAAGAACCCCTGTCTCATGGATACTTCCTCCCCCGTGTTAAAATCAAAGCCCAAACTGTGCTGTGATGATTTTTTATAAAATAGTTTATCCTGCGTTTTGCAGTTCCGGATGATTCAAAATGAAAAGGCGGAATTGGCAGCATTTTAATTTATATTCTCAGTTCCTTCTAATGTATTTATTTCACTTTTATTAATTTCAGAAACTGTTTATGATGTATATACTGTACTTTTATATACATAAAACCTTGTTTTTAAGATAGTTATCTAATAAAACAGAAGAAGAAGAAAGTTTAAAAACGGCAAAAAATGTTTAAAAATGAGAAAACTGATATAAAAACAGGAAAATTTAAACAAAAAACACTCCTGTTTTAATTAAAAAGGATCAAAAACTGTAAATAAAAGAGGTTTTTAAACAAAAACACAGATATATAAACAAAATGAGGTGTAAAGTAAACAAAAACCGGGGGATTTAAACAAAAGCAGTGGGGTTTCTGTTTAAAAATCAGGCAAATGAATTCGTTTTTCCGCGGATTGATATCAAGTGTCGCATTTTTAAACAGAAACGGGCAGATATAAACAAAAACGAGCGGGGATAAACAGAAATCCAGACTATTCTGTTTAAAAATGACTGGGATAAACAAAAATGCCAGTGTATTAAACAAAAATAGTGAAAAATAAACTAAAACCTTGGTGTTTTAAACAAGAAAGGAGGGTACTTTAACACAATAGACGGATTTTTAAACAGTAAATCCTGCGATCATATATGAGATTTGGATGCCTTAATTTTCAGTCTCAGATTCATTTTCAGGTTTTTTGTTCATATCATTATTCTATGTCCATACGGTTAAGCAGATGCTAATAAAAAGTACTAAAAAAGGAATAGGGCAAAAACAGGTTTTCATAGTTTCTAAGAATCCGTATTCTATAATTGTTACATTACAATTTATTTTGATCCTTGACTAATAAACTATCGAGTTCCAAATATTTTTCTTTTATTGTTCCCAGTGCAAAGGAAGCTGCCGAAGCTGTTAAAACCGAAAAGTCGAATACGCCTTTGATACCTGTAGAGAATGTCATTGATAATGCAAACAATAGCAATAAAATACCACTGAGCTTTGCGAACAATTCGGTTTTAAAGCCAATCAGGAGAAACAAAGCAAAAACTACCTCTGCCGCTGTGGCTATAAATCCCAGGGTTGATATTAATCCTTCCGGTGCCCATGGATTTAATAATTGAGTGTAATCCAGAAACTCGTCCCAATTTCCCCAAACCGATACTTCTTTGCTCCAAAACCCGAGCCTGTCTGCTACAGCCGATAAAAATCCGATGGCGATCGCCAATCGTAAATACAGTTTGATTGTTTTTTTCATATTAAATGTCTTCATGTTGTTATAATGGTTTAATGTCTATTACCGGGGTTTGATCGATGACTTCCAGCCCGATACTTTTATACTATCAATTTGAGATATGCAGAACAAGGCCAATGGGATTAGGGCGATTTGGCCAACCTAACGACTATCGGTTATCTACTTCCCATACGGAAAAATGGCACCTGCCAAGGCTATTGTTTCCGCCACTAACAATACTGTAATGTTTTTTCTGATCCCTTTTGAATTTGCTCCCAGGATAGTTGACCTGTATTGTTTTCCCTGGTACCATATTGTCCATTTCAGATCCCATTATGTCCAACTCATAACTTTCCGGTTTGTTTTGCTCCCTGATGCTGCCACTTTTGTCCTGTCAAATCACAAAAAATAAATATAATGAAAACTAATAAAACGAAATGGGTATATCGGATAGCAGTAATTTGCACTGCACTTTGGTTTGGTGCCAGTGGATTTTTTGAACTGACCCGAAACCCGGTGGTGTGGGACAAGAGCATAGCTCTGGGATATCCTGCTTATTTTATTACCACGCTCGGTATCGCCAAACTATCGGGTGTATTGGCACTACTGCTTCCCGACTATAAGAGTCTGTTGTGGATCAAGGAATGGGTTTTTGCAGGCCTTTTCTTTGATATTGTTTTTGCCCTGATCTCCGGTTGGGTGGTCTTTGGCACCGCCGAAATCATTGCCCCGGTTATCGCTTTTCTCATCGTTTTGACCGCATACGTAACGTTCCGTAAACAGGCTGAGGAGCAGACCTTTCGGATTATTCGCTCTTTCCCTTAGTCCTTAACAAATAATAAAAATACGATATTATGAAACTTCAAAAGAAAAGAAACCGGAAACGGGTATTTCAACTGGCCGGGGCAGGCGTTGTTCTCCTTTTCATCGGGATACAGTTTACCGGAAAACCAATAGACAACCTGCCGGGAAAGACCACTACCGCATTGCCCAAGGAAGTACACAAAATTCTGGAACGCTCCTGTTTTAATTGTCATTCCAACACCGCAAATTTAAGCTGGTACGACAAGGTGGCCCCGGTTTCGTGGCTGGTTAAAGAAGATGTTCTGAGGGCTAGGGCTGCCATGAATATTTCGCAATGGAACGACCTTCCTCCCGGGGCTTTAAAAGGCAAACTCTGGGCTGTACTCAATATGGTAAAGGCCGGAAAAATGCCTTTACCGCATTACCTGGCAGTACATCCGGAGGCTAAAATTACCGAAGCGGATATTCAGACCATAGAGCTCTATGTGCGTGGTCTGAACACCGGTGTCATTGTAAAGGATACCCTCCGCAAAGAAAGTGCTGATAAGGAATTCGACATCTGGAGGGATTTACAGCAAAAAACAGATACATCGGCTATATCTCCAAATGGTGTAGTGTACAGGGATGATTTTAAACATTGGGAAGTAATGAGTATGACCACCTTATATGATAATACTATTCGGGTAAATTATGGAAATGCCATAACAATTAAAGCCTTAAAAGAAAAGCAGATCAATCCGTTTCCGGACGGTGCTATTGTCGCCAAGGCTGTTTGGGAACAAGTAGAAGGCAAACACGGGGAAATACTTCCCGGCAAATTTGTCAACGTTCAGATTATGGAAAAAAATGCCCGGAAGTATACCAATACCGAAGGCTGGGGATTTGCCAAGTTCTCTACCCTGGAACTTACACCTTACGGAGAAACGGCAGATTTTGCCAAGACCTCCTGCATTGGTTGTCACAGGCTACGGGCCAAAGAAACCGGATACCTTTTTAATATTCCTTTAGAAACAAAACCCGAAACGAAAACAGCACCATGAAATCACAAATTAAATACAGTCTTTTACTCACAGGTTTACTGCTATGGTCAGGTTGCCGGCAAAGTTCAACTTCTTCAACAGCGGGTGGCTACGAAGTTTTTAATGCTGGAAAAATGAGGGTCATTACCACTGCATTGAACCCGCAACTTCACAGTATGGCAATCTTGTACGGAAACACTTTGGCTTATGATACCGCTCTGAAAGGGAACGGGCACCATACGGTAGGAGAAAAATATACGTATGTCACCTGGAAATACAGGGAAAGCCCACGCTGGTTTGGGAGTGACATTAATGAAGACCTCATAGCGGTGGAAACACTTCAGGTTACTAAAGATAAGGAAGGCTATCTCCGGTTCGATTATACTGTAGAAAAAGGAACTCCGTTACCGGTAGACGGACGTCAGTTGCAAACCAAAGACCGGATCGCCTACCTGCTGGAATATCGCCCGGCTGTAATTCCCTGACCCTTAAAGAAAACTATAAAAAAGGTTAATCTATAAAAACAGAAATGATGAATACAAACATTCAGGAGGTATTGTATACCGCAAAAACACACACTATTGGCGGAAGAGAGGGGACATCACGTAGCTCCGATGGCCGCCTCAACATTACATTATCCACTCCCGGGGCTAAAGGCAACGGCACCAACCCGGAACAGTTGTTTGCCGCCGGTTGGTCGGCCTGCTTTTTAGGGGCTTTAGGACATGCCGCGCGTCAGCAAAAATTAAAACTGCCCGAAGGAACAGCCATAGATACCGAGGTAGATTTAGGTACGAATGATGAAGGCTTTCAACTACGGGCCCGCTTATCTGTTCATTTGCCCGGTATGAACACAAAACAGGCTGAAGAGTTAATTGCCATAGCACATCAAACCTGCCCGTATTCCAAAGCTACACGAAACAATATAGAGGTTACCGTACAACTGGCCTCTTCGTAAAGTTCGCTAATTTTAAATCATATAAAAAATGAAAACAAGAATTAAAACCTGTATTGTCGCCTTGTTTGCCGCAGTACTGTCTTTCAGCAATAATTCGTTACAGGCCCAGGACGCTAAAGCTGAAAATGTCGTATTGGTGCACGGGGCATTTGCGGATCGTTCCGGCTGGCAACCTGTCTATCAGATACTGAAGAAAAAAGGATACCACATAACCATTGTTCAGATTCCACTGACCTCGCTTGCTGATGACGTAACGGCAGTAAACCGTGCTCTTGACCGCATTGACGGTAAAGTGGTCCTGGCAGGACATTCCTGGAGCGGAACGGTAATTACCGAGGCCGGAACGCGTGCTAACGTAGCCGCTTTGGTCTATGTAGATGCTTTTCAACCGGATAAGGGAGAAACCACCCTGCAATGGGTAGAATCGGCCCCGGCGGCTCCGGAAAGCGGATTGTTGCCCCCGGATGAAAACGGCTTTGTATATTTTGATAAAGCCAAATTCCATGCAGGTTTTGCGGCCGACCTCTCCAAAAAACAAGCACAGTTTATGGCTGATGCTCAACAGCCTATTGCAGCCAAAAGCTTTACGGAAAAAGTTTCTGAGGCAGCCTGGCATAGCAAACCTTCCTTCGGTATTGTGGGTACGGAAGATAAAAGCATCAACCCTGAAAATCCTAAGAAATATGTACAAAAGAGCGGGCACGGAAATAACAGAGATCAGGGGAGCCAGTCACGCTGTATTTCTTTCTCGGCCCAAAGAGGTCGCGGAAGTTATCATCCAGGCTTCCGAATAAGTTAAAATATCCTGCGCCCTCGGAAAACAAATTCAAAAAGGGCGCAGGTTTTTCCAAACATAAGGAAACCGTTTAATACATTTATACATTCTTTCGTTTTGTATGCGTACGACACCAACATTCAGGATATCCGGAAAACTCATATGGCTGAGTTCCATATTTCTGGGAATACTGGCAGCAATCCCCAAAATTGCCGACCAGGATTTTGAATGGATCAGGGTTATTGTCGATGCTTGTGTCACCGCTTCTTTTTCGGTTATTATCTGGTATTACAACATAAGGACACTCCCGGCTTATGCGGGTAAGGAAGGTTTTAAGGGATTTTTGACCCCACGCTTATTCAAAGGTATCGGAGTGGGACTTGCGGTCATGCTTGTTCTTGCCGGAATACAACAGTACCTGGTCCCCTATCCGAATTACGGGGCCGTAATCCTAATGTTCGAAGTGCGTGGTATCCTTATCAATATGACCTTTTACCTGTTTACACAACTACTGTATCAAAACTATCTGAACCAACAGGTAAATATAGAACTGGAACGAAGTACTTCTGCCAATATCTGGGCCCAGTATGAACTGTTGAGGCAGCAGGTCAATCCTCATTTTTTATTCAATGGGTTGAACACACTAAAATATATGGTGGAAACGGGGGATGAACAAGCTGTAAATTTCATTCTGAAGTTATCTGATTTTTACCGCTTTACCCTTGAAAACCGAAAACACGACCTGATTCGGCTGTCCGAAGAAATGGAAATCGTTCATGCGTATATGTACCTGCTTAAAGCCAGGTTTGAAGAAGGGATATCCATTGCTGTTACTATTGATGAAAAAGTATATGACTCCCTGATCCCTCCCTTTACATTGCAGTTACTGATTGAGAATTGCATCAAACACAATGTGGTATCCATAGACAAACCCTTGCATATCACCATAAATTCGGAAGGAGATACCTTAGTAGTAAGCAACAGGATACAAGTCAAAAGAATACGGGAATCGTCTACCGGCTTAGGTCTGGAGAACATCCGGCAGCGTTATAATCATTTGCTGAACCGATCTGTAACCATTGTTGCGGATGAAGAGAATTTCACTATAAAATTACCTGTGGTTTATGAAAATCATTATCATTGAGGACGAATTAAAAGCCGCGCGATCTTTGGAACATATGATCGGAAAGTTGCGACCTGAAGCAGAAATTCTTACCAAATTGCAAAGTGTAGACGGGGCAATATCTTATTTTGCGGAACACAAGTTGCCCGACCTTATTTTTATGGATATTCAACTCTCGGATGGTAGCTGTTTCGAGATTTTTAAGAATGTGAAAATCACCTGTCCGGTAATCTTCTGTACTGCGTATGGAGAGTATGGTATTGAAGCTATAAAAGCCAATGGTATTGATTATGTGCTTAAACCGTTTTCTGAAAATGAACTGGAAAAAGCCTTTGAGCGCGTAGAGGCTCTGAAGAATTTTTTTCAGAAAGACACTTCCGGTATTGATCTGGACCAACTGATTCAAAAAATCGGGGTTGATGAAGGAAAAAAGAGTTTCCTGGTGTTTAAAAATGAAAAATATACGATCTTACCTACGGAGCATATAGCCTATATTTATATCAAGTACCATATGCCGACAATGGTTACCTTTGAAGGCGTAGAATATGACAGCAACCAATCCCTGGACCAGCTGCAGCAACAACTCTCCCCGAAACAATTTTACAGGTTGAACCGCCAGTATCTGATTCAGTTTTCAGCGGTTAAAGAAGTAGAGCACTATTTCTCTAGAAAATTACTGGTAAAGCTCAGAATTCCCACACCGGAAAATTTACTGATCGGAAAAGAAAAAACAACGACTTTTTTACAATGGCTCGACGGGAGGTAAGTTGCTTCTATTCCGGGAGAAATTTATCAAGCTCCAAAAAGTTGGGCCGAGCGTGCTTATCCCCGCCTGATTTACTTCAATGAAGTTACAAAAGGCGGACACTTTCCTTCATGGGAAGAATCTCTATTATTTACAGAAGAACTACGTGCAGCTTTTCAATCACTTCGCTTTTAACAATAAGCCGGATGCTCTGGTAGAAGATATTTAGGATGATATCACACTCTAATGGATTTATAAATAAAGTAGTTTTAAATTACTTCGCAGGTAGAAAGGAGGAGATCAATAAAATGATTTTCTCCTTTATTTAAATAGAATCTGCCCCATTTATTACAAACAATTGGTGGAGCGAATAAGGGAAGATATTTCGGGATATGAATTATTCCGCCATGTATACATATCGATCTATAAAAACAATATTTGTACTTAAAAAATACTATAATACATTTCAAGCAAGATTTAATAAAACTTACTATTCCGGGTAAGTTTAAAAAATAATAAACAGCGATACAGGTTAACCGAAAAAGGGAAATAACTCTACTACACCCCTTACAGAACACCTTTTCCATTTTTAATATTCCCGGAAAGCCTGAAAATTGTTCTGATAGACAGGAATCAGATACGCTCAACACGAATCCGGGAAATCCAGCGTGAAATTTATCCTTATCAAAATTATTGCAACATAAAAGGCACTATTCCATAAGTAAATTCAATCCCGGAACTGTTAACCAGTCCGAACCATCCGCGGTCGTCCCAGACACTGTAGGACATGGACTGTCCTAATATGCCATTGGCCATCGTTTTGTAATATCCCCGGACCAGGTCTGTATTGCGTTCGGCTGTGTTGCCACTTCTCCCCACTCCAAATTCGCCGTAATTCACAGGTACATCCAATATGGTAGAGTGCACGCTGACTTCCTGAATTCCATCCTCAAAGAAAGAATTTCCCGGAAAAGCGGCATTGCTACCTGTTTCCCCACAAAAGGACCAGGGCGAATAATTATGTACCTGAATCGCTAAATACGGGTCTGCCCCTTCCCCCGGAAGATTCATCTGGTTCGGATAGACTTCATCAATATACGATGCGTTTCCCTGTCCGTTTGTGCCGACCATTACAATTCGGGTAGTATTATGACCCCCGGTGGCCCTGATAGCATCATAGCCGACTTTATTTACTTTCCTGGTGTATTCCAGCGCAGTGGGGTCGGTAGGGTCGGGAAAGGGTCCGGAACCATCATTTTCTCCTAAATTCCCTTCGGGCTCATTGAGGACCTCAAAAATCAGGTTCACCGGGTAATCCTTAAAATAAGTTGCTATCCCTGTCCACAGGGTCCGGAATTTAGTGTCAAACCCGGCGGATCCGTCATAGTAATCCTTGAGCCAGTGTTCATGATGTGTATTTAAAACTACATACATGTCGTTATCAATCGCGTAGTCAATAACCTGAACGAGTTCCAGGAACCTGGGGTGATCAAAATTAATGTTCCCTTCATTGTCCGCCAGGTGATCTTCAAAACGGTCCATCCAGGTGGTGGGAATACGAATATGTTTCATGCCTGCATCTTTATATAAATCAACTATAGGCTTAATGCCTGGGAATGTGGTTTCATTAATCCCGTTGTCGAAGGTATTGCCTAAATTAAAACCGGCTTCCATGTCCAGGATAATTTCCCGTGCAGTCGGGAATTCCGAATCGACAGGTTGTCCCAAGGCTTCTTCTCCGTCTACAAAAACGATCTTTTCATCCTGAGAACAGGAGCAGGATGTCAGGAGGACCAATAATGCGAAAAGTCTGAATTTATATTTCATTTTTATATGTTTTTAATATTACAACGGGGTCAATTAGTTTTCCCCATTTTCTTTGTTTTATAGTATTGTTGCAGGACGTAAAACGCCTTTTTTTTCTTCCCGGTATTGGATATCAGGCCCTTTCTGTTCCAGAAATCCTGATAAACAGGATGTTGACGTCTCGGCGATTTAAAGTCCACCAGTATCCAGGGGGTCATGCCACGAAGCCCGTCTATTTTTTCGAGCATTTTAATCTGGTTGATATATACCAGTTCCTGGTGTTCTTCGCTCCAGATCGTATCTTCATTTCCGTGAAACCCGGCCAATGCTCCGGCCCCGAATTCGGAAATTATAACCGGCTTGTTAAACCTGATATCAAACGAATACTTCGGTAATTCTTTCGCGGCAGACCAGTACCAGCCTCCGTATTCATTAAAACTGGCCAGGTCCAGCTTATCGCCGAGGGGATCTTCTACCGTTATGGTATATCGTTCCCTCTCTACTTCTAGTGCGGCTGCCACTAATCTTGTATCGTCCAGGCTTTTTGCCTTGTCGACCAGGCGTCCCATAAAAATATTTCTCTCTTCATTTACCGGGGTCTCATTTCCCACCGACCAGATAATAATGCTGGCCCTGTTTTTATCTCTTTCTATACCCACGGTGAGTTGATTTTCAGCATTGGCATAGGTATGGGGATTCGCCCAGGATATCGTCCAGTACACCGGGATTTCCGCCCAGACCAACAAACCGATTTCATCTGCCAGGCGAAGCATGGTTTCATTGTGTGTATAATGTGCCAGCCGGATATAGTTGCATCCTAGTTCTTTGGCCCAGTTGAGCATCATCCTCATATCTCCTTCGGATCGTAATCTTCCGCCCAAAATCGGATTTTCGTCATGTACGGAGATCCCTTTAAGGAAAATGGATTCTCCATTGAGAAAGATATCCTTATCTATTGTCTTAATGGTCCGGAAGCCTATTTTATCATCAATTTTATCACTCCCGGATGTGATGGTGACGTTATATAATTTCGGATGCTCGGGCGACCAGTAGGCTACTTTCCGCACCCGGAGCCTGAAATCTGCCCGGCCATTTTCATCGGTCATATAGGCTGATTTTATATTGAGTTCCGGAATTTCCAGCACAACGTTTTCCGGTTTATCCGTTCCCTGTACCTGAACAAATCCTTCTATAAAATCCTGGTTGTCTTTGCCCAGTTGTACCTTGTAATCTTTAATATAGGTTCGCGGAGTTTCGACGAGCATCACATCCCTGGTGATTCCACCATAATTCCACCAATCGGTATTGACTGTGGGGATCTCGTCCTTTTTACGGGTATTGTCTACCATAAGCACCACGAAGTTATTACCGTCGTTGAGCTTTCCGGAAACATCAAACTGAAACGGGGTAAAACCGCCTTTGTGGACTCCCAGCTTTTTTCCGTTCAGGTACACATGGCATTCATAGTTTACCGCCCCGAAATAAAGGAGATAATGTTTACTGCTATCCGGGGAAATGATAAAATCCCTTTTATACCACAACGTGCCCTCATAAAACGAAAGTTTTTCTTCCTGTGAATTCCAGTCCCCCGGAACTTCCAGGGTCGGGGCATACGTAAAATCATATTCTGTTTTTGTGCTTTTGTCCACATCGGTAAGGTTATCGTAAAACCCACCTTTTCCCGACTTGCTTTCATCAAACGGTTTTTGCCTGTAATCCAGGTATCCCATCTGGTAGGGGTCCATGATATAATTCCACGGACCGTTAAGACTCAGAAATGTCCTGCCATAAACATTCTGAATGGTTTCCTGACCATACCCATGGCCGTGAAATATGGTAAAGACGATAAGGGCTAAAATTATTCTTCTTAACATGAGGTGTTCTTTTAAATTCAAAAACTTATGGGTTGTACTAAAACTCATTTGACTTCTTAATAACCGGTATTGAACTGGGATGCGCTGCTTCCCATAATATCTATCTGGCTTTGTGGTATGGGACAATTTACAAAATGTGACTGCCAGGGAGTCTCACTGTTGTTCGCGTCATTGGCCTCGGCGGTAGAATTATCGCCATTCCTGTAGTGCAGTGAAATTCGTTCTCCCAGGATACCCAACCGTTTTAACAGGAACCACCGGTTATTTTCAAAGGCGAGCTCCCGGGCCGATTCTTCCAGATAATCTTCGAGTGTCCAGGAAGTAAAATCTACGGTCGGAGCAACAGTATCCGGATCAAGGCCATATCCTCTGCGTCTTACTTTATTCATATACTCCAGGGCAATACCGTCTTCTCCAAGATTGTGATATGCTTCGGAGGCCAGTAATAAGGTTTCGGCAAACCTATAGTACATATAATTCTTATAACTCTCGTTGGTGTTGGGCAGTTTGGTCTCGAAATCGGCATATTTCTTCAGGCTCCAGTGAAACCTCCTGTAGTTATCCTCCGGTTCGGTAATAGGCTGACCAAAGTTGGGGTGCTCGGGGTTATTTACGGTGTATTCCTTATAGTCCTCGGGCCAGTAATAGGTTGAAAACCGGAGGTCGTTTTCCTTATCATACAATCCGTTCAGGTACGTATTGGGAAAGAACCAGCCCAGGGACTGTCCGCCGTACTCAGCGTCAATACTGACTTCTGCTTGTCCGTCAACTTCACCGGACTGCTTTTCATACAGTCTTTGGTTAAATACACTTCCCAACCAGGAACCTCCTCCCCCTGCAAGATCGTCTCCGTCTCCCAGCAGTTGATCTTTCTGGTACACGAAGAGGGCCTCGTTATGGTTTACATCGGCGCCAAAAACCTGGTTAATACCTACAAGTTGATGTGTTCCGTTGTTTATAATGGTATCGAACTGGCCTGCCGCTTCCTGCCAATCACTTGTCCACATCGCTGCTTTTCCCCGTAAATGCCTGGCTATGCCTTGCCCGTAGCGTCCATCAGGCACCTGCCAGTCCAGGTATTGAACGGCAAAATCAAGGTCCTGATTTATCACCCCGAAAACAGCTTCTTCGGTTGCGGCTTCGTAAACAACAGGATCGTTGATGTTCTGGGGAGTAGTCGGAACGGTATCTATTATAATATTCCCGTACATCCTTATTAGGTCCAGGTATAATTCTCCCCGGATTACCCTGGCCTGTGCTACTAATTTATTTTTCGCGCTCTCCTCCATTTCTATATTCCTGGCACTGGTAATAATAGCCGATGCCCGGTCTATGATCCGATAGGCATTATTCCATTTATCTGCCGGAAATACAGCAGGTGTATGTGTAGTGGAACCGTATGGGGTAAACCAGGTTCTGTGCAAGCCCAGGTCTGTGGCTGCCAGAAAGAACACGTTGGATTTCAAATTGTTGTTATCTCCTGAAGGAACATTATACAATCGCATCCTGTTATAAAGCGCAATTACGCCAACTTCCAGTCCTTCGGGTGAATTATAAATGAAATCTACGGAAACTTCGTCTGTTATTTCTTCTTCGAGGAACGACTTGCATGATAATAATGATAATGCCGTTAAAAGAGAAGAGAGGAATATATATTTAGTATTTTTCATCTGTTTATTTTTATTATTATTTATCAAAACCCGAATTGTAGTCCCACCACTACCGTAACCGGTTCGGGGTATTCATTGGGGTTTCTTTCCGGGCTGAAAGATTGAAAATCCGTAATGGTTACCAGGTTGCTCCCGGTAGTATATATTCTCAGGTTGGTCAAGCCGAACCTGGAAAGTATATCTTCCGGTAAGGTATACCCCAGCGTAATATTCTGTAACCTTACATAAGACGCGTCCTGTAGTCCCAGGAAATAAATATTGCCGGGATCATTTCCTTCCCTGGGCCTGGGAAAATCGCCCCCGGGATTTTCCGGTGTCCAATAGTTCTGCTTGATTCCGTTTTTAATACCTCGTAAAGATCCTCCTTCCAGATATCCGTACAGGAACGGATTATTTCTAATGATTCCCTGCACCGTGTATATATCGGCAGACATATCAAAACCTTTATATTCTGCGCCGACGGAAAGTGTTCCAAACCAATCCGGGGCCTGTGAAGTAATGACACGGTCCTGGTCGTTGATCAACCCGTCACCGTTCGTATCCTGTAGTTTTATATCACCCGGAAGTGCCAGGGGCTGGGCAGAACCTGCAATGTTTTCCCCTTCCTGGAATATCCCGATGGGTTTGTATTGGTAGAAAACACCAATAGGTTCTCCGATAAACCTGCGGTTCAGTACATCATCATCTTCTCTTCCGTCTCCATCGGCATCTTCTCCGTAAAGACTGACTATCTTATTTCTGTTTTTGGTAAATGAGGCTCCCAGGTTTACCTTAAGATCTTCTTTCCTGATAATATCTGCATTAAACGTGACTTCTATCCCCGTATTCTCTATTTCACCGATATTGGTCAGTTTTGAGGTATAGCCGGACGAAGGGTCAAGCGCTTCCGCTACCAGCAGATCTTTTGTCCGGGTATTGTAATACTCTACGGTTGAGGTAATCCTGTTATTGAAAAGTCCCAGGTCTATGGCGGCGTTGAAAGTGGTGGAGGTCTCCCATTTCAAATCAGGATTGGGTAATGTACTTCCAGGCACATACCCGGAAACACGGTCTCCGTCTATCACATAATCTCTCTGATCTGCTGTACTTTGACTCTGACCAGGGCTGATCCCTTCATTCCCCACACTTCCGTAGCTGAACCGCAATTTCAGGTTATTGATCTCACTGATATTCTTCATGAAATCTTCCCGGTGTACATTCCATCCCAGGTTGGTAGCAGGGAAAAATGCCCATTTATTATTTCTTCCGAATACGGTAGAGCCATCAGCCCTTCCGGAAATCGTTAAATAATATTTATTGTCATAATCATATTCTATCCTTCCCACTGCGGAAACGATACCTCTCTTATTTCCGGAAATGGAGGGTGTGTTCAAAAATGCGCCTTCAAGTCCCTTGATACCCAGAATATCGTTGGGAATCCTGTCTGCCTCGTTTACAAAATTGTTATATTCCGTTTCGGAAACACTCTGTACCGCGGTAATGGCAAAATGATTTACTTCTTTTATACTGAAGTCATAGGTCAGAATATTTTCGATCTGCCATTCTACATTATCCTGAAACTGGATGGCTCCGCTTCCCTGTCCGTTCCTGGCTATCCCGGCCAGTGACCTGGAAGTATTGTACGAATACCTTTTGTAATTCCAGGACCGTCTACTGGCATTTAACCTGTACTTAAACCCTTCGAAGGGCATGACATCTACAAAAACATTTAAAATATCATTCCTGTTTTTAATCAGGTTTGTCGTTTCGTTCAGGTCAATCAACGGATTTTTGTTCTCTTCAAATCCGCCGGGCAACCAACGCAGGGAACCATCATCATTATATACCCGCCCCAGGGGTGCCGTAGTAATTGCATTGAGCAACACTCCACTGTTGTTCGGATTATTGGTTTCGGAAAATTGAAATGAGGTATTCAGCCCGATTTTCAGCCAATCCCGGATCTTTTGGTCCGCATTCAGCCGCACGCCTACTTTATCATAATCGGAATTAGGGATAACTCCTTTTGTATTTATATAATTGACACTGCTGAATATGCTGAATTTCTCCGTGCCGGAAGAAATGTTCAGGGCGTGATTCTGAGTTTGTCCCGTACGTAAAATCAAATCTTCCCAATTGATAAAATTCCCGCTTTCTACACTTTCCAACTCCAGCGTGGAGAATATATCAGCATCCGGCCTGTAGACACCTCCGTTGTTAGTCCGGAATGCTTCCCTTTTTAATTGGACGAATTCTTCCCCGCTATAGATATCAAAATTTCTGTCGATGGTCTGGAGTCCGGAAAAGCCATTGTAAGATACGCTCATTCTTCCTTCCTTTCCCCTTTTGGTCGTAATCAGGATTACCCCGTTGGAGGCCCGGGCTCCGTAAATGGATTGTGCCGCGGCATCTTTCAGGACTTCCAGAGATTCGATGTCATTAGCATTAATATCATTGATGCTTCCTATCCGTACCCCATCGGCAATGACAATAGGATCATTACCACCGGTAATGGAACGTTGCCCCCTGATGCGAATCGTAGAAGACCCACCCGGGGCTCCACTGGCCAGGGTAACTTGTACCCCTGCCGCTTTTCCCCGCAGCATTTCCCCGATGTCTGATGTAGCCACTTTAACGAGGTCTTCGGTTTCTACCCGTACTACAGAACTGATCACATCGCTTTTCTTCTTGGTTCCGTACCCGATAACCACAACATTGTCCAGCAGATTATCACTTTCCATGGTCAGATTTATCTCATCCTGGTTTTCTACCGTTACGGAAACGGATTTCATCCCTACAAACGAAAATAGGAGTTTCTGACCCGGTGATGCATTAATCGTATAGTTCCCGTCAAAATCCGTTTGTGTTCCCGTTGCCGTGCCTTCGATCAGAATATTAACGCCTCCAAGCGGTAAGCCGGTATCATCGACCACCTTCCCGGTTATTGTATTATCCTGAGCATACGCAGACGTAAACACAAGGCAGATGTAAACGATCAGGCCCCACCGCAGATGATCCGCAAATTGTAAAAGAACATTTTTCTGTTTTTGGTTTTTCATGTGTTTAAAGTTGGTTTATCGAAAAACAAATATGATCTATTCTGTTTTTGTAGAGGGGATTTATATATTCGTTTGTAGGGGTAAAAATGTATTTACCCTAATAAATACGTGAATTTCAAAATATTACACAAAACAAAAAACATCCTTTTGAGCTATAAAAGCCTCTCAAAGGATGTTTGAACCCGTATTATGCGGCAATACTTATTCTGTGGTGTAATCAGAATTTTTATAGGCCGTAGGAGAAACCTTATATACTTTTTTAAATTCTCTACTGAAGTGCTTCCTGTCGTTGAAACCAACCATAAAGGCCACTTCCGAAATTGGATATGTTGTTTTTGAAATAATGTCGGCCGCCTTTTTCAACCGGACTTGTTTGATCAAACTGGCTACGGAATGATTGGTAAGGGTATTGACCTTTTTGTATAGCACAGTTCTGCTCATACCAATTTTATCAACAAGCATGCTTACATCAAAATCGGGATTTTCTATGTTCTCCCCGATAATTTTCATGAGCTTTTTAAGAAATAGTTCTTCGGGGGTGGTCAGCGTGTCGAGATCGGAATCTACAATAAAATTACCACTATACTTCTGGCGGAAAACTTCTTTGGATTTAAGCAGGTTCTGAATACTCAACATCAAAACTTTGGTACTGAAGGGTTTTGAGATATAAGCATCCGCACCGGTGGACAAACCTTCTATCTTGTTATCTACGGAAGCTTTGGCCGTCAATAATATTACGGGGATGTGATTGGTGCTTTCGCTGGTTTTGACATACTTGCAAAATTGTAAACCATCCATTTCCGGCATCATGATGTCACTGATGATCAGGTCCGGTATTTCCTTTTGCATGTATGAAATGGCATCTTTGGCGTTGGAAAAATCCAACACATTATATTCCTCTTCCAGAATGTTGTTTATAAATTTCCTGACCTGGTCATTATCTTCTACCGTAAAAACCGTTTTTTTATTGGGATCAAAATCTTTAAAAGTGAATTCCGTATCATCTTCCTCTTCAAGCCCTAACGGTATCTTTGAGGGAATATTTTCGGCATCTATGACGCTGTTGTACATGTCGGTTTCACTTTCACTGACCTGCTCGGCATTCAGGTGTTCTTTCCCGAGTAACAAGGCTATCTGAAAAACGGTATTTGCCCAACTTTCTTTTTCCTCCAGTACGGTTATCTCACCTTTATGAAGCTCCACGATAGTTTTGGAAAGAGCCAGGCCAACACCACTTCCCATGTTGTGAATGCCCCTGTTATCTACCTGGAAAAATCGGTTAAAAATATTGTCCTTACTATTCTCCGGTATACCTATACCATTATCTTTTACCTTTATCAGAACCTTATTCTCAACCTGGCCCAGTTGTTCTACAGCAAATACTATTTTCCCGTTTTTCCGGGTAAACTTAAAAGCATTGGAGAGCAGGTTAAAAATAACTTTTTCCAATTGATCGCGGTCAAAATACACTTGTATGGAATTGGAATTCAGCACGAATTTGTACTCGATATTCTTTTTAGCTGCCAATCCTTTAAAGGATTCATAGATGTCAAAACAAAAAGACACTATGTCCTGTTTTTTGCAATGGATAAGCATTAGTCCCTTCTCCGAT
Source organism: Sinomicrobium halophytocola (assembly GCF_052983395.1). Taxonomy (NCBI): domain Bacteria; kingdom Pseudomonadati; phylum Bacteroidota; class Flavobacteriia; order Flavobacteriales; family Flavobacteriaceae; genus Sinomicrobium; species Sinomicrobium halophytocola. The sequence continues at coordinate 179,556 of NZ_JBRKIT010000011.1, forward strand.
TTCCTGAAGTCGAGTAATTCATTGACCAGTTTTAACAGCCGGTCTGAATTCTGCTGAATCGTCTTTAGTTTATTTTCTGTTTTCGGGTCCTTTGCGGAAGCCGACAGCAGTTCTTCTACCGGGCCTTTTATAAGTGTTAAGGGTGTTCTTATTTCATGGGATATGTTCGTGAAAAAATTGAGTTGCATATTCAACATTTCCTGCTTCCTCTCGCTTTCCACATGCTCCAGGAATAATTTTCTTTTTAGTTTTACCCTGTTACTCACAAACCTGAAGATGATAAAACCGCAGAGCAGCAGTAATAAAAAATAGATAAGGTAGGCCCACCACGTTTTCCACCACGGAGGAAGAACATGTATTTTCAACGTCTTTATCCTGGAGTTCCAGCTGTTATCCTCGTTGGTGGATTTTATGGAAAGTAAATAGTTTCCGGGATTTAAATTTGATAAATTGATCCTGTTCTGCGTTCCGGTATCGTGCCATTCGTCTTTTCGCAGATCATCATCCAACTTATAGGCATACCTGTTTTTTTTGGGATTGATAAAATTCAGGCTGCTGAATTCCAGTCCCACATAACCCTGATCATAATTGATCGTAATTTCGGAAGTTTCCGAAATTGTTTTCTTTAAAATAGCATTTTTGGAATCGGGCTCTATAGTTTCATTATTGATAATGAGGGTTGTAAGAACTATTTCACTATCATTGGGTGTTTTGTATAGTTTGCCGGGTTCAAAAACAATTAGTCCCCTGGTGGAACCGAAAGCCAGCTGGTTTTCATTGAGCACAACACCGGTGTTATACGAAAACTGCTTTACGGAAACACCATCTTTATCGGCATATTTTGTAATTTCAAAATCATTTTCTTTTAAGTCCTTTGATGAATTTTTTATGCTGATCTTAAACAGGAAATCTTCCGAACTGACCCAAATATTTCCCGCGGCGTCTTCAGTAATACTCTTTATGGCAGCATTGGTAAATCCTTTATCTTTATTAAGCCTTGAAAATGTTTCCGAAGACTGATCAAAACAGAAAAGTCCGTCATAATCCCCCCCGATCCACAACCTTTCCTCCGAGTCGGTAAATAATACCGTCAGACTGTTGTTTCCAATGGACGCCGCTCCACCTCCTGTTCTGTATATACGGGTTACTTTTTTAAGGGATTTATCGAAATAATTCAACCCGTTCTGGGTTGAGATCCAGATTCCTCCTTTACTGTTTTCCAGATCCATTATAAAATTATCGGAAAGCGAATTCGGTGATCTGTCATGAAGGTAATGTTCCACACTGCCATCTTTCAGTACCCGCTTCAGGCCATTTCCGTCGGTCCCTACCCAAATATCACCATTGTCCATCAGTAAAGATGTGATAGGGCGTTCGTCTTCCACCCTTCCGTTGGCAGAAAGCGGAACCGGACTGAACTGTTTGCTGCTTTTATCAAATTCATATAAACCATTAAAGGTACCGCATACGAGGCGATTTTTATCTTTTCGGATCAAAGCGGTGATTACATTTTTGGTCTTTTTATCAACCTTGTCATCAATCATATAGGAGACGGAAGTATGCCGGTTAAAATCGAGATACGTCAACCCTCCTCCATAGGTCCCTGCCCACAGCGCATGATCATTTTCCCTGGCGAGGGCACGCACGATAGAATTGTTCAAACCAAAATCCTGCCCGATGGTTTCATCTACATTGGTGAAGTTCGAATTGGCCTTGTTGTAAAAATTAATTCCCCCTGCCATCGTACCTGCCCAGATACATCCATGCCGGTCTTTTAAAAAACATTGTATGTCATTGTCGGTAAGACTCGAATTGTTGAGCGGGTGATGCTTATATTGTGTAAAGATTTCTCTGGTCTTGTCAAAAACACTTAACCCGTCTTTTGTTGCAAACCATACGGTATTGTCATTAATCGTAATGATATCATTAATCCAGTTGAAAGAAATAGAATTATTATCATCGTACTGATGCACATATTGAACCAGGGTGTTTTTGGCTTTGGAATATAAAAAAGCACCCATGGTTTCCGTGCCAAACCATAAATCTCCATTAGGCTCCTTTATGATTTTCCAGACCTTGGCTTTTAAAAATTTCTTGTTCCCGCTTAAAACTTCAGGCAGCTCCCGGAGTTCGGCAGTTGCAGGATCAAAGCATTGCAGGCCCTCCGCCGTGCCTACCAGAACCCCATACTGTTTATCATAAAATAACGAAAGTACCCTGCTCTTATTTAATGTGAAATTGGAGTCGCTTGTAATGTTGTCCAGCAACTTATCTTTCTTATTCAATTTTTTGACACCACCAAAAGTCCCGACCCATACATTTTGAGCATCGTCTTCGGCAAAGGAGCTTATATAATTCCTGCCGCCTTTGGTGGAAGAAACGTCAACCGGGGAGAAATTATCCGAGTTTTTATTAAAAAGATTAACCCCGTGGTTGGTGCCTATCCATAATAACCCTTCACTGTCCTCAAAAATCTCATTCACATGGTTATTGCTTAAACTACCCTCGCTCTTGTCCCTCACATACCGGTAAAAGCGATATCCGTCATATCTGAACAATCCGTTTTCGGTACCTATCCAGACAAATCCTTTATCGCTTTGGGCCAGGCAGGAAATCATACTTGGTGAAAAATCCTCATCATAGCTGATATGTTCAAAATACAAAGCCTGATCCTGTGCCAGCAGGATGTTATTACCTCCAACAAAAAGTAAGAGGTATATTATGTTTTTAATCAAACAATGTATGTCGTGCTTCAACATAAAAACTGTTAAGTTATATCTATAATAAGTATTGATCCGTGAACAACATTCCTAAAAGTACGATTTTTTTTGTCTGACGATATAGACAGGGCTTTCCTTTACTGTCTTAAGGCATAGTTGTAAAGCTTCACCATGTGCTAAAATAACAACCCTGAGAATGGCCGTTTACTTCAAACATCTCTTTTTGGGGGTAGAAATGTACATGCTGTTATAAATATCAAATACGTGTATCGCATAAACGACTCGTTGATAGTATTGTGAAAACAAGACTCCTGCTATTTCATTCATCAACCTGGTCTTTTTAAGCCCGGTAAGAGAGAAAAATACATTTTTACCCCCAAAGAAAAACGATCAGGCCCCTTTTTGTTTTATATAATTCCAATATTTGCCAAACTTGTAACATCTTCGGAATTACCACTTCCGGGGTATAAACCAAATAAAACTAACCGTAGCTCAGTGTGATTATGAAAAACCAGTATCTTATTTTGCTTTCTCTGTGTTTAATATTTTCCTGCGAGGACGATATCCGGGAAGTAAGTTTATTTGACAGCGGAGAAACCATTGCCGAGGCATCGAATTCAGATATAGGGTTTGGTGAGTCTGTCCGTTTTACCAGCACCTCCACCAAGGCTCTGACCACAAACTGGACTTTCCCTGGGGGTTCACCCGCGACATCCATTAACCCGGAAGTGACCGTAACTTATACGACCCCCGGAACATTTGAAGCTCAACTTATAGTTAAATATATCGACAATACCATCGACACCAGGACTTTTACCATAACGGTCCGTGGTATCGCCGAGCCTCTGCCTTTTGAGGGTGCCCCCGTTGACATAGAGGGAACTATCGAAGCAGAGAATTTCGATTTGGGTGGCGAGGGTGTCGGCTATCACGATACCGAAGAAGAAAATCTCGCGGTTGCCGCCGGAAGTCCTGTGTACAGGGACGATAAAGGTATTGATATCGAAGTTGACGAAATGGTAACGAACATCGGTTATACCAATGAAGGAGAATGGATGAACTATACTGTGAACGTCTTGGAAACAGGGAATTATGATTTTGAATTTATGGTAGCTTCCGGCAGTGAAGCCGGGGGAAATTCAATCAAGCTTCAGCTGATGGACCAGGATACCGGTACGGTTACTGAATTGGGAGAAACAGGCGATTTCGAAAATACCGGGGGATGGTCGGTTTATACCGGAATAACCATCTCCGAAGTCAGCCTGTCAGAAGGCTTGCATACCTTAAGAGTATATTTTACCGGGGGAGGAACCAATCTGGATAAAATAAACACTACCCTTCTGGGCGCCACACCACCGATCAATGGATTGGGTATCTATACCGAACGTGAGATCACGGAAAGTAATCCTGCTATAATCCCTCCTCTCAACAATGCTAATTTTGTAATCAGCGAGGTAGGAAATGCTGCCCATGGTGACAATGCTTTATATTATGAATTTGACCCGGCCAATTCATCAAGCCCGCAAACATGGGGTGCTATGGCTACATTGTTCCCAGAAGAGAATATAAACGCCTCTTCCTACTCCTATTATCATATCAGCCTGAAGACAACATCAACATCAAATATCCGGATCCGTATTAAAGCTAACGGTACAAATTACTGGGTCACCCTGAATAGCAGTACCACTGATGAGACTTATGGCATGGCAAGGGACGGGCAATGGCATAGTGTAAAAATTCCTTTGGCGGATTTTAATGCCCCTGATCTAACGTCGATATCCGAAATCCTTGTGCTCCGGAGCGATGATGCCGATTTCGGCAATACATCACCGGAAGATACGGAAAGGGATTATGACTGGTATGTGGATGATATTTACCTGACTGCAGAATAAAAAATATCACAAGACAGAGCCCTGGTTGTGATTCTTTAATTCTAAAAGGCCTTCACCTGTCAGGGTCACAAAAAGAACAAGAAATGGTAAGGAACCCTTGTAAATCAGAAAGTTTACAAGGGTTTACGATTTTTATAACCTTATTTGTTTTGATATAATTTGATTGTAAATGAAGTAATCAACGATATAATTTATAAATATTAACAAGTTGACAAATTGATTACAGCACTTTACAATCACAGACATTAAAAATTTGTAATCTGCCTTAAGCAATAAAAACTGCCACTGACATGACCGCATATAAAATATTTATAGTCATTTCCTTACCTATAAGTTGTATGACTATCTCTCCTCCAGGTTTTGCTTCTCAAAGTCCTTTCAATAACTCCTTCTTTTTCTCCTTAAATTCCTCTTCCGAAATGAGGTCGTCCTCAAAGAGTTCTTTCAGGTCTTTGAAATTGGCTTTAAGCTCTTAAAACTATCGGTATGGGTTTGAATATATTCTTCCCCCCTGGAAAAAACCCTTTGTTTAATAGCTTCTTTGATACTTGCTTCATTCATAGTCTAATAATTTTCATGCCGGATGCTAAAATTAATTTTATTTGAGGTTCAATTCGGCTGTTATCTCTATTTTTGTGTCAGATTTTTTATCTTTTAAAATAGCGGTCAACTGGTAAGGATTATTGATTTGTGCTTCGAAAAAAGTAATGGTAGCATAGAGTTTACTGTTGGTTACACTTTCGGCATCTATTCCCTCATGCTCATATTTGCTTAAAACATTTGGAGTGGATAGAATCTGGTTTCCTTTGGTATCTTCAATATTTAGTGACAGAACAGGATATACGTTTTCATTTTCAACGGTTAAACCGCTAAGTCCTTCTAATATTAGTATCAATTCATCTTCCTGGTTTATTTCATCCTCCAAAACCGGTTGTTTGAGGCTTTCGTTCCACAAATAGATGTTTGAGTAACTGATATCTTCGGAATGAATAGCGAGCAATTTGCTTTCTTCCACGGCAAAAGGAAGTTCATACAAAAAAGTCCCCTCGCCCTTTTTATCCCAGATATTGATATGGACCTTATATTTTTCGTTGTCCTTACAAGGCAAAGCGGCTGTGAAATTTGCCTGAAGTTGAAGCGGGGACAGCGTTGTTCCTTCTTTTATATTATCCAGCAAATCGGGATAAGCCAGAACGGTATCTTTTTCGTTTTTAGTGATGAACATGGATAATCCGGGAAACACTCTATCCCCTTCCTTCTTTAAGCCTTGTATATCATTGAACACGAAATTTACTTTTTCACCGTACACAAAATGACTCTTCTTTTCCGCTTTTCCACTTGCCTGGATGACCACTTCGTCACAATCTATACCATCGCCCCTTGAGTAAGCGCCGGATGTGAGATCTTTTTTCGCAGATTGGTTGAAATTACAGGCGGAAAAAAGTACAAAAAACAGGGGGATTACTATTACAGCTGTTTTTTTTATACGTTCATGAATAAATCCATCCGGACTTCTTTTTCCGGGCGATGAATTTCCTGATGTTTCATCTCGAACAAACGTATCCCTCAATCTACTGTTATCCATGGCACCTGATTTTTATGGCCGTATTACAGCCGATTATTGTCGAATATATTTTTTGTATTCGTTTATTTTATGCGTCAACCTGGTATTCAAATACCTGTTTTTATTTTTAAGTGTGGTTCCGATCAATTTAGCTTCTTCCAGGTAGTGTGCTATTTTATCGTTGCTCCAATGTCCTGGCGGAACTTGTAAATTTGTTATCCGATCGGCTAATTTTACCATTCCCACCTCTTTTTCCGATTGGTTGATTCGCCTGAGGCTGTCCGTCATTCTTTCTTTTTTGGATGTGATATTGTCGTTCTTGGTCAATGCCAACACCCCCGAAGCCACTTTTTCACCGAATTCGGTTTTAATTTCATTAAACCCGGTGGTTGTATCCTCAATAGTGTCGTGAAGAATGGCAACCTGTATGGCAAAATCCACGTCAAAATCATTTTTAGCTTGGTAGGCCATCAGTATTTCCATCGCTACATTGGAAATATGTAGCAGGTAATTGGAACTTGTTCCGGGAACTTTTTGGCTGCCGTGTTTTTCGCCTGCAAATTTCATTGCTTTTTGATATAAGTCCTGAGTCCTCATATTTGTATAAAGGTTGTTGCGTTAAAAATGCATAGTCACTTATGTTATTGTACTTTAACCGGATCTTGTTTTTCGGGTTCCGGTCCATAAAATGGCAGGAGCAGGTTACTTTTGGCAAACCGGCCACTCAGATCATCCCCGTGAGGCGTTTTTACAAGCACCATATTCCACCTGCCATTTACGCCGATGTAAACCTGGTAATTGCCGGAATTTATAAAATTGGCAAGGCAATCTTCAACGGCAGACACGAGTTCCTTTCTCGAAGAAGCTTCGACTTTCTTTAAATGGGTCGCTTTTAGCAAAACAAGGAGTTTATCTTCTTTTACTTTTGAAAAGTACTTTATTTTTTCGGTATCTATACCATATATGGATTGATCCATACAGTTTTTTAACCGATAGGAAATGGAATCTGTCTTACTGTCGGGATGGCTTGTCGTTTTTTCAATATCGTTATGGAGGGATATGCTACGGGCGTCTATTTCGGTTTCCACGTCTTTGTTACTCCAGAAAATAGCACCTGCAATGGAAAACAGGCCTATCAACAAAAGAACGGAACCCATCATTAAACAACCGCAACCGTGCCAGAGCGGCCTTTTGGGCGGATCGAGCTCATTGCTTTTCACCAGAGCGCGTTTCAGGTCTTCCGGAAGCTCGTGTTCGGCATAGTTTTTTTTGCAATGGCTACACTCCAAAATGGTGGTTTTGGAGAATGGGAACAGCGGAATCCAAAATATGTGAAAATACTTGCCAAAGGTAGTGGCCACAAAGGTATTTATATTCTTGCAATACGGGCATTCCGTATTACCTCCAATGCGTTTGGTTTTAATTTTTGACGCCCTTGTACCAAAAAATATCAGCATAATGTATTCGTTTAGACTTTTTAATTATCAGTCCTTTTCTTGTCATCCAGATAAAATTCGGTGTTTCCGTCGGTAGACAACAAGCGAACCGAATAGGACCCTTTTTCTTTGATTTTTGTCGGGGTTACCTCTGTTTCAAAATCGGTGTTGTTCAATTGCTCTTTGGGTTGATGGCCTTTGCTCATTTCCGTGCTTTTGGCCACATAATAGATGTCGTTTTCCACTTTCACGATCCTGAACCACCCAAAGCCAGTTCCGGAAGCAATACGCCCCAGTTTTTCAGCTTCTTTGTACTCTTCAAAATGCCCGAAGAAAAGATCACCTGCCTCCAGGGGCTGTTCCATAGCAATAACATCTTCTGATTTGGGTAACGGGGGTTTATTGGCTTCGTAAATAATGTACCCCAGTGTGGCAAAGCATGCCACAAGCCAAATCCAGCCGAATATGGTGATTTTAAAGATGAACGGAGGCCTGGGAGCTTCTTTGGCTTTTTTTGTGCAGTAGGCTTTCATCTCTGAGGTCCAAAGCCGTTTCGGAATTTTTTTACCTTCCACAACATCCCAATATTCCCCAGAGGCTTTTTTGGCATAAGAGGTATAAAAAAATGTTCTCCCAACAGTCCGGAATATGCTTAGTTGCATTTCATTTCCGGGGTTTCCTGGGTTTTTCAGCTCATCTGTTCTGTGGGTAGCTACTTCTATTTTTCTAATGCTTATAAACATATCTCTTTATCTTTAAATATATTAACTAAGGCAATACAAAGGATGAGTATGATGATAGCGTTCGTTTTCATGCATTTTTAAACCTTAAATTTCCTTTCACAATTTTCCGATCAGTGCTATGCGTATCCATCAATGATAGTGATGCACGATACGATTGAAATGTTTTTTGCTTTTATATTCACCTGGTTTTATGAGCAATGATTCCGGTGAAAAACTTCAGGAACAAATTTAAAATACCGGAAAGTTTGTGACAATTCTCAACCGCATATACAGTGACTACAAGTTAACAGAAAAACGTCTACAAAGCGTCTACGGTATTTGTTTCTTAGGCATAATACCCGCAGAGAAAATGAATACCGTGGGGGCGGCATTTTACAAAAAAATGACTGAATTTGAAATGGCACCATAAGCCATTACCGACGATGTACTTAAGCTAATAAACATGGAAAAAAATATGCCCTTTTACGCTTTCCCATAGAAAACATTACACGGGGAACCGATCATGATTTTATAAATACAAGGGCTGAAATTAAAGCTGGATGGTTAGTTATAAAAATGGTGCTTTTTTAGAACGCCCCACATCAGGTTGTTGCTAATGGTTATAACTGATTTCACAAATCTTCCAGGGGAATTCTTCGTTTATTTTTAATTTTTTTATAAAACGAAGGGGAAAGACCTGTTATTTTTTTAAACTGGGTTGAAAGATGGCCTACACTACTATAATGCATAAGACAAGAAATTTCAGTAAGGCTCAGTTCGTCATAAAGGAGTAGTTCTTTTATCTTTTCAATTTTATGAATAATAATGAAATGCTGTATCGTTATTCCTTTAACTTCAGAAAAAATATTTGCCAGGTATACATAATCATATCCTAATTTCTGACTGATATAATCCGAATAATTAACCTGGGGTAATTCATTGGTATAATGGATCATTTCTATAATGACGGCCTTTATTCTTTCGATAAGGATACTTTTTTCGTCATCCATTAATTCCAAACCGGATTTACGAAGATTCTTTTTCAGTTCTGCCTCCTGCATAAAGTTAAGATCTTCCAGTAACTCCACCATTCCTAAACCTATAGAACCATACTTAAGGTTTAGTCTGTCGAGTTCGGATTTAACCACCATCTTACATCGAAGACATACCATATATTTTATATATAAAATCATATTTCATTTTTTTTAACACACTCATAATAAGCATTCTAAAGTCCTGATCAAATATTAAAAATGGTGTGTTGCCATCTTGGTGATAACAATGTAAAGCAAAGGGTATTTCATCAATTGTTCCTAATGAAGGACATCGTCAATACTAAGATGATATATAAATGTGTAATAATTTTCTTTTTAAGTGCAATGTAATGGAAAGGTAAGAGTGTATCTTGGCATTACTTTATTAATGCACATTTTTGTAGGTCTAAAATACAAAATTATTCTTTGTAAGTTAGGTGGTAGTAACTATTTATTCACTGTATATGCGTATTCCCGTACTTCGTAAAGACCTGAAATTCATTCCGGATTCCAGGCGTGTTATCGGGCGGTTTTTTTCTAATGGAGACGATGGGACGAGGAATATGATTAAAAGAATAATGGCTCTGACCAACTCTCAAGTACATCTTATTCTAGAGCAGACTTTAAGAGAATTTGCGCCCCGGCACCGCAATATTTTTGAGCTCTTTAATAAGCATTGCGAACTGGTGAGAGAACTTATACAAGGTGTGGGAATTGTTTATGAAAAGCTTTCTTACCCTCGGAAAATGTTAATCGGAGCTTATTGTACGATGGAATATTCCATTGAATCTGCCGCATTTTTCAATCCGTCTATCATAGAGGACCCCGATCAATCCTTGTTGGAGGAAGGAGAAAAAAGGGTTATCTTATCATTTCGGGCAACGGGAGAAGGACATATTTCGTCTATTGTTTTTCGAAGAGGAGTGTTAGACAAGGAAAACAATCTGCACCTGGATAAAGTGGGGAAATACGTGGACATGGCAGAGATTATTCATAAAACAACTTATGATAGAGAACGATTTATAACGAAAATGAAAGAAATGCGTATTCCGGAAAGTTTTACATCGATTTTTATGGAAAATCTTCCGGAAGTTTTTGAATATCAATCACTATTAAATACTGTTAACTTGTTGCTGAAAGATGAATCACTGAGTCAGAAAAGAAGAACTGCCTTTACAGAGATTACCTGGTTAATGGATTCATATTACGATGTGCAGTTCAAACCGGACTCAGATATAACCGAACGTGTCATATTCCCATTGTCAGCATCAGAACGCAATGGTATGGAAGATGCAAGGTTTGTCAATTTTTCCGATGACGATAACACCAATAAAATATATGCTACTTATACGGCATTTAACGGACATACCATATTACCTAAATTGCTCTCCACAGATGATTTTTACACTTTCAGGATCATGCCTTTATTGGGTAATGGTGCACAGAATAAAAACCTGGCATTATTCCCTAAAAAAATCAAGGGAAAATATGCCATGCTCGCGCGGGTTGATGGTATTAATAATTATATTATGTACGCCTCAAGAATTACGGTATGGAATAACCCTATATTACTCCAGAAACCGGAATCTCCCTGGGAGTTCAGACAAATAGGAAATTGTGGTTCCCCATTATGGACACCGCAAGGATGGTTAGTAATTACCCACGGTGTAGGGCCCATGCGGCGGTATTGTATAGGGGCTTCACTTCTGGATCTCGAAGATCCTGCGAAGGTATTAGGCCGGCTGGAAGAGCCCTTACTGATCCCTCTTGAAAATGAGCGGGATGGATATGTTCCCAATGTGGTATATTCCTGTGGCGCAATTATACATAACGACAGTCTGATTCTTCCTTATGCAGTATCCGATTATGCATCTGCATATGCTGTCATATCCATGCCGGATTTGATAAAAGCACTAACAGGGTAATTCAGTATGATCCGGTCGTATAATAAATTCTTCATGAGCCTGTAAAACTGTCAAATGAGAGATCAAATAAGCTAATGAACTCTCCGCTCCCTGATTTCGATTAACCCCATAACTTTCAAAACCATCACAACATCCCTTGGTCTCGAAATCATATAAACTCATTCTCAGATCATTTTCACCCAGAAACCACATGAAAGAAATAAATAGCAGGTTCAGAAACTCTTTGTCGTCAGTGCATAGAAAAGCCCGATGGTACATGAGGACCATAGCCATAGCATCGATAGGTTGCTGAGCAAACAAAGACCGTTTTCCATCCTTCGCATACCAATCCTTGTTCCCTATAATAGATAAACAACCGTCTTTTATGGTGTGTGTTGTTAAAAAGTTCATGGACTGTAAAGCAATTTCGGTAACATTGGTATCGTTGAGCAATTGAGAGGCATGCAATAGTGCCAGCGGCAAAATGCCGTTATCATATGCCAGTAAATGCTCAAACCATCGCCAGTCAGTCGTGCCATGTCTGGAATATTCGGAAGTTAACTTTCCGGTAAGGTTTCTCAATCGTTCTGTCATCTCATCATCTGACGGATTGGAAGTCAGGTAATAACTAATCCCTATAATGGTATTTGCGATACTTCGTATGGATTTAAGGTTTTCAAAATTGGGAGCTGCGTTGAAAAATAGTAATTTTCCTGTTTGATAATATGCATCATTGGGAGAATTACCCAATAAATAACCTAATGCCCAAATTGTTCGGCCAAAAGAATCCTCCGATCCGACCTCGTCTAAAAAACTTCGATTGAAACCCAAAAAATTCCGGAATGTTCCATCGTCATTTTGCATATAATGAATATAACTTAAATAAATAGGCATGAGTTCAAGAGCCAGTTCATTCTTGTTTTGTTTATATGTCATTAAAACCATGAGTAATGCCCTGGCGTTATCATCCAGACAATATCCTTCCTTTAAATTGGGAATCCCGAATTTTGCATGCTGAATAATCCCGGTATCATCTGTAAGTCTCTTGATGTGAATTAAAGATAAAGGAGGGAGCAGCAAAGGATCGAGTACTGTTTCTTTTATGGGCACACTCCTTTTAGGTTCTTCCAAAATGGTTTGACATAGTGCTGTATATTGCAATCCTATTTTTGGCCAAACGAGGTTTTTCCCATATGAAGAGGATTTTTCATGGATAGCGGCACAAATTTCAGGCTCATCCAAAAGCCGGTTTAAGGTATTGGAAAGCATCAGATCGTCATTGAAATTAAATAATACCCCCCGATCATCGGCCAATAATTCTGCGGCATGCCAGAATGGAGTGGAAACTATAACACAGCCCGCCCCCAACGCATAGGATAATGTACCACTGGTAATTTGTGCTTCATTGAGATACGGCGTGATATAAATATCACTGGCTGATAAATATTTAAAGAGCTCCTGTTCGTCGATAAACTCATTCAGTAACAACACATGTTTACCTAACTGGTGATTTTTAATCAGTAACTGCAAATAGTTACGATATTCTTCCCCGGAATGTCGCAGCACATTCGGATGTGTTTTTCCTATGACAATATATAATGCTTCCGGATGTTGCTCAATAACCCGGGGTAATGCTTTGATCACAGTTTCGATACCTTTACTCCTCCCTATAAACCCAAAAGTAAGTAAAACCTTATGATCTTCCAGTTTGTAAGCCCTTTTGGCTGCCTGTGAGTCAAAATGAATATCAGGAACCCCGTGTTCAATAAATATAATTTTATCTTCCGGAACGTCGTAAACTGCTGTCAAGATTTGAATAGCTTTTTTGGACATCACCACAAGTTTATTCGCCATTTTACAAATTTCTTTCAAAATGGCCTTTTCATTATATGATGGTGTTTCCAGTATGGTATGCAATGTTACTATGATGGGTATTCGCAACCTATACAATAATGGTAAAATATACACCCCGCTGAGCCCTCCGAAAATTCCGAATTCATGTTCCAGGATACAAAGATCGGCACCACTGAGGTTAATAAAATTGGCAGCCTCCAGATAATCGGTCTGTTGTTCCTGTTCAATAATGTGTTTTACTTCTTTAGGGTAAGTGTAAGGGATATGATGGTCATTCATGGCAATAATCAGCGTCTCCGTATTGTCTTCGGTACTGCCAGCCATTGCCTGTGTCAAATTTTGTGTAAAAGTAGCAATGCCACATTCACGAGGTGGATAAGTACCAATTAATGCCAATTTCATAGGAATGATTTTTAAAACAAAGTAATCGCCAAACCAGAAAGTAAGACGATTCTAAGGATTTAACACTACAGTTATTTATGTTACCGAAATGCTTACGCGATATATTCTTTTAACTCTCTCTCAAAATACACCAGTTCTTTCGCTTTCAAATCGTTTTGCACCTTACAGTAATACACCCCTCGTGCATAAACCCTGATAATAAGCGGAACAGTAGGACGTACTATGGCGCATACTTGTTCCCCTTCCTTATATAAACTATTCCTTTCTTTCATTTTGTATGCTTTAAGTAGAATTAGTATTTGTGTATTTTTACATAATGTACTTTATGTCTGCCTTCAATAGAAGAATAAAAATACTATCTCATCATCAGCCAATATTACAAATGTGACATTAATTAAAATAAAAAGTGTTACATAATAAAAGATAAATATTATAGATTTAAATAAGGTTCTAATCCAATTGAACTGCTCTCGCTATTATGTTTTTTATCCACTTAACTGTTTTTGTCGCACTGTACATCGCTACACTAATAATGAGCATGCCTTACTACACATGAGAAATGGATAAATAGGAAAGGGATGTTTACTTTAAATTCCAAAATCAATCCGGTTTTTCAGGAGAAAGGTCCCTTCAAAAGGGGGAACTGAATACCCAAGAAAATCATTGAAAAATGGGTGGCAATATCCCAGGTTAACTACTATTACCTATTTTGAAGTTTTTTAAGAGCTTGAAACAAAAGGATAATATGGATAATGAAGGTATGTTTTTATCGACTATTTTTAATACGTTTTTTTACAAAAGGGAACACTGATCATTCCTTGAATAAATCTTTATTGGGTGTATTGCCCATTACGAAATGTAGATTTGCGCCAGATTTCAGAGTTTCCAGGGGAATCTCTTTTTGATGATATGCTTTCCCGTTTAATGTAAAGGACTGGATATAGTAATTTCCGGGTTTATTATTTTCCGTGGTGATATTGATCGTATTCCCGTAACCATTCTCTATCTTAATCCCCTCAAACATAGGGCTTCCAAATTGAAACGAAGGTTTCGGCCCGGTCAGTCCTTTTACATCAAATAATCCCATGGAAGACATCACATACCACGCCCCTAGTTGTCCCTGGTCTTCATCCTGTCCGTATCCATATCCGTGAACTTCTTCTGTACCATAGAAATTGTCACAAATCTTTCTTACCCATTTCTGGGTGAGCCATGGATGGTCCGTATAATTGAATAGCCAGGCAATGTGTAAATTGGGCTGGTTTCCCTGGTTATAAAGGTATTTTATTCCCGCAAAGGCATCGATGTCCTCTCCGCCGAACTTGGTCTTTTCGGATACCGTAAAGATAGAATCCAGACGTTTTACGAATTTTTCCTCTCCCATTTTATCGACGAGTCGTTCGGGAGTATGAGGTACATAAAAGGTATATTGCCAGGCATTTCCTTCCTGAAACCCTTCCCAGGGGGCAAAAGGATCAAAATCCTTGAGGAATTCCCCGGAAGCCCGCCTGGGACGGATAAAATCTGACTCTTCGTCATAGATATTCTCCCAGTTCTTCGATAACTTCATCAGTTCTTTATATTCTCTTTCTTTTCCCATTGCTTTGGCCAGTTGGGCCACTGCATAACTGCTATAGCTGTATTCGAGGGTGTGGGAAGCTGAAAATCCGGAGCCTTCGGGATTGGTATCCATACCTTCGACTTGATTCACATACCCCTTTTCAATAAAGTTTTTCAGATCGGTTTTCCCGGCACCCTGATTCCTGTTTTCATACCGGACTTCGTTTTCATATGCCGCCTTGAATGCCAGGTCCGTATCATAATCACGGATACCGGACTGGTAGGCAGAAGCCATAATCAGACTTACAAAATTAGTCCCGACACCGGAAACAAATTTGGAATTGGCCAGTCCGTCGCCCAGCCATCCGGAATTCTTATACACCTCCAAATGTGTTTGTATGAAATCATTATAATATTCCGGCCATACCAGGGTCCACAACTGGGTGAGATTCCAAAATGCTCCCCAAACCGAATCGGTATTGTAAAATGCATATTCGGGGATTCCGTTTTCATCCAGGGGGATCTGTCCCACACTACCATCATTCTGCGGAAATTGGCCATTGATATCACTAGCCAACCCGCGGCCCAGCAAGGCGTGGAACAGCCCTGTATAGAATTTCGTTTTATTGACTGTTGAAGTATCGGTCAGCTGTATTTTGTTCAATTCTTTCGTCCAGGTAGCCTGAGCCGCTTTTTTAGCCTGGGCAAAATCCAGGTCCCGGGCTTCTTCCATTAGGTTGTTCCTGGCATTTTCCAGGGAAGTATAGGAAAAACCTGTTTTAACCTCTACCCTATCATCCTGCTTTGTTTCAAACCCAAAGTATATCCCGACTCCTTTCCCCTGTCTGTCCGTTTCCCCGGGAAATTGTTCCTCTCCCTGAAAAGTCCCTACAGTTGAAGGCGGGGTATCTACCACTGCAGAAAAAAACATTTTGACTTCTCCATCAGGCTGGTATTTCTGTACGTATTTCGGATACGTGATCACCCATCCTTCTACGCTCTGATTTTCTTTATCATAGGAAACATAGGCATCCTTGACCTGCCCGCTTTCTCCCAACTCATTTCCAATATCCATAATCACATAAGAGTCGCTGGATTCGGGGAAGCAGTATCTCTGAAATCCAACGCGCTTGGTGGCCGTAAGTTCAACCGTAATATGATAATCGTCCAGAAGAACCTTGTAGTAACCAGGCTGAGCCACTTCATTTTTCCTTTTGAACCGGGAACGATATCCTGTATCGGGATCCTCCAATGTACCGGGCACTGTCTTTAACTCACCGGCCATAGCGGTAAACAGAAAACCGCCTACCTGGAACTCATGCATATTGGCAAAACCTTCGATACTGTGGTGACGGGAGTCATACCCCACGGCATCCCACCCATAAACATTCCCGTAACTCCCGTTGGTTGAGGGACCTAATTTTGCCATTCCAAAAGGTACTGAAGCTGGTGTATAAAAAAACCAACGGCTATGCGCCGTCCCTATATTCGGGTCTACATATGCAAATACGTCTGTATTGGAAGATGCTTCTGTTTCTGTACTCTGCCGGGCGTCATTACAGGCTAGAAGCATAAAAACCGGAAGTAAAAGGAAAAATCGTCTCATAGTTATAATCATTGGTGTTTTTTAAATTGAAAACCGGAAACTAAACCTTAAGGTTTTCTTCTCCCAGCTCTTTTAACCATTTTAACTGGCTGGTCTCCATCTCTACCTCTTACGCCAATACACACTTATCAATACCTGATCACGGGCTACATCCCCTATGGCACGACCTTATTTTTTAACCTTGATAATCTGGCTCTTGGTAAATCTACTTTTTTTCATCAGACAGTTTGATGTGTTAAAGTTAATAATTTCGAATTTTAAACTGTCTTATTTTTAAGGAAGCCTACAAATCATTTTCGTTTTAATACTGGTTTTTCATATGCATATCAACATTCGTACGAGCATAGCTTTAAAAATGAAGAAGGAAAAGTGGTGCCCGTTAGCATGGAAACCGGACTTTTTAGTGGTGAATATACCCCGGACTGAAGCTTCTCTTCAAATAAAAGAAACTCACGGACACCCCATAAGCTTTAACTCCAGCCTATTTGTAGATAAAACCATAGGAGGGTTTAACACTTTTTAACCAAAACAATATAAAATAGTTTCTTCATAAGTTTCATCTGGTTTTAATAGCGTATTGGAAAAGTGTTTGTGATTAGGACTATCAGGGTAAAATTGACATTCCAAACAAATCCCTTCATAAGGACCATAATATTTACCATCCTTTATATGAGAATTTAGAAAATCGCCTGTATACACCTGTAATCCGGGATATGTCGTAAATATCTTAAGTGTTCTTCCCGTTCCCGGATCATATAAAAAACAGATAGATTTATCTTTATAATTATGCGTATCGGTAGTGCCTGTAATGAAATAATTATTAAGTCCCTTAATTCCATTGGAATGGATCAGACTTTCTCCTAAACTCAGATCATTGGATGGATATATCATTTTTGATGGTATAATTCTTCCGGTGGGTATATAGTCCGTAGTAGTTTCCAATATTTTATCAGAAATAACCTTTAATTTATGGTCCCAGATTTTAGATTGGGTTCCGGATAAATTAAAATAGCAATGATTGGTTATATTCAAGGGGGTTGTTGCCGTGGTTCGGGCAAAATATTTTATGGACAGCTCATGTTTACACGTCCATTTATAATGTACTTCTAAAAAAACATCCCCTGGAAACCCTCCTTCTCCGGAAGGAGAATTTAAAGAAAGAATAAGCGATCCACTATTTATCTTATAATCAAAAACCTGCTTGTTAAAACCGTTTTCACCTCCGTGATTTTGATGAATCCCGTCATTCCTTTCTAAATAAACTTTATCTCCATTATACATATAGGAGGCGTTTGCAATACGATTTGCAAATCTTCCTACTGTAGCTCCTATATAACACTTGTCGTTTTGATATCCGTTTAAGGTGGGAAAATCTAATACTACATTCTTAAATACCTGGGCATTATCAGGAACAACTATGGACTTTACTATTGCTCCGTAATTAATGATTTCTACATAAGAACCATCTGTATTTTCAAATCTAAAAAGAAATACCTGTTTGTTATCATAAATACCCCAAAAGGTTTTTTCCCACTTATTAATCATATAAATCCATGAATTAAGATGCTTTTCTTATTGAATACTCACATTTATTAATTACATTTCAACTATAAATGTATTTTCAAAATTAGGTAGTATCATTGTTCACCTTATGGATTTTACTTTTGATATTATGGATTAAATTATGTTTCCGTTTCTTTTATAATATGATTATATGGAAAAAATAAGGGCTAAAAGAATACATGATGGTTTTATAGGGCAAAGAATGATCGTATTACCCAAAAAAATAATTAGTACGATTAAGAAAAATCCTCTGATCAATTCGTTATTTTTTACCGATATCGGTTTTTTTCCCAAAGCAAAGAATCATTTTCTGGAACGAACAAGAGGAAGCAGGCAATATATTTTAATTTATTGCAAGGATGGTCAGGGTATAGTCCATATACATAAAAAAAAGATACTATTATCGCCAAACACCTTCTATATACTGCCTCCTAATGTTGCACACAAATACTATGCGCATCCCATGCATCCATGGAGTATTTACTGGCTCCACTTTACGGGAACTTCAGCTACTTATCTTTATAATAAATTCCTGGATACAGGTACAAATGAAGCCAACTCTGTAATCTTAGAAGAGCGGAGAATAAGTTTGTTTGATAACCTGATTAACGTCATGGAAGACGGGTATAGCATTCATAATATAGAATATGCCAATATTTCACTTTGGCAGCTATTAAACTCATTTTTGTACCAAAAATTCTTCGTGGAGGTAGGAAAGAATAGTGATACCAGCAATATTGTCCAGGCTTCCATATCCTATATGAAAATAAATATAGAAAATCATTTAAAGGTTAGCGACATAGCTGAAAATTTCAATTATTCGCCTTCTCACTATTTCTCATTATTTAAAAAAGAAACCGGTTACTCCCCGATTCATTATTTTAATCACTTAAAAATTCAAAAAGCCTGCCAGTATCTAAGTTTTTCGTCATTGAGTGTCAAGGAAATAAGTTTTTCCTTAGGTTTTAGTGATCCACTTTATTTTTCAAGACTGTTCAAAAAAACCATGAACATATCCCCTTTAAAATACCGTAAAGAATACCAACTCTGATCATTAGTGTTACCCTCATAGGGTCCGGATTTGAATAAATCATAGAATAATCCATTTTATCAAAAAAAATATCCATAGAAAACGATTTCGTAAATAGTAGTTTTACACCACTGGAATACGAATTCTATGAAAAGCTATAATTATACATTTTTACTATTCATATGCCTGACAGCCGCTTTGGGCGGTTTACTATTTGGTTATGACTGGGTGGTGATCGGTGGCGCAAAACCATTTTATGAATTATATTTTCAAATTACGGATTCACCGGGATTACAAGGCTGGGCTATCAGTAGTGCCCTGGTCGGGTGTGTAATGGGTGCTGCCATAGCCGGTATCCTGGCCGACACTTATGGAAGAAAGTATTTATTGATCATGGCAGCTGTTTTCTTTACAGTTTCAGCTTACGGATCAGGAGCAGCCAATCATTTTAATTATTTTATTGTTTATAGGATTATCGGCGGTGTTGGGATCGGAATGGCATCAACCCTGTCGCCCATGTACATTGCAGAAATTGCTCCGCCCAAAACCAGGGGTCTCTTTGTCTCTATCAATCAACTTACAATCGTCATAGGGATTCTTGCTGCCCAAATAACAAATATGTTAATTACCGAAACGGTTCCCGAAGGGTTTTCCCAAACGCAGATCTTAAACTCATGGAATGGCCAGACCGGATGGCGATGGATGTTTTGGGGAGAACTGATCCCCGCCGGCATTTTCTTTATTTTAATGTTCTTTGTTCCTGAAAGCCCCCGTTTCCTGTCAAAAAAGGGAAAGCACATAGAAGCTACTTCGATTTTAACCAAAGTCGGAGGAGCTGATTATGCCAAAATTGAAAGCAGACAGATTACAGATACCCTTAAAAACGGCTCGCGTAAAATTACTTTTAAAACAATTATGGCTAAGATGCCGCTTTCGATTATCTCTATTGGTGTTGTACTGGCCATTTTTCAGCAATGGTGTGGTATCAATATCATATTTAATTATGCGCAAGAAATTTTCATCGCCGCAGGGTACACTATGAATGATCTTTTTATGAATATTGTGATAACGGGGAGCATTAATCTGATATTTACCATTATAGCAATGGCGACTATTGATAAAATCGGCCGTAAAAAGCTCATGCTATTCGGTGCCGGTAGTTTAGCCCTCATTTATTTAGTACTTGGCATTTTTTACTATATCGGTCTCTCCGGTTGGCCCATGTTAATTTTAGTTTTATTGGCCATAGCGGCCTATGCAGTTTCCATAGCTCCCGTAACGTGGGTTGTCATATCGGAGATCTTCCCGAACCGGTTTCGGGGTATAGCTATGGCTATATCTACTTTTGCCTTGTGGGTTGCTTCCGCATTACTGGTTCAAACCTTTCCATATCTGAATAAAAACCTGGGTGCTTCAGGTACTTTTTGGATTTACGGGCTCATATGTGCAGCCGGATTTGTTTTTGTCTTTTTCAAGCTTCCGGAAACAAAAAATAAAAGCTTAGAAGAAATTGAAGAGTTCCTTTTTAAGGAACCCAATGAAAATTCAACAAACTAAACTCATATAAAAATTCTACCGATGGAAAAAGTACGCATTTGGAAAGAACATGTAATTCTGCCCACATACGAAATAGGTACTCCGGAAAAAAATCCTGTCTTTATTGAAAAAAGGGTTTACCAGGGAAGTAGCGGTGCTGTTTACCCTTATCCGGTTATTGAAAAGATATATGATAAAAAAGTAGATAAGTCGTACATCGCTTTATTTCTGGAAAACCAGTTTGTAAAAATTATGGTGCTCCCGGAGCTGGGAGGAAGAATACAAATGGCTTATGACAAAACCAAGCAGCGTCATTTCGTATACTATAATCAAGTTATTAAACCGGCATTAGTAGGCCTGACAGGGCCGTGGATATCGGGCGGAATTGAATTCAATTGGCCACAACATCACCGTCCGACCACTTTTGATCCGGTAGATTTTTCGATAGAAGAACACGAAGATGGCAGTGCTACGATTTGGTGCAGTGAACTTGAAAGAATGTTTCGGACCAAAGGCATGGCCGGATTTACATTATACCCGGATAAATCGTATCTTGAGATTACAGCGAAATTATATAACAAGACCCCATTTCCCCAAACATTTCTGTGGTGGGCAAATCCCGCAGTTAAAGTAAACGATTCCTACCAGTCCGTTTTCCCCCCCGATGTCAATGCAGTTTTTGACCACGGAAAAAGGGATGTTTCATCATTTCCTGTCGCTAAAGGAACATATTATAAAGTCGATTATGCTCCAGGCACTGATATTTCGCGTTATAAAAACATTCCGGTACCAACTTCCTATATGGCCATAACTTCCAAATACAATTTTGTGGGAGGATATGAAAACGATACAAAGGCAGGGTTGCTTCATATAGCCAATCACCATGTTTCCCCGGGAAAAAAACAGTGGACATGGGGAAACGGGGATTTTGGCCATGCCTGGGATCGTAACCTGACCGATGAAGATGGTCCATATATTGAATTAATGTGTGGTGTATATACGGACAATCAGCCTGATTTTACATGGCTTATGCCTGAAGAAGAAAAAGATTTTGTTCAATATTTTATGCCATACAGAGACGTAGGCGTTGTAAAAAATGCCACAAAAAATGCAATGGTCAATGTAGAAAAAAGGGATGATTCGTTACTTGTAAAAGCATATACTACAGGAATCTATCCAAATTGCACGGTGATTGTTCAACAAGACAATAAAACGCTTCTAAAAGAATTTTATATGGCATCTCCTGCCTATTCTTTTGAACAAACTATTCCATTTGAAAACGATACAATGCAGGGAATTAAAATCCTTGTTACGGATGAAAAAAATAACATTTTAGTCGATTGGGAATGGGAAGCCCCTACCGACAACACTATACCCGAAGCCGCTAAACCGGCCTTATTACCCTCAGAGATCAACACTAATGAACAATTATTTCTTACGGGTCTGCATTTAGAACAATACCGCCATGCAACTTATAGTCCGATCCCGTACTATAAAGAAGCGCTTCGAAGAGACCCGAAAGACATCCGTTGCAATAATGCCTTAGGTCTATGGTTATTGAAAAAAGCAAAATTCAAGGAAGCTGAAAGTCATTTTCAAACAGCAGTTGACACCCTGATTGAACGCAATCCAAATCCATATGATGGGGAACCCTATTTTAATTTAGGACTGGCATTGAAATATCAGGGAAAGTATCAGGAGGCATACAACGCATTCTATAAATCCACATGGAATTCCGCATGGCAAAACCCAGGGTATTTTCATATCGCACAACTGGATTGTATCCAAGGAAATTATCAAGAGGCATTATCTCATATCGAAAAATCAATTTCAAGAAACACAAAAGACCATAAAGCGCAACATCTCCGGATTGCACTATTGCGAAAAACAGGGCGTATAAAACAAGCAAATCGCTTTGTTGAGACATCTCTGAACGAAGACCGTTTTAACTATGGAGTATGGTATGAAAAGTACCTGTTAAGCAATTCACCGGATACCTTAAACCAATTACATAGCCTTATTCGAGGGAACATTTATAATTATATTGAATATGCATTGGATTATGCTGCTGCCGGACTTTATGAAGAAGCTATTTCTTTTTTACAAGCCGGAATATCGGAAGGAAATGAAACATACCCTATGGGATGGTATTATCTCGGATGGTTTTATCAATTAAATGGCAATTCAAGCAAAGCAAATGAATTTTATAAAAAAGCAAACAAGGCCAACCCGGCATATTGTTTTCCGAATCAGGTAGAGTCGGTATTGGCACTTACCCACGCGATTCAACAGAATCCTAACGATGCCAGGGCTCCTTATTACCTGGGAAATTTCTGGTATGCTGCCAAACAATACAAAGATGCTATTCAATGCTGGGAACAGTCGATAGCTACAGATCATTCCTATGCTACTGTTTATCGAAATCTGGCCTTAGCGTACTTCAATAAAAAAGAAGATTCGAAAAAGGCGTTGACTTACCTGGAGAAAGCATTTGCTTTAGATCGAAAAGACCCCAGGATTTTAATGGAACTGGACCAGTTGTACAAAAGACTGAACCATGATCTGATTTTTCGTCTTTCTTTCCTGGAAGCCAACTTAGAACTTGTTATTCAACGAGATGATGTATATTTAGAACGTGCAACCATTTACAACCAGCTTGGGAGACCACAAAAAGCCTATACCCTTATTAAAAACAGAAAATTCCATCCCTGGGAAGGCGGGGAAGGTAAAGTAACCGGACAATATGTAATGTCGCTGGTAGAAATGGGAAAACAAAAAATTAATGAAGGGGATTATGAACAAGCGCTTACTTATTTGGAGCAGGCACAATATTATCCGGAAAATTTAGGAGAAGGTAAATTATATGGGGCCCAGGAAAATGATATTCATTACTGGATAGGTATCGCATTATCTAAATTAGCACGTAATGAAGAAGCCGGTCAATACTGGCAAAAAGCTTCCAAAGGATTAGATGAGCCCACTGCAGCCATATATTACAATGATCAACAACCGGACAAAATCTTTTATCAAGGTCTGGCGAATTTAAAGTTGGGAAAACATAAGGCTGCCAATCAACGTTTTGAAAAGCTTATCAACTATGGAAGAAAACATTTAAACGATGAAGTAACCATAGACTATTTTGCAGTTTCGTTACCGGATTTAATGATCTGGGAAGATGATTTAAACAAGCGAAATCAGACACACTGTAAATACCTTATGGCATTGGGGTATATAGGGCTGAAACAAACGGAACGGGCTCAAACCCTATTGCAGGAAATTATCAATACGGACCAAAGCCATATCGGAGCCATCACGCATTTGAAACTCATCGGGACAAAACACTTGTTATTTGACAGGACTATTTCAGGATTAAAAAAGAACATCACTATACAATAGTATACATTTTTCAAATAGAGAACGACGAGTTCAGAATATTGATTATTTTGTTAACGACAAAGAGATGCCCTTTCAGCATCTCTTTTTTTAATTGATATATGCCCATTGCTATCAGAGCCAGAAAACACATCATTTCTATTGCCCGATACCGGTCCAGTATCGCAATCTTATAGAATTCATTAAATTCTTTTTATTGTTGTTACAGCTTTAATGCGACCGTTGACCTTTATATCTATGGATTCAACCGAGTCCGAATAAATTTTAAATTCCGTGACCTTTCCATTTCTCCATTTCAGATCGACAGTATATCCTCCCTGAGCTTTTAGACCTTTATATAACCCCGATTCCGCCCATTGAGCGGGTAGAGCGGGCAACAATTCAATAATTCCGGAATGACTTTGTAAAAGCATCTCAGCAATGCCTGCCGTAGCACCAAAATTGCCGTCAATCTGAAAGGGCGGACCGGCGGACAGTAAATTCGGATATACTCCTCCTCCATCACCATAATTGATGTCCGTATTTGTAGTGGGCCTTAAAATATTGGACAACAAATCAAATGCATGATCTCCATCTTTCAGGCGGGCCCAAAACAACATTTTATAGGCAATGGTCCAGCTTGGGCCGTCATCGCCCCGTGCAATCAACGTTTTCCTGGCCGCTTCAGCCAACTCTGGTGTATGTTCGGGAGTGATCAGGTTCCCCGGGTAAAGTCCGTAAAGATGTGAAATATGCCTGTGGTGGGTATCCACTTCTTTATACGGACGCAGCCATTCCATTATCCGCCCGTCTTCGGCAATGACAGCTACCGGAGGAATTCCCTTTAACTTTGCCTTTAATTTATCACAAAAGTCAGCATCCGTATCCAAAACATTTGAGGCCTCCAGGATGTTCAAAAAAAGCTCTCTGACGATCTGGTTGTCAATGGTAGGGCCCATACAGATATTGGTTTGTTCACCATCGGGAAGGTAAAACGAATTCTCCGGAGATACGGAAGGGGCGGTTACCCACCAGCCCGTTTCGGGGTCTTTTATAAGCATATCCAGATAAAACCGTGCAACCCCTTTCAGTATGGGATATATTTCTTTCAGGTACTTAATATCTTTCGTATATAAATAATGCTGCCATAAATTATTGCACAACCATCCGGAACCTGCATTTGAAATCCCCCAGGAAGCCTGTTCCCCCGGGGCCGTATACCCCCAAATGTTTGTAATAACATGAGCAACCCACCCGTCTGAATTATAATAGGCCTTTGCTGTTTTTTTTCCGGGTTCCACCATTCCTGCTACCAGATCTTTCAGTGGCAGGTTCAGTTCTGAAAGATTGACCGTTTCCAAAGGCCAGTGATTCATCTGTACGTTCACATCCAAATGATAATCGCCATTCCATGGCGTTTGTACGTTTTTTGCCCAAAGCCCCTGTAAGTTCGGGGGCAACAGGCCAGGTCTTGTACTGGAAATACTCAAATAGCGGCCGAACTGAAAAAACAGCGAAGCCAAAGCATCGTCCTTATCTTCATTTTTCAAAAATTCTTCCAGGCGTTGATCTGTTGGAAGATCGCCACGTGACGAGGATCCCAATTGCACATCAACCCTATCAAAATATTTCGAATAAGAAGCTATATGGTTCTTTTTTTGCAATGCATAAGTCTTTGTTTGAGCATTTTCTAATTCTTTATCAATTACCGTTTCATAATTTTTCATTTTATAATCGGTAGCAGTCGAAATAAATAGAATAACCTGATCCGCATTCTTAACAAGCAATTCATTATCCGCCACATGAAGGCTTCCACCTTTAAGTATTGGTTGCAGCTTAACTTTATAACGCATCCCTTTACCATCTGTACCGTTGTTTAATTGCCCCTTCATCACAAGACTATTGTCACGGGTAAAAGTCTCGAATCGCTCCTGCCTGTCCATTCTAACTTTCAAACTAATCATTCCTGCTTCACTGGCCGATAATTTCACAATAGCCAGATCATCATCAAAACTTGTAAAATATTCGCGCTTATAAGTTATTCCGTTCACCTTATAGCTACAGAAAGCAACAGCCGTATTAAGATCAAGTTTTCTAATATAATCCGTGACATCCTTTTTTTCTCCATCCTCATGCCCGAACTCAAGATAAAGGTTTCCTAAAGTTTGATAACATCCGAAGGGCACATCAGCTCCGTTCCCACTACCGGACCCGGCACCCTCTGCAACAAAATGCCTGTTGATAATGGCTTCGGCCTCTTTATTCTTTCCTTCCTTTAAAAGTGTCCTGATCTGTGGTAAATAAGTATGGGCATTGACTTTATTGGCGTCCTCCGGCTGCCCTGACCATAAAGTAATATCGTTCAATACAATTTTATCGGTTTGGACACCACTATCCGGTGTGAGTCCCAAACGTCCGTTTCCCAGGGGAAGGGTTTCTTCCCATATTTTAGCCGGCCGGTTGTACCAGATGACATTGTCATTTTCCTGAGATTCCGCCTTCGGGATATTAAAAACGATCAAACAGGTTACAAAAACCAAACGTTGTCTTTTAACAAATCCGGACATCATATATTTTTTTATCATTAATTAATACTAAAGGTATATACCTGAGAATAACTACTGTTGGTTCCGTCGGAAGCTTTTATTCTCCAATAATATGTTTTACCCTTATCCAGTTGAAGCGTAAAAGTCGTACTCTCAATTTTTCTGAAATTATCCAGGGGCTCCTGCATACCGTCAATCTCGTCCAGATACAAGGTATAAAACAAATCGTCTCCATCCGGATCTGAAGTTTCCCATTTTAAGGTCACCATTCCATCAGAAGATTGAATGGTATTGCCGTAGTCCGGATAAAGAATGTCGGCAGGAAACGGAGCGTAATTGTCTTTTGGCTCGCCTACAAAGAAAAAATTCCATGTAGGGCTTATCCCGGTTTCATCAGTACTGGTATTTTTTGATATCACATACCATGCGTATGCGCGATTGTGTACTAACTCCAATTCCTTTTTCGTATCATATATCTTTTTGTAAGTAATAAAGTTTTCACCGGTCTCCAGGTCATTAACAACCAGATCATAGCTTTGCGCATTTTCTGCCTGTTCCCATTCAAAAAATATCCTGCTTTTATCTGCCTCGGAGTTAACTCCCTGCTCACATATCTGGTCTTTTAAAGGAGATATTAACTCAACATCTTCGGGAATAACAGTGGGCATATCATCATCATTACAGCCTCCTGCTATAAGAATGGAAAAACTCAATACAATATGTAGAATATTTCTCATTTTTTCAAAACCTTTACAGTTTGATTGAACTCATTACCGGAGATACGGATCAGATACGTTCCGCTATTCACGTTTCCCATATCAATTACAATTTCTGAATCGCTAACCTTCGCTTCATAATTTTTAATTGATCTTCCCTGCAGATCAAAAATGCCTACCATGACCGTTTTTTCTATAGTGGGAATGGCCACCTGAACCAAATCATCTGTCGGGTTGGGGTACACTTTAATACCTTGAGACACATAAATTTCCTCAGAATAGGTCCCCTGACATTCCAAATCTCCCTTAACACTTAATTCATTTAATCCTTTCTTCAATTTTAATTCGTGAACCCCGGATTTATAGAACTGTTCTTTCCCGTTTAAACTCACATAATACCTTTCCGCACCTTTTAAATCAAGATGAATTGCTCCTTTTTTCTTATCATAATTTGAAAATGCAGTAATCGAGCCCGGCTGGTTGACAGTTATATCAAAACATTGTTTGTAATCTTCAACCTCATTAATCGTAAAACATATTTCATAAACCCCGGCAGATAACCCCTCTAAATCATAATGATCGGTATGGGCAGGAAGTACAACCGGTTCCTGATCTGAAATACGGATCGTATATGTGTATTCCGGATCTTTTAATTCTATAGCTATGGCTCCATCGGCTTTTCCATGGCAACTTACATCTGTGGATCGGAGTTTGTAATTATCCGGCAATGAAAATACGCAGGAATTTTCTCCTGCGTTAAATTCATATATGGCAGCATCCTTTGCACCCATCGTAACATTAAAATTATCGCCATTCGATGAAAACTTATCTCCTGAGAATACTTCCGTAATACAATAGCTCCCTGCATTTATTCCCAGTCTGTTCAAATTGATGTTAAAAGCCTTTTCTTCGCCATAATTAAAAACTGCCAGGTAATACTTCCCCTCAAATTGATGAATAAATAATTCACTTGCGGTTTGACCGGTATTGCCTTCCACGGGAGTAAAAGCACTTCCCTCCCGGGCCAGATTCAAAATACGTTCATTCTGTAAAAGCGCTTTAGTCCGGTCTGTCCATTGGCCGGAAGTTGAATAATCGTCCCCGGTAAAAATGCTTCCGTTGACAATGGCAGAGGCCAGTCTGGCCCGGTTTTCACCCTCAGATGAATTCCCGAAGACGATATGATCCGCATCAATGTAATCATATATTTTTGACTGCCACCAGCCATAGGTAGTACTGTTCAATGTATATTCCGTAGCATTAATATCCGCATAAGCATCACAGGCGATTCTTCGTGCATGCACGTATCGACCTGTGGCCAGGTTTGGTGAAATTGCCGCGTAAACCAACATATCATCTCCAATTCTATCCGATAAATATTCCATTCCCGATTTGAATGCCTGCATTCCTGTTGTAACATCGGGATCATAAAAGGAAGTTGCTTCGGCAGCAGCATGCCCTATAAAATCGATTTTGATCATTTCAAAACCGGCTTGTTTAAATTTATCAATGACCAGATTCATTCTATCCTTTGTACCGGGATGGGTCGGATCCATCGCCCTGGCTCCGTCCACATCATGGTATTCACCTTCCACATTGGTCCAGGTTGCTGCGTAATTGTAACTGCTGCCCTCTACTTTTCTATCATATTTTCCCCAGTCCACAAAAGGTGCCCAGTAAATTCCGGGCTTTAGATCATGGCTTTTGCAATATTGAACAAATTCCGATAATTTAGTAAAGTCTCCTTCCAAACCTCCATCTACCAGGTTGTCCCAATAAGAATCTAAATCTATGTAAGCCGTATCGTCACTTCTGAACATCGGGATCTCATCAGCAAAAAAATCAACCACCGATTTGGCTTTATCAAGTGTGATATCCGATTGTATGCTTCCCCAGCTATTCCATCCGAAAGGAGTTGACCCGGTCCAATCGCCAATATACCTTCCATCTGCCATTTTATTGGTATAACCATAGGCTTCCATACCCTCTCTCCAATCCTGAAAGAAGCCGATGAGAATTTTGGGGGATTTTAATGAATTTCCGTTGATCTTTCCATGTGGAGCCTGGTCTCTTGTTCCCGAAGAAGAAGTGTAACCTCCCCAGATACGGAGTTGATTTAAAGAATTTCCGGAACCACTACTTTCAACGCCTGTTTTCCATACCGTATGTTCAACCGACCCGGCAATCAATCCATTACGACTGTTATTTTCATAAAACGCCATAACTTCAGAACTTATACTGCTAATGCTGCCCGCTGTGGATATCGAGTTATATCTAACCCATGCATCATTATCAAAAGGAACGTCCAACACGCGATTATCACCAACAGCATTAATAGTAACCATAGAAGATATTAATGGAGCCATATAATTGCTTTCCAGGCTTTCCGTATCTTCAAGAAATACTTCCATTAAAAAAAACGGCTTGTCGGAATAGGTGTAAAAAACCTGTTTCATTTCAGGCAGGTCATCATCATTTAATTCCACCAAAATCTTTTCTCCTTCCCCCGTGTTATCGGAAAAACTACTTTGACTTATTGTTCGTTCTGAGTAATTCTTGGAAGAAATTATAGTACCCGAGCTGGACACTTCCGAGTAGGCTCTTTGAATGATTAACAGATCCTGCTTATAAACGTTAAAGGTACCGTTTGTTCTGTCGTATACAATTTGACCATCACTACCGTAATCATAGATACTGCAATTTTCACAATTCCCAGTATCTTCCTCTATTAGCTCCAGGGAAAACCCGTCTATATTGGGGCCATAACCGGTGTCATTGAAAAACTTTATGGTATTTATCCCACTATCAAGTTCAATTTGCAAGTCCTTTTCTGCGACAGTAGTCCATCCGCCGCTTTCGCAAACAACACCAATGGCTGCACCATTGTTTGCTGAAATAAAAATGGAACGGGGGTCCCCGGAAGAAAAACTCAACCGTAATTTATATATCCCTGCCTCAGCCGCCTCCACATCATAGGTAAAATAACTTTGGTTAGTTCCTCCCAGATCACCTACTTGTTCTCCACCCGAACAGCTATCACATCCCTGTATGGTTGCACCATCGAACAACTCTCCATCTTCGGCTTCGTAAAAAGTGCCGTTTTCTTCAATATAGGAAAGTGAAAACTTATCTATATTAGGGCCGTAACCGGTATCATTAAAGAACTTAATAGTATTCACACCACTATGGAGTTCAATCTCCAGGTTTGTTTCCGCAACTGTTGTCCAGCCACCGCTTTCGCAAACCACTTCTTTAGGACTATCGCCATTTGCCGAAATAAAAATGGAACGGGGATCTCCGGAAGAAAAACTCAATCGTAGCGTATACATCCCTGTCTCGGCCACTTGCACATCATAGGTAAAATAACTCTGGTTTGTTCCTCCCAGATCGCCTACCTGTTCCCCTCCCGAACAGCTATCACATCCTTGTATGGTAGCGCCATTGAACAATGCTCCATCTTCGGCTTCATATTCCCCTTCAATGTATAAATTGCCATAGAAATGATTATAATGTGACGCCATTCCTGCTTCGTTATCCGAATTGCTATAGCTCTTATTCTGACCACATATGCATAATATTATGGTAAATAACAGGTATTTATAATCCGATAAAATTTCGTTTAAAGTAATTGTGTTTTTCATTGGCTGGTTTTTAAGAGAGACAAAATTATTATAAGGCACCGCCAAATCCATGGATTTGGCCGTACCCTATTAATACCCATAACTTTGTATCTGCTATGGATAAACTGGATCCTATGTGATTTTCGATTTCGGATTGAAAAACCACCTGGTTATTCTCTGACACTGTAAAACAAGTAACTGACTATCAATCAAAAATAAATCGGGTTCTATTAACACCGAGCCTGTTTCCCTATGGAAAAACCTATTCTTTGTTCCCGGTATTAATAAATTGAATGATAAATCCTCCTCTAGGTGCCATAGTGTAAGACCAATTGGAATCTATAGGATAGATATTACTATCGAATTCCATTAATGGATCTTTCCCTTCTGTAATTATCCTGAAATCTGAGAATTGATCACTATATTCGTTAAGATCCAGATTAACCGGCATCTCTTCATTGGTTCCGTTAATTCCAACAATATAAGAGAGCGAATCCTTTTGACGTGAAAGTACTATCGCTTTACCTGGCTCACCAATAATACATTCTGTTTTTTCCCATGTGGCCGGCATTTCCTTCAACAACTTTTTAATATCCTCAGGTAATGATTCAAATGACTCTTTGGAATCAGCAAAATGAATAACTCCTGAAGTATATATCATTGGGGTGGCCAACTCGTGTACCGCAGTAGTTAAACGGGGAAATTTTCGAATGGTAAGCGCCACAGGTGTATAATCTGCAGGGCCGGCAACATTTCTTGTAAAAGGTGATATTGTATTCTGTTCCGCAGCCTTTTCGGGAAATCTTTCTTCATAAAAATAACTTTCAGTTCCCAAAATTGCTTCTGCGGTCATAAAATTAGGCCAGGTCCTATGCCAACCCCTCGGGACAGTAGTGCCATGAAGATTTACCATCAAATGTTCATTGGCAGCATCTTCGAACACCGACTGTAAAGCATCCATTACTTCCTGCCGGTCAGAGCACCAAAAGTCAATTTTAACTCCTTTAACCCCCATGGCTGCCAATTCCTTAAAACGTTTCTTTCTTTCTTCCGGGTTAAAATAATTTGCCGAATATCCCCAAACCATAGGTTTAATCCCTTTGGATATGGCACTATCTATAATAGCGCCTTTTTTGTTCGCTTCTTCCCACCCGGCATCGAACAGCGTGTACTCCCAACCAAAATCGGCGGCCAGATTTGTAAACTCATTATAAATTTCAGGAGAGTGATCGTCTGGGTGAGACCACCAGGACCAAGATGCCTTCCCCGATTCGATCCATGAAGTGTCTTCGATCTTCGATGCCGGTGCCAGATCGGTCACCAGGCTTGAAAGCAATATATCGCCGGCCTCATCTCCCATAATAATAACTCTCCACGGCATAGTCCAGGGAAGATCGGATTTAGGTTTGGCACTTGTTTGCTCATCTATAGGAAGCGTAAATTTTTCGTCTTTTTTTGCAAAGGCAATTTTATAAATCCCTCCTTTTGAATCGGGGCCCAAATGACAGCCTGCATAGGAACCATCGGTTCCCGATTCAGCAATAAGGACCCAATTCCTTTTATCATTTACATTGAAAAGTGCGGGCATACACCACCCCACAGATGGGTTTCGCGGATTGGAAATAGCATCTCCCGGGTTTACATTAAAATAAAAATCCTCATATCCCGGGGTATAATCCCCTGCCTTATTGTAAGGCTGCAACCAGCCTTTTGCATTTTTCTCGATATGAAATCCCGTTATTTCTTCTTCTATAATGCGTTCTTTCTTTTGCGTTTCGGGAAACCGGTACCGAAAAGCGACTCCTTCTTCACCGGCAATTAAATCGACTGTTATTAAAGCTCCGGAATTATTTTTAAAGGTTACACTTTTACGCTCAAATACATGGTCTGTTTGTTTGCTGTTACTGACCTTTAACTGATAGTTTTCCCTGCTTTCCCGAACAGGGGAGACTTCGCTTATTGTCAATCCTTGTGTGAAATCCTGATCATTACAAACCAGTCCCAACGGAGACTTTTTAATTACGATTTCTCCACTTCTATTTACCTGGTAGTAAAGTGCCCCGTCTTCATCCAGTGATAACGTAATTGTGTTCAGGCCATCTTTTGAAGATAATTCCGGAGCTATGTCTTTTTTTCCGCAGCTTATAAACAACAAAAGAAGCCCTGACACGGTGATCGATCTTTTTAGATTAACAAATACATATTTCATGATACTGCTTGTTTTTTAATAAAGGGCTGGTTTTTCAGGAAACCATCCGAACCAGACCTTTGTATTTAATATCCCGGGTTCTGATCTTCCGTGTTTATATTTTCATTCTGCTTGATTTCGGTGTCGGGGATCGGCCACCATTGGTGAAACTCCTGAATGGTTCCGGACTCATTTGCCCAGGGGTTCCGTTCTTTTATATAAGGAACGAAGTTTTCTGTACGGATAAGGTCCATCCTGCGCCAGCCTTCAAAACCGAGTTCCCGCATCCTTTCGTCAAGAATCTGCGTCCTGAATTCGGCTTGTGACATCCCGGACGACCAGGCCTGTTCCACAGATAAGGTTCCTCCAAAGGCCCTGGTCCGGACTGTAGAATTTACTAAATTCACGGCTTCGGAAGTATTTCCTATCTCGTTTAAACACTCTGCTTTGCACAACAGAATGTCCGCAAGCCTAAGATAATAAATCAACCCTCCCGAATACCAGAAATTCTGCTCTCCTTGCGTACGGATATCTTCAAACTTTCGGGTATGGGGTTCCAGCTCATCCGACTGGCCAGTCCATGTAATTTGGGGTTCTCTTCCATCCGGAAGGGTAAAGTCGTAACGAATACTGGCTTCCCTCCTGGTGTCTTCTTCCAGGCCTTCCCAGACATCTTCGTAATAATATTCGGTGGGGAGTGCAAGATCATATCCCCCAAAATAGGTGTTGCCATCCAGATCGGCCACCGCCCTTGATCCTGCATGATGCTGCACCATGTTATTATCCGGCTCAAGATGATCAAATTGAAATGCATATATAACTTCGCTGGTATTCTGGTCCAGCGTAGTATCGAACAGGTCTGCATAATCCGGGATCAGGGAATAATTCGGTATAACCATGTCAAAGTATTCTATAGCTTTCTGATAATCCCTCACTCCCGATTCGTCAGGGGCGTACATATATACTTTGCCCAGCAATGCCTGAGCGGCTCCTTTTGTAGGCATTTTCCTGTCTTCCTGGGTAGAAGGTAAATGTTCTGCCGCAAATTCCAGGTCCCGGATGATAAAGGGATAAACCTCTGTAATGGGTTGCCTTGTCACTTTCATATCCTCAATGTCAATGATCGGGATGGGACCCCAGAACATAGTGAGTTCGAAGTTGACCGCTGCCCGGATAAAAGCTGCTTCTGCCTTAAGTGTGTTGTTAGGTGCATAGTATACTCCCTTGGCTGCGGGACTGACAATCTCCCATCGTTTATTCCATTCACCTGTGACCGCTGTATTGGGAGCCCTAAGTGCCCCGTCATATTTGTCGAGGGCAGCCTGCATATTGTTTTCCAAGACCTGTTGTCCTCCCTGTTTTCCTTCATCCGTACCCAGGCTGATATACAACATACTACGATCCTGTCGGGTTCCTCTCCATTGCGTATATAGCCCCGATATCAACAGGGAAAGTTTCTCCTCATCTCCGAAAACTTCTTCTTCCGTGAGGCTGGTATACGGATCCTCTTCCAGGAAGTCGGAACAGGAAATCATCTGAAGCGAAGTGATCATTACCAACACCAGCCACAATCTGTATTTTATGATTTTTTCCATTTTTGGTCATTTTTATGCATTAAGAATACAGTGTTTTAAAAAGTAATATCGATACCGGTCGCAAACATTCTCGCGGTAGGGTACCAATCCCCGTTTTCGGGGTCATAGCCCTTGTATTTTGTCCACGTATGCAGGTTGTTACCGGTCATATAGACCCTCAGGTTTGAGAGTCCGAATTTCTGAAGCACATCTCCGGGGAAATTATAAGCAAGCGTCACCGTGGAAAGTCTCAGATAAGAGCCATCCTGCAACCCCCACGAGGTTTCCCCGGTACCGAAGCGCTGCGAGTTATCGTAAGTAGCCCTGGGGATATTGGTATTCATATTCTCAGGGGTCCAGCGGTTGAGCATATCCGTATGTGCCGGCCCGAAACCTGTTCCGCTCATCAACCCTTCGTAATAGCCGCTTATCTTTTTGGCACCATAAGAATAGGTGAAAACAGAATTAAGGGAAAAATTTTTCCAGGTCACACCGGTGGAAAACCCTCCGTAAAACTTGGGGTCCTGTTTTCCTACAATAACACGGTCATTCTCATCGATAATCCCGTGGCCTTCTTCTCCTTCGGCCTGCTGGTCTTTGGGGAGGATATCACCGGGTTGCAATGTTTTTCCCGGCAATTGCAGACTGTTGACGTAATCCATATCTTCGGGCTGGATGATCCGGTCGAATTCATAAGTATAGATGGAATTCAGTGATTCGTTCAGGAAAAAATTCCCGGTCCTCTGTATCTCGTTCCCGGTAAACCCCCCGGTATTATATATGGCATCTACATCCTGGTAGAGCTTCGTGATCTTGTTTTTATCCGTAGAAAAATTGGCAGAAACATCCCACCGGAGATCATCGTTATCCACGAGTATCCCATTTAAAGACAGTTCTACTCCCCTGTTGGTCACCTCCCCTATATTCTCTATCGTTTCACCGAATCCTCCGTAGATTCTTGTTATATCATGTCTTATCAACAGGTCGGAGTTTACAATATCGAAATACTCCGCATTAATGGTCAGCCGATTATTCAATAGAGCCATATCTACTCCTATATTAAACTGGTGCTGTTTCTCCCAGGTAAGTCCGGGCCTACCTTCTAATTCTGAGGCAACAAAAGAAACCTTTTCATCTGAATACCTGGGAACATACAAGCTGTAAAAAGCGTAGTTGGGTATACCCTGGTTTCCTACACTTCCGTATCCCAGACGTAGTTTCAGAAGGTCGAACAGGTCCTGTTCTTTCATAAAGTCTTCATTGACCACGTTCCAGGAAAGCGCCACAGACGGGAAAAAGCCCCATTTATTTCCCTCCGCAAAACGGGAAGACCCATCAAACCTACCGGTCAAGGTCACAAAATAGCGGTTGTCAAAGTTGTAATTCACTCTTCCGAGATAGGACATCAGGGTAGAAGCGGAAAAATCGGAACCGAGTGCAAAATTTTCTTTATCAAAGGCTCCTCCCAGATTGTGATAACTAAAATCATCAATAGGAAATCCCCTGGCCCTTGTATTGGAATAACTAAACTTGTCCCTGCTCATACTGGTAGATACCAGGGCATTGAGGGTGTGTTTGCCGAAACTTGTATCGTAAGTCACAGAATTATCCCACTGGATGTAGCTGGACTGATCGAAATTATGAACAGCCTGCCCTTGGTACGAATCCCTTTTCGCCTGTTGGATATCCTGTGGAATATATTCGTAATATTCCTGTCTGACGTGATCAATGGCAAAAGTAGTTCTTATCTTAAGTCCCTCTACAGGAGTGATCTCCGCATAGTTTGAAGATGTTATTTTACTCCTTGTCCTGTCTTTATCTATTCGCAGGGTATTCAAAGGATTTTCCGCATTGATATCCCAGTTGTTTCCCCAGGCCAAAAACAAAGTATCCCTGTATCTTTCTATAGGCAACAAAGGGTTGGCTGCACGGGCATCTTCAAAAACAGCCCCGTCCACTTCTTCATTTACAGATTGTGTGTATGCAGTATTGGTTCCCACCTTGATCCAGGGCTTGAGCTGGTGTTCAGCATTAATCCGGCCCGTGTAACGCTTATTTGAAGAGTTTTTTATCAATCCTTGTTGGTCGATATACCCGAAACTCAGGTAAAATGAGCTTTTTTCGGACCCTCCCGAAAAACTGATGGCATGGTTTTGCTGAATCGCTGTTCTGGATACCTCGTCAAGCCAGTTATAACTTTTACCCTGTGCATAGGTATCTTTTTCATAGTCTGCAAACCAATTGGAGCCGTCAGCCAACAACTCTTCATCGACAAACTGTTGCCTGGTAGCATTGGGGTGTGCTGCGAAATATTCATCTGCAACATGGGAATTTGCCAGGGCATCGATCCTCAGGTTATACATATCCCTTGCTCTGAGCGTAATGTTTTCATTAATAAAGTCCTGCATACCTATCCATGTCTTATAAGTAATACTCCCTTCTCCTTTTTTACCCTTTTTTGTGGTTACCACCACTACCCCATTGGCACCCCTGGAACCGTATAATGCCGTGGCACTGGCATCCTTAAGTACGTTAATGGAGGCTACATCATTGATATTGGTCAGGTTAAAATCCTCATCCATGATAATGCCATCCACCACGAAAATGGGATTGCCGCCGTATTGTAAGGAATTATTACCACGGATCCGGATACTGGCATTCCCTCCCGGTGAGGGATCGTTCTGTATAAACACACCGGAAGCTCTCCCCTGGAGTGCTTCGTTTATACTGGTAACAGGGCGTTCTTCGAGTACTTTTTCATCGACATTGACCACTGCCCCCGTAAGGTCGCCTTTTTTCATCGAAGCTCCCACCAGGACAACCTCATCCAGTTGCTGGGAATCCATAACCATTACTACATCAATGGTAGTTTTTTCGTCAGTTTTTACCGTCTGTGTTTTAAACCCGATATAACTGAATTCCAAAACAGCTCCGGCGGGTACATTCTGTAAAACATAATTACCGTCAAAATCTGTTGTGGTGCCCTGTTGTATGCCCTGTATCATAATATTTACACCGGGTAAAGGGACACCTTCTTCGTCCGTCACTGTTCCGTCAATGGACTGTGAAAACAATACATTGCCGCAAAACAGTGTTAAAAAAAGACATAGACATCCAATTTGAATTTTCATAGTGGACTTGTGTTTAGTTAATAGATTGATTTAGCACCAAAATGCATAAATGTAGTAGGCATTCTTCATGTCGTAAAGTATCAGTCGATAACACTGTACTATACTATTCTATTATTAAAATACAAGTATACAAATATTTTAAATAACCATCGGTATTATTTTTTAAGAATCCATCAAAAAAATGTGATAAAATATTGCATTTTATCTTTTTGAGAATTCATATGTCTTTCGAAGAACCCTATGAAAATACTGCTTCCAAACCGAAATCCTACGCGATTCCGGCCTTGGAAAAAAATGCAAAGACGAGGATCATGCCCAGCAACAAGGCTATGGAAGCCCAATGCCGGTGTTTCCAGGGGGAGATATCCACGCCTTTTTTGATTTTTTCCGTGTAGTGGTGTTCGGGAAACCATCTTACGGACAGAAGCATACATGCCGAGGTAAGAACAAACAGTATTCCCAGTAAGTGCAGGTAATGCAGGGATACATCCAGTATAAAATTACATATGAGGTAGGATATAATAAAAAATACTATCCCGGTCTTTGCAGCTCCCGGAGGTACTTTTTTGGTAACAAATCCGATAAATATGATGGTAAAGACGGGCACACAAAACATTCCGGTAAGTTGCTGCAAATAGGTATAAAACCCCGTTTTTACAAACATAATAAACGGAGCACAGCACATCGCCAACAGGGAAATTGCGATCTCAAACCTCTTTCCGTTTCGCACCAGCATGCGTTCTGTAACTTTTTTGTTTCGTGACTTCATCCAGGGTTTATAGAGATTTAGTATAAACAGGGTGCTGCTGCTGTTGAGTCCGGCATTGAAAGTGGTAATGGCCGCTCCCAGTACCACAGCCGCCGTTAATCCCGTCATAACCGCGGGCAGGGTATCTTTTACCACGGAAGGAAAAACGGCCGCGGTATTCGGCAGGCTTTCATATAAGTGTACACCCAGAATTCCGGGAACATTAATCAGAAAGGGACACAGCAACTTGCCCACACAAGCCAGCGCCATCCCCTTTTGGCTATGTGACAGGTTTTTGGCCGTCATCGCCTGTTGTACTATATATTGTTCCATCCCCCAGTAATAGAGGTTAATAATGAACATCCCCGTAAATATGGTGCTGAACGGAATTTCATCACCGGCTCCTCCGATGGCATTCAGGTGTTCTTTATGGCCGGACAAAACCAGTTGCAGACCGTCTTTCCAGCTATCGTTACCCAGGTATTTAAAACCGAAATACGGAAAGGCGATCCCGGTAATCAGCAGGCCTATACTCAACACGCTATCTGAAATGGTAATGGCACGGAGCCCGCCAAGTATGGAATACAGGCTTCCTATAATCCCTATTACCCAGACCACAACCCATATGTTCTGCCAGTAAGTGAGGTTCAGGGGATCGAGAAAATCGAACATCCCGGTAAAGGCAACGGCACCGCCATATAGAACCGCCGGAAGCAGGTTTACGATATAGCTGGCCAGAAAAACAAGGGAAACCAGTCGTTTTGTGGAAGCATCGTATCTCTTACCCAGGAAATCCGGAATGGTCATAGCCCCGGTACGGAAATATACCGGTAAA
Source organism: Sinomicrobium halophytocola (assembly GCF_052983395.1). Lineage (NCBI taxonomy): Bacteria > Pseudomonadati > Bacteroidota > Flavobacteriia > Flavobacteriales > Flavobacteriaceae > Sinomicrobium > Sinomicrobium halophytocola. Next base: position 219,109 of record NZ_JBRKIT010000011.1, read on the forward strand.
AAGAACTCTGCCACCAACAGCATTGCCGCAACGGAACTTATTCCCCAGGCAATGACGCTCATGTTGTTTATGTAGATGGATTCGTTTTCGCCGATAAGCTGGTTAGCACTAATATTACTCAGAAAAAGTGCTCCTCCCACTACCCAGAAATTATTCTTCCGGTTTGCAAAAAACAGCCCCGTAGTAGTCTCTGTACCTTTTCTCCGGGTCTTCCACCAGGAAATCACTGCTACGAGAAAAGTAAAAAGCACAAAACTCGAAATGGTGGAGATATTCATTTACCTACAGGGAATTTCTCTCTATCAGTACGGTGGGGATCACTTCCCTGATTTTTTCTTTTTTCACTATAAAATCGGCTGCTTTTCTACCCATAAGGGAAAAATCGGTAGAAAAGGTGGTTACCCCGTCAAATATAATTTCCTTGACAATATCGTCATTATGAGATATAAACCCGACATCTTTTCCCAGGATAAATCCCTTGGACTTAGTGTCTTTAAGCATTTCCCAAAGTTCCAGATTATGAATAGTGAAGTAGACCTTTCCCTTTTCCAGGGATCCGGGTTCATAATTGTCCCGGATAACTGCATTTATCCCATGGTCTTTAACAAAATCCTGAAATGATTCCAGAATATCAGTGGGTTCTGCTGAATTCGGTTTAAAGAAAAAAACCACCTGTTCAAACTTTTTCATCTTGTCTTTAAGCCTGCAAAAAGCCTCATAAGAAGAGTCTTTAAACTCCTGAACTATATAACTGTAATTCTCCCTGGTCTTTATGTAACGATCGACCAGTAATACCCTATTTTCCGGCAATAGTCTTAATAATTCGGGCGTATTGGTATGTGGAATGGGGGCTATTACATACATCCCGTATTTCCCTCTAATACTGTTTATGACGTTATCGAACGTATCATAATTATTATGATGAAAAAAAATATCGAGCTGTATATTATTTCCTAATCCGTTTCTGAAATTTTCATAAAAAGTTTCCTGAAAAATATCAAATGCATAAATCACCAGCGCAACTTTCAACTCCTGTTGGGTATCTTCTGTAGCTACAAAATACCCAAGCCTGTTTTGGGACTCAATGATTCCGCTATGGATGAGTTCTTTATATGCCTTAACAATCGTTTCCCTGGCAAATCCCAATTCCTGTATCATTTTATTAACAGAAGGAAGCATCTCTCCTTTTGTAATATTTTTCTCATTGATCGCATTCAATATCCCCTGTACTATCTGTTCGTGTTTTGACAGGGAATTAACTGATTCCAATTCCCGGATTTGCCGGATTATTTGCTCCATTTAACTTCTGTATTTTATACTAAGATATTATCTTCTATCAAATAAACCCTATTTCGATACTGTTTTTAGTTTAAGTACAACACTTGGATTGCCTTTTTTCACATTCGGATTAATGCCTATTTTCATTAAAAAATCTCCCGTATAGGTCCGGCTCTCAAAAACGGCCTGTTCTCCCGGATAAACATTTATTTCTTCAACTTTGTATAGCGCTTCCGGAACCAAACCTTTAAGTTTTACAGGGGTACGGTTTCCTTCTTCATAACGGTAATTTACCAGGTAATTAAACACAACAGCCTCTTTTTGATCTTCACTTACATACATCAGGGAAGCAGCATTATTATCCCACGGACTTTGAAGCCTGTACAAATCTCCTTGCCATATAATACCTTCCAGATCATTATAATTCTTTATTGCTTGTTGACAAAACTCCAATTCGGCATCCTCCAGTTCTTCTACAACAATATCAAACCCTAATTTCCCCATCATTGCTACATCTGTTTTAAATTTTATGGATTGATCTCCCCAATCCGTAACGTGTGCAGCCATCGTTACCGACGGATAAAAATAGGAGTATTCCCATTGCATGTATACCCTCTCAAGCGGGTCCGTATTATCACTTGGCCAGAACTCCGTAAAATACTCGAGCGCTCCGTAATCTACTCTTCCACCACCACCGGAGCACAGCATCATAGGCACCTTAGGGTATTTTTTTCTGATTCTTTCCAAAACGTCGTAAAGTCCCTGCGCATATTTAATATACAATTCCGATTGATCTTCACCCAGAAAATCAGAATGCGCATTGTAGATTACCGCATTACAATCCCATTTAATATATGCCAAATCGGGGTTCTCGGTGAAAAGTTTATCTACAATTCCATAGACAAAATCCTGAACTTCCGGGTTTGAAAGATCCAGCACCAGTTGATTTCTGAAATAGTGTTCTTTACGTCCGGATTGTTTAATAACCCAGTCCGGATGTTTGTGGTACAGATCACTATCCGGATTTACCATTTCCGGTTCGATCCATATCCCGAATTTAACGTTGTTCTTTTCAGCAGTCTGAACCAAAGTTCCTATGCCGTTCGGTAATTTCTTCCGGTTTACCTCCCAATCTCCCAATCCGGCATTATCGCCGTTTCTCGGGTACTCATTTCCAAACCAGCCATCGTCAAGTAAAAACATATCCACGCCCAGTTTTCGGGCATCAGCGATCAATTTTTTAAGTTTTTTCTCATTAAAATCGAAATAGGTAGCTTCCCAGTTATTCAATAATGTTAAGCGGGAACCTTCTCCATCCAAGATCTTTTGACTCCTTGCCCATTTATGAATATTCCGGCTCGCATCGCCTTTACCTTTATTAGAGAGTGTAAACCAGAATTTAGGAGTAACAAAGGTCTCCCCTTCCTTTAGAATATACTCTGAAGAGTAGTTATTTATTCCCGAAATAATACGCAAATTGTTTAGCGGATCTATTTCAAACTCATTTTTAAAATTCCCTGACCACTCCAATCCTCCCATTAAAACGGTTCCATTTTCCTCCGAAGCCGGACGCCCAAGTGAAACTGTAAATACAGAAGGCTGAAATAAATTGGCCCTGGTCCCCAACTTGGAGTCAAGAGTTTTTATACCATGAGACAATTTAGACGTTTCAGGTTTCATCTCCTGTGCCCAGTCCCCATTGTAATGTGTCAGCCAAAAATCGTTGTTCCCGTGTAAGTATAAGTTAACCGATGCGAATTTGTGCATCCGTACATCTCCCCTTTCCTTATTTTCTATTGCGCTCCACGCTTCCATGACATTCTCTTCCACATAGGATCTAAAAAAGAGACGGACTTCCAAATCGTACACCTTGTCTTTTAATAAGATTTCCGTTTGGATTATACCGGAGGATATCTCATTCACCTGAGTGTTGACATACTCCAGGCTCAAGGAAGTATTACCATCCGAATGGGTTACATTTATGGCAGGCTCCAGAAGATTCTTGGAACCGGCGGGGGTATATGCCGAAGCGTAAATTCCGGTGTAGTCCGTTCCTTGTGTATACTGAGGGGGGATCTGGAGGTACTCATCAGAACGTTTTAGTTTTTCCCCGAAATAAATCGTGTTTAATTCCTTACTTTCATTTACTTCAAATACCAATGCATTATCAGCTGTCTCAATGGTAATGATTTTTTGAGCCGAAGCCTGAAAAAAAACCAAAAAAATTGTAAATGATATAATAGAATTTTTAAGTAGGTCAGATAAATCTTTAGACATTTTTTCGACTATTTAAATAACACTGGTTAATATAATATTTCATGCTTAACAGTGGATAATTATATTTTGAAATTGCTATAAACAGTATTCTATTTCGAACAACTGTTCTATTCTATTCTACAATAATACCATAATTTGATTAATTCCAAAAACTTTTTTTGTTTAATTTCCTCTAACATAAATAATTACTTGAATTCAAACAAGTTACAATCCAAAAGAGTTATTTACATTTCTCAACCACAATGCTATATGTGGTCGCTCTCCTACTGGTTTCGTCCAGTTCCAAACTTAAAATGAATGGCATATTATGTTTAAAGGCTGCTTTAGCTAATATTTCAGGGGAGTTGGGCCACATAAGACCTTGTAATCCGACAGGAGCAATCCCAAAAGGAGCATCATATTCTCTTCCGAATAATGTGGTTTTAGTGCTGCTATCTTTATAATTTTTAAGATAATGAGGTCTCAGCCGAATTTCCTTGAGTTCAGCCGTATTCCGATAAAGGTTCACATCCTCATTACAGCCACCGCCAGATATTCAAATGCAAATCCGGGAATTCTATGCTTTACCTTTCGTCTTAAATCCTCTATCGACAGATATTTATAATGAAAATAATACCATGATGTTATTACTACTATCGTTAAAAACGAAGGTATATAATGTGCAGGGAACAACAATCCTGCGGTATGCTGCACAACGGAGCAATTATCCAACCCTCAGAAGGCTAAACCGAATTCCTGTACAGGAAGCGGGATACACTTTTAACTTTCTCTTTTCTGCAATTCAGGAGCATGTCCGCAGCAGTCTCTCCCATCATTTTAAAATCGGTACTTATTATAGTAATCCCCGGTAATTTCTCGATAAAAAAACTTCATTCAATTACAGCGGCAAAGCCTCCATTCCTTACCATTCTTACGGTTATTTTCTCCTTATTGTGAATCTGCCGTACCTTCTTTTTATAATCCATAGCCTGACGATCTGCATTAATCCCGTCTTCAAAAGAGGTTATTTTCCAGTCTTTTCCAGCACTGAGAAAGTCCAGGCTGATTTCCATAATCCTCTCTTTTTCTTTACTGTTTGCCATCCCACCTATATACCACTTTCTACCTTTTCGCTTCGCTACGAGGACATATTCACCTACTTTGACGGCCAGCACCCGGGTTTCATCCCAGGTCGTGGGTACCTGTGTAATAAATTCCGTACATTCCTGCTCCCGGTAATAATTGGTAGGACTGTCCGCCAGCATCTGTAAACCGCTTTCAAAAACCACAAAAAGGGCCATCTGATAGGCACGGGTACCCACTCCTGCGGAGTTGGGTCGTCTACTGCAATATACTTCGGGCTGCATACTTATCATAGCCCCGGGAGTATAGTCCATGGGGCCTACAGCATTTCTCATAAAAGGAAAATAAATACTGTTATCGGGGACGGCATTTCCCATTTGTTCCATCCCCAGAACACCTTCATACGACAGCACATTGGGATATGCCCTTTCCAACCCGGCGGGCTTGAACGATCCGTGAAAGTCTACAAACAACTCGTTCTTTGCCGCCTCCCTGGCCACACGTTCATAGTAATTTACCATCCACTGGTCGCTGCGGTCCATAAAATCAATCTTTACTCCTGCTATACCCCATTCCTTAAATGTGCGAAACAGCTCAAAATTATTCTCTACAGTAAGCCATGTGAGCCAGAGCACTATCTTAACATTTTTTTCTTTCCCGTAACGGATAAGTTCAAACAGGTTCACATCAGGATTGGGAGTATAAGGATCCCGGGTACTTTTGGCCCAGCCTTCATCCATAATGATGTAGGGAATACCAAACCGGGAGGCAAAATCGATATAATACTTATAGGTTTCGAGGTTACAACCGGAAACAAAATCCACACCGTAGGGTGAAGCACCATTCCACCATTCCCAACTCACCTGTCCCGGCTTTATCCAGGAAGGATCCTCTATTTTATTGGGCTCTGAAAGTTTGAAGGTCATATTGTTGGTTATAAGCTGATGGTCTTCGGTAGCAATTACGAAATAACGCCAGGGATAACTTCTCTTTCCCGAGGTCCGGGCTATGTAATCGGCCTCTTCCTTTATTGTTACACTGCGGTCCCCATCTTTTCCGAACTCCAAAGGATATTTGGGAAATACTGATCGCATTCCGTTATTCCCGGTTCCCTTGAGAAACATACAAGGATAATCGGACAGGCCGGATTCCGATATAAGTATTTTGTGTTTTTTACCCGTGTCTATGAGAACCGGAAGGGTTGACATTTTACGTTCTTCCGTAAAATCGGTTGTTTTCACATGGGTATAGGGATATTCGTAAGAGGTTTTGAATGAGGATGTCTGCTGCAAATGGGCCTGGTAATTTTCGGGAAATCCGATCACGAAATCCTCTGCCATAACTTTTACATCTTTTTTCATACTGGTAATAAAACGATAAGCAATACCATCATCATACGCTCGGAACTCTACGGAATATTTATTCTTGAAATCCATACGGAGTGCATTGTAATGATCCTGTATTTCCGCATACTTCAATGGTACTACAGGCCTGAGTACCTTATCCGTACTGCTGTATTTTTTATCGGAAAGCTCCGGAACCTTACCCAGCACCTTGTCTTCCGTGGTCATTTGCAGGTAGCATTCCTTCAAGAGAAGTTCTCCTCCACAGCTAATAGAATAATAGATTTTATCACCAAGATGGACAGACAGTTCTATACGACCATCGGGTGAATGTAATTTCAGATCTTGTGCATATGAGGTTGTAAAGCCGGCACATAAAAAAGTTAATAGCCATGCAAAATGATATAAGATCGATTTTGGCAAAAAGCGGTGTGTATTCATTTTTATTCTTTCGGTTTTTTTATAAATTTCAATACAGGGCAGACATCAGGATCGATTATTCCAGCAGGGCTGCTGCACACCAGAGCATTGGTGCCTGGCCGTGCAGATCTCCGGTAATGCGTTTTCGGTTCTCATAATACATTTTGCTATCACCCGTATTTGTTCCCTGGCATACATTTCGAAGCTCGCCATTGGCATCCAGGTAATTCACCAGAGCCATCCATGCTTTACGGACCACCGGACCGTAATCTTTTTTGTTTAGCCATCCGTTTTTTATCCCGGTGATCATGGCATAGGTAAACATCGCGGAACCTGATGTTTCCGTCCATATCTCTTTCTCATCGATGAGTTGTCCCCACAGACCTTCTGCATTCTGCAAACTTTTCAGTGTAGTCATCATTCTTTTATAAGCTGCAAGTATACTGAGACGATGCGGGTGACCGGAAGGCAGGAGTTTGAGTACTTCGGTCATTCCGGAAGCCATCCAGCCATTACCGCGGCACCAGAAAAAAGGAGATTTCCCGGCGTGATGGAACAGGCCGTTAGGCTGCTGAATAGAGTCGAGATATACAGTCATTTCATAGGCAGCACGATCCAGGTATTTTTGGTCATTCGACGCGAGATAGGCCTGGCTCTGTACGGCAGATATCATAAACATATCGTCGATCCAGAAACGGGTCTGCCATGAAAGTCCCTGGTCCAGGTAATCCCGATATTTTTCGGCATCTCCTGAAGATGCAGGCATTTGCCATTGCCGGTCGGCAAAGTCAATACCTATGTAATAATACACCTTGTTCCCGGTACACCTATATAGCTGTAAGGGTATGGTTCCGAACACGGTATGGTCTACATGATCGGGCTTTTGCATCAGTTCTTTCTGACTTCCCAACAAAGGTAGAAAACGTTTTTCCAGTTTTTCAAACAGCTCTTTATTTCCTGACACATCTGCAAATTTCAGGGCGCCAAACCAGGCACAGACTTCGGGATAAATAACTTCGGAAGGGGGGCTTTGGATTCCGTCGAAATTACGGAAAGGCTTGGACACATAATTTTCGGCAACCCTGAGCCCGATCCGGAGAGGGTCATGGTCCGCACCGAAATTTTGCAGGGAGTCTTCCTGACCAGGACAAAGTTCTATTCCGGATAGGAAAAAAATGATTATGACAAATATGGAAGCCTGTTTCATAATACTGATCAAATGATTTTAGTTATATTAAACAATACTAACCCTCAAAAGGTTTATTTCCTGATATTTTCTCTTTCTTATTTCTCTTCGTTGTACCATCCGGACAAGGTCCCTCTCAATTCCAGCAGCATCACACCACTGAGATGAACAGAACAGTCCATGGTCTGCCCGGAAGACATTGCCGCCCAGGTATGTCCAAACAGGACATCGGGCATTAAAGTAGCGGTTGTCCATAAACTTACCGCATTTTTATCGGTATATTTCAGGTAGGTTTCCCGGGTGAAGTCATCCAGGTCCGGCTCTTTGGTCAGTTCTACGAAATATCTCATAAAAATTCCTTTGAACAAGCCTCCATCACCAGTATTTTCCCCTTTGAGTATACCCTTCGGCGAAAATTTCTGCCTGTCATTTATTATATAATTGGCATTCCTGACCGCTTCTGTTAAATAGCTTTCTTCTTTGGTTATTTCATATAGTTCCAGGGAAGCCCCTATATAAGTTCCCTGGTTATAGGTATAAATGTTATTTTCGTTATGATTTCCATAACCATCCCAAACCACACCTCTGGAAGGGTCTACCAAATGTTCTTTAAACCAGGTGTATATTCTTTTTGCCCATTCCAGATCTTCAGGGATGCCATCCAGCTGGAACAATCTGGCTGCAAGAATAGCCGCCGGTGCGTTGGAACATGCATTTTTGGAATTAGGTGACCCGCTTGCCCAGGCAATACCTCCATGGTGAATATCGCTCCACCCCTCTTTTATATAGCCCCAGAGTTCTTTTGCTATCTCTTTATAACGGGAATTACCGCTTGCTTCATAAACTCTCAGGCAGGCGAGAGCCATCCACTCCATGTCATCATAAAAAGTATTCCACATGGTATCGCCATTCCTGGCTCTGCAACCCTCGAGGAGCATATCTATCCTACTCAGATATTCCTCGTTCCCGGAACGCAGATAGGCATCGACCAGGACGTCCATTCCGTGAGCATTCCACCAGTAGTTAAAACCGATATGTCCGTCATTATCCTGGTTAAAATAATGCTGAGAAGACCAGTATTCCCTCATGAGGGATTTTTGAGATTCTTCAGCGATCTCATTCCAATCAAAGGTTTCTTCCTGCTCCGCCTTACTTTCTTCCGGGATCATATCACCATCGGAAGTCCCTTTACATGCAGTTATAACCACCATAGGTATGAAAAAACCGAAAACAAACCGTATATTTTTATTTAATTTCATTATTCTTGATTTTAGTTTTTTAACTGTACAATAATCAGTTCCGGATGATTTCATGAGTGTATTCCCCCGAGGGTTGAAATTTTACCAGGATGTCATTGCTCCCGGATTCCCATCCAAACTTATAGGTATAGTCCCATTGCGAAGTATCTCCCGTGTTTTTAAGGTAGTAATAGGATTCGGATGTATTGTCATCGGGGCGTGCGTTATCTTTATTACCACTACCTATAAAATATTCCGAAACTTCCCCTTCCTCATCGATCTCCGTTACCCGGAATTTATAGCGTTCATCCTTTCCCCAGGACACATCAGCCCAAACGATAGGGATATCCGTAGCTTTCCATACACCTCCGCTTTCATAGGAAAGTTCTTCAGTGACCTGGTTCTGTGCCGCTATCCATAATCCTACAGCCTGGATCTCTGTGAAACTGATCTTACTTTCGTTAAAGTCCAGGTCCATCCGATACACTTTTGTTCCTGTGGCGGGACTTTCCCCGTTTTCCCCACTCTTTATTATATTTCCTTCCGGATAAAAACTGTGGTATTCTCCCGAGGTTGCATCGACAAAGGCGAGCGTTCCTTCGTCAAGCGAAGTATAGAGTTCAAAAACTCCGTCAGAAATCTTTTTAAAAGGCATAGCCTGTCCTATATTGCTCCCGGCTTCGGTAGCCGTTCCGGTAAGAAACAGTTCATCGGGGTTTTCGGCAAATCCGGCAGGCCTCTCCAGAGCTATAGTAAGTGTATTTTCGGAAAAGGATTCCAGGACACCGTTCGTGGCTTTTACCTTCATACTCACATTTCCTTTTTGCAGCGATTCTATCCCGCATCGGGAAGCTATAATGTTCATTTCCTTATGGGGGATGAAAGCAAACGGCCGGATCCCTTCCTCATCTGACACGGTGGTATATACAGGTGATGTAAAATCTCCCCCCTCCACATCAAAAAGGACTTCATAAAAAACAAGTGTATGATCAGGCACACCGGATTCGTTCCATTCAAAATCCACTACGGCATTGCTTGAAGGATCCAGTGCTATCGACGTTTCATCTTTCGGAAATGTAATGGAAAAAGGTTTCATCATTTCCCCGGGATCGTCCTTATCATCACAAGAAACCAGACCTGTGAAAATGAACAGCAGTAAAAAGTTTGTATATTTTTTCATATTCTCATGCTTTAAAAATGACTATAAGACTTACCAACCCGGGTTCCCCACAAGGTTCCCGTTCTTGTTCAGTTCGTCCTGTATGATATTCCACAGGTAATTTTTCTTTTCAAACACCCTGGTCTCAAACTCCACCCTTTTGGAAAAGCCTTCAGTATTATTGGCATTTACGTCCATCCCGTAAAACGGTCCCCCATCGGTATTCTCGGCGATTTTCCATCTTCGGGTATCGAAATACCTCTGGTTTTCAAAAGCGAGTTCCACTCTCCGCTCCTGGCGAATGGCCTTTCGCATGGCTTCCTGCCCCTGTGGGACCGGCAAGGCATTATTTCCCGAACCGTATTGGGGAATTCCGGCCCTTTCCCGGATCAGGTTAATATACTTCAGTATGTCCGGGTGCCCGGGACTGTATTCATTAAGGGCTTCGGCATAACTCAGGTAAATCTCAGCAAGTCGCAATTTCACTTCCATACGGCCCGCAATCTTATCCGGGTTTACTGTACTGCTGGGATGTACCAGTTTACGGGTCACGTAGCCCGTCCTCGACCAGTTCCTTCCTGTATACCTCCCGCTATTCCCTCCGTTGTACATTTCTATGACCAGGGGCTGTCCGCCAGATCCGAATTCATTATTTATCCACTTGCTGCCGTTAAATGTAATTGCAACGTAAAACCGGGGTTCCCTGTTCACATACATATTATAGGTGCCTGCCGCGTAATAGGATGTCCCCTCATCGGCAAATCCTTCTTCGAGATAACCGGATTCCGAGTCATCAATAGGTCTTCCGTTAGCCATGAAATAGGCATCTACGGCAGACTGAGTAGGTCCCCATGAAGACCATCCCCCCACCCGGTATGGCGAACCGTTCTTGTCTACGGAATACATATCCGAAACCTTAGCCATAATGATCTCCGGATTCCAGTCACGCAGAAATACATTTTTCAGGGAAGCGTATGCATTAATACCTCCATCATCGTTATACTCCCTGTACAATTGGTATTGGGGCAGATCTATAACAACTTTCGAGGCATCGGCAGCTTCTTTCCACTTGTTTTCATCATATTGCTGACTAATCAATGGTGTCCCGTCCGGGTTTGTAAAGCCGGCATAATCAGTATTTCCGTTAAACAGCGGACTAGCGGCATAAAGAAGCATCCTGGCTTTAATTGCCAGTGCCATTCCCTGGTTGATCCTGCCCCATTCGATGGTATTATCCGGCTGTATGGGAAGATCAGGAAAGGCTTGGTCTATTTCACTGGCTACATAGTCCGCACACTCGTCATACGTACTTCTGGGAATACTCATTTCTTCAATGGATGCATCCGGCTCTATGGGTTCTTCGGGCAGTATTACAACAGGTCCATACTGACGCATGACCATAAAATAAAAATATGCCCTCAGAAACCTGGCTTCTGCCTTGTATTGGGTCAGTAATTCGGGGGTGAGCTCCTCGTTTGCATCTACATTCTGTAAAAAATAGGAAGCAGACCGGATACCGCGATAGTAATAATTCCAGTAATTGTAATCACCCCGGTTGATATCCCAGCTTCCCAGGTTCATGCTGTAAGTGGGATAATCGTTGTAAGTAACATCCATCTCATCCGAAAGTCCTTCCCAGGGGGTATTACTGGTATTGTGATCTACTTCGGAACGGATATAATTATAGATATTGGCGAGATATTGCTCCGTGGTTGTTCTCTTTTTGAACACATCATCGATAGCCAACCTGTCGTCCGGTACCTGATCCAGAAAATCACTACAGGAAACAAGCGACAACACGAAAAGTACATACAGGACAGCAACGTTAATTTTTTTATTTTTTATTTTGGTTTTCATAATACTCTCGGTTTGTTTTTTTGAATTTTACCAGGTCTAAAAGGACAAACTTACTCCCAGACTGTATGTCTGTATATTCGGATAGCGGGTACCGCTGCCATCACCGAGTTCCGGATCAAACATCTTAAACCTACTAAAAGTCAACAAATTGTACCCTATAAAATATATCCTCATATCCCGTACTCCAAAGCTGCTCAGGGAGCCTTCCGGGATGCTCCATCCGAAATCGAGTGTTTTCAATCTTAGAAATGCGCCATTCATCAACCAGTGGCTGCTCTGTTCGGAATAGTTCTGGTTAATATCACTCCCGTAAGACAACCGGGGATAAAATGCATCCTGACTCGGGTTTTCGGGAGTCCAACGGTCTTTAATATTTTTATACAACCCTCCGCGGGCCGAACCGTTACGAAACGGCATAAATTTGTTGGATAGGTAAAGATCCACTTGCCCAACTCCCTGAAAAAACGCCCCCAGTGAAAATCCTTTGTAGTACAGCGTAGTCCCAAAGCCGTATACCATACGAGGGATGGCACTTCGTCCAATGGCAGTACGGTCATTACCGTCGATAACCCCATCCTCGTTCAGATCACGAAACTTGATATCTCCTGCCTGGACAACACCTGTTGTACGGGCTACTGATGGGTTATCAATCTCTTCCTGGGTATAATAACCGTCGGCTATATACCCGAAACGCTGACCTATGGGATGCCCTCTTCTTTCCATATAAGGAAAAGGCTGGGTCGGCTGGTCGTTTTCTATGACCTTATTTTCGTTAAAAGTAAAAGTCCCCCTGGTCTGCATACTCAGTTCGCCGAAATTTTTATTAAACTCCCCGGTGATATCTATTCCCTTGTTACTGGTTTCTCCCAGATTACCGAGGAGATTGCTACGCAACCCGATAATGGCCGGAACCGCCCCTCTTTCCAGAAATATATTATCTCTTTTTCGGTGAAAAACATCGACCTGCATCGTCAACGCCTCATTCAGTGTAGAAAATTCTATTCCAAGGTTGATATCTTTTTCGGTTTCCCAAGTGACATTAGCCGCATATTCTCCTATGTCCAGACCGCTGATGTAGTTTCCCCGGTCCTGTCCGTAAGCGTATCCTCCCGTTTCTGCAACCGTAGGGATATAGGCAAAACGCCGGCCTTCTATCCTGCTGTTTCCTACTATACCGTAAGAAGCGCGTAACTTTAAAAGCTGAAAAATGTTGTTCTCTCCCCAAAACTTCTCGTTGGAAACTACCCACCCCAGTGCCACGGAAGGGAAAAAACCGAATCTCTGGTCAGGAGCAAAATTCTCAGCTCCGTTATATCCGAAACTTACTTCTGAAATGTATCTGTCACCATACGTATAGTTGAACCTCCCAACTAACCCCAGACTTCTGTAGGGTATGGAACCGATCAGGTCATTTGCCGTGGCACTGATCCTGTCGGTATGGTTATAGAGCGCCATAGCACCCAAATGGTGTTTCCCGAAGGTTTTGTCATATTGAATGGCAGCCTCCAGGTAGAACTGCCTGTCTCCTCCATTGTTTCTTTCAAAAGTGAGATAATCTCTTCCATTACCATTATCGGTTTGCTCGTAAACCAGTTCCCCATTTTCATCCCTTTCCCGGGCATATACGGTATAGGGAACCTTATTGCGGACCAACCTGTTGTTATTTGTGGCATCAAAAGCATACAGCACTCTGGCAGAAAGCCCGTCAACGAGAAAATCCAGGTCCTGCTTTACGTGGATATCAGAATTGATCTGGTTATTATATAGCGTGGAATACCCCCTGTTGGTCAGGAGGTAATAGGGATTATTGAGCCCTCCACCTGTAGACACCCAGGGTTCTACTCCATTAGGATAATGCAACGGATATAGGATAGGATAGGTATCAAAAACCTCTTCAAAAATGGTTTGGGTTCCCGTCCCCGGATAGTTACCATTGGATATCCACCCCTTAATCCCTACGTCTATAGTATTGGAAGGAATAGGCTTGATACTGAGGTGTGAAGTAAAATTGTACCTGGTAAAACTTATTTCGGAATTGTATTTCTCCAGATCACTGGTAGTAAACAACCCCTTTTCCCTGTAATATCCGGCAGAAACATAATAGGTGACCTTATCTGATCCGCCGCTGATATTGAGGTTAGCTTTCTGATTGTAACCGAAATCTTCAAAAATATGGTCTATCCAGTTTACGTCAGGATAAAGATAAGGGTCTTCCTGGGTACGGGTTTTACGGATCATTTCGGCAGAATAGACGGGAGCTTCTCCCCGCGTCACTGACGCTTCATTGGCCATCTGCATGTAGGTAACTCCGTCTGCCGGTTTCGGCACCCTGGTAAAATTTGTGATGCCCTGATAAAAGTCAACATTGATCTTTGTTTTACCTTTTACGCCTTTTTTGGTAGTTATGAGTACAACGCCATTGGCTCCCCTTACTCCGTAAACCGAGGTGGAAGATGCATCTTTCAGGATAGTAAAACTTTCAATGTCATTAGGATCCAGGTTATTAAAACTTCTTTCTACTCCGTCCACAAGGATTAAAGGTCTGCTATTACTCATGGTGTTTACACCCCGCACCCAGAGATCGGCTCCATCCAATCCGGGCTCAGCGCTTCGCTGTACGCCTACAAGCCCTGAAACCCTTCCGGCCAGTACCGTAGATATATTAGCCACCGGCTGTTTCAGCTCCTTAACATTCAAAGAACTCTGTGACCCCAGGGTTTCTATCTTGCGCTGGGTACCGTATCCTACCAGTACAACTTCCTCCAGTGCTGTAATATCCGGTTCCATCGTTATTTGCAGGCTCTGTTGATCAGTCAAGGTAATTTCCCGGGTGAGAAACCCCACATAACTAAATATCAACCGGCTGTTTTCTTCGGAAACGATAATACTGAAATTACCGTCAAAATCCGTCACTACGCCTTTGTTCGTGTCAGCTACGCGCACAGTCACTCCCGGCATGGGTGTTCCCTGTTCGTCATTTACGATTCCCTTTATTTCACGTTGCTGTACTTTTTCATCAGACCGATCGGAGGCTTTCTCTGCGGAAAACTCGAAAAGCAAAATCTTTTTATCTTCAATTTCATAGACAGTGTTCGTCCCGGAAAAAATATGATCCAGGACCTTCTCTACAGGCTGTTCACGCATCTCGACAGAAACCTTCCGTTGCATATCTACGATGCTGGAGTGAAAGATAAATTTAAACTCGGTACGGGTCTCGATCTCGTCAATAAGACTTTCTATGGTTACATCATTCATATCCAGGGATATCCTGGTATTCTGTGAATAGGTTCTGGCCTGGATGCTATATATTATTGCAAACGACAGGAGTAAAGATATCTTCATCTTTAAGTTCAGTTTTACCATATCACGGGAAAAACTTCCCGGATGTAATAGGTTTTTCATAACTTTAAATGTTTTAATTGGTGATTGGCATTCGTGCCATATCCCATACCATCGGAAAATGTTCCCGCATTTTCCGATTTTTTGTTTTTTGCAGTGGCGCTATGGGATATGTACTGTTTTTGGTGTGTTCCGGTTATTATATCATAGGCATATTAGTTAATGATTATTTTATTATTTACAATATTATATTCAATGTGATTTACCTTGTTGAAATAGTACAGTACTTCTTCTATAGTTTCCTTTTGGACATTAAAACTGGCATTAAAGGGCTCTTTAGTCAATTCATGGTTATTATTGATTATAGTTACATTGTAGTACCGCTCCAGCTTTTTGATAATATTTCCAAAGGGGGCATTCCTAAATACAATATCCCCGTTTATCCAGGAGGTATAGATCGAAGTATTTACCCTTTCCGTAGAAATATTCCCCGCATCTTTGTCAAGGGTTCCCTTGAATCCCGGGCTCAAGGGGATTTTTTCATCGCCTTTCTCTTCTCCTTCAGCCGAAGACAAAAGCACCGATCCGTTAACCAGTACCACTTCAGACGCCCTGTCTTCCGGGTAAGCGGTGACATTGAATTCCGTCCCTGTCACCTTTACAAATAGTCCTTCTGCCTTTACCTTGAAAGGATGTTCTTTATCTTTAGCCACATCAAAATATGCTTCCCCATTAAGAAAGACTTCCCGACTTTCATTTTCAACAAACCGTACAGGATACTTCAGGGAACTTCCCGCATTGAGATGAACATAAGTACCGTCCGAAAGCAATACCTCAAAGGTCTTTCCATGGGGGACCACCAGCTTGTTATACGACAACTTATTGGTGTTTTCCTTTCCCGTATAGGCTATCCTGTTGCCTTCCTGCTCCCCCAGGATTTTTCCGTCTGCCCCCGTAACCTTTGAAACTTCACTTTCCCGAATAGCCCTGGTTTCTCCATTTTCCAATTGAAGGATCACAGATTCCTCTTCAATGACCAATTGTTCTTCCCGGGCGAAGTATTCCGTCCTGAAGAAAAGACCTGCCGCCAGGAAAAAAACAGCTATTGCCGCATATTTTAATACACTACGTATCCGATGCCTATATAACAGGCTTTTATCCTGCCGTATTTTTCGGAGTAGTTTCTTTTTAGTATGATTGACATCATATCTGTTCATATTATGGTCCATGGCATAGTTGATTTTCAAATAGTTTAAAAAGACCTGTTCGTGGGCCGGATCTTTTATCCATTGACCTAATATTTCCAGTTCATCAACCGATGCTGTCGAACCGTTAATATATTTTATTATCAGTTCTTCTATATACGGGGGAATCATTTTGTCATTGTTTACCTCTATTACGAGACAAATTCAATTAACCCTAACTTTTTTTACTTTTTTTTTATATTTACACAAAAACTAACATCATTTTATATCATATTGAAAAGTAACCCTTCGAATTACGAAAAGCTGATAAAACAATTAAAAAAAGGAAATGAACAGGCCTTTTCCCAGCTTGTAGACAAATACCATCATTCCCTGTGCATATATGCCCGGAGTTTGTCGCATGACCCTTATAAAGCTGAAGACATCGTGCAAAATGTTTTTCTCAAAACCTGGGAACAACGTAAAAGACTAAAACCGGATTTTTCCATCAAGAACTTTCTGTACCGATCCGTCTACAATGAATTCATAGATCAATATCGCAAGTACCAATCGGTAACCGAACTGGAAAAAAAATACATCGAAGCCCTTGATACTTTAGTCGAAGAAGAAGAGGAAAACCCACTAGCGAAACTCATAGCCCTTGTTAGCCAGGAAATTCAAAATCTTCCTCCGAAGTGTAGAAAAGTCTTTGTACTGAGTAAACGAGACGGGCTTACCAATACGGAGATTGCCGAATATCTTGATATTTCGGTAAAGGCAGTTGAAGCACAAATGACCAAAGCATTCTGTCTTATTCGGAAAAAAGTCGGAAATAAATCGAATACAATGCTCTTTATCCTGTACGGTAATCCGAAGTTAATTTCTTCGATCGCTTCGAGTACCTATTATTGATCCTGCCCAACGAGGTTCCTTTGATGATGTTATGAATAAATTCAATTGCACTATAGCTGCTACTAAATTCCTGAGTATATCTTGATATAGACCTTCTACCGTAAGGTATCTTCGCCCCATTATATCTCCTTTTATTCCAAAATAAGTGTATTCTTCTATACATGATTTATTATATCAATATAGCTTACTTTCCAATAGGAGCCGGGTAAAAAAGCATGAACAAAAATGACTCATATTTATCTCCAAGCTTTTGTCTAAGAATCGAAAAAGCATGAGTTATATGGGCTTCTACAGTTTTGATGGAAATATTCAAATAGTCTGAGATTTCCATGTTAGTAAGTCCTTCCCTTTTGCTGAGGGTGAAAATTTCACGACATTTTTTCGGTAAGTTTTGAATTTCTACGGTGACCTGTTCAATCATTTTCTCCAGTGCTTCTTCATCCATTGATCCGGCAACTTCATTTAATAACCCGTAATGGGAATGTTCCAATGGAATTACTTTTTTGTTCCTGCGATATTCCATCAAGAATTCATTGTAAGCTGTCTTGTATAAAAATCCTTGTAAGGAAAATTCGGAATTCAGTTTTTTTCTAAAGTGCCAGGTTTTAATAAAAACATTCTGTACGATATCCTCAGAAGTGGAGTGGTCATTTCCCAATGCCTGACAATAAGAATATAATCTTTGATGGTATTTATCCACTAAGTACATAAATGCTCTTTCATCTCCATCCTTCAGACATTTAACAAAAGTTTTGTGATCTTCAAAATACATAAACCGCTTTTTTTAAATACAAAATATGCCAATATTAAAAAAAATTATCAAAAATATAAGGGTATTGTAAATTTCATGCATAATATTATTGAAGTGTAAGAAATCATGGGAAATAAAAAATTCGAGCATCTTTTAGTCAAGTATCTGCATAGAACGGCTACTGAGGAAGACCTGGATATGCTGGATAAATGGATTCAGAATCCAGAACATAAATTAGTGCTTAAAGGGCTGATAAAAGTATTATTTATTACTCAAATTGCTATGAATAAACCTGATTCCAATAAAATAAAGGATGCCCTAAGAAAAGAAATAAAAAAGGAGGGAGAAAGAACGAAAAGACTCCGAAGAGGCAAATATATCCGATATGCGGCAACGGTGATGATTCTTCTCTCTCTGGGATATTTTTTCATGCAGCCTTTGTCAACTGAGAAGTCTTTACATAAAATTTCCATGCCATCCGATAGTGAGATCACTCTTGAATTGAGCAATGGTAATGTTGAGGTTATTTCAGAATCAGCAGATTCAAGATTAGTAAGTGAAAAAGGAGCTTTTATCGGAAAACAAAAAGGAAATAGGATA
Organism: Sinomicrobium halophytocola; assembly: GCF_052983395.1. Taxonomy (NCBI): domain Bacteria; kingdom Pseudomonadati; phylum Bacteroidota; class Flavobacteriia; order Flavobacteriales; family Flavobacteriaceae; genus Sinomicrobium; species Sinomicrobium halophytocola. Next base: position 237,715 of record NZ_JBRKIT010000011.1, read on the forward strand.
ACTTATAATAAAAAAACAGAGGACCCGGATGTATTTTCATATAATCAATTGACCGTACCCTATGGAAAGAGATTTGAGCTGGAACTCTCGGACGGGACAGTAGTCTATTTAAACTCAGGATCTTCCTTAAAATATCCTGTGAACTTTCCGAAACATAAGGAAAGGCTGGTTTATTTATCCGGAGAAGCATATTTAGATGTTGCCAAAGACACCGGGAGACCTTTTATTGTTAACGCCAACACTTTAAATATAAAGGTTTTAGGCACACAATTCAACATCTCTACCTATCCGGAAGATCAGACGACTGATGTTGTTCTGGTGGAAGGTTCTGTCTCTTTAGATATGGAGAATGCTGACTTTCCGGAGCATAAATCTGTTCTTCTAAAGCCAGGTTTTAAAGGCAGTTTTGACAGAAGGGAAAACAATATCACCACAACAGCGGTAATTACGGACACTTATACTTCCTGGATGAAAGGAAAGTTGATTTTTAGAAATATGACTTTCGAGAATATCTTAAAAAAACTGGAAAGACATTATAACGTTACAATTATCAATGAAAATCATAAGTACAGGGATAAAAAGTTTAATGCAAATCTTGGAAATGAACCTATTGAAGAAGTATTGAAGTATTTTAAAAACACCTATGATATTGAATATAAAATTAATGACCGACATATAACCGTTAAATAAACTTAAATTTTTCGCCTATGCATAAATAGAAAAACACCTGAAAACTTCCGATTTCAATGACGGGGTCTGGTCATTTGATCTACAAAAAAAATCGGGAAATGTTCGCGCATTTCCCGATTTAGACAAAATGGTCAGACTTAAAGTATAACCACATCAATATTACAAAATTATGAAAATTCCTCTGAACCGTACCAGGAAAAGACCTGCGTTGGTCAAATTTGATTTAAGAATGAAAATCAGTTTACTTTTATTGTTTACGGGTGTGTTTGCAATAAGCGCCCGAAATTCATATTCACAGAATACGAAAGTATCCGTTGATCTAAAGAATGTAACTGTAGAGAAATTCATCGATTACATTGAAAAGAAGACGGAATACAGGTTCCTGTATTTGATTGACGATATCAATCTACACAGGGAAGTTACCGTTAAAGTCAGGAATGAAAAGATTAATGTTATTCTGGATAGGATCTTTTCAGGCTCTGATACCACATATTCGATTGAAGACAAGCAAATATCCCTGGTCAGAAGATCTGACCAAACAAACAGGTCGCAGCATACCATTGCACAATACGCAATAAGCGGCAGGGTTATCGATAGTACAGGTACTGTTTTGGCGGGGGCCAACATTATCGAAAAAGGGACCACTAATGGAACACAAACCGATTTTGACGGAAATTATTCCATAAATGTATCCGGACCTGAATCTGTACTTGTTTTTAGTTACGTAGGGTTTCAATCCCAGGAAATTAAGGTGGGTGATAAAACCTCTATTAATATAACCCTCATAGAAAGTGCAGAAGGACTGGAAGAAGTGGTAGTTGTAGGCTACGGTTCCGTAAAACGGACAGATGTCACAGGAGCCGTTTCAACCGTTAACTCAAAAGACCTGACTGCCTTACCGACGTCCGACGTCCAACAGGCCCTAAAAGGAAGGGCTTCCGGGGTCAGGGTTGTTCAGAATTCCGGACAGCCGGGGGCTAATGTCCAGATCCAGATACGAGGTGGGAACTCCTATTTAGGGGATAATAATCCTTTATATGTAGTCGATGGTTTTCCCATAGTTGGAAGTATTTCCTTTCTCAATCCCTCCGATATACAGTCTATAGATATTCTGAAAGATGCTTCGGCTACCGCTATCTATGGCTCCAGAGGAGCAAACGGTGTAGTTATGATTACCACTAAAAAAGGGACGAAAGGACAACAGGGTAGAATTGATTACCAGAGTTATTATGGAGTCCAGGAAGTCATAAAAAAATACAAAATGATGAATTCTTCCCAGTTCACAGGATTTGCTAATCTACGGGCTGTTAATGAAGGTGTAGCAGAACCCTTCGATTTGGACAACCTCCCGGAGGCCGATACGGACTGGCAGGATGAAATTTTCAGGTCGGCTGCAATCCAAAGTCATACGCTTACATTCTCCGGGGGTAATGAAAAATCTTCCTATTCCGTTTCCGCCAATTACTTCGACCAGGATGGAGTAATTCTAAACTCCAGTCTTAAAAGAGGATCCCTGAGACTGGCGCTTAATCAGGATGTAAATGACTGGCTGAGATTAAGTACCGATGCGGTACTAACACGCTGGGAAAATAATGATGCCAACGTTAATAACGGTTCCGGTGGGGGAAATAATATTTTTGCTGCTGCACTTGCTGCACCGCCAACCATTGCACCTTATGATGCAGAAGGAAATCTGAACGAGGTGGGCATATATCCCTTCAGTCCCGTGGTTATCAATAACCCCCTGGCTTATGCGGAAATCCTGGATCGCCAGTATTCTACCAGGGTATTGGCCAATATTTCTGCCGAGTTCATACTTAGCGATCATTTGAAACTTAAGATACTGGGAGGTACGCAACAGGCATTTACCGAAAGTAATTATTATTCTCCCTCTATCATTACAAACCGTACACCGACAGGTTATGGACTCACCGACATGACCAGAAGTATTTCTTATTTGAACGAGAACATCCTTACGTATGACAGGCAGATCGGGAATAATGACAGGCTGAATGTTGTTGGAGGTTTTACCGTTCAGACTTTTCAAAGCAAATATAACGGGTCCAGCGCCACTGGTTTTGCGACCGACGAGCTACAAAACAATGCGCTGGGTTCGGGGAGCAATACCCTTCCTAATAGTTCTTCTATCACGGAATGGACCTTGTTATCATGGCTTGGAAGGGTAAACTACCATTTAAACGATAAATATCTGTTTACGGCAAGTATAAGAGCCGATGGATCGTCCAGATTTGGAAAAAACAACAAATGGGGAATCTTTTCTTCAGGTGCATTCGCCTGGAAAATCAAGAACGAAGAATTTCTAAAGGACTGGGACCCCCTGTCCAATTTGAAACTGAGGATCGGATACGGAGAAACCGGAAGTACAGCCATTGATCCCTACAGGTCCCTGAATTCCCTCGGGCAGACCAGGGCTACATTCGGGAATTCCGATGTGATAGGATTTGCAAACCTTTCCGCCCCTAATCCTGATTTAAAATGGGAAACCACAACTCAGCTTGGTATTGGCCTGGATGTAGGATTTATCAATGACCGTTTCAGGTTTACTATAGATTACTACAATAAAAAGACCACAGACCTTCTCGCGATAATTCCCCTACCGGAATCTGTCGGGTACAGTTCATTGATCACTAACCTGGGAGAGGTAAGAAATTCCGGGATGGAATTCAGCCTCGGAGCACTGGTTTTTGACGGTGATTTTAGCTGGGACATTTTCGGACAATTGTCCTTTAACAGGAATAAGGTAATCACCATTGGAGAAGATATATTAGGAGGTCCTTTGGATATTCCTTTTGCTGCTCCTATAAACATTGCCAGGGAAGGAGAACCCCTGGGAATGTTTTATGGTTTTGTAGAAGATGGCTATGACGATCAGGGCGTAATTAATTACAGGGACCTTAACGGAGACGGACAAATCTCCAACGAAGACCAGCAGATCATTGGAAATCCGTATCCGGATTTTATCTATGGTTTGAATAATACCTTTAATTACAAAAATTTTGAGCTGAATATTTTTGTAGAAGGGTCTCAGGGAAATGATCTTTTCTGGGCTACCGGTGCAGTGGTAGCAAACTCTCTGAGCGAAGGAGGAAATCAGCTCTCAGACTTGTCCGATAATTATTGGAGTCCACAAAACACGGATGCGCGCTATCCCGCACCAACCGCCAACCGTTCTCAATTCAGGGTCTCCGACAGGTTTATTAAAGACGGATCTTATCTGCGGTTAAAAAATATCAGGTTAGCATACAACCTGCCTGTCTGGGATACGGGGCTTCCCATCAAATCCCTGCAACTGTATATCAGCGGACAAAACCTTATTACACTAACGAATTATCCCGGGCTGGATCCGGAAGTAAATACCCGGGCAGCCCAGGGGGATCTAAGAATCGGGATCGATCAAACAGGTTATCCTTCTTCCAAAATCTTCACCCTTGGTTTGAACTTACAGCTGTAACTAACCGTCATAAACCTATAAAAATGAAAAGAATACAAATAATCATAGTCTTAATCTTGTCCCTGACATTGGTCAATTGCGGGGATGAATTAACCGAAGACCCCAAACACTTTCTGGTAAAGGAGAATTTTTACAGAAATGAATCCGATGCTTTTTCAGCTTTAACAGCTGTATACAGTACTCTCGGGCAAGATGGAGGGTTTCCGACGATCTGGTATATGGCCATGCTGGAAAACAGGGCCGATTACTCTAATGGCAGGGGAAGTCAATCCCCGATGAGTGTCTATGACCTCCCTCTCGATAATAGCAATCAAAGCAGGATGTTCGATGCCTATGCCGATATCTACAGAGGAATCAACCGCGCAAATGCCGTACTCGACAATGTCCCCGGAATTGATATGGATGAAGTGATAAAGAAACGATATATTGCCGAAGCCAGGTTTTTAAGAGCCTATTTCTACAGTAACCTGGTAAAGTATTGGGGAGGTGTTCCCATAAGAGATCACGAGTTTACTGATCTTAAAGATATTGCCACACCGAGAGCTACAGTTCAGGAAACATGGGACTTTATTATTAAGGACCTGGAAGAGGCCATACCAGACCTTGCCACTTCATTTCCGGATTCTGAAAGTGGCCGCGCTACACGTTGGGCGGCAAAAATGCTAATGGCCGACGCCTATCTTAATACAGAAAAATGGCAGGAAGCAAGCGACCTGGCCGACGAAGTCATTACAAGCGGGGCTTTTTCACTGGTTGAAGTGAATGAAGCAGAAGATTTTATGCAGATATATGGCCCGGGAGTTAATACACATTCAGAAGATATTTGGTCAATTCATCACAGCGGAACAAACGGACAACGCATACCTACTTATATAGGAGATCCCGGCATGGGCTATTCTGTAGGGGGCTTCAGGGGATGGGTTCCCGTAGAGAATTCCGTTTTTGGAAGGTGGGACGAAAATGACCTTCGGAAAGAATTTAACCTGTTCTCCTATAGAATTATTGATGGCGATACGGTTTGGGTAAACCAGGAAACTCCTGTTCTGTTCAGAAAGTTCAGGGATCCTGATGCACCGGATACTGATAACAGCAGAAACAATGTACCCGTTTTCAGACTGGCGGAAGCCTATCTTATTTATGCCGAAGCGACCAGTGAATTAAAAGGCCAGCCGGATAATATGGCATTGGAAAGACTCAATATTATTCGAAGAAGAGGATACGGATTGGACCTGAACAGTCCTTCCGGAATAGATTATCCTTCAGGGATGTCGGCTTCGGACTTCAAGGATAAGGTTTTAGATGAAAGAGCATTCGAGTTTGTTCTGGAAATGAAAAGATGGAACGACCTCTTAAGAACCGGTAAGGCACAACAGGCCATTGAAGCTACAGGGAAAGCATGGAATGACGTAAGCCTGCTTTTACCCCTTCCCGTAAATGAGATCAATAATAACCCTGCCCTGAGTCCGAGTGACCAGAATCCGGGGTATTAAGAGAAATACGAATAGCACTATCCCATACTTATTTTTTAATTTAAAATCTTCAAAATGAATCCGAAAAAGGCTATACAATTGCTCCTAATCATCTTTTTCAGTATATCATCTCATGGGCAAATCCAAAAGGCTGCTCCGGCAGTGGAAACAGATGTTGTAATCTATGGCGGGACTTCGGCAGCTGTGATTGCTGCGGTCCAGGTAAAAAAAATGGGGAGATCCGTAGTTGTAGTATCTCCCGATAAACATCTTGGCGGTCTTTCCTCTTCCGGACTGGGATATACCGATACGGGAAATAAAAGTGTAATAGGCGGCCTCGCCAGAGAGTTTTATCAGCGGATCTATAATTATTACCAGGAATCTTCCACCTGGAAATGGCAAAACAGGGAATCCTATGGCAACATTGGGCAAGGAACCCCTGCTATTGACGGGGAACACAGGACAATGTGGATATTCGAGCCGCATATAGCAGAACAGGTATTCGAGGATTTTATAAAAGAACACGAAATTACCGTTTACCGGGAAGAATATCTCAACAGGGAAACCGGGGTCGAAAAAACCGGGGACCGGATTAACGCCATAACAACGGAATCCGGTCTTAAATTTAAGGCAAAGGTATTTATAGATGCTACTTACGAGGGAGATCTCATGGCCTCTGCAGGAGTTTCTTATACGGTAGGAAGAGAATCTTGTGATACTTATAAGGAGCAATGGAACGGCATCCAGCCCGAAGTATTTCACCATTCCCATCATTTCGGGAATTTCGGGATAAGCCCCTATAAAGTACCCGGAGACCTGGAAAGCGGGCTGCTTAAAGGAATCTCTCCAGAGGCCCCGGGAGCGAAATGCGACAGAGACCACAGAATACAGGCATATTGTTTCAGGGTATGTATGACCCGGGTAAAAGAGAATCGAATGCCTTTTGAGAAACCGGAGGGCTATGACCCGGAACAATATGAGTTACTGATCAGACTATACGATAAAGGCTGGAACGAGACTTTTAACAAGTTCGATCCTGTTCCCAATTTAAAAACAGATACCAATAACCACGGTCCTTTTAGTACAGATTATATAGGAATGAATTACGAATATCCCGAAGCCGGTTATCAAAAACGCAAGGAGATCGTCAAAGCTCATGAAACGTACCAGAAGGGACTGTTTTATTTTATGGCTACAGATCCGCGTATCCCGGAGGAAGTCCGGAAAGAATTCGGACAGTGGGGCCTGGCCAAAGACGAATTTACAGACAATGACCATTGGCCCTATCAGATTTATGTCAGGGAAGCAAGAAGAATGATAGGGCAATATGTAATGACCGAGCACGAAATCCTCGGAAAAAAACCGGTACCCGACCCTATAGGTATGGGATCTTACACCCTGGACTCCCACAATGTACAAAGGTATATCACCAGAGAAGGTTATGTGCAGAACGAAGGGGATATCGGGGTGCATCCGGATAACCCGTACCGGATTTCACTTGGCGCTATTCTACCAGAAAAAAAAGAATGTAACAACCTTATTGTGCCGGTAGCAGTTTCAAGTTCCCATATAGCTTTCGGGTCTATTCGAATGGAGCCCGTGTTTATGATACTGGCGCAAAGTGCTGCCACTGTTGCCGTTATGGCCATTGAACATAATAGCGCCGTAGTTCAGGACCTGGAGTACGGGCCACTCAGAAAACAGCTTGAAGCTGACGGGCAGGTCCTTGAATCGACATCATCGCAAAATCATTAGCCCATGATTTCATTTATAGTATCCATATGCGTACTTATAGCCGGTTATTTTCTCTATGGAAGTTTTGTCGAAAAGATCTTTAAAGTAGACCCGGATCGTTCTACTCCTGCATACAGGCTAAGGGATAACGTTGATTTTATTCCCTTGCCGACCTGGAAAGCTTTTTTGATACAGTTTTTAAATATTGCCGGACTAGGGCCGATCTTCGGTGCCATTTCCGGGGCTATGTTCGGCCCTTCTGCATTTTTATGGATTGTCCTGGGTTGTATTTTCGGCGGAGCCGTACACGATTATTTTTCCGGAATGCTATCGTTAAGACACAACGGGTTAAGTATTAGCGAGGTTGTAGGAATTTATCTGGGACCTCACACCAAACAGGTAATCCGGCTGTTTACGGTAGTCCTTCTAATCTTTGTAGGTACTGTTTTTCTGGTTGGGCCTGCTAAAATTATAAATGAACTCACGGGAAATTTCGCAGATCAGTGGATATGGGTAGCCATCATCCTCGTTTATTATATTTTATCCACCCTGCTCCCCATAGACAAGTTGATAGGGAAACTCTATCCCATCTTCGGGCTGGCCATGCTTATTATGGCTTTCGGCCTATTGATCGCTTTATTGTCGGGCCGGTATGCCATTCCGGAAGTTACCTTCTCCAACCTTCACAATATGACGGGGAATCCCCAACAGACCCCTATGTTCCCTATACTGTTTGTAACTATTGCATGCGGCGCTGTTTCCGGATTTCACGCCACTCAATCGCCGATGATCTCAAGATGTATCACCAATGAATCCCGGGGAAAACGGATCTTTTTCGGAGCCATGATCACCGAAGGTATCGTCGCTCTTATCTGGGCGGCGGCGGCAATGGTCTTTTTAGGCAACGTGGAAGGGCTCAATACAGCTATGGAAACAAACCACAATAATGCTGCATGGGCTGCTAATGAGATTGTTACCAAAATGCTTGGAAATATAGGAGGGGTGCTGGCCCTTATCGGAATTGTAGCAGCACCGATTACCTCGGGGGATACCGCTTTCAGATCGGCACGCCTTGTCATAGCAGACACCTTTTCCCTCAAACAGGACAGCATACAAAAACGGTTATATATAAGCAGTCCGCTGTTTATCATTGCATTTTTACTGACTTTAGTAGATTTTGGCATAATCTGGAGATATTTTGCCTGGAGCAACCAATCCCTCGCCGTGGTGGTATTATGGACCGTAACCGTCTACCTGTATTACACCGGAAAATTCTATTGGATAAGCCTAGTCCCGGCAGTGTTTATGACCATGGTTTGTACCACTTATATCCTGATAGCCCCTGAAGGTTTTGAGCTCGATAACAACATTTCCTATATAGGAGGGGCCATAGCCACATTATGCGTTACAATTTTGTTCCGGATTTATGTACTCAAAGGGAAAACCGCATTTGAAATGGATTATGTGTGAATTTTGTAAAAAGAAAACCCAAATACTTATCCTGATGGGCATAAGTATTTTATCCCTTATCCGGGCATACGGACAAAATCATTCCGTGATCAACTCCGGAGTGTGCGGAAATACCACCGGGGATCTGCTGACCCACCTCGATGCCGATGTATGGGAAAAACATCCGGACCTGATCCTCTTAATGATAGGCACCAACGATATGCTCAATACGTCCAAGATGATCTCCTTCAAGGAATATGAAGACAATCTCAGAACCATATTGAACAAGATCAAAGAATGGAAAATAGGATGTATCCTGGTCAGCCCCCCTCCCGTGGACACTATTTATTTGTATCAAAGGCACGATCCGGAAATGTTCAAACAGGATCCCAACAGCAAACTGGACAGTATTACCTCTGTTATGAAAAAACTGAAAGATATTTATGGTTTTGGAATGATAGATCTGTATCACGTTTTTTCCGAAAAGAAAATACCTGTGCATAACCAGGACCGGTTCATAAAAAATGAGTTGAATAGTGGTGAAAAAGACGGGGTCCATCCTACGGCTGAAGGCTATTACTTTATGGCAGAAAGGATTTACGAATATCTCATGCAAAACAACCTGATAGAAAACGGTATTAAGATTCTGTGTTTCGGAGATTCCATAACCTATGGAAAGCATGTAAAAGGACAAGGCACTTCCCTGGGAGAGACTTACCCTGCCTTTTTACAAAAACTAATCGATAATTAAGAACGGAAAATTTATTATGACAATAAAAATCAATAGTCTGTGTATATGTTTACTGTTGCTGGTTTTGGGAACGGGGTGCCATAATACTAACAGGAAGAAAAACGAAAAGGATGTTACAAAGAAAAACGAAAAAGAATCGGTCGGCCTCATCATTCTCGCAGGGCAATCCAATATGGTGGGTGCCGGACAGAAAAAAGAGATCGATCATAAAGGGATAAGTGAACATATCACCTATTACAATTTTGGGAAAAGTTCCAAGCTCTCACCTGCTTCCGATAGTTCATTCGGACCGGAGTTAGGTATCTGCGATAAATTATCAGCATATTTTCCGGACAAGGAATTCATACTTATCAAATATGCCGTTGGTGGTTCTTCCCTGTATGATTGGGCTGTAGATTATGACTTCGAAAAAGTAACAACAATGGGAACCCCCGAATTTGGCAAGCTCTATGATTCATTAGTTCACCATACCCGTATAATTGTAAAAGGAGAAAAGATTAAACCGATAGCCTTGGTCTGGATGCAGGGCGAAACAGATGCGAGATTCACAACGGCCGGAAAAGACTACTATGCCGGTTTCCGAAAGCTTATCAGCAGTATCCGTAAGGATATGGATCAACAGGATTTACCCGTACTATACGGCAGGGTCAACCCGGTTATCGAACGGTATCCCGGAGCCGAATTGGTGCGGGAAGCCCAGGAAAAAATAGAAAAAGACGTAGAACATGCCTATATGATTTCTACAGAAGGCCTTGACAAAAATCAGGATGAGTTACATTATTCCTCCAAAGGGCAGATTGGGTTAGGACACAGGTTTGGAAAAGTGTTAACGGACCTTATACAAAAGAAAAATTGAGACTATTCAATCATATACAAACAAAAGATCAACCAACAAGAATGTACATCAATAAAAAAGGTAAAGACAAGAACACATACGATGCCATAGTCATAGGCTCCGGTATAAGCGGGGGCTGGGCAGCCAAGGAACTATGTGAGAAGGGATTGAAGACCCTGGTCCTGGAACGCGGGAGGATGGTAGAGCACATAAAGGATTATCCAACCGCCCACATGCATTTATGGGAATTTCCGCATAGAAACAGGCTGCCTCTGAAAGTGATCGAAGAAAATCCGATAGCAAGCCGATGTTATGCATATTCGGAAGATACCGAACATTTTTTTGTAAAAGACAGGGAACATCCTTATGAGCAGTCCAAACCTTTCGACTGGATACGGGGATACCAGGTGGGAGGAAAATCCCTGCTATGGGCACGTCACACCCAGCGTTGGAGTGATCTTGATTTTGAAGCTAATGCCAAAGAAGGGATAGGAGTGGATTGGCCCATACGATACAAAGATATAGCTCCCTGGTACAGTTATGTTGAAAAATTTGCAGGGATCAGTGGAAACAGGGATGGCTTGCCGCAAATCCCGGACGGGGAATTTCTGCCTCCTATGGAAATGAACTGCCTGGAAACTTACGTAAAGGAAACCCTTTCCTCGAATTACAAAGACAGACACCTGGTAATTTCGAGAACTGCTAATCTTACCACACGGCACAACGAGAGAGGACCCTGCCAATACCGGAATCTATGCAGGAGAGGATGCCCTTTCGGCGGCTATTTCAGCAGTAATTCCTCCACCCTGCCGGCAGCAGAGAAAACCGGGAACCTTACCATAAGACCCCATGCCGTGGTAGATTCCATAATTTATGACCGGGAAAAAGGCAAAGCAACCGGGGTAAGAGTCATAGACGCTGACACAAAAGTAGCTACCGAATACTTTGCCAAAATAATATTTGTAAATGCCTCCACCCTAAACTCCACCCTCATCCTGATGAATTCCAGGTCTGATCGTTTCCCTGACGGGTTAGGGAATGAAAGTGGAGAATTGGGACATAACTTGATGGACCATAATTATAATGCCCGGGTAGTTGGGGAGTACAGTGGACTTAAAGATAAATATTATGCAGGTAGGAGACCGACCGGTACTTATATGCCGAGATTCAGGAATTTTAAGGAAGATAAACAGCCTGATTTTAAAAGGGGGTATGCCTACTCTTGCGGAGGCTTTCGCCCTTCAGCTACCGACAAACACGGGTCATTAATAGGAAAAGAATTGAAAAAAGAAATGACCAGTGTCGGCCCCTGGATGTTTTCTATGCTTGGAATGGGCGAATGCCTTCCCTATCATGAAAATCGTGTTACCCTGCACCCGGACAAAAAGGATGCATGGGAAATCCCCCTGCTCGTAGTGGATGCCGAATATAAGGAGAATGAAAAAGCTATGGAGAAAGACATGGTCCTGTCCGCAATGGAAATGCTGGACAAGGCCAACTTTAAGAACATCCGGGACCTGAAGGAAAGAAGGAATTTCGGGCTCAATATTCACGAAATGGGAACTGCCCGGATGGGCAGGGATAGAAAGACTTCCGTACTGAACAAAAATAATCAGGTTTGGGGGGCAGAGAACGTATTTGTCACCGACGGGGCCTGTATGACTTCCAGCGGATGTCAAAACCCTTCTTTAACTTATATGGCCCTGACCGCCCGGGCAGCAGATTTCGCCGTAAGGGAATTAAACAAAAGAAATTTATAGCAATGTTACGAAGAACCTTTTTACACCGTGCAGGCCTATTAGGGGGAATAACACTAATTCCTTCATGGCTTTTATATTCCTGTTCATATGTACCAAAAAACAGGGTGAGCATTGAAGATGTTGAACTTTCTCTTCTCGATGACATAGGAGAAACAATCATCCCTACTACCGATGACATTCCCGGGGCGAAAGCTACCCGGATCGGGGAATATATGATCGTTATGGTAAAAGATTGTTTCAGGGATGAACAAAAGAAACTGTTCATCGACGGCCTCAACGATTTAGACCAAAAATGTGCAACTCAATATAACAGGTCTTTTCAACAATTGGCTCCCGATCAAAAACTCGAATTTTTGGGAAGATTGCAGGAAGAAGCTCTAAACTCAGAGGAAAAACACTATTTTGATATTTTCAGAAGCCTTACCATTAGCGGTTATTTCACTTCTGAAATCGGAATGGTACAGGCCAGGGCTTATGAGCCGATTCCGGGAAGGTATATTGCTTGCATGCCCCTTGAAGAAGGGCAAAAACCCTGGGCGATATAAAATATCGCCAGGATATGATGATAAGAGTCAAAAAACTGATCCCCTTTATCCCAACCAAAAACGATATCTTTTGACACAAAAAAGTTGCTTCGAGAAATTCACCCCAGGCAGATTGGAGAGTGTACCATCGGGAATGACATCAGGCAACAAAATTTACTTTTCCCTGAGTTTATGAGTAAATAGTATTGCAAGTTCACCGAGGTTAGCGGCTTTATAAAATTCATACGTCGGGTCAGTTAACGATAACTCTTCCAGCATTCTTGCAATGAGTTCAACCCGGCCAATGGAATCTATTCCAAGGGGGGACAACATTGAAGAACGTGTGATCGGACCGTGGTCTATATCCGCTGAGATATCAGCCACGTGAGCAACGATCAAATCAAAAATATGGTTTTCATTCTTATACATAATCTAATAGTTTTAAATGGGTTTAAAATTCATCTATCAGTTAATCCTTCAGCAATGACCTGCTTTTTCATTAATAACAATCACGGTTACTCACAAAAAGCTAATGACCGTGTCAATTCCGAAAGTCTTTTGGTAAATAAGCCATATGAAATAACTGAAGAAATAACCTGAAAAGTCATAATAAGATCAAAAGGTGAAACCATAAATGGCTTAGATCAGGGCCATTTATATTAAAAACTCAATGTTTGATGCATAGTTAATCAAACTAAGTTGGATGAGATTTGTAAAAGTTCATATTAGGAATTTTGAAAGTTGATCTGTTGTCAATATCACACTATAGCTGCTATTCAATCTAATTAAGCTCAAACCATAATTCATCTTCATATTGTACCCAATTAACAAGCAGGCGCTTATCAAGGATACTTTAAAAGTATAACTGCCGGATCACAGCGATATCTAAAATACTTTTCTTAGGTAAAACTATAGACCATGCATGTCCATTTGATATCCATGACATGGATTGATATTGTGGAAAATTGATAAAGCTACAAACAATAATCTCGTCCTTACGTTCAATATTTTCGATCTCATATAGATGAAAAGGTGTCATTAACCCGGTTTTTAACACTTTGGACAAGGCCTCTTTGATGGTCCACAAAACAGTAAGACTTTTATTACAATCTACATCAATTAAACTTAACCTATTTTGCTCATTAGAGGTTATAACCCCTTTAATTGTTTTACTTTGTTCTGCATTAATAGCCTCTACATCTATTCCCATAGGGTGTTCCTCGGGAAAAACGACAGCAAATCCCATTTCTGTAGTATGCGAGATACTAAGTTGTACATTTCCACCCTCAGCAAGATATAGAACGGGCTGTTGAAATATTCCTGAATCTATCCTCAAATCTGTTAAAACAGAATTCTCCATGAAAACGCCCAAAGCCATTTTAGCAGCATATCTGCCTAACAAGTAACTATGCTGTACTTTAGGAAATTTCAAGGTGTCAAAAAAGTTCAGTTCATTATTGTGAAGAAATGAATGTCTCGTTTCCTTCAGTACGGCAAGTGAATTATTAACCATGGCAATAGCAGCAGGAAACGCCCCGTCTGCTCTTTGTAAAGCAAATTTTTCAACAGCAACATTATTTTGCATGAACAAATTCATATCAGTTATTTCATCATCAATTAATATAATCTCATTTAAAAGAGAAAGGATCTGGTTGGTTCTTCCGCATTCTGAAATCTGCAAACGCATCCCTTCTGTTCAGCAGGAAATAAATATTGTTATGCAACAAAAAGCCCAGTTCCTTACCTGGTTTTTCTCCAAACGAATGCCCCGGCCAAATCAAAGTCTGAAGAGGCAAATACTGTTTTATAAATTGAACGGAATCATAGAGTGAATTAATGCCAGCATGGTCACAGATCCCTATACCTTCAATAAAAATGGTGTCTCCCGTAAAACAATGCCTATTGATGAGATAACACACACTACCTTTAGTATGTCCCGGAGTCAGCAATACCGTTATGGCAAAGGTCCCTATAACCATCTCCTGTAAATGCTGGATGGCTATAAGATTCGGGCATATAAAATCATATTCCCGGATCTCGATTTCCGACATATACACCGGGATTCCATAATATTCTGCAAAGGTCGAAGCCAAATCTGTATGGTCGTGATGAGAATGTGTTAAAAGAACTCCCTTCAACATAATATGATTTTCTTCTAAAAAGTTACTAATCAGCTCATAATCCCACGCCGGATCTATCAGAATACCGGAATGATTGTCATGAATCAAATAACATTGATTTTTTATATCTTGATTGGAAACACGAAAAACTTTTACTTTCATAACATTTAGTTTTTAACTCATCATTGTCTGTAACTTCTCTAACTGTCCCATTTCTTTCCTATAGGGACTCATAATATGAAAGGTTTCGGATTGGGTATCGGATTGTAAATTATATTTAACAAATGCTGCACTGGTTCCGGAAGGTCCCATGTCAATATATAAACAAGGGCCTTTTGTCTCAAAAAGATCAACCAATTTTGTGAAATTGGTGTATTGACTAACTGCCTGCCAAAAATAATCTTCTGTTAATTCATCGATCTCTTTTGCCTTAAAACCGGATATAAAACCAGTTATAGGATTATTAAAAGTATTCGCTGAACTGGTGTATTGATCGAAGTCAACTTTAGCAGTCTTCATTAATGGTGAATGGAAAGGGGTGTTTACCGGCAATCGAAAAGAATTAATCCCTCGTTGGGACAATTCATTTTCAAATAACTCTAAATGAGAGGTCTTACCCGATAAAGTAAAATGCCCGTTAAAATTATCCGATGCGAGAAATAGTTGATGTTGTACGTAGAGGCTCTTCAGTTTTCTTTCTTCGGCGAACACTACTAACATTCCGCCTTCAATATCAGTACGGCAAATTGATTTAGCTTGTTCTATAGCAGCTTCAATAGCCATGCCAGCGTCCCATACTCCACTTGCCACACCGGCAGCAAACTCTCCTAAACTATTACCGGATACAAAGTCTGGTTTGATCTCCATTTCCAACATTACTTCATACAGGGCAATCTCAACAGCAACAATGGCAGGATGGGTAATCAGAAGTTCATCGAAAGTTTCTTCTGTTTGGGTATAAAGCTCATCAATCAATGAATAGTTCAGCTGCTTTTGTACAATTTTATCCAGTTTTTCCAGGCTTCTTTTAAACTTTGGTTGCTGCTCATACAACTCCCGTCCCATCCCCCGATAGTGACTCCCTTGTCCGGAAAATAAGAATACAATGTGTTTTTTAATCATTTAATTATTGACCATTAATGCTGTATTTTCCAATAATTTCGCTGCTCCGACCATAATATTGATTCCTATTTCATCTACATGGCGTTTTTTCCAGCTTTCCATCGGGGTTCCTTTTACCCATTGATTAAATGCTCCCAATGCAGAGCCTGTGTGGACCTGAAAATTAGTTTTATTTTCTATATTTCCTTCAAAAGCCAGCTTATTGGTGTAACCAAAATACCAACGGAACACCAATGCCATTTTGTTCTTAGGATTTTGTTCTGCTTTAATGATTTCAGCTTCTGCTCCTATATTTTTACAATAATCTCTTACTTCGTCCCATATTTCATTGATACTTTTTCGGAAATAAGTTTTCTCTAATTGCATTATGATCTTTTCGGGGATCTCTTCTAACCCATTGTATTTGTTATATAAAGTATACAATTTGTTAGCTCTTGCAGCAAACAATACTCCTTTTCTGAGCACCTGTACTTTTGCTCCAATTTCAAACATATCTCCTGCCGGAGCATAGTCGGTGTCCTGTACATTAATATCCTGTAAAAGATCTTTCACCGCATCACTGGTACCTGCTTCTACCGTACATTGATTAACAGAGCCTGTAACAATGAAATCCGCTCCCATTATATAAGCGCACATTGCTGCCTGAGGCGTACCAATTCCGCCTGCCAACCCAACGCGTATGCCTTTATCATAATCGTATTCTGCCATGATATCCGTTCTTAAGCGTTGGATGGAAGGTAATAGAACCATAGCAATTCCACGATCTGTATGTCCCCCTGAATCCGCTTCAACACATATATCATAACTCATTGGTACTTTTTTGGAAAGAGCTGCCTGCTCTGCTGTGATAAGCTCTTCTTCCAAGAGATGCCTCACTAATTTCCCGGGAGCAGGACGCATAAAAACCTCTGCTACTTCGGGCCTGGAAACCTTGGCTATAATATTATGTTTACAAATAACTTTCCCATTTGGCCCCTTTTGCAAACCTTTTAATCTGTAATAGACCAAAGCAGGCATCATTTGCATATAAGCCGAAGCTTCTATATTTGTCACTCCATACAAGAGTAAAAGCTCCATAGCTTTCATTTCAGAAGCCGGGTCGTTCAAATTATGTAAGAAGTTCACTCCGTAAGCTTCTCCATTAGTTAATTCCTCCTGAATTTTAATAATGTTTTGCTCTATTTCTGCCAAAGGCATCCCCCCCGTGCCAAGAAAGCCCATAAAACCAGCTTTTGCCAGACGAACAACCAATTGATAAGAGGCTATTCCTCTATACATTGATCCGGCCATATAAGCATATTTAAGTCCGTAATCTTTACGGAATTCATGACTTCCCAAACGGGTGGAAAGACAGGTTTTTATTACAGGCTCACCATTAACCTTACTATTCGAAGCTCCATTGACATGTGGTTTCGGGTTTTCCTTAACCAATTCTTCTTCATGAGTTAATGGTATACAGTTTTCTGTAATTTCGTTAACCATTTTTGTCAGAATAACGCTTCCCGTCTCTTCATACTCCGTAACTCCTTTACCCATTAGCATTCGGATGGTATCTGTCCATTGTACAGGGCTTTCAATCTGTTTAGCTAAAAGATCGATGATTTGTCCATCCGGATAAACTTTTGCCGTAACATTAGCGATTACAGGGGCCTGTAAAGCAGAAAAACTAAAGTTTTGAAGATAATCTTTAAATTCTGAAGCAGCAGGCTTCATATATCTTGAATGGAAAGGAGCACTTACAAAAAGGGGAAATATCTTAATTTTCTTTTCTTCAAATTCTTGTACAATCTTGTCGATAGAATTCTGAGGTCCTGCAATTACAATTTGAGTGGGTGTGTTGATATTGGCAATATCAATATCGCTATAACCGCTTTCCTCCAACAGTTTTTGCACAACATCAACCTGCAGGCCTAATACTGCTGCCATCCCTCCCCCGGATGCCGCGGCCATCAGCGCACCTCTTTTTTGAACCAGTCTTAATCCTGTTTCAAAACTAAATGCTTCAGCAGCCAATAAGGCATTGTATTCTCCCAGGCTATGTCCGATAAAA
The DNA here is from genome assembly GCF_052983395.1 of Sinomicrobium halophytocola. Classification (NCBI taxonomy): domain Bacteria; kingdom Pseudomonadati; phylum Bacteroidota; class Flavobacteriia; order Flavobacteriales; family Flavobacteriaceae; genus Sinomicrobium; species Sinomicrobium halophytocola. The sequence continues at coordinate 255,691 of NZ_JBRKIT010000011.1, forward strand.
AAGTCCGGTTTATTTCCCGATTGGTTTGCATAATGGGTAAATGCATTTACCGTATAAAGTGCCGGCTGTGTAAATTGTGTTTTTGCCAACTGACGCTCGGGATCTTTGATGCATAATTCTTCAAGGTTGTAACCCAATATTTCTGACGCAAGAATAGTTTCTTGTCTGAACCGATCGAATAGGCCTTTTCCCATCCCTTTGTATTGGGATCCCTGGCCTGGGAACATTACTACTTTCATATGTATTATGGAGTGTTTTAGTTTATGTGCTATAGTGTTTGTTTTATACTTTATTTAGTACTGATACGCAAATTTCAGTCATCAAATAAATTCAGTTAGCAGCTCTTTCAGGTGTGTTTTGCTAAATATAGAAACACCTAATATTTGCATGATAAGAGATCACTTTTCAGATCATGTTTGACACGCGGTTTTCATCATCGTAATGCTCTACTAATCTAAGTGGCTCGGGATAGAGTCTGCCCGGTTTATAGCCGGCCGGCAGGATAGTGCTGTATCTTCTTGTAGAGGATCGGACTATCTACGCATTACCAGTAATTTTCTTTTGTATTCATTTTTGTTAACCATTCCGTGCAATAAGGCGTATTTACAATGGTAAAGTGGTTGGCATCTGAATTGACAATCTGTACATCGCTGAAATATTGATCCCAGCCGGCTGCAGCACCTTGATCTCCCCAATCTTCTCCCGAAAGCTGTGAATTATCGGCCTGTATGAATATCATGGCCTGATTCAACTTTTCTTCCATATGATAAACAGCTGAGATGGAAGCACGAAATACTTTCCACATCTTTTCTATCGTTTTTGGAGGAAGCGAATGGACCGTGTCACAGATGAACTTCATGTAATTATCTTCGGGCAATTGCTTCACCAGATCTTCTACGGCTGTTTCATTAAGCCATGGCTGACTGAATTTGATCAATGATCTGAAGTAAGTACCTAATTTTTCAACTTCCTGTAGTGAATGGAAAGAAGAAAGCGGATCTACAAAACAATCCAGGAAAATAACCTTCTCAATAGCAATTGCTGATCCCCCGGCCTGTTTAATCATTTCATAAATCACTATACCACCGTAACTATGTGCCAGTAAAGTAATTCCACCTATCACACCTGTCTGTTTAATCTGTTCCAGGTTATAGGCTGCCATTGCTTCAATACTTGTATTAGGTGCTTCATTGCTGGCGAGCCCTTTCATCTGCAAGCCATAAACAGCTCCTTCTCCCGGTAAATCACCTGCCAAACTAAAGTAACCTTCTGTTGATCCAAGCGCCCCCGGAATAATAAAAGTTACCTCTTCCATACTGCCTTCTCTTAAGGTTAAAACTGAATCATCGCCAGACTCTTCATAACCATTAATCAGAATTTTTATTTCAGCAATTGTTGGATTCTTCATGATATGGATCAGCTGTATATCTCTGTCAAATACCATATTGATCTTATGGGTTAGCTGAATCATTGTTAATGAGTTCCCTCCAACCTCGAAAAAGTTATCATGAACACCTACTTTATTAATATTCAACAGTTTGATCCATATTTCAGCCAGCTTATGCTCTGTTTCATCTGATGGTGCTGTAAATTCTCTTTCAGCTATTTCGTTCGGATCAACGCTTGGCAAAGCTTTTCTATCCACTTTACCATTGGAAGATAATGGAATTTTATCTATTTCAATAAATATAGAAGGAACCATATATTCCGGTAAATGAGCTCTAAGATGCTTTTGCAATTCTTCTTTATCAAAAACATCGTTAGCTACAACATAGGCTACCAGTCTTTTATTTCGGTTATCATCTTCTATGGTCAGGACCAAGCCCTGTTTAACAAGCGGAGATAACTGTAAAATGGTTTCTACCTCACCTAATTCAACTCTGAATCCATTGATCTTAACCTGTCCGTCCTGCCTGCCAAGGAATACAATAAATCCGTCCGGATGCTGGCTACCTATGTCTCCGGTACGATACAGTGGTTTTTGCATTACCGGATGTTTAATAAAGCTGGCAGCCGTCTTTTCAGGATCCTGGTGATAGCCTTTAGCTACCCCAATTCCACCGATATAAATATCTCCAGGTACATTTACCGGACAAGGAGAAAGATTGGCGTCCAAGACATACATTTCCTGATTGCCCAGAGGATAGCCGTAGGGAATACTTTTCCAAGACGGATCAATCTTACCGATAGGGAAATAAATAGACCATATAGAGCCTTCTGTAGCCCCACCCAGACTGATTACATTGCTGTCCGGATTCACATTTTTTATTCTATTTGGTAAATCCAAAGGAATCCAATCTCCACTCATCCAATACATTCTTAAACTCTCAAGAAACATTTCCGCCGTATCTTCTTGTCTCTCTATCAATAAATTAACGATTTGAGGCACTGAGTTCCAAACGGTCACCTGTTCTTCTTTGACGTAGCGAAGCCAGATATCCGGGTTCAATCCTTCCGTTTCAAGAGGCAGGATTAGTGTTGCTCCACAGGCGAATGTTCCGAAAATATCATAAACGGAAAGGTCAAAATTGAGGTCGGATATGCCAAACACCTTATCTTCTGAAGTAATGTCAAATCTCGCATTCATATCATATAGGGTATTGACTGCTCCGCGATGATCGATCATCACTCCTTTTGGCTTTCCTGTAGAACCTGAAGTAAAAATGATATAAGCCAGTTCCGTATCCGGAACTTTTACTGTTTCATGAGTTGTCAATTCGGCAGCAAAAGTATCTTCTTCCAGAAGGATTATTTTCACCTCTTCGGAACAGCTTACCTTATCCATATAATCCGGCTGTACTAAAACAATAGTGGATTCAGTCTGTGCAATCAGTTCATTCATTCTATTTTCAGGCAAGCTACCTTTAACGGGAATATAATGTCCACCAGCCTTCAGAATCCCCAATACTCCCCAAACCTGTTCCAAACTTTTATGGGAAACGATAGCTACGGGAGCATTAGCCGGAAGACCGGATTTTACAAGTGCCCCTGCCAAACGATTAGCCATTTCATTCAATTCTGTATATGTAATTCGTCTTCCATCGTGTACCACGGCTATATCATCAGGGGTTTTAAAGACCTGCTCTTCAAAAAGGTCAGCCAGTGTTTTATACTTAGGATAAGCAACAGCCGTATTATTCCTTTCATTCAGGAAATAATTGATTTCCTTTTTAGATAACACTTCATAAGCTCTTATCTGTTTAGCCGTATCTTCCAGAACACCATTCATTAATTCCGTAAAATATCCCATATGCTGGTGTATGATTTCTGCACTAAATACATCCTGGTCATATTTCAGACTGACAATGATTTCCTTTCTAAGATCCTGTATTTCCAAAGAATAAACATGGGGCGTTTCCTGATATACTTCGTCATAAATTTCAACACCAGATCCTCCACCGGTTAATATTTCGTCAAAAATATTCTGGTAAATAAATGATACTTTGAACGGCGTTTCCCTATTCCCGGAACGATCTAAATTCAGATCTGACAATAGTTTAGGTAAAGGATAAGCTGCATGAGACATTCCGTTGATCATTCCTTCCTGGATAGTTTTCACCAATTCAGCAAAAGTCTGTTCTCCGGATACCGTGCTGCGTAATATCATCATGTTTACGTAATAGCCAATGCTGTTTTCATATTCCTTTTTAGGACGTCCGGCAGTAGGCATTAAAATCAACAGATCCTCTTCTGATGTAAGCTTGTGAAGCAACATTGCATAGATTCCGGAAAATAAAACAGAAAGATTTACTTTCAGTCTTCGGCTTAGGTCTTTTAGCCGATCTACCTGCAGCTGACCAAGCCTCATTCTTTCAATACCGATCATGGTTGTTTTGATACTGTTCTGCTTATAAAGGTCATAAGGTAAATTCAATATAGGTAAACTCCCGGAAAGATTGTCCTTCCAATAAGCCAGACTTTTTTCACCTTGCTTGCTAAGAATATAATTCCTTTCCCATTCTACATAGCTGAAATAAGCAAAGTCAGGTTCTTTAACCAATACCTTTTGGCCATTTGAAAGCTTCTGGTACTTCTCAAAAAGAGAAGCTATAAATACGGAGCTTGACATTCCATCAAAAATGATGTGATGAAATACCAGCAGAATATAATTTTTACTGGTTTTAAGATCTCTTCTGATGTATAACCTTACGGGGAGTTCCGTCTCCAGATTAAACGGAGTTCTTACCAGGTTCCAGGAAACCTCTTTGATGTTTTGATCTTCAGCAAGCTCTTTATCATCAATATGGATTTCAGCAATATTATTAATTTGATTATAAACCTCTCCGGTTATTTCATCGGTAAGAAAGCTTGATCTTAGAACCGGATATTCATCAAGTGTTAACAGGAAAGCCTTCTTTACTACTTCATAAGTAATAGTTCCCGGAATGATAAAAGATACGGGAACATTATGATTTACATTTTCGGGCTCCAATCGCTGTATAAACCACAGTCCTTTCTGGCCTTCTGAAAGCGGATACCTCGGTGATGTAATTTCCTGAATTACTTCTGATTCATCTAATTCCGTATTCAATAATGATTCCGGTTGATGAATAGCGACAATCTTTTCCTGATATTCTTCAAGTAAGAAGTCAGCTAAATCGTTTATGGTCGGATAGTTGTAGAAAACAGCCGGTGTCAGATCTGTATCATAAAAATCATTGAGTTCATTGGAATACTTGATTAATAAAATGGAGTCAAAGCCATAATCACTCAGTTTTTCGTCCCTTTCAATATCGCTTTCCGATAATTTCAATAGCTGGACAGTGATCTCCAATAATTTTGAAGCTACTTTATCCTGTAATTCAGCATTTTTCGGCATAGCGTGCACCAGGGCATGTTTTTGTTTTACTGCTAATCTGTTTAGTAGTTGGGATCGTATTTTGTCAACCTTTCCGTAGGTTACTATTCCCTGGATGTAATTGCTTCCTAATAACTGATCAAAAATGTTAATTCCAATAGCATTGGGCAAAGGTGATAATCCATACTGTTTGTCCAAATACTCCTGACTTGTCTGGTCCATTACCATTCCACCCTCTTTCCAGAATGACCAATTGATACTGATTGTTTTTCCCTGTCGTTTCCCTTTATTGCGTTCGGCTTCTCTGTATACTGCATAATGATCTAAATATACATTCGCTGCCGCATAATCGGCCTGACCTGCATTTCCTGTAATAGCTGCAAGACCGGAAAACAGAACCATAAAGTCAAGGTCTTCATTTTTAGTGGCTTCATCAATATTTTTAACCCCATTCACTTTAGCCGCAAATACGGTCTTTACTTCTTCAGAGAGCTTATTGATGATTAAACTATCCTGAGTTACTCCTGCACTATGGATAATTCCATCTATTCGGTGGTACTTTTTCTTAATCTGATCGAGTAAATTAATGACCTCTTCTTTGTTGTTCACATCACAACTAAAATAATCGCCGTGAGCAAGTCCTGCAATAAAAGCTTCTTTTTCTTCATCTATTTGACTCCTGCCTGTTAAAATCACTTTCGTTTGCGGAACTTTGTTAATATGGGTAGCAAATAATCTACCGATCCCACCTGCTCCGCCTATAATCAGATAAACTCCACCTTCTTTAATTTTTAATCCGTCATTATCCGAAATATTAATTTCACTAAGTTTTTTCACTTTTCTCAATCCTGATTCATAACGCACCTCTGCATCAGCTGTGCAAAGCTCGGCCTGTAAAATGGTGGTCAACTCAGGCACATCTTTTACAGAAAGTCGGTCTACACTAATTATTTTTCCTGTAATTCCCGGATTTTCGAGACTGGCTGTTTTAAGCAAACCGGAAATAAAGCCATAATCCAGATAGTCGCTTACACAACAAACAATCAGCAAATGAAAGGTATCTTTTTCTAATGTTCTTTTTTTGATTACGGACATTACATCGATCAGATAATCCTCAGCAATATTTCCGTCAATCGTTGTTGTTTCTATGCCTAATTCTGCCTTAAGATTTTCAGCCAGTTGTGCCGGGCTATCCACCAACAAAACAAGCGGTATTACTTCATTCTGCTGCTCCACCGGGTTTTCTGCCGCACATTCTTCCCAGTTCATTGTAAATAAACAGGCATCTGTTGCAGTATCCCGCGATTCAGTTTTCCCCGTACCATCGATCGGGAGGGTAACAAAATCATGAAAACTCATGAGAACTTTACCATTTTCATCAAGGATATCTACGTCATACGTAATGACAGTCCCATTTCCCTGGTTAGTTGTGCTCTTTCTGGCATAGCTCCAGATCGTCAAAGGCAATTCGTCATAGAACAAAACTTCTTTGGCGCTAAACGGAAGCTGAGTAATCGGTTTTCTATCGACAAAGCCCATTCCCATACAGGTTTGTAACGCACTATCCACCAGACCCGGAGAAACACTAAACCCTTCCAGTTTTGGCAATGTAATCTTAGACAATGCTTCTGAGGATGAATAATACATGCTCTCAATTCCCATGAAACTATCTCCATAGTTAAGCCCCATTTGTCTGAAAATATCATAGCAGGTAGTTCGGTCAACAGTTGCCGGCAATCTGTTTTGAATAGCCTTAAGATCGAATAAACTCTTCACTGGCAATGATTGCGTCGAAATGCGTCCCTGGCTATGCAACTGCTCTTGTCCGTTTAGTGAGTAAATATCATAACTAAGCTCATCATTGATACTTTGTAAACGAACATAAACTTCTTCTGCCTTTCTATTGATACGAACAGGGCTCAGCCAAGCTATATTTTTAAGAGTCGTAACCTGTTGTGATAGAAGTTCGGTTCCTGCTGTTCTAGCCATTTCAAGATAGGCTACCCCAGGTAATATGATCTCGTTCTGTATTTTATGATCGCTTAAAAACCGTTCATTTCCAGTAAAAAGACTCGTGAACTGAAGGGTTTTAACCGTTGAAGTATTACAGTGAATCAATGGATGCAAATAACCGGTGTGCCCATTGGCACCAACAGTTCTAACCTCCGGAATCCAATAACTTTGACGTGCAAAAGCATAGGCAGGAAGGCTTATTTTATTCGGACGTTTATGCGGGTATAGTAAATCCCAGCTTATGGTCACTCCTTTTGTCCATAAAAGCGCTAAAGACTTTATTTCGCCATGTGTAATTGCATAGTCGATATATGCCTTTCCGGCTCCGCCTTCGAGTAGAAAGTCAGCTTTATTCTTTTTGATATTTCCGGTCATCAAATGTTCGGTATTCCCTTTCAGGAATTCTTTCAACTGAAGCGTCAGATCAGCCTGGTCTGCGGCAAGTACGGCAAGGCGTTCTTCCATTGGTTCTCTTCCGATTTGCAAAGTATAGGCAATATCGTGGATATTGGTCTGCGGATTTTTTTCTAACCACGATACTAAATTGCCAACCTGACTTTTAAGTCTTTCTGCATTTTTAGCGGATATTATGATTACTGCTGATTCCGCAGAAATCGTTGTCGCATTGTTTTCAGGATATTCTTCAATCACCATGTGCACATTCGTCCCGCTAAAACCGAAACTGCTGATGGCTGCACGTTTTGGCGTATCGCCTTCTGTTTTCCAGTCACTTAATTCTGTTCCAACCTGAAAAGGACTGTCTGCAAGATCAATTAAAGGATTGCATTCTTCGAAATTCAAGGTAGGTACCAACTGTTTGTGTTTTAGAGAAAGTATGATCTTCAGAACACCTGCTATACCCGCAGCAACCAGTGTATGACCTATATTGGTTTTAACGCTCCCTATTCTACAATACTGTGTTTTTTCTGTGTACTTTCTGAAAGCATTGGTCAAAGCATCCAGCTCAATAGGATCTCCTAAACTGGTCCCTGTACCGTGTGCTTCTACGTAGCTAATTGTTTCAGGGTTAATATTAAATTTTTTATAAACTTCTTTTTCAAGTTCTTGCTGTGCCAGGACACTTGGAGCCGTAATACCGTTAGAAGCTCCATCCTGATTGGTTAAGCTGGCTTTAATTACCCCATAAATCCTGTCACCGTCACGTTCTGCATCGGCAAGACGTTTCATAATAACAACACCTACTCCTTCCCCGGGTACGAATCCATCTGCCTTTTTGTCGAAAGTATGGCATTGTCCGGTTTCAGACATCATCCCGGCTCTATTAGCCAGGGAATAAAAGTCTGGTGTTGTCATAATATTGATTCCTCCGGCAATAATCAGGTCGGTTTCTCCTTTTTGTAAACTACTGCACCCCATATCCATCGCCAAAAGAGAACTTGAACAAGCCGTATCCACAGAAATTGCAGGTCCTTTGAGATCTAAAAAGTAAGATATTCTTGCGGCAAGTATAGCACTGGAGTTCCCCCACATTACCGAAGCTTCTTCACATTTCTCTATATTATAATCACTTGGAGCCACTCCTGCGTATACACCACATTTGCTGCCTTTTAATGTTCTTGGATTAATGGCTGCATCTTCAATTGCTTTCCAGCAATGCTCCAGGAATAAACGCTGTTGCGGATCCATCATTTCAGCTTCACTTCCTGAGATTTTAAAGAAGACAGGGTCGAATTTATCAATATCCTGCAAGAAGCTTCCCTTCCACTTAGGACCATCATTGTTCACATATCCCTCCCATCTGTTTTGGGGTACGTCACCGATCAGGCTCTTCCCATTTTTCAACACTTCCCAAAATGCATCCAGATCATTGGCAGCCCCAAACTGTCCACTCACCCCAATGATTGCAATATCATTTTCATGACGATACACCGGTTCTAAAGTTTTCAGGTTTTCTGTGAAACGTGTTTTTCCAGACATCTCCACTTCAGGAAATGCAGCAGGAACCGGAGTTTCGGCAGGTACTTCAACCTGCAGTAATTCGCTAAAGTTCCGTATCAAATGATCGGCGAGTTGCTGAATGGTTCCATAGCTGAAAATATCTGTGGATTTTAAGTTTACATTCAGCTTTTCATTGATATTTTTGATGAGTTCCATACTGAGGATGGAATCAAAACCATAATCCATAAACTGAATTTCTATATCAAAATCGCCCGGTGGAAGTTTAATTAAATCTGCAGCTATTTGGGTCAGCTGATTAATGAGGCTATTGGTATTTATTGTTTTTTTCATGGCAGGCATTTTCTGTTTTGGAACAGCTACTATTTTATTGATTTCATGTTTTTTTACCGGTTGTTTTGATCCGGAAATGATTTTTCCGTCGCTTGTAGCACATACAATCTGTTGGGAAAGATTTGTTACTTCAGGATAGCTCACAGGTTTTAAATAACCCGTTTCTTTTAAGATATTCTGCCAACTCTCTGCTGATAGTCCCGGGCTGCCCTTTAATCTTATCCCACCATCTTCATACAGCCACCAACCGTCTAATAATCCAAAGGTCATTGTGGTGAATAACTCTGTTCGTGCTATTTCGTTCATAATCAACAAACCATCCTGCTTTAGTAAAGCCTTAATATTATTCAGGGTTACAGCCATGTTTTTAGTGGCATGCACCACATTAGCTCCAATTACAATATCATAGCTGCCTATTGCTACCTGATGATCGGAAGGAGCCAGTTCTATATTCAAAATAGCTGTTTCCAAGTAAGGTGCCATTGTTTTGTATTGTTGCTCAGCATAATGCAGAAAGCTGTATGATAAATCTGTGTACAAATAGAAAAGATGGTCTTTATAAGGCTCCAATGCTCTGAAAACCACCTGACTAGTTCCTCCGGTTCCGGCACCCACTTCCAATATTCTGATCTTTTCCCCGGATTTTAAATAAGGAATACTGGCTGCAACACTATTTTTGATAATGCCTGCTAACAGATCGTTAAAGTAATCTGACTGAGCATTTCCTTTGTAAATACCACTAACATAATCCATACTTCCGCCTGGAAACATCACGGAAGTTGCTTGTAATTTCCCAGTTAAAATTTCCTGGAAGGATTCCAAACAGATCTGAAGCAGTGTACCATGAGGACGGTATTGCTGTTCCTGCATCACCAGCTCACTCATCTGCTGTTCGAAATCGAAGTCATTGAGCTCTTCTTTCGTGCCTGCACTTACAAAAACCTGGGAATCTTTTATTGTCAAATATCCTTTTGTCTCCAATAGGTCAATCAAAACGGAAAATAATTGCCCGTATTTATCACTAATGGAAAGCCGGGATCTTAAACTGTCGATCGTTTGACCAGCAGTCTGCTTGTCTTCCAGTCCCAGTTGAAGCAATGCTTTCAATACACCTTTACAACAAAGCTTCTCAAATATCTGATCCAGCTGATCTGTTTTTGGATAAATAAGAGCATCCGCTTCTTCCAACTGTAGTACAGAGCAGGATTTAACTTGTGATATCTCCTTGTTGGTATGCATCACAGGCATGGCAGCAGCCGTTGCAGCAGAGAGTTTCAGCGCAACAACCTGTTGTTCATTACTGTTTAATACGGTTTCGAGTAAATGCATCCCTTCTTCCGTCTGTATGCTTTCAATACCTGCCTGCTTCATCTTTTCTTTATAACCATCCGCTGCTACGACACCAACTTCCCCCCAATATCCCCAATTGATAATCCTTACGGGAATGTCCCATAAATTGCTCACACTAAGGGCGTAACTATCTTTAAAAGAACATCCTGAGGCATAGTTTGCCTGGCCTGGAGCGTGAACCAATGACTGTGCTGAAGAATAGAAGCAGATAAAATCAAGAGGTTCTTTTCTGAAAGTCTGCACAAGGTTCTGACTGGCCAGAGCTTTAGGCATAAATGCTTTTTTAAAATCAGCCTCCGTCATATTTTTCAAAAGCATATCATGCAATACAATGGCTGAATGAAAAAGACCATGTACTTCCTGATAAGTTTTTTTAATGGCTTGATAGGTCTTCTCAACCTGTCCTAAATCAGTAGCATCGCATTGATAATATTCCGGCTTCTGCCCTAATCTTGCAATCTCTTCTTGAGCCTTCATAATTACATCATCAACGGGTCTTCTCCCTAACCAGATGATCTTCGCCTGATACTTCTGCACCAGGTATTCTGTTGTTGCTTTTCCCAATCCACCGGCACCACCTAACAGCACATATGTTCCTCCCTTTGTGAATGCTGAAGAATTTACTTCCGGCAATACGATGGGATACAAATACTGTCTGTAATAGTGAGCATTTCTTAAGGCAGTAACTGCACTTTCTTTATTATCCAGGCTGACAGCCAGTAAACTTGCCCAGTCAATTTCGGAAGGATTTTCCGATGCGGAGATATCCAAATCAATTCTGTTAACCGACCACTGAGGTTGTTCTTTAACCAAAGCCCCTGTCATTCCTATAATACCACTACCTGCTGCGGTTACCAAGCTATCCGGCAAGACCTTTTGGGTATTGGAAGTTAATACAGTAATTTTCAGATCTTTGATCTCAGCGTTTAACAATTGTTTTATACTTTTAAATACAGCCAGTTCTCTTGCATAATGATTATCAGTCAATGAAGTTTTCTGGGGCTCTCCAGGTAATCCCTGTAAAAGATAGACACCAGCTACTCCATCAGGAATTTCATTTAAGGCTTCAGTAATATCGACTTCTGCCCCCTGATTGCTAAGCCATTTTCCAAGTTCTTTTGCAAATAAAGGATCAGAACTTCCTGTTACAAGAACCTGTTTCCCTTTAATCAATATTGAAGTTTCCGGTTGGGTAATTATTCTGTCCCACATAGGTTTATATGCAATTGACCTTGCTTTGCCCGAAGGATTTTGCAAAGTAACCTGAGGTAATAATATCAAATCTCTGAAATGCAGTAAAACAACTCCTTCCTCATCCATAATATCCATTTGACAACAGAAAGCGCCGGCCTGTTTCTTCTCAAAAATCGCACGGCACCAGATTACTGAAGGTAATGTTCCAAAAATTGTTATTTCGGCTGCGTCCGAAGGTTGATAAAGACGTTGTTCCCCCTGGCTTAACAGCCAACCTGTACCGGTCTGTACAATATTGTCCAATAACCCCGGAGAAAGGATAAACTCATCACTAACCGGCAACACTATTTTTGCCAGTGCTTCGCTCTGACCATAATACAATTTTTCTACGCCCTGAAATTCTGATGCATAATTTTTACCTGCCTTAGCAAACAGCTTATAAAGGGTTTCTTTTTCAATTGAATGCCGATATTGTTTAATCAGATTTTCAATATCTTTTTTATCATGTGGCTGCTGAAATTCTGTATTCAGTAAACCTTGTCCGTTAAGCTGTGCCTTACTCTCTTTATGTTTCGTATAAATTTCATAACCAATTTCATTTCCTGCATTAAACAAGTTGATCTGAACTTTTGCAGGAACTCCATTTACTCTTATCGGATCAATCCATGACACATTTCGGAGTTGAGTAATGCACTGACGAAGGCTTCTTTCTCCGGCTTCTCTTGCCAGCTCCAGCAAAGCCAGGGCAGGTAATTCATTATAATCAACTCCCTCACATTTTGTTAAGAAATCTTCTTTTCCCGTATAAGTGCTGATAAATTTCTGCTCGTTCAGGTCAGACTCGTTACTGTGCAATAGCGGATGCAGATTGTTTTGTCCATTTTGGATGATTTCATTGTTTTTTATCGGAATCCAGTACCGATCTTTAATAAATGGATAAGCAGGTAAACTGATTCTTGAAGGTAATCCGTTTGGATAAAGGGATGTCCAGTTTGTTTCTACCCCACTCACCCAAGCCGTTGCTATGGAAAACAGATCATTTTCATGCTGAGCATAATAGCTTTGGTCTTTTTTACGGACATTTCCTCTGATTGCATTTGTTGTTTTATTCTCCAGATAGTCGGTCAACTGAACAATTAAATCATCCTTATCAGTGGCAATAAATGCCAGTCTCTCCTCCATTTCTTCTCTTCCAACCTGCAATGTATAGGCGATATCGTATAAATCAGTCTGTTTGTTTTTTTCTAAAAACCTTTTGAGATTATCTACCTGAATTGCAATTCTACTGGCATGTTTTGCTGATAATACAATAATCGCAGGCATTTCATATCCTAACTTTCTGATTGGTGATGCCTGGTATTCTTCAATGATAATATGGGCATTACTCCCCCCCGCACCAAATCCGCTGATACCTGCAACACGAGATTTTCCTTCAGACGACGGCCATGCTTCAAGCTGCTGCTGTACTTTAAAAGGACTGTTTTCGAAATCAATATCAGGATTTAGGACAGAAGAATGTAAAGATGGTACTAATAGCTGATGCTTCAACTGTAAGATCACTTTAGTTAATCCTGAAATTCCGGCTGCTGATTCACAATGCCCGATATTTGACTTGACGGAACCAATACTGCAAAACTGTTTCTCTGTAGTTTCAAATGCTCTGTTTAACCCTGCTATTTCTATTGGATCTCCAAGACTTGTTCCTGTTCCATGGGCCTCCAAATAGCTAAAATCATTGGCCTTTATTCCTCCTTTTTTCATCGCTGCCTGGATGACAGCCGCCTGAGCTTTTGGATTGGGAACTGTATATCCATTGGTTTTTCCCCCGTGATTTAATGCTGTTCCTTTAATCAAACCATAAATGTGATCACCATCTTCGATGGCTTCTCTCAAACGTTTTAATAATACTGCTCCGACTCCTTCCCCGGGTACATAACCATCACCACCTTGACCGAAACTTTCGCAACGGCCTGCACCGGATACAAAACGTCCCTGGCTCAACATCAGGTATTTATTAGGATGTGCACTGATATTTACTCCCCCTGCAATTGCCATATCGGTATGTCCAACGATTAAATCATTGCATGCCAAATGAATAGCCGTTAATGAAGAAGAACACATCGTATCAACAGCCATGCTTGGACCATTGAAATTAAAAAAGTAAGAAATTCTATTAGCAATACTGCTTGCTATTCCTGCAGGTGTTACGAAGTTTCCTTTCATTCTTTCCTCAGCACCAAATAATTGATACTCTTCATACATCACTCCAGCATAAACACCGATTTTCTTAGCAATTCCGGTCCCGGCATCTTCTGAGCGTATACTTTCACGGGTATAACCGGCATCTTCTATGGTTTCCCAAACTGTCTGCAGGAAAAGGCGTTCTTGTGGATCCATCAGTTCAGCTTCTCTTGGTGAGATATTGAAAAATAAAGGATCAAACTTATCAATGTCATTCATAAATCCACCCCATTTACTATAGCTCTTACCTGGACGTCCTTTTTCTTCATGATATATTTCTTCTGCATTCCATCGGTCTGATGGAATCTGAGTAATACAATCTTTTCCTGCTTTAAGATTTTCCCAGAATTCGTCAAGATTATTTGCGTCAGGATAACGGCCGCTAAGCCCAATAATAGCAATATCTTCGCTTAAATTTTTATGTCGGGCTTGTTGTTGTTGCTGTATATTTGAAAAACGCTGACGTCTGTTTTGATTAACAATCTGTCTTTCTGTTTTCACGATTTCTTTTGTAGTAGTTGCCGGAGCCTTGGTCACAGCTAATCCTGTCAATTCTAAAAGCAAAGGACGATGGGCTTCCATAAAGTAACCACAAAGTTCTTTCAGGCTAAGATATTCAAAGAATAAAGTACGTGGCAGTTTACCAAATACTTCCTGTAAGCAATTGGAAAGTCTGATAACCAATACGGAATCAATTCCGTAATGTTCAAATGGAACTTCTGCTTTTAATTTTTCTTCAGGCATTCTCAACTCTTTTGCCAATAAATCTCGCAGGTAGGTCACCGATGCGTCATAAAGAATTTCGTTGTTAACAGCTATTTCTGTGGGTGAAGAATTCATTGCTTCTACAGATTTATCTGATAAAACCATCTCTTCTTCAGCTTCCCCATACAATACCATTCCCTGGGCGATCCCGCTATTCATTAAGTTTTTAAAGGCTTCAAGACCCACATCAGTTGGCATCGGTGCTAAACCAAAGTGTTGCATCATAAAGGTTTCAGCTTCAGTACTTATGTGCATTCCTCCCTCTTTCCATAATGGCCAGTTAATGCTTAATGTCCTTCCATTACGCTTGCCTTTAATGCGTTCATTTTCTCTGTAATGGGCATAATTATCCATCCAGGCATTGGCTGAAGCATAATCAGATTGTCCGGCATTTCCATAAACCCCGGCTATTGAAGAACAACTAATCATGAATTCTAAAGAAAGGTCTTTAGTTGCCAGATCCAGATTTCTGGTTCCTTTTACTTTAGCTGCAAAAACCTCTTTTACTTCCTCTGCCGTTTTCTGAAGAATCGTACTATCTCGAATAACACCTGCACTGTGAATAATACCATCGAGCTTGGCATGTTTTTCAACAATCTTTTGAATAAGATCATCTACCGCTGATCTGTTGCTTATATCGCAAGGAGAATAAAATGCATTACCTAACTGATCTATGGTATTCTGCTGAGAAGTATTCAGCGATTGGCTTCTGCCGGTTAAAATTATTTTTGCTCCTTCTACTTTGCTAAGATATTGTGCAAAGATCAGCCCTAAACCACCGGCACCACCGGTAATCAGATATACTCCATTTGATTTGATCTGAACAGGGGTTGCAGTGAAAGAATCTATCAAAAGACTATCCATTGATCTCACTTCACGTTTTCCTGCCAGATAACGTATTTCATGATCTGCATTCTGTTGCTCGTTCATCAGAATGCCGCTTAGCTCTTCCAGGTTTTCGAATACTTTATCTTCTACACAAATCAGTTTTCCGGTAATCTTCGGATTTTCCTGTGTTAATGTTTTTAGTAAGCCTGTAATAAACCCGTACTGGTAATATTGATCTTTACTACAAGTAACTACAATATGGGTAGCGTTTTTTCGAGACACCACAGTTTTTGCCAGAGAGAGTATTTCCATAAAAAAATCTTCCTCATCAACAGAATTGCTGGCTCTGACCGTTAATGAAAGATGATTCTGAAGATCATTAGCCATAGCCTCTGATCCTCCTGCCAATATGATTAATGAAGTTGCTTCCGCAAGTGATTGTACAGGTTCTGGCTCAAATTTCCAACGATCAGCAAATAAACCGACCTCTTTCGGTGTTATTTCAATATCATTTGCTGCAAAACCGTTCACTGGTAATAATACCAGTTCTTTGAAACAAAGTACAACCTGTCCTTCATTGTTTAAAAGGTCAATATTATAGCTGTTTACTCTCTTCCCCGCCTTGTTCTTCTCAACATGGCACCACAGTTCAGTTGCCAAATTCTCATAAATATCTATTTCAGTTACACTGAATGGTAATAAGATCTCTTTATTGCTTTTTCCTAATTGCATCCCCATACAGGTTTGCAATGCACTGTCCAGGACTCCCGGTGTTAAGACAAAAGCATTATCCGTTGGTAAAGAAATTCTGGATAAAACCTCGTCCTCACTGTAGCGCATCTCTTGAATACCACGGAAACTACTACCATACTCCAGTCCTGCTTCGCTGAATAAAGTATAGCAGTCATTTCCGCTTATTTCATGGGGCAACGCTGCTTTGATTTTTTCAATATCCTTCTGTTCCGGAACAACCGGTTCATTCATTGACACAATACCTTTACAATGTATCTCCTCCGTGTTGTTACGGGTATAAATTTCAAATTCTATGTCGTCTTCTGAAGCAAACAGACTGGTAAAAACAGCTTGTGCTTTATCTTTTATCTGGATTGGACTTAACCAGCTAACCTCTTTTAATTGTGTGATTTTTCCCTGCATAGATTGCTCACCGGCTACTCTTGCCAGTTCCAGATAGGCTACTCCCGGTAATGTTTTAACTTCATGAACGAGATGATGCGCTAAAAATGGTTCTTTACCTGTATAAATGCTTGTAAACTGTTGTTCTTTAAGACTGGAGGTATTGTGATGCAATAAAGGGTGAAGTTTTAATCCGGTTTTTAATGACAACTCTCCTTCTCCCTTTGGAAACCAGTAGCGTTCATTAGCAAAGGGATAAGATGGTAAGCCAATCAGCGACGGCTTATGATTATTATAGATCAAATTCCAGTCGATATTGACTCCTTTGACCCATAACTGAGCTAAAGAATGACTCTCTTTTTCCTGAATAACGCTTTCCAGATAAGCTTTACCTGATTTTCCTTCCAGTGAAATACCCAGATGATCTGTGTGGATATTACCAAGGTATAAGTTCTCTGTATTTTGTTCCAGGTAACAAGACAGGTGTGAAAGCAGATCTTCTTTATCTTCAGCTATAAAAGCCAGCCTCTCCTCCATTGCTTCTCTTCCGGTTTGAAGTGTATAAGCAAGGTCATTGAGATTAATTTCCGGATGGTTTTCGATATGCGTTTTCAGGTTACCAGCTATCACTTTAAGCCTGTCTTCATCTTTGGCTGATACTATAATAACCAATGGCATTTGTTGTTTGTAAGCAACACTTTCACCAATATACTCCTCGATAATCAAGTGTGCATTGCTTCCTCCTGCGCCAAATCCACTGATCCCTGCAAGCCTTGGCTTATTGTTTGGAGCAGGCCATTCTTCAAGCTCCTGCTGAACTTTAAATGGCGTACTTTCAAAGTTTATATTGGGATTCAATACGGTTGAATGCAGAGATGGTACGAGCTGACGATGCTGCATTTGTAACAGGACTTTGGTCAATCCGGATATTCCGGCTGCCGATTCGCAATGCCCTATGTTGGATTTTACTGAACCAATACTGCAGAATTGTTTATTCTTGGAAGAAAAAGCTTTGTTCAGACCTGCTATTTCAATAGGGTCTCCAAGGCTTGTTCCTGTACCATGAGCTTCGATGTAGCTGAAATCTTCAGCCTTTACACCAGCCTTTTTCATGGCTGCTTTGATTACAGACGCCTGTGCTTTTGGATTGGGTACGGTATATCCGTTTGTTTTACCACCGTGATTCAGTCCGGTTCCTTTGATTAATCCATAGATACGGTCTCCATCTGCTAATGCCTGGCTATATGATTTCAACAAGACAGCCCCCACTCCTTCACCTGGAACATAGCCTTCCCCTCCTTCTCCAAAGCTCTCACATCTGCCCTTACTGGAAACAAACATACCCTGGCTCAGCATTAGGTATTTATTGGGATGTACACTTATATTCACTCCTCCGGCCAAGGCCATCGTACAATTACCGTTCTGAATGCTTTCACAAGCCAGGTGTATTGCTGTTAAAGAGGATGAACACATTGTATCTACTGCCATACTGGGCCCATTCAGATTGAAAAAGTAGGATACCCGGTTGGCGATACTGCTGATGCTTCCTCCGGGATTAACAAAATTACCTTTTGCATGCTCCTCAACCCCAAATAACGGATACTCTTCATACATCACTCCTACATAAACACCTACCTGCGGATGGATTGCATTTTTATCCCTTCCTCCTTCCAGTTTCTTTTTGGTATATCCCGCATCTTCAAATGTTTCCCAGGCCGTTTGAAGAAAAAGACGTGCCTGTGGATCCATCAGTTCCGCTTCACGAACAGATATATTAAAAAACAAGGGGTCAAAATGATCTATATTATCAATAAATCCACCCCATTTGCTATAACTTTTTCCTGCCTTTCCTTTTTCTTCATCATAAAAATCTGTAAGATCCCAACGATCTGAAGGGATTTCTGTAATGCTGTCTTTTCCGGATTTCAAATTCTCCCAGAAATCTGAAAGGGTTTTTGCTTCTGGATATCTTCCGCCAAGACCAATAATCGCAATGGGGTCATTAATAGCTGGTGTATTTCCTGTCGTCGGTTTTTTCACAACCTGAGAAGCAGGTTTTAAATCGTCTTTAATCGACTCCTTGCCAGTTTCATAAAAACTAGACGGTTCTTCGGGTAATGAAGTTTTCACTCCGGTAAGTTCGATCAGCTTTTCAGGATAAGCATCTGCAAAATATTCGGTTAATTCAGCCAATGTCTGACATTCAAAAAATAAGGTCCGTGGTATGTTGTTGAAAATAGCTTCGAGGCAATTCGTTAATTTGGTAATCATGATAGAATCAATTCCGTATTGCTCAAAAGGAGTATCTGCTTCCAGCCTATGATTCTTCATTCTCAGCTCTTTTGTCATTAAATCACCCAGATAAGCCATTGATGCTGCATAAAGTGCCTTATCATTCACTACAGCTTTCTTATGGTTAGCTTTAGGAGACAATGATCCGGTAACCCATGCGCTTAATTTATCTGTATGACCATACACCACAACACCTTGTGATGAAGTATTGCTTAATAGGCTTTCAAAAGCTGAAATCCCATCGGAAGAAGGCATTGGCCATAAACCAAAATGATTGACCATGTATTTTTCCTGCTCGGCATCGATCTGTATTCCGCCTTCTTTCCATAAAGGCCAGTTAATACTTAATGTTTTTCCCGTTCTTTTCCCTTGGCTACGTTCTTTCTCCCGATGGTTGGCAAAGTGATCCAGCCAGGCATTAGCCGCTGCATAATCTGCTTGTCCGGTATTACCAAATACCCCTGCTAATGATGAACAAAACATCATAAAATCAAGTTGATCGTCTTTCGTTGCCAGGTCTGTATTTCGGGCTCCAATAATTTTGGCAGAAAAAACGTCATGAACCTCTCCTGAAGTTTTATTTACTATTAAACTATCACGGGTGAGTCCGGCACTGTGGATTACTCCATTCAGACGGCCGTAAATATTTTTTATCTTTTTAATTAGATTTGTAACAGACTTCAAATCTGTAACATCGCAACGTTCGTAGGTAATGTGTGTTAATTCTTTTATTTTTTCCTGTTGTGCGATATCCAGTTCGCTTCGGCCAGCGAGAATCACTTGAGTACCTGGTATTTTATTCAGATAGTCAGCAAAGATCAATCCTAATCCACCTGCACCACCTGTAATCAGGTAAACTCCGTTTTCTTTGATCTCCGCTTTTAAACCCGGACTCTCATCAGAAATCTCTATTAAACCGCGAACTTCTCTTTGTCCCGATTGGTAACGTACTTCCGGTTCATGCTTTCTTTGTTCTTCCTGTAGAGTTGCTGTCAGTTGATCCAACTCATTGATCGAAAGACTTTCTATACCGATCGTTTTTCCTTGTAAAAGCTGATTTTCCTGCACTGCCGTTTTCAACATCGCTGAAATGAAACCATATTCAAGTTCATCAGCGACAGGATAAACAAAATGAATCTTTAGTTTAGCAGACTTTTTATTTTGTATTTCTTCTAAAACCTGGATAAAAACAGATTCCGGTGTACCTTCGCTGATTGTTTCCACCTCACATTCTAATCTTTCACTTAATTTTTCTGCAAGTACAGCTGATCCGCCGGCCAATAAGACTAATGGAGCATCCCCTGTTTCATGTTTTGATAATTCTCTATTGACCTCATCTATAGCATCAGCTTTCCAGCTGTAATCGTATAGATGCAGCTGGGGAGTTCCGTTGGAATTATTTTTGTTCAGTTCATTGTTGATTTTGGTATTCTTTTCCAAGGGTACTACTACAAATTCAGTAAAACGGATTACCGTTTCACCGGAATTGTTTAATAATTCGACATCATAGCTATTAGCGAGTTTACCGGACCTGTTTTTGCTGACATAACACCAGATTTCTTCCGGAAGTGCCTGATAAATATTCATTTCTCTAACACTAAACGGTAACATGAGTTGTTGGTTTTGATCTGCAAGGCTAATTCCCATACAGGTTTGCAATGCACTATCCAGCATTCCCGGTGACCATATGAAACCTGCTGCTGCCGGCAAAGCTATTCTTGATAAAGCAGCCTTTCCGTTATAATAAATTTCCTGAATTCCCTGAAAGGTTCTCCCGTAGTCAAGCCCTACTGAATTCATTACTTTATAATAATCTGCTCCCTCCTTATAGGTTCCCGAATCTTTAAAAAGATCGCGAAGATGGTTTATATCTCTTGCGGCAGGAATTTGCTGATCTGTTGTTTTCAAAATTCCTTTGGTATGCAATTGTTTGTTTGTTTCACCGGTAAAGATTTCATATGTCAATCCATCTTCCTGCTCCTGTAGATCCATATAAAGCCGGACGGATGAGTCACTGATCTTAATCGGTAACAGCCAGTTGATTTCCTTCATTTGAGTGATGTTTTTCCTGGCAACATATTCTCCTGCTGCACGTGCCATCTCAAGATAAGTAACACCTGGTAACACCTGTTCTCCAAGTACTTTATGATCTGTTAGAAAAAATTCTTTTCCGTTATATATACTGTGGAATTGATGTTGTTTCATGATAGTAGGTCAATTAAAATGTGGGTTCTTTTTTATAAGCATGTAAAAGAGGATGTAGTTTTTGTTCATCCCGGACTTGTATTAAAGGTTGTACCTGAATATTATAGTGTACAGGATCTTCCTCCTTTCTGGTAAACCAGTAGCTTTCCCTGGCAAAAGGATAAGAAGGCAACCCAATAATGGACGGTTTGCTGTCCGGGTAAAGCAGATCCCAATCTATAACTGCTCCTTTTATCCATAATTTAATCAAGGAAAGGCTTTCTTTTTCCCGGAGAGCACTTTCCAGATAAGCCTTTCCTGCTTTTCCTTCCAGCGAGAATCCTGAATCATCTTTACGGACATTTCCTGTGAGCAATTCTTCAAAATGATGATCTAAATAATTGTTCAGTTGTATGATGAGATCTTCTTTATTTCCCGCTAAAAATGCTAAACGCTCTTCCATTGCCTCTCTACCGGTTTGTAAAGTATAAGCAATATCATACAGGTTGGCTTTTGCTTGTTTTTCAATAAAATCTTTCAGATCTGCAACCTTCTCACGGAGTCTGCTTGTATTTTTAGCCGACAATAGAATGATTGCCGGTCCGGAAACATTGTAATCAACAGGTTGAGGACTAATGTATTCCTGTATGATGATATGGGCATTACTACCTCCTGCACCGAAACTACTGATTCCGGCGGTCCGGGCTTTATTTTCTTGTGTAGACCACTCTTCCAGAGACTGTTGTACTTTAAACGGGCTGTTTTCAAAATCTATATTCGGGTTTAACACCTCAGAATGCAGAGAAGGAACCAGCTGGCGATGCTGCATTTGGAGCAGTACTTTCGTTAATCCTGATATTCCTGCCGCAGATTCGCAATGTCCAATATTAGATTTTACTGAACCTACGCTGCAAAATTGTTTAGCATCAGATTCGAATGCATTTTTTAGTCCGGTCAATTCTATAGGGTCTCCTAAACTTGTTCCTGTGCCGTGGGCTTCGATATAACTAAAATCTTCCGGCTGTATCCCTGCTTTTTTCATTGCGGCTTTAATTACTGCAGCCTGAGCTTTTGGATTTGGAACCGTATAGCCATTGGTTTTGCCACCATGATTTACTGCAGAACCTTTAATAACACCATATATACGATCGCCATCGGCAACAGCACGGCTTAATGGTTTTAATAATACAGCTCCTACTCCTTCACCAGGCACATAGCCTTCCCCGCCTTCCCCAAAACTCTCGCACCGACCTTTACTGGAAGCAAATCCACCTTCACTTAAAATTAAAAATTTGTTCTGGTGCAGACTTAGATTGACTCCTCCTGCTACAGCCATTTCAATTTCTCCTGACTGTAAATCTTTACACGCCATATGTATCGCTGTTAAAGAAGAAGAACACATGGTATCCACCGCCATACTAGGTCCGTGGAAATTGAAAAAGTAAGAAACCCTGTTGGCAATACCACTTGGATTACCCAATAAAGCTGTAGGATTCCCTTTTGCTGTTTCTTCTGCTCCGAATAATTGATATTCTTCGTACATCACTCCCACATAAACACCTACCTGACCTGCCATACCGCTTACCTCATTTACTTTTCCCTGTAGCTTGGCTTTTGTATATCCCGCATCTTCCATGGTTTCCCATATCGTTTCCAAGAAAAGTCTTTCCTGAGGATCCATGATTTCCGCTTCCCGTGGAGAGATATTAAAGAACAGGGGGTCAAAAAGATCAATATCTTCCATAAATCCACCCCATTTACTATAGGTTTTACCTTCCTTACCTTTTACAGGATCATAAAAATCACTAATCTTCCATCTGTCTTCCGGAACCTCTTTAATGCTGTCTTTTCCCATTTTAAGATTCTCCCAAAACTCATCCAGATTCTTAGCATCAGGATATTTTCCACTCAATCCGATAATTGCTATATCTTCTGATGATACAGATGGTTTAGGAAGTTCTTTTGCAATGTTTTCTTTTTGCTGGTCTACTGCATTACCTGATGTTGTAGACTGCATATTTTTTAATTGATCTGTGGAAGTAGCTTTCGTATAACCATTACCCTTATAATGAGCAACGGTCGTTTCTGCTCCTGTTAGTCTCAAAAGCTCATTGCGGTGGGTTTTCAGGAAATAAGAAACGAGCTCACCCAGGGTCTGACATTCAAAAAATACGGTACGTGAAACTTTCCCCAGCTTCTCTTCCAGTAGATTGGTTAGCCCCACTACTATGGTAGAATCTATACCAAACTCCTCAAACGGAATATCCGGCTGTAATTTGGCTACGGGGATCTTTAAAGTCCCGGCCATAAGTCCACCTATATAGTCTATGGACGCTTCATACAAATAATCATCAGCCTGAGCAACCGAAGTTTCCTTTGCCATTTCTTTTTGAGGCAATGAGCTTCCTTTTTCCACACCTAATTTTTCAGGATCACCATATATGACAATTCCCTGTTTTAAATTACTGTTCAACAAAGTTTCAAAAGCGTGAAGGCCATCGCCAGTCTGCATTGGCCATAAACCGAAATGGTGTGTCATATATTTTTCCTGCTCCGCACTGATCTGCATTCCACCATCTTTCCATAATGGCCAGTTGATGCTTAGGGTCCTTCCTCTTCTTTTTCCACGAAGGCGTTCCAATTCACGGTGATAAGCAAAATGATCCAACCATACATTAGCTGAAGCATAATCTGATTGTCCTGCATTGCCAAATATTCCCGCTAATGACGAAAAATAAACGGTGAAATCAAGATTTTCATTTTTAGTGGCCTGATCGATGTTTTTGGCACCTTTAACTTTAGCAGAGAAAACATCCCTAACTTCGGCTGCTGTCTTATGGATTATCAGGCTATCTCTGGTTGCACCTGCACTGTGGATGACACCATCAAGGCGGCCATATTCATTTTTGATCTTTCCAATTAAAGCAGTTACGCTTTCAAGATTAGTAATATCACATCGTTCATAAACTGCACAAGACAACTCTTTTAGTCTCCTTTTTCGCGAAGCGTTGAGCTCGCTTCTGCCTACAAGTATTACTTTTGTTCCTGCCACCTGATTGAAATAATCGGCAAATAATAGCCCTAATCCGCCCGCTCCACCTGTAATCAGGTAGACTCCATTTTCTTTAACTGAGGTTTTTACGTCCGGGTTTTCAATCCCGTTTAAAGCTTTCAGCTTCTTTATTTCTCTTTTTCCAAGGTGATATCGAACTTCCGAATCTTTATTCTCCTCTTCAACCTGTAAAATACTTACTAATTCATCCAACCTGTTAATCGACAGGTTTTCTACTTCAATCAATTTCCCTGCCGATAGCAAGTTTTCCTGTACTGCTGTTTTCAACAATCCTGAAATAAATCTATAGTCCATTTCCTCCCCGGCCGGGTACACCAATTGGATCATTTTCCCGGCAGGTTTTCTCTGTCGTATTTCTTCAAGAATCTGAATAAAAATTTCCTCAGGAGCACTTTCATGGATAACCTTTACTTCACATTCCAGATTCTCTTCCAGTTTTTCCGCTAAAACCGCAGAACCACCAGCCAGAAAAATTAAAGGATCAACTGCTGTGTTTGTTCTTTTTGAATTTAATTCACTTAAATCTGCTTCTTCCCACTCATTGCAGTAGAGGTGTAATCCAATAGCCTTCTTTGTAGCTACAATATTTTGATGCTTATTTTGATGGGATATCGGAGATGTACTGCTGCCGTTTTCCAAGGGTAAAACCACCAACTCCGTGAAACTGATAAGGACTTCGCCCTGCTTATTCAGCATTTCAATCTCATAACTGCTGGATTTTTTACCTGAACTATTTTTTCTTACATAACACCAGATTTCCTCAGATAAAGGCTGATAGATATTGATCTCCCTTACACTGAACGGTAACATCAATTGCTGGTTCTGATCTGAAAGGTTGATCGCCATACAGGTTTGTAATGCGCCATCCATCATTCCCGGAGATAAGGTAAATCCAGTCTCGGGAGTAAGAGCAATTCTTGATAATGCAGACTCTCTATTATAGTAGACCTCCTCAACTCCCTGAAAGGTTGTTCCATAATCTAATCCAATGGACCTGAACCGTTCATAATATTCAGCTTTATACATTTTTCTGATAAAGCTGTTTCGTAGTTTGTTAATATCCTTAACCTCAGGAACTAAGTTCTGAACGGTTCCCATCATTCCCTGTCCGTGCAATTGCTTTTCACCCGGACCTGAGTAGATTTTATAGGTCCACTCATTATTTGAAGCTTCAATGTTAACATGAAGCTGTATTGGTCCCTCATTAACCTTTACAGGTTGTAGCCAGTTTACTTCCTTTAATTGGGTAATCATCTCTTCAGTACCCAATTCTCCGGCAACACGAGCCATTTCAAGATAGGCTACTCCGGGCAGGACCTGTTCTCCGAAAACTTTATGATCTCTCAAAAAAGCTTCGTTTCCATTCAACAGACTACTAAACAAACAATTATTAAGACTGGAATTATTATGGTGTAATAAAGGATGTACAATAGCTGAACCAGTCGCTATTTTCTGTTCAGGTTTTAACCAATACCGTTCTTTCGCAAAAGGATAATTAGGTAAAGTAATTTTATTGGGCTTATTTTCCCGATACAATGAGTCCCATGTTACCGGAAATCCTTTTACCCAATATTCTCCTACAATAGTCCAGGATTTATTTGCTAAAGCTTTCTGAATAACAGATGTTTCAGATGATCTTTTAACTTCTTTCTTATGTTGCCTGATATTTCCGGTAAAACAAGGCTCCCCTTTGCCTGTTGTAAAATCAGTAAGGCGTTCAACCAGCTCTTCGAGTGTTTTTGCAGGAATGGCCAATCTTTCTTCCATCGCTGATCTTCCGATCTGGAGGGTATAAGCGATATCATATAAACTGATATGAGGTTCATTTTTGATATGCTCCACAAGCTGTACAGCTTGTAAAATCAATTGTTCTTCGCTTTTAGCTGATAATACGATCAGTACTTCTCCGCTATGTTTCACCTCTTTTTCGCGAGGGATATATTCTTCAATGACCATATGGGCATTGGTTCCGCTAAACCCAAAGCTGCTGATGGCTGCTCTTCTTTTTGTATGAGCCGGCGTATTCCAATCTGTTAGCTTATCCTGTATTTTAAAAGGACTTCCTTCAAAATTGATTAACGGATTAGGGGTCTCATAATTAATGCTGGGGGGCAATTGTTTATGTTTCATTGCCAAGAGCACTTTCAGTACACTGGCTACTCCGGCGGCTTCCAAAGCATGACCAATATTTGTTTTTACACTTCCCAGGCTACAGAAATTCTTTTGTGTTGTATATGCTTTGAATGATGCATTTAATGCTTCAAATTCTATAGGATCTCCTAATCCTGTCCCTGTTCCATGGGCTTCCACATAGGTAATGGTCTCCGGATTGATGTTAAAACGATCATAAACTTCTTTTTCCAGTTGTTCCTGAGATAATACACTTGGAGCAGTAATGCCATTAGTTGTACCATCCTGGTTGGTTAGGCTTCCTTTGATAACTCCATAAATACGATCGTTATCCCGTTCAGCATCAGCCAGTCTTTTTAGTACAACGACACCGACACCTTCTCCCATTACAAAACCGTTAGCCCTGCTGTCAAACGTGAAGCATCGTCCATCTACGGATAACATACCCGCTCTTACGGACATATCATGAGCGTGAGCTGAATTGATAATATTTACACCGCCTGCTAACACAAGATCCGTGTCTCCTCTTTGAAGACTGTTAAATCCGAGATCCATAGCAACCAATGAACTGGAACAAGCTGTATTGACAGCTATAGCAGGTCCTTTTAAATTAAGGAAATAAGAAATTCTTGAAGCCAGTATTGCACTTGAATTTCCCCAAAGTGCCGACGGTAATTTTCCTTCTGTTCCTGCAATATAATCACTGTGCCCTGCTCCTGCAAACACTCCACATTTCAGAGATGAAAGGGAGTTGGGATCAATTCCTGCATCTTCGACAGCTTTCCAGCTATGCTCAAGAAACAACCGTTGCATAGGATCCATCATTTCTGCTTCAGAACCTGAAAGTTTAAAAAATAAAGGATCAAAACAGTCAGCATCCTCCATACAGCTTGCCCATCTTGTCTGTTCTACATCAAGGTTATTTTTGTCTTTTGCCCATTTCTCACGACTCACCTCTGTGACAAGGCACTGCCCTTCTGCAAGCACTTTCCAGTAAGCATTCAAATCATTGGCAGTTCCGAATTGCCCACTGATTCCTATAATTGCAATCTCTGCAGCGGGTTCTGTATGAACCGAAGTTTTATTTTCAGTTGTCGGACCTTCCTTTTCGGTAATCATTGTTTTATCTGAAACAGAATACTGATGTATCTTAATAAGAGGCTGTAATTCTTCAGAGAAATTCTTTAACAGATAACCGGTCATTAGGGTAATATTAGGATAACTGTATAAATCGGTTGCCTTAATGGTGATGCCCAATTCGGAATTGATCTTGTTAATCAGCTCAACACCAAGGATTGAATCAAAACCATAATCTTTAAACTGAGTGGTGATATCAAAATCTTCTTCTGGCAATACGATAGTCGCCGCTGCAATCTCAACTAATTTTGACATCAGCCAGCCGTTATCCTGAGCTGTTTCCGGTTGTAACTCCGGAACATCTGCCATTTTAACTTTTTCTTCTATTATTATTTGATTGGTATGGTTTTCTGAAAAGCTATCGAACAATCCCCGGTCTGCTTGCTGTTCGGAAACAACCTCTTTCTTTTTTCCGGCTGGAACCCAATAACGGTTACGGGCAAAAGGATATCCGGGTAAACTGATTTTAGCCGGTTTTTGATTGGGATAACAAACCGACCAATCTTTTAACTCTCCGCTTAACCAGTTTTCTGCTACTGAAATTAAAACAGTATTATTTTCTTCTGTTTTGTAAAGAGGGAAGCTGAATTCCATGTTTCCTATACTTCTGATAAGAAGGTTTATCAGGTCATTGATATGGGCTGTTATAAATACAGCTTTTTCACTCATGCTTTCACGCCCGTTTTGTAAAGTATAAGCTACATCATGTATATCAACCTGAGGATTCTGTTCCAGATAATTTTTGAGATTGATTAGCTGTTGTTGAAGTTGTTGCTTCGTTTTTGCCGATAATGGAACAATAGCAGAACCTTCATTTTTATGAGCTGCTTTTGACGGTTGATACTCTTCTATAATGATATGCGCATTGGCACCTCCGAATCCGAAACTGCTGATCCCGGCAATTCTCGGCTTATTTCCTTCGGTAGCCCATGCTGTTGTATCTTTCTGTAAACGGAAAGGTGTGTTCTCCATCTGCAAATATGCATTCGCATTCTGTAAATGCGGATTACCCGGTAAAACCTTATGTTTCATTGCCATCAACACTTTGGCTACTCCAGCCATTCCAGCGGCAGATTCAAGGTGTCCGACATTTGTTTTTACACTACCAACACTGCAATAAGCATTTTGCATCTGTTGAAGTCCTTTATCCTCATAAAGTGTATTAAATGCGAGTTTAAGTCCTTCAATTTCTATCGGATCTCCTAAGGCTGTTCCGGTGCCATGCGCTTCTATATAGCTGATATCGCGTGGATCTATATCCGCATTTCGGTATGCTTTAACCAACAAATCTCTTTGTGCATTAGGATTTGGGGATGTTAATGTATTTGCTCTACCTCCATGATTTTCGGCAGTACCCCGAATGATTCCATAAATATGATCGCCATCCGCTTCAGCCTTACTTAAAGATTTAAGGATCACAATTCCCACTCCTTCTCCGCGTACATATCCATTTGCACGCTGATCGAAACTCTTGCAACGACCATCTTCACTCAACATACCTGCACTGCTGAAAGAAAGCGTTAGCTCCGGAGATAGCATTGCATTGACCCCACCTGCAATAGCCATATCGCAATGCCCGTTTCTGATGTGCTCCACACCACGATGAATAGCTATCAATGAGCTTGAACAAGCAGTATCCACAGGCTCGCTTGGTCCGTGAATATCGAGCAAGTAAGAAATCCTATTCACCAATATAGAATGAGCTGCACCTGTAGAAAACTGCGCCTGGCTCGTCAGATCGGTTCCGTTATTCAACAGTGTGGAATAATCAACAGCCGACACTCCGATAAAAGTTCCGGTATTGGTTCCCCTTAATGCTGAAGTTGCTATTCCGGCATCTTCCAAAGCATGGTATACGGCTTCAAGGGTAATACGTTGCTGTGGATCCATTAAGGCCGCCTCTTTGGGTGAAATATTGAAAAACAACGGATCAAACTTATCGATATCGGTGATAAATCCACCCCATTTTGTTTTGGTTTTACGGCTTTCTTTTTGAGGATTTCCATAATATTCCTGCCAGCTCCATCGATCTGCAGGTATTTCTGTGATCAGGTCTTCATTATTTTTAATTCGTTCCCAGAAAGTATCTATATCAGGTGATCCCGGAAAACGTCCGCTGATCCCGATAACAGCAATTCCTTCTTCCGACGGCTTTTGACCTGTTTTTTCCGGTGAGCTGCTATACTTTAAAGAATGTTGTCTGTTTTTACGTCCTGTAAGATGCTCAAATGAAACGGATTGAGTTGAATACTGTGCTGCAGCAGCTACTTTTTGAACATCCACTTTTTCCATTACCTGGTCCGGATATTCTTTAATCAGGAAATCAGCGAACAACTCAATAGCAGGATAGTTGTAAAATACTGTTGGCATTAATTTCAAATCATAGAAATTATTCAAAGCACTGGTAAACTGAGTCATTAAAAGAGAGTCAAAACCATACTCTCCGAATTCGGTTTCCCGATCAACCGTAGAAACTTCCATTTTGAGCAATTTTCCTACGATTTCACTCACCTCTCTTACAATCCTTTCTTTAGCCGCTTTTGAACCTTCTGCTCTTTTTGATACATTTTCAGAAGATGTCGAAACATTTTTTTGATTTACTCGCACAGATAATTCATTACCCGTTATTCTGGATATGCCCTCTTCTCTACCAAAATAAACGGCATACTGCCCTGCTTTGGCTTTCAGAATCAGATCAAAAATCTCAAGGCCTGTCTCTGTTGCCATTGGCAGCATACCAAATTGCTTTTCAAGATATTTTTCTCCTTCCGGACTTACATGCATTCCTCCGGACTTCCACAACGGCCAGTTCAGACTTATCGTTTTGCCTGACCTCTGCCCTTTGGTAACTGCTTCATTTCTGTATTCGACATAGTGATCCAGGTAAGTATTAGCCGATGCATAATCTGCCTGGCCGGCATTACCTGTTACTGCTGAAACAGATGAAAATAACACCATAAAATCAAGAGGTTCATCTCTGGTTACTTCATCCAGTACCTGCACCCCTGTAATTTTAGGGTTAAGTACGTGTTGAATGTGTTCCTGGGTTTTGTTCTGAATAAAACTATCTCTTAAGGCACCTGCACTATGGATAATTCCATTAAGTCCCTGATAGGTTTCTTTAATGGTTGTAAGTAATTGCTCTGTATCCTGATGATCTGTAATATCACATGGATAATAAGCAGTTCCCGGTATTTCAGATAACAGTTTTTCGATCTCACGGTCTGCTGCTCTTCTACCTGTCAGGAGAATTTTCACATTTTCAGTTTTGCTTAAATGATTTGCGAAAATACGTCCCAGACCACCGGCACCACCTGTGATGAGGTATACCCCGTTTTCACGGATCACCATGGGATCGACCGCTAAAACATCTTTTATTAATGGCCTGAACTGTTTTGCTTTTAAAACACCGAGATCATAACGGATTTCAGCAGAATTCTTCCCTTGTTCCTTTTTTAGTAATCCCGCCAGTAAATCAAGATCTAAACTGTTCACACCAATTGTCTGTCCGGTAACTCCCGGGTTTTCCCGAGTTGCCGTTTTTAACAGACCGGTAATAAAGCCTGCTTGTGTATACCGATCATTTTGATAAACAACCGTTATGTGTATTGAGGCGTTTTGCTTCAAATAGATTCTAAGCGGTTCAAGTATCGTGGTAAAGTAACTGACAGGCTGGTCAATAGCGATTGACTGTACCGCTATTCCCAATCGTTCATGCAATGATTTAGCAAGTGAGTCAGTACCTCCGGCAAGCCAGATAAACTGTTTTTCCGTTTCCCGAATTTCGGTGGTGTTTTCTATAGCCACTTCTTCCCAAACCGGCTGGTAAATAAATACATCCGTATCTTTTTTAACGGATTTTGCCGGTTTAAACCCACCCATCGGAAGGGCTACAAAATTTCGGAAACTCACTAAAACAGTACCTTGTTCGTCGATCAAATCTATATCATAGGAGACCAGTTTATCTTCGGCTCTGGTTTGTTCACTTCTCCGTGCATAAGCCCATAACGATTGTCCTTCCAGTGTTTGATAGCAACTCATTTCTCCCATAAAATAAGGAAGTGCCAATGTGTAAGCTTCGCCACTTATTTGCTGGAAGCCATAGATGGTGTGCAGCATACTATCGAGAATTCCGGGAGTATACATAAAGCCATCCAGATTGTTCAGGTCAATTTTAGCTAAACAGCCATTGATGCCTGCATACATCTTTTGAACTCCCTGATAGGAAGCACCAAGATCTAACCCTGCGGCAAGAAACTCTTCGTACATCTCTTTTCCGTTCAGTACTTTAGCAGCTCTTGTTTGCAATGCATTTATATCCAGATTTTCCGGCCGACTCAGCTTATGAGTGAATATCTGGCCGTTACCATGTATAACTTCCTCGCTACTGTATATTTCATAACAAAGCTGATCTCCATCGACATAAATTCCGGTAGAGACATTAACCTGTTCTCCTGTTACAGAAATCGGATTTAGCCAGCTGATATTCTTTAACTGTGTTACCTGCTGTCCGGTACTTAACGTTCCGGCTATCCTTGCCAGTTCGAGATAAGCTACACCAGGTAATATTTTTTCATTTCTTACTTTATGGTCGTTGAGAAAAATTTCATGACCTGTAAAAACACTGGTATATTTTTGTTCCTTTAAATCTGATTCATTTATATGCAATAAGGGATGAATCTTAGTACTTGCCATTAGTTTTGATGAAGATGAAACAGCAGGTATCCAATACCTGTTTTTAGTAAAAGGATAAGCCGGTAAATTTATTTTTGAGGGACGCCCGTTGGTATACAACATGTTCCAGTCTACAGATACACCTGTTACCCATAAACCTGCCAGCGAAGCGATTTCTCTTTTTTCAATCGCGTAATTGATATAGGCCTGTCCGGCACCACCCTTTAATAAAAAACCTGTTTTACCTTGCTTTGTATTTCCTGTAAATACATGTTTTGTTTCTCCCGCAGTATAATCTGCCAGTCTGCTCACCAGCTCAACGTTGTCTGCTACTACAATTGCCAGTCTCTCTTCCATTTCATCCCTTCCCATTTGCAAGGTATAGGCTATATCAAAGAGATTGACTTCAGGATTTCTTTGAACAAAATCCAAAAGATTATCTGCTTGTTGCTTCAGGTTATCTTTGGTTTTTGCTGATAATACGATAATAGCCTGGGTATTTTCCTGATAAGGAGCCGTGGGAGCGGGTCTGTATTCTTCAATTACAATATGTGCATTAGCACCACCGAATCCGAAACTGCTGATCCCCGCAATTTTTGGACGATCTTCTGCTGTAATCCACGGACCGGTTTCTTTTCGCAGCTGGAAAATGCTTCCCTCCAGTTTCAGGTACTCATTCGGAGTTTTTAAATGTGGATTACCAGGGAGCATATGGTGTTTAAGACACAGCAATACTTTGATCGTACTGGCAATACCTGCTGCAGATTCCAGGTGCCCGATATTGGTTTTTACACTTCCAATGCTGCAATAAGGTTCTGCAGGCTGTTGAAGGCCTTTATCTTTATATAAATCTTTGAAAGCAAGTTTCAATCCTTCTGCTTCTATCGGATCTCCAAGTGGTGTTCCGGTTCCGTGAGCTTCAATATAGCTCACATCACGCGGATCGATTCCTGCGCTACGGTAAGCATGCAGTAGAAGATCTCTTTGTGCCACCGGGTTAGGTGAAGTTAATGTATTCGCCTTTCCGCCATGATTCTCAGCAGTACTTCTAATCACTCCATAAACAGGATCTCCATCCGCAATGGCCTGCTGCAATGATTTGAGGATAATAACCCCTACTCCTTCCCCTCTGACATAACCATCTGCACTTTGGTCAAAAGTTTTGCATCTTCCATCTTTGCTCAGCATTCCTGACTGGCTGAACGAAAGGGTTAATTCCGGTGAAATCAATGCATTAACTCCTCCTGCTATCGCCATATTACAAATACCGCTTCTGATATTCTCAACAGCTCTGTGGATGGCAATCAATGAACTTGAACAGGCGGTGTCTACAGGCTCACTTGGCCCGTTGATATCCAGTAAATAGGAAATTCTATTGACCAACATAGAGTGTACGGAACCTGTGGTATAGTGCATTTGTCCAGATAAGTCCGTTTCATTGCTAAGGCGTGTCGAATAATCTGAAGCAGATACTCCTATAAAAATCCCGGTGTTGGTTCCTTTGATTGTTTCGGCAGCAATTCCACCGTCTTCTAAAGCCTGATATACAGCTTCCATTAAAATCCGTTGTTGCGGATCCATCAATTCCGCCTCCAATGGAGATATACTGAAAAACGAAGAATCAAACTTATCTATATCTGTAATGAATCCGCCCCATTTGGCTTTGGTTCTATTCTTTTCCACTAAAGGATCACCATAATATTCCTTCCAATCCCATCTGTCTGCCGGAATCTCTGTGATCAGGTCTTTATTTTCACTGATATTCTGCCAGAAAGCATGCAGATCAGGTGAACCGGGAAAACGGCCGCTCATCCCGATAATGGCAACAGGTTCAGTTGTTGATTTTGATTTCTGTAGGGCCTGCTTTACAGGAGGAACCGCTATTTTGGAAAAAACACTTTCCTTTACTGTGAACCTCTCAACAGATTTGGCTGTTGGAAGAACTGGTGTTTCCTCGTGTAATGCGCCAAGTGCCGTCTTATATTCTTCTGTCAAAAAAGTAGCCAGCTTATTAATGGTAGCATAATTGTAAAATACGGTTGGTATCAGGTCTATATCATAATATCCGTTGAGGTGATTATTGAAGCGAGTTAATAAAATAGAATCAAATCCATAATCCCCAAACTTTTTATCATTTTCGATATCGGCAGGATCCATTCTGATTAATTCTGCAACGACACTAACGAGCTCATCAATCACTTTTTCTTTAAGTAAGTTCGTTTCAGCCGGTAATACGATCTGTTCTTTGACAGATTCTTCAATGACATTTTCCTGTTGAATCATTTCAAAACCATCGGGAGGCAAAGCCACAAAATCCCTAAAACAGATCAGTACTTCTCCTTTATCATTCAACAGGTCCAGATCGTAACCAATTACCTGGTCACCTTCTTTGTGGGTTTCACTTTTTCTTGCATACCCCCACAATGCAGCAGCATCTGTTATCGGTTGATAGAAATGTACTTCTCTCACAAAATACGGTAATGCTAATGAATAGGCTTCTCCTTCTGAAGTAACCAATCCATAGATTGTATGCAAGAGACTATCCATAATACCCGGTGCATACATACAGCCTTCAAGTTCTTCGAGACAGATGGCAGACAAAGCTATATCGGCTCCCGCATACAGTTGAGTGACTCCTCTGAAGCTTTTCCCCAGATTCAATCCTTTTTCTTTGAAGTGCTGATAAATTTCTGTTCCCTGAATCACTCTTGTACAGACTGCTTTTAGCTCTTCCAGATCAAAACTTTCTGTAGATTCTGCTTCATCGGAAATGAGCTGGCCGCTTCCATAAAGGAGCTGGTTATTTTTTTGATTATAAATTTTATAATTAACCGCTGTTTGTTCCGGTTCCAGTGCTATGGCAACTGCTGCTGTTCCATCTTCCAATTTTAACGGACTCAGCCAGCTGACGTTTTTCAGCCGTACTTTCTCCTGACGGGTGCTCCATATTCCTGCTATCCTTGCCATCTCTAAATAAGCCACTCCAGGCAGTATTTTCTCATCGCGTACCACGTGATCGGCAAGGAAAGATTCATTTCCGTTAAAAACAGCACTATATTGCTGTTGTTGCCAGTCAGATTCATTGACATGCAACAGAGGATGCAATTGGTTGCGGGTAATTTGTTCTTGTAATGATTTTTTAGGAGAATCAGGTATCCAGTAACGTTGTCTGGCAAATGGATATACAGGCAGGCTGATACGATTTGGCAAGGCACCTGTATACAATAGTTTCCAGTCTATATCAACTCCTTTCACCCATAATTGTGCAAGGCTTTTGATTTCATTATTTTTGAAGGCTGTTTCTACATAGGCTTTTCCGGCAATTCCATCAAGCAGAAAACCTACCTGCTCCTGATTTGTATTTCCCCGATAGAATCCGGGACTTTCGCCATTGGTATAATTCTCCAACTGAGTAAGTAACTCAACGGGGCTTCCTGCAATCCAGGCAAGACGTTCTTCCATCGCTTCACGGCCTGTTTGTAAAGTAAAAGCAAGCTCGTGTAAGTCAATTTCCGGGTGAGCCTGTAAGAATATTTTCAGTTGCAGTACCCTGGCCGTTAATCGGTCTGCATTTTTTGCAGATAGTAAAATAACCGCAGGTTGTCCTTCTACATTTCCTTTTCTGGGAGCAGGTATATATTCTTCTATAATTAAATGGGCATTGGCTCCTCCAAAACCAAAACTGCTGATTCCGGCAATTCTTGGTTTGTTATCGGAAACATTCCAGTCAGTCGTATTTTGCTGTAACCTGAATGGACTTCCATCCAGTTTTAAGTATCGATTAGTCTGAATAAGATGAGGATTCCCAGGTAATGTTTTATGCTTCATAGCCAGGATTACCTTCATCACCCCAGCAATTCCCGCCGCCGCCTCCAGGTGGCCGATATTTGTTTTTACACTTCCGATACCGCAATATGCGGTTTCCTTTGGGGTCAGATTTCTTTGTTTATATAAAGTATTGAAGGCAAGTTTCAATCCTTCTATTTCAATGGGATCTCCTAATGGGGTTCCTGTTCCGTGTGCTTCCATATAGGTAACATCTGCCGGATTAACTCCTGCAGAATTGTAAGCTTTAACCAACAATTCTTTTTGAGCATTCGGATTTGGAGAAGTCAGTGTATTGGCTTTTCCACCATGATTTTCCGCGCTTCCACGAATGACTCCATAAATATGGTCTCCGTCCGCTTCTGCCTGCTCTAATGATTTCAGGATAACGATGCCAACACCTTCCCCACGTACGTAGCCATTGGCACTTTCATCAAATGTTTTACAGCGCCCATCCTCGCTTAGCATTCCTGCTTCGCTGAAAGAAAGGGTCAGCTCCGGTGACAGAAGTGCGTTGACACCTCCCGCAATCGCGATACTGCTATCCCCGTTTCTGATTTGTGCTACTGCGCGGTGAATGGCAATCAATGAACTTGAACAGGCTGTATCAACGGGTTCACTTGCCCCACGTATATCCAGTAAGTATGATATTCTGTTGACCAGCATAGAATGTACCGATCCGGTTGCATAATGTCCCTGTCCTGTTAAATCGGACTGATTATTCAATAACATCGAGTAGTCGGAAGTGGAAACCCCAATAAAGATGCTTGTGTCACTTCCCCTAATCTTATCAGGTGCAATCGCCGCATCTTCCAGAGCCTGATATACGGCTTCCAAAGTAATTCGTTGTTGCGGATCCATCAATTCTGCTTCACGAGGAGATATGTTAAAGAATAACGGATCGAACTTATCGATGTCGGATATCAATCCACCCCATTTTGCTTTGGTCTTATTTTTATTTTTTAACGGATCACCATAATAGGCTTTCCAATCCCATCGGTCCGGTGTAATTTCAGTAATCAGATCTTTATTTTGAGCAATATTTTTCCAGAAAGCATCTAAATCATCAGAACCGGGGAAACGTCCGCTGATCCCAATAATGGCTACTGCTTCCGGGTTGTTATTAGTATTGGTCTTGATGATATTTCCAGCCATCTTTGATAAAGCGGAACGGCCTTTGTTACTGAATTCAACTCTCCTATGCGTCGTAACAACTGGCCGAGCTTCTTCTGGTTTCACTGCCACCAATGCACTGTGCTTTTGAACTACTGAAGCCTGATGTTCTTCAATTAAAAAATCTTTCAGATCATTGATAGTGGGATAATTATAAAAAACAGTAGGCAATAAATTCAGCTCGTAAAAAGTATTTAACTGACGGGCAAATCTGGTTAGGGAAATGGAATCAAAACCATAATCACCAAATTCTTTATCCCGTTTAATGACCGCAGGATTTAATTTCAGTAATGCAGCTACTGTTTCGATAATTTTTCCGGAAACCTGATCTTCTATTGCAGAATTACCCGTTTCAACAGGTAAAAGGGTATTGCCTGCAGGTTTTTCTGATATTTCTTTATTTTCGTAAACACTTTCATAAGTAACCAGAACCTCTCCTTTTGCATTTTTAAGTAAGGTATCGAAAGCCTTTATACCTTCTGCAGAAGGCAGCGAAAGGGAACCCAGCTGTTTTTCCAGATGCTTTACATCTTCTTCACTGACTTTCATTCCGCCTTCTTTCCATAAAGTCCAGCAGATGCTTAGGGTCTTACCATTTGTCTTTTTGCCTGGTCTTTCGGTATTCCGATAAGCTGCATAAGTATTCATATAAGCATTGGCTGCTGCATAGTCAGCCTGTCCTGCATTTCCTTTAATGCTTGTTATAGAAGAGAAGAATACCATAAAATCAAGTGGCTGATCTTTAGTCGCCTCATCCAGATTTTTAGTTCCTTCTATTTTAGCAGAAAAAACCTCATCTACCTGTAAAGGTGTTTTATTGATGATATAACTATCCCTGATGACACCTGCACTGTGAATTACCCCGTTTAAGGGACCATATTCCCGGTTAATAAGATGTATCAGTTTCCGGGTTTCTTCAAAGTTGCTTAGATCACAATTATGATAAACAGCTCCAGGTATTTTGGACAGTGCCGTTTTTATGGTTTCAGACCATAAGCTTCTGCCTGTAAGCACAAGGGTACTATTATTTTTACTGCAAATATGTTCCGCTATCTTTAGACCCAGTCCACCGGCACCACCGGTTAAAAGATACACGCCACCGTTTTTGAATGTTATACTGTCTGTTTTTTGTGACTCAAAAGTTACCGGCACCGATTTTTTTACTGTTCTTATCCCTGCGCTATAAACCACTTCAAAATCCTTACTACTTTGCTCCGCTTCAATAAGTATAACAAGCTCATCCAGGTTTTTAAGAGATAAATGATCCACGGCAAGTACTTTACCTGTAATTCCGGGATGTTCAAGATGTGCTGTTTTTAGCAATCCGGCTATAAAACCGTATTCCGGATAATCTCTATTCTGACAAACGATCGTAATTTGAGTACGACCTTTCTCTTTTATTTTCTCTTTTATTTTGGTTAGTACGGCATTGAAAAAAGAAGCCTGTTTTTCATGATTAACGGCTACAACTTCCTGTCCCAGCTCTTCCTGTAGCTTGTCGCACAAATCAATTGCGCCGCCAGCGATAAGAATGATCTGATTGGCTGTTTCGAGCTGTTCTGAACTTAAGGCTTCTTGTTTCCATTCCTGCTGATAAAAAGTAACTTTTCCTTCTTCGTATAAAGAAGTATTTGTTCCTGAATTATGGGATTCTTTACCATCCAAAGGGAGGAAGATAAAGTCTTTAAAGCATAGCAAGACTTCCCCGTTTTCGTTTAATAAATAAAAATCAGCTGTTACTATGCGGCCATTATCTTTATCTTTTTTTCTCACTGCATAGCCCCAAAGCTCTTGAGCTTCTTCAATTCCTTTATAGAAATTAATTTCTCCGGCATAAAAAGGTAACACCAAAGAATAAGGGGCCATTAAGCCATAGATGGCATGTAAAAGACTATCCATTATACAGGGTGGATACACACACCCTTCATTATTGACAAGATTTATTTTTGATAGTACCTGCTCTTTTCCAACATATAAAGTCTCTACCTGCTGAAAACTATTCTTCAGGTTTAATCCTACGGAATCAAAGGCTTTATATAATTCTGATCCGGCTATTTTATTCACACAGTCTTTTTTAAGCTGTTGAATATTCATTCTTGCAGGGGTATCTGTTAAAAGACTGGAAAGTTTTCCGCTATTGTGTGTTACCTGCGTATCTTCATAACCACTATATACTTCATATATCACTTCTTCTTTATCACGGTATAATCCGATATGAAGTGTTGTTGATTTATTACCCCAAAAAGGATTGATCCAGCTGACCTGTTTAAGTTGGGTGATTTGCTGATGGGTACTAAATTCCCCCGCTGCCCTTGCCAGTTCCAGATAAGCGACTCCCGGTAAGATTTTTTTATCTTGTACCTGATGATCTCCTAAAAAGGATTCTTTTCCACTAAAAGTACTGCTAAACTGCTGCTTATCTATGTCGGATGTATTGAGATGTACTAATGGATGTAGTATTCTTTCAACAATTTTTCCTGATGCAGGGCTAATTTTTTCGCTGTCAGCAGGAAGCCAATAACGTTCCCTTGCAAAAGGATACGTAGGCAGACTGATTTTACGAGGTTGTTTTCCATTGTAAAGTAAATTCCAATCGAATATAATCCCCTTTATCCATAAATCAGCAATCCCATCCCAATCCGCAGCATGAATCATATTTTGTAATTCGATGGATTTTGCCCCTGCCTTAACACCCTTGCTGCTTCCTGTTTTATATGCGGTACTTGTGGCCTTTTGAGAAGCTGTATCTTTTAAAAAGTTATTCAGTAAGGTAACTAATGACGGTATACTTTTTACAACAAAGGCAACCCGGCTTTCCATGGCTTCTCTTCCTGTTTGTAAAGTAAAGGCAACATCAGCCAATGAGAAGCTGTTATCTTGTTCAAGACTATATTTTAAATTGTATGCCTGTTCGTGAAGGCGCTCTTCATTTTTAGCAGATAAAACAATGATAGCCGGATCCTCATTTAATCCATTTCCAGCTATCTGTTCCGGCACCCTGAATTCTTCGATAATAAGATGAGCATTGCTTCCTCCGGCACCAAAAGAACTTAGCATGGCTCTTAACGGCAGTTCTTCAGTTTTTCCATTTTGATTACTTATTGCCGGTCTTTTCCATGGAGCTAAATTTTGAGGAACGTAGAAAGGAGTATCTTCAAAGCTGATATTCGGATTCAGGGTTTCAGAATGGATGGAAGGTACTAAAAGGTTATGCTTAAACTGCAACAGTATTTTTGTCAGTCCCGCAATACCGGCAGCTGCTTCCAGATGCCCTATATTCGATTTTACAGAGCCAATTGCACAAAACTGTTTATCCTCTGTATATTCATCAAAAGCTTTACAAAGACCTGTTATTTCAATAGGATCACCTAAAGAAGTTCCTGTACCATGAGCTTCTACATAAGATATGGTACGCGGATCTGTTCCTGTTTTTTGCAAGGCCGATTGAATCAACTCTCCTTGTAAATTAGGACTTGGTACGGTATATCCATTTGTCCGGCCATTATGATTAACAACGGTTCCTTTAATCACTCCGTAAACTTGATCGCCATCAGCAATTGCTTTTTCAAGAGGCTTAAGCAAAACAGCGCCTATTCCTTCGCCGGGAACATAACCATCACCAATTCCAAAACTTCGGCAGCGACCGTCAGTGGCTAAGAAATTATTTTGACTTAAAAACAAATATTTACTGAGTGAAAGAGA
Source organism: Sinomicrobium halophytocola (assembly GCF_052983395.1). Classification (NCBI taxonomy): domain Bacteria; kingdom Pseudomonadati; phylum Bacteroidota; class Flavobacteriia; order Flavobacteriales; family Flavobacteriaceae; genus Sinomicrobium; species Sinomicrobium halophytocola. The sequence continues at coordinate 296,454 of NZ_JBRKIT010000011.1, forward strand.
CAAGTTTACACCTCCGGCAATACAACTGTCAGATTCTCCATTTCTAATACTTTCACAGGCATAATGCAAAGCTGTTAATGATGCTGAGCAAGCAGTATCTATAGCAATACTGGGTCCTGTCCAGTTAAAGAAATAAGATATCCTGTTTGGGATACTGTATAAAAGTCCACTGGGCGCAACCGGATTTCCTTTCGCTGTTTCTTCTATTCCAAGATTGACGTACGGCTGCCATAAAGCACCTACAAAAACACCAACTTTTTTGGATTGCTCCGATATCTTGTCGCGGGTAATCCCTGCATCTTCCAAAGTTGCCCAGACCACTTCCAAAAACAACCTTTCCTGAGGGTCAATTTTTTCGGCCTCTCTGGGAGAAATATTAAAAAATAACGGATCAAATTTATCGACATCATTGATAAATCCTCCCCAACGCGCATATAATAGTCCATTATCTTTATCTTCATCAAAATGTCCTTTATAATCGAAACGATCTTGTGGAATTTCTTCAATACAATCATCTCCCTTTTTCATCAACTCCCAGAAATCCGTAAGGGTATCAGATTTTGGATATTTACCACCAATGCCTACTATCGCAATTTCTTTGTTTGTACGCTTTTCCCCTGTGTTGATAACAGGAGTAATATCTTCTATTCTTTCCGGTTCTGCATCAACTTCTTCAGGTACAGCAATCAGTTCCTTTAATACTCCGGCATGTTTTTTCTGAAAATAACCCGCCAGCTCATTAATGTTTCTATATTCAAAAAACAGGGTTTTGGATAAGTTTCCGAAAGTTTTTGCCAATAACCTGTTGAGATCGATAATCATCCTGGAGTTGATTCCCAACTCTTCAAATGAAGTTTCAGCATCCATTTCCTCCACTTCCAAGCCAACACCTTCATGCAATAATGTCTTCAGTAAATTTTCAATGCTTTCCATAGCCGGACCAGCACTTTCTGCTACTTTTGTTTTTGGAGCAGTTTGTTGTGTTGAGGCAAGGGTGTTATTTGATGCATTGGTAGTTTCTTTGATTGAAAAACCATTGAGCTTGGCAATAATATTTCCATGGATATCCATAACCCTGGCATCAAATTTTCTGATACCGCTTCTGGTTTTGTTTGCCTCATGCGATACAGTATGTACGTAGCATTCGGCTGGGATTTGACCTGTAAAAATGATCTCATCAATAGCTACCGGAATGTATTTGGAGTTTTCCAAACCATCAGGCTTATTATTAATGATAGCCGTTTGGAATACTCCCGTCAGCATACTCGGATGTAAAATATAATCCGGTAATGTTTCCGCCACATGCAAAGGCAAAATCAGATGTCCTAATGCTTCTTCTTTATTGGTCCATAATTCCTTCATCGGCATAAAAGAAGGTCCTACATGTAATCCTTCAGCGATGATTTGTTCATAAACCGTTTTCCTGTTTATTTTTATGTTTAATTTTTCTTTGGTAGCATGAATATCGAAAGTTCCCAGATCTCCAGGTTCAATAATTGTTTCCATATTGACTTCACCCACTGCATGCACTGTCTTACGACCACTCTCATCCTCGCTGAAGATTTCGTAAGTACACAACGAATCTTTTGGTACCATCTGAATATAGGCATTGATCGATGGACCAGCAGAAGATAATGCCTCAGGCCAGTAATTATTGGATAAGCTGCATATCCTTTTGCCCAGTAATGTTGCAGCCTGTCGGCCCATTTCAATATAACAGGCTCCAGGAACATTATATTTTCCATCTACTACGTGATCCTGCATGAAAAACTCCTCATTGCTATAACGCTTTCTAAACAGCAGATTCTTTAGGTCGGACCTTTCGGCATTTATGAGTGAAGTCTGTGCTGAATAGTTTTTCTTTGTCTTGTTTTTTGAAAATTTTACGCCCTTTTCAAATGCGAAAGATGGAACTTCAACTGCAATATTGGCAGCAAGATCTTCAATGGTATTATATTCAATGAGTAAGACAGGATTGATTGCAGTTCCGATATACTCCGTTAATTTTGCCGACAACTTCACCAATCCTGAAGAATCAAGACCTAATTTATTAAAACTGTCTGTATCTGTTATTACTGCCGCTTTAGGCAAAATATTAGCGAGCATACCTCTAAGCACAGCCGAAAAATCATCTTCTTCAGAGTCTTTGTTTTGAATACCGGTATTAGCAAACACATGCTCAACATTGAGATGGGATTCTATCTTTGATGCAATTCCTTCAATTAATACAGCCTGACAAGGTGTTGAAGTATTGCTTATATTTATTAATTTCAAAAAACTTTTTAGTGCATCTTCATTAAGCATCGGTTTCATTCCAAATACATGCCACAGATGTTCTCTTTCTTCATCAGAAACGGTGATCCCTCCATTTTCCCAGAGAGGCCAGTTAATAGCCAAACTGATTCCTTCGTGCCCTTTTTCTATTTCTCTTCTGTTTCTGATTTCCATCATATGATCGAGGAAGTTATTGGCAGATGCATAATCGCATTGTCCCTGATTAGGCATCAACGATGCTATTGAAGAGAATACAATAAAGAAATCAAGCGCTTCATCCCGAAGACATTCATCTAAATTGATGGTTCCATATACTTTTGGAGTGATTACCCTTTCAAATGAATCCGCTTTTTTATTGATGATAAAAGAGTCTTCAATCAGCCCTGCTGCATGAATGACTCCATGAATTGTTTTAAATTTCTTTTTGATTTTGGAAATCGCTGCTGACAACACTTTTTTATCAGCAACATTGGCTTTAAAATACACAGCATGTCCTCCAAGTTGTTGTAATTGTCGAATCTTTTCTTTAATACTTTCGTTCTTTGCACTTCGTCCAATTAATATAATATTGGCCTTGTAGTGCTCAGCCAGATAAGCGGCGAATACCATCCCTAATCCCCCGGTCCCCCCCGTAATGATATAGCATCCATTTTCTTTTAACAAGAATCCTGATGACTCGGTATACTGTTGTTTTGCCGGTACAATAGTTCTCTCTTCTCTGTGCCCGTTACGGTAGATCACTTCCAACAGGGGTGCCATCACATAATGAACCAGCTCCTGTATCATGATATCCTGATAGGAAGTTGTGTCTTTTTCGCTGATACCGAGCGTTAAAATAGAAATCCGTGGATTCTCATAAGCCAATGTTCTGGCAAATCCACCCGCCATTTGTTGTATAGCGGCTGATTTTTTGTCGTTATGGTGATAAGCGAACAGTAATTTAATACGTCCGGAATAATCAGCGGTAATCAGTGCCTGTGAAAGGTATAATAAAGCATAAATATCCTGTATATTCTCAGCCACCTGTTCTCCACGGCTCATGCTCCATCTGTAAATCCAGTTATCAGTAACAATTCCGTCTTCTGCAAGGTCTTTAGTCAGATTTTTAAAGGATGTGGCATCCGTAACATCAAGCTGATAAGTGTTCTTGTTTTTTTTCTGATAAGAATCTCCCGGTACTACCAATACCGGAGTTGTATAAGGTAGTGTTTCCTTTATGTTTTCGTATAAAGACGCATCTGTATCAAAAATAATAACTGAAGCCGGCCTTTCCGCAAGGATTCCTAATGGTCTTTCTATCCAATTGGCCGTATAATGTAAACTCTCTATGGCAGGAGCTTCAGGTTTAACAGTGGTTACAGGCCCTGATTTATAAGCTCTTTTTACAAATTCACTGAATTCCAGGATTACATTTCCATTTTCGTCACACAAAAACATATCAAACGAAAACTTGTTTCCCGCCTGATAAGCATCTGATTTTTTGACGTAAACATAATAAGCATCTGCCAGGTTACCATAACAACGGACTGCTTTCAAATAAAATGGCAATAACTGATATTGATGTTTGACATTACCCCAGATACACAAACCCACTACAGTCTGAAAAACCCCGTCTAACAAGGACGGTTCCCAGACTTTTGAAGAGACCGGATGTTCTTTTACAGTAGGCTTTAATATACATATCGCTTCATCAGCTGCAAAAAAACCGGCTGTTATGGTTTGAAAAGTTTCTTTATATGCTAAACCTTCTTTCGCAAATTCATAATAGATCTCTTCTGCGGTTCTTTCAGTGGAACAGCGTTTTTTTATTTTTTGCAGATCAAAAGATCCTGTTGTATGTGTCTTATTTTCCAGTGAAATATTTCCATTTGAATGTACGCCTGCAGCAGTATTAATTTCAAAAGAAAACCCTGTATTTACCGGTGTAAGTTTTATCTGTAACGCTACATTGGCCTCATGTACTTTTACCGAGTGCATCCAGCATATATCATTTAGTTCGCTTACTTTACGTCCGCAAGCCTGTTCTGCTATCGATCTGGCGATTTCCAGATAAGCAACTCCCGGCATCATACATTCACCTTGCACCACATGGTCACGGATGAAATAATCTTTTGATTTTAAAAGTGTTTCATATTCCCACTGTTGTCGTTCTTTGTTTGAGAACTCCATTAAAGGTGATACCGCTTCCTGAGCTTTTACTGAATTTGAAGTCGAAACAGAAACTGCATCCATCCAGCATCTGCGTCTTTCAAAAGGATATCCTGGTAAAGAAATTCTTACGCCTTCTGCTAATTTAGTTTCAGTATTACCTTGATATTTTGGGATATGTCCGGTAGAAGCATACTCATCCAGCTGTGTAATAAAATCTGACAGATTGGAAACTACAAAAACAGCTTTCGAAGCCATTGTATCTCTTCCATTTTGCAATGTAAAGGCGACATCCTGTAAACGTAATTCAGTATTATTTTTTCTTATAAAATTTGCAATTCTCTGAGCATATAATTTTAACTGTTTCTCTGTTCTTGCAGACAATGGTATTGCATAATTTGTGACCTCTTTGCCAACCACTCTGACCTGTTCTCCTTCATAGGCCTGTAGGATAACATGCGCGTTTACTCCTCCCATCCCAAAAGAACTGACTCCGGCTGTGAGCGGGCCACTTTGAATACCTTTTTCAGAAGGTTTCCATTCCTTTAGTTGGGTAGGAATAATAAAAGGGCTTTCATTTAGATCTATATATGGATTCAATTTTTTATGATGCAATATTCCGGGAAGTTTACCGTGTTGTATACAAAGTAATACTTTGATAAGACCAGCAATTCCTGCAGCACTTTCAAGGTGTCCGATATTTGTTTTTAATGCCCCTAAATTGCAATGAACGTTTTCACCTGCTTCATATTTATTGAATACTTTTTTTAAAGCCTTTATCTCAATGGGGTCTCCCAAAGGAGTTGCAGTACCATGTGCTTCTATATAACTTACCTGTCCTGCTTCCAATGCTGCATCTTCCAATGCTGCATTAATAACTTCTGTTTGTGCCTTGACACTTGGCGAAGTCAACGAATTCGAACGGCCATTATGATTTACGGCTGTTCCTTTAATCACACCAATTATAGGGTCATTATCAGCTATTGCTACTGCCAATGGCTTTATAAAAATACAGCCTACACCTTCTCCACGGACGTATCCATCAGAGCTTTCATCAAATGTTTTACATTTCCCTTCTGATGATAACATTCCTGATTTCCCATGAGACAGATACATCGTAGGTGTAATCAATGCATTAACACCTCCAACCAAGGCAGATTCACAATTCCCTGAACGAATATCACGAATTGCGTTATGTAATGCCACCAGTGAACTTGAACAAGCCGTATCTACTACTTCACTTTTTCCCTTGATATCTAGAAAAAAAGAAACCCTATTAGCTAAAATGGAATGTACCGTACCTGTAGAAACAAACGAACTGATTTCCTGATGAGTTGACTGAAGCATTTCTGCATAATCATTTTTAGAAACGCCAACGTACACTCCAATTTTTTTACCGGATAAAGCCTCTGTACTATACCCGGCATCTTCCACAGCATGCCATGCAGCCTCCAGAAAAATCCTGTGTTGAGGGTCAATATATTTTGCCTCTTTGGGTGATATATTAAAAAATAAAGGATCAAATTTATCCATGTCTTCGATAAATCCTCCCCATTTGCTATTGGTCTTAGGGGTATCAGAAGCCGGATCACCATAATAATCGCGCCAATCCCAACGAGATCCCGGAATTTCCGTAACACTGAAGGTTCCATTCATAAGATTGTTCCAAAAATCACGATAATTGTCCGCTCCTGGAAACCTGCATGACATTCCAATTACAGCTATATCACTATTATTCAGTTGGCCGTCCAACTGAAGATTATTTTTTGAATTATCTTTCATCTTAATTTTTTTTCAAATAGAAATGAGCGGTTCAGCCCCACTATGATTATATAATCATTGGGTTCAGTCAAAATAGTCTCACGTTAAGTGTATTCAACAGTAGATGATCAATGTTTTTTATACTAACCATTATGGAAGTTAATCTGATCAACAAACTGAAAAGACAGGATGTACTGATCTTTGATGACTTTAGACTAAAGGGATTAGATCATATCAAACAGACAAGCCTTGATGGAGATCATCGAAGAGCAGGGGGCTTTGGCAAAGCACCAAATTCCCCTTCCAATTTCCTGATTGTTTGTAAGGCACGGAATGAATCTGTTCTCAACTCCTCAAATGGGATTGATGTGCCATTATCTCCAATTGATATTTGTGAAACTCAGCTAGAAGAGTTTTAAGATAATACTCTGTTGACTCCAATAATAATTCCTTATCTGTCATATTTTGCCATTACTTTGTATGCATAGGTTCTTTATGTAGATAATATTTTACTGGACTTTTCAGTAGTTCTCTTGCTTCAGTATACTTTGAGCTATTACATTATCCTAAATGTTTCTCATAATGTCTATCAATATGAGTTGTTTCCTTCTACCGGATACTAAAACACATTCTTTTTTATAACGATTTAATTCTGGAGGTATAGAGGAACCACGTGATGAGTCTAAATTGAATATCAAAGGTGGTGTCATAATGAATACAACAATCCTTCGGCTTCTTTCGGCCTGAGCTATGATTTTACTTTCTCTAAAATGGTTGTACAAACATTAATAAACACCGTATGATTTATTTCTTTAAGTTGAACTCCAAACCTGGTTTTTCCTTTTTCCATTACCAAAACGCCTTCGTATCCGGCCAACGGTCCGTGAATAATTTTCACGTGTTCCCCTTCAAGAAAGGTTGTTTCAACGGAAACCTCCTGGCCATCCAGTGAGAGCATTTTTTTAATTGAATTGATATTATTCGGTGAAATGACCGAGGGACTTGTACCACATCGAATACATGTAGCTATTTTGGGAATTCTCGAAATCTCGTAAATCTCGCTCTTGATGGTATATACAAAAATGTAGCTTGGAAAAAGAGGGGTTTCGATCAGTTTCTTCTGTCTGTTTTTCCATACTTTCATTGTTCTGGTAACCGGAAGGAATGCATCGTATTCCCTTGCTAAAAGATCATTGTATACTACTTTCTCGGCACGCGGCGAAGTATAAAAAATATACCAGTTTTTCTCATTTCTTTTTCTTTTTAGTACTGCTTCTGGGGTCATAATTTGATTAGACGTAGGTTTGTTCATTATTCTTCTGGATAAATTAGTTACAATTGAAGTATCCAATACTCATTAAAAGATCACGTACAAAGATTGGGAGCATCATTTAAATTATTGGATACAAGACTGAAAGATTTGGGGGGCATGGCATATAACTTACAACTTATGAATTGCGAAACGGTTCCCTTCCGTACTTATATCTGGGGGCAAAAACATACAGTAACAGGAAACCAGAGACTAACTTTGATTTATAATTTATCAGCGTAATATGTAACCGTACAACTTTCAACGAAAAAAGCATTAGTTTTTCTATAGCATACAACAAAACCAACAACTTGAAACGCACAACAAGCTATAAACTCCACAACCTATGACGCCGATACATCTTTAATATCTATATTTTTTATTGTGATTGGACATACTAAAGTTGGTCAATTAGCATTAATACTAATCAACTTAATTTAAATGAATTCTCATAAAAGCCCGGGTATTATAGAGGTTTGACTAGATCCGTACATACCAGACGTTGGTCAGTTAGCAAATTTGCCTTTGACCTAATGTCTTCTAAAAAAATACTATCTAACCTTAACAAAAAGTAAGAAAATAAAATCATAATATATCTTCTTCCTTCATGGTTAGTAAAAATAAAATTACTTTTTATAAAAAAACTTAATAATATGTTAATTTTATGTTAATTACATATTGACTATTTCTTTTTTTTATAATGTGTACGAGAAAAAATCACCTGAGATGACGAATACTTTCAAACGAAACAACACTTCTTTTCCTAGCAAAAACAAAGACGAATATCTACACTTAAATTCCGCCTGAAAGTAAAATAAACGATTCTGTTTCACAGGATTTTCCACCCCACGTTTGTCATAAAATGGATAGGTTTTACGAATCTGCGTTTGATTTCCCTTCATACTTATTGAAATCGGATTCATTCATTAAATCACTTTCAAAAACTTTGTTGGTGGCCTGGACCAAACTACACCTTATTGGATTTACGCATGTTAAGTTTATTGAAAAATACAGTTAAATAAAATGTGCTTTACAGATGTTAAAAAAAAGTTAAAGTCTACATTGTCTTGAATTCATAGAAAACTAAATTTTTAGTTCTTGCCAAGAACCTTTCTCAATACCCGTTTGTATTAATTATTAGTGTGAGAACTTAATTTTTATGGGGTATGTGCTACTTCCAGTACCTGCCCATCAGGGTCATAAAAGTCAACGGTATAGTAAGCTGCAGAATATTTCATAAGGAGCGGCCCACGGATTATTGTCGCTTTAATAGTCTCCAATGCCTCATATACCTTATTTACCTGCTCCTTTTCTGTTGCCTGAAAGCACAGGTGCCTTACTCCAAGAGACTTTATCTTATCAACGCCTTTCATTTCTACAAAGTAGATTACCATACTTCCGTCTGAAAAAGAAACGTTGCTAATCTGTTCCCAGCCAATAAGAGGCAGAAAGCTGCTATAGAATTTGATGGATTTAGGTATATCAGATACCCAAAATTCAATATGATTTATGCCTGGCTTTAATTTATTTTTCATATTTAATGTAACAAATGTTCCAAAATTTAATAGTTTTAGATACCTGAGAGAACGTCAGGATCTCCAGTACGCCAAACATTGTCGATTATGACGTGCTGAATGACCCACAACTCATTCTGTCTCACCATTTCTATTTCGTAACGATTTTTCATTAGATAGTGACGTGAGTGATCGTTAGATGGTACATGTTGTGCTTCTACCAGTGCGTCTAGTGTTGCCTTGTTTCCATTAATCATTACACGCGGATTGCTCACGGAATGTGTAGTGTCAAGGTTGGTTAGGGATCCGCTTAAGGCAGAGATAATAGTTTCGCGACCTTTCAGTACAGGGTATTCAAAACCTGCTTTTTTTCCAGCTGGTCGAAAATCGGATATGGCATCCGCTGCTAAAGCTGATTTAAGGAGATTATTGTCACGCTGATCAATACCTGCAGCAAATCGGTAAAGGGCGTCAATTACAGCAAGTTTATCTGCGGTTTCATTAATAGTTTTCATTTGATTTTCCATTAGAAATAAGTTTTAAAATTTACTATACAAATTTCCGAATTAACGAACTGTGGAAATGGTCATATTCAATCAGAAATAAGGCAAAATCAAACAACAAGATTCTTTCTGAAGACACTTGGGGTAAAATTTACATTTTTTTTAAAAAATTTGATAAAATGGGAAAGGTCTTCAAAACGAAGGGACCAGGCTATTTCCATAATACTCCATTCTGTATCCTGAAGAAGAATTTTTGCTTCCTTAGTTATCCTATCAGCAATGTGTTGTGTTGTGGTTTTATCTGTAACCTGCTTTAAAGAGCGGTTAAGGTGATTTACATGCACAGACAACTCATCAGCAAATTCTTGAGGATTCCTCAAAATCATTCTGTAGGATTGGTCTGAAATAGGGAATTGTCCTTCGAGTAATTCATTAAAATAGCTCGTAATACGGATGGCTCTATTAGATTCCCGAATTTTAAGGTGTGGAACCGGACGGAGTTTTAGCGCACCTAATACAAGTTGAAGAATCTTGGTTCTTAACACGTCATATTTATAGCTGAAACCCTGTGTCATTTCCTGTTCCATTTCCTGAAAAATCTGGGTAAAATACTCCATTTGGGATGCAGTAATTTCCATTAATGGAGCTATTTCCGGATTGAAGAGGGGATAATTCTTAATATTTACAAACTGGTCAAAAAACTCATCTGTAAAAACACATAAATAACCCGGAAATTGATTGCCGATCTGTTCAAACCGGTATACCATATTTGGACGGGAAAAGAGAATGGCGTACTCTTTAAACTCAAGCATTTTATCAGCATAATACACCTTGTTATGTCCGTGGTGTATACTTATTTTGTATATCCCCTTCCTATTATAAGGCTTACAGGCAAAACTTTGTGCAGCGGCAGGTACTTGTACCACATTAAATTCAAGGTTAGGTTGACTTTCTACAGCTTTAGAATAAATAACGTGGCTTTTATTATGCATAGGATTTTTTTTTATAAAAAGTGAGCATCTCTAATAAACTTAGGCTATTTTAAGTGCTCTGTTGTTTTGTTCATTATTTTTAAAAGGAAAGTAAGTGTAACATAAATTTCCAATATCATAAAGATCACACTGCTCAAATCCGAAAGGAACATCAGCTGCTACATTATTTTCTGTAAGTCCGTTCATATATTCCATTGTAATGAGTACATAGGTATCTTCTACAATACTGTTTTTTAATAATCTATGTGCATCTATCAAAATTTTCCCAAAAAGTTTGTAAAAATGCTGGATGGTGTAAGTACTCATATCCCCATAATGTAGAATTGCTTTAAGTCCTAACCCTACAATTGCAGGGTAACATTTCTGAAGATTTTTCACTTCTTTTTTAAACTGTTGAAGCATCCTATCAAATTGAGAAAGAACTTGCTTTGCCGAGGTAGGGGCTCCAAATCGGTAAAATAGAATGGCATCCCCCTCAATCTCTGAAATTCTTAGTTTTAAGTTGTTTTCATCGATGATTGCTTGAAATAGCCTACTTATAATCGTAATGCCATCTATCGTATCTACTTCATTGATGAATTTGGAATATCCACTGATATCTACAATAAAAACCGTTCCTTTCGCATGCATAATTTCCTTATTTTTCTAGGGTAAAATTGATGATATTTCTCTCCTTAAAAGTTTCCAATTTTACACTTTTTGTATCCGTTTAAACGAATACAGTCGACCTAGAATTGAAAGAGGGTTGTTTTAGAACGATCTCTTTTTCTTGATTATTTATATTCCTACTATATTTGAAAATCTTTTTAGTATCAAAATTTATCCAGTCCTAAAAAGTTGTTCTCAAATAAGATTTCAAGTAATTTACCAAGGTACAAAACCATTAGGGCCGAAAAACTTTCCTGTATTTGATATATCGCCTAATAAGGCATATTTGGCAATTAGTTTCGCTGCACTTTCTGGTGTTTCTGTTCCGGTATTCCCGTTTAAATCTATTTTAATATGTCCGGGCTCTATGGCAATAACCGGTATTCCAAAAGGCTTTAGTTCTTTGGCAAAAGCAACTATGAAAGCGTTCAATGCTGTTTTAGAACTGGAATATCCTGCAAAATTAACCTTTCCGTAAATCGTACTTTCATCACTTGAAAGCTCCAAAGATCCCACAATGCTACTGAGCATAATGATGCAGGCTTTAATACGTTTTTTTAGTAAAGGTAATAACGCTTGAGTAACCCGAACTGGCCCAAAGGTGTTGACTTCGTAATGATTTTTAATCGCGGAAAGCGTTTCCTCACTAGGGGCAACGGATAAATCTTGGGCAAAACCGGCATTGTTAATTAAAATATCGAGTTGCTCTATATGTTGTTCTAAGTAATTAGCTGCTTCGGCTACGCTTTTATCATTAGATATATCAATCTGCAATAAATGCACATCAAAATTTTGTTCCTTTAATAAGTGATATGCTCTTTCTCCACGTTCCATATTGCGAACACCCATCCAAACCTGATAACCTTTTTCAGCTAATAATTTTGTAGTGGCAAAACCAATACCTTTATTGGCACCGGTTATGAATACTCTTTTTTTGCCTTCCATTTTTTATAAATTTTCTAGTTTTATAACTTCTGGATTAGCGTGATGAGAAAGATCCCCGGCAAGGGTGATGATCAGTTCACGCAATGAAAAATGCCATTGTCCATTTTTACGTTGAAATGTATCGTGGTATCTTCCTACCGCTATCGGTTGTAAGGGGAAATCACGTTCCTGATCCTGTTGATATATGGTTAGGTACGAAACTGCTGAGGCTTGGTCTTTTCCCTCCTGAATATCCAAAACGGTATTGGTGGTAACGTGAGCTGTTCGTGGGGTGCCATCCGTATATACCTGAAGGTTTTTTGTCAGTTGTTTTGCAACACCTTCTTTTCCTTCCATACTACCGCCGGCAGCAATAATCTTTCCATCAGTAAATAAGCTACCTACGGCATCAAAATCCCCCTGATCTACATAGTGTGTATACCGGGCTATTAAATTTAAAATCTCTTGTTCGTTACTCATTATTATAGTTATTAATGTGATTATTATATTTACTTGACTAAGTCTATCAACCGAGTCTCAGGAATGTCTTTTATAATATCTTCTCCGTAAGCAGATCCGGGAGATTGATAACCTATTTTGTAATCATTTTTTAAAATGCGGTGCGCTACTGCCATCACGGAAAGCGGAGTCAAAGTGTAACCCGAAGGAGCATCGATCCAAGCTTTCACCACTTTTCCTTCATTATCGGTTATCTCCCCAGTAATACTATTACGGCCGGCAGCACGTTCATCTTCCGTTGGGCCATCGGGTAAATTTTCCGGATTTAAATCTGGCATATCTGTCGCAGGAAGTTTCAGCGAGAAGTATTCTTCTATATTGGGGATTCGGGTAGATTTATAAGTTAAAATAATTCCTCCTAAAGAAGTAGGTAAACATTCCAACTGTTCCTTACCAAATGAGAATACTTTTGGCTGCGGATCTTTATTTTCAATAATTTGACCATCCTTCCTTATCAACACTCCTAAATCTGCAATATTTTTACTGCTAAGAACCGATCCTTTGGAAAAGCCCCCATAATGCTGAAAACCGACTTTTAATTGTTGTGGTTTCTCCACCAACTTTGATAAATGAATAGCCAAAGCATCATAGCTTACAAAAAGTCCAGCTCCAGACATTAACTGAATACCTGCCTTTTTAGCTTTGCCATCTAGTGATTCTGCTAATCTGTACGTATCCAGTTCAGCACTAATATCCAAGTAATGTACTCCAGCATTCAGGCAAGCATTCATCGCTTGTTTAGCTGTGAACTTAAATGGTCCTGCGGCGTTGATCAAAACCTGCTTGTCTTTTAGGGCTTTTTCCCAGGCATTACCATCATCTACGGTAAATACGTGATAGGGAACATTCAACATCTTTGCAAGCTCTTGGGTATTTATGGGATCTCTGCCCGCAATTTCAAAGTCAAGGGATAATTCTATCGCCCTGGCGGCAATAATTTTTCCAGTATATCCGGCTGCTCCATAAATTAGCAGTTTGTTTTTTTGAGTATTCATATGTATTTGAAATTTTATTTCATTTAAAAACAAGAAGAGCTGACCTAGATCAGCTCTTCTATTTGCTGTATCATAATCTTATAAAGATGGATTTGCACCACCGTCAATAATGTAGTTTACACCGGTGATATAGGATGCTCTCGGAGAAACTAAGAAGCCTACCAGTTCTGCTATTTCTTCAGGAAGTGCCATTCTACCCATCGGGATGCCGCCGAGTGTATCCATCAAATTTTTGGTCACATCTTCTATACTTAAGCCTGAAGAATCAGATAGGGATTGTAAATAAGACTCCATTGTATCGGTTTTCACCATACCCGGAGAAACCGCTGCAACACGAATTCCTTTAGATGTAAATTCTTTTGATAGGCTTTTGCTGTAATTATTTAAAGCGGCCTTGGCAACGGCATACGCCCCAAGCGATTCATATAAGGGTAGAACCCCGCTTAGTGATGAAATGTGAATAATGACCCCACTTTTCTTTTCTACCATTTGAGGTAAAATAGCTCTGTCAATACGAACAGACGATTGCAAATTTAGTTGCAGATCATTTCCCCAGTGTTCATCGGTAAGTACTCCAAACCCTCCTGAAGGACTGGTGGAGCCACCCATATTATTGACCAGAATATCAAGTGTCCCAAATTTTTCACTGATTTCCTTGACCACTTTATCGGTTTCACCAGGAACAGTCAAATCTGCTGAGATGAAATGATGTTTCAGGTTTTCATCTCCGGAATGATTCCTGGCAGTTACGATAACATTTGCTCCCGCTTCCCATAATCTATTGGCAATTGCCTTACCTATACCTTTTGTTCCACCGGTTACTAAAGCTACTTTTCCGGTTAATTCTTTTACTGATTTTTCCATTTTAAATGAAATTAATTATTCTAGTTGCAATAAGTTTTCCTGCGTATTCCGTTGCTCCATTGGACAACAACATTTTTTTCTTTGATTTGCTATATTTTTGTAACATTTGTTTCAAATTTCGATCTAATTAAACTGCAGGAAAAGTTCCTCCATCGACAAGCATATTGGCTCCAGTGATATAACCTGCACCATCTGACACTAAAAAACCCACCATATTGGCAATTTCTTCAGGCTCGGCTAGTCGGTTTAAAGGAATACCTCCCAAACCATCCATAATTTGTTGTGTGGCTTCATCAACTGTTTTTCCAATAGACTGTGCAAAACCACTCAGAAATGTTTCCATCGCTGTTGTCCTGACCATTCCTGGCGATACCGTATTTACACGAATTCCATCTTTGGCAACTTCATTTGCAAGGGTTTTACTATAAGCATTTAAGGCTGATTTCATTACCCCATAGGAGAAATTAGACTCGTGTAAAGGTAATTTTCCGTTTAAGGATGAAATGTGGATCACGATACCGGACTTTTTACCTATCATTTTTGGCACAATAGCCTTATCCAGTCTTATGGAAGCCAACAGGTTGAGTTCAATATCCCTATTCCAATCTTCATCACTAAGCATCTGAAATCCTCCAGCCGGAGAGGAAGTTCCACCCACGTTATTGATGAGAATATCTGGTATACCGTGTTCTTGAATTAGGTTTTGAGTTAGATTCGCTATATCACTGCCATCAGTTAGATCTGCCGCTATAAAGTGATGTTCACTTTTTTCTTCGGGTGGTTTTCGTGCGGTTACGACAACCGTAGCTCCTGCGAAAGACAATTTATCCGCTATGGCCTTTCCTATTCCTTTGGTACCGCCGGTAACTAAAGCCAGCTTACCGCTTAGTTCTTTATTCTCTTTTTTCATTACAACTTATCTTTATTAAAACATTTGTTTCAGATTTAATTAAAAAAATTATTTACTGATCTGTTCTATTAAAAAGTTTGCCATTTTCTTGATACGCCCTTTATCTTGGTGAATAATAAAGGATTCATGCCAGCCCGAAAAGTGATTCATAATATAATCGGTCAGCATTTCCGCATCTTGACTTACCGTGATTTCCTTTTTTTCAATCGCTTTATTTACCAGATTGATCAATAGGTTATAGGTGAATTTATTGTCGGCTTTGATAACCTTCTGCACTTTTTCATCACGTGCAGCAATTTCAAAAGTTGTCTTGATGGCCAAACAGCTATTAGGTTCATTCGTAATGGCATACACAGAAGATTGAATGAATTTTTCTATCGCTTTGAGCGGGGATTTAATGCGTTCCAATTGCTTTGTGGCAGCTGTCATCCTGGATTCCGTATAATGCTTAATACAGCGAATAAACAGCTCGTGCTTGTCACCGATGCTATTATACAAACTGCTACTATTGATACCCATGGCTTCCGTTAAATCACGCATTTTAGTACCATTATATCCCTTTTTCCAAAACACATCCATTGCTCTGAAAATAGCTAATTCTTCATCAAACTCTACATTTCTGGCCATTATACTGATTTTATAACGAACGTCTTAATAAAAATCAAAGTATCGTAAGTCATCCCCTTTGCTTTAGACATTTGATCACTATTATTCTATTTCCACTTTTATCGTGTTTGATGCAGGTAAACCATTATATGTTTCCTCAAACTGAATGGTGTAAATGCCTTTTTCCTTGAGTTTATACCCATCAAGTAAATTGACTTTTCCAACGGCGGTTTTACCTGTTTCAAGGGTTATAGAGTCCTTTTCGGTTGGCGAAACCCGCTTTACCATGATTCCTTTATAATCTATAGCTCCGTTGTTGTCGGCTACCTTTAAACAACCTCCCGTAAATTTGTTTTCTAAGGGCGTACCCCAAGGTAAAAAGGTATAAGGTTTGTTACCCGTATTTTTAACCTCCAAAGAAAGTTCAATAGGTTCGCCTGTTTTGTAAACATCTTTGTTAGTTGAAATTGTTGTTTGAACCGAACTAATTTGCATAATGTCTTTTGCCCCTAAAGTTTTGTTCTTCTTGTTGGTATTACACGAATAAATTGTGAGTACAGCCAGTATTGTTATAATTCTTGTCATTTTTTATTTTTGTTTATGATGTGGCTTTTAGGATCCTGGTGACTAAATCAATATCCTTAAGATTCAAATCTCCTCTGATTTTATTTTGAAAACAATTTTTCCGCTTTATCCAAAAATTTACCCGTAGCCTCTTCTATATCCATACCTGCTCGGTCTGCCAAAATAGTGAGCCACCAGACACATTCCCCCAACTTATGTTCCAAGTCCTCTTTGGTATTGCTCTTAGGCCAGCGTTCTTGTTGTGACATAATATTTCTTCCCACTAAACCGGCATCCGTCAAAAATGCCAAGGCATCTTCTTCTACTGTCCATTCGGTTTGATGGTATTCCTTTTCCAATTTGTGATAAGCTGTCCTGACGGACAGTGAACGTTTTTTCAGCTCGACAAAATCTAAATTTTTCATCTTTTTCATTTTATTGACACCGCAAAGATACAATTTTAAAACAAATGTTTCAAAAAAATAAAGACATCGATTAAATTAAATCTGCCAACACAAAGGTTAAAATTATTTTGTTATCCGAATTGTTGACGCTAATTCCCGTTTTAATAGCTTTCAAAAAAAATGAAAAATATTTAAAATCATATAATTAACAGGATTTTGAATTCATCTGATATGTCAAAAGTCGGGGTGGCAGGGCTCCAGGTGAACTACTATTACCTCTTTTGAAGTTTTTGAGAGCTTAAAGCAAAAGGATTAATATGAACTCTACAAGAAAAAAGGCGGCCATCAATTCTGAAACAGAATCCGATCGTCCGGCCAGCCGTCGGCATCCGCTTTTAACCTTTGCAGCCCGAACCGCTTACCATCCTCGCCAGAAGGCGGATTTTCGAGCCAATAGGAATAACTTACCCAGTCCGGATGCGTTCCATCCAGCATTTCTCCTTTGATAATGCCAATATGTCCCCGTCCGATACGGGTGCTGTTATCCCAGATGAAGGTCTGTTTATTAGGCATAAAAACAGTTCCTCCCCCATCGTACATATTTGTACTGTTCTTGTCTACATATGGTCCGCGAATATCGGTTGACCATCCCATACGAACTTCGTAAGTTGCATTCTCCTCGTGACCTAGACCAGTGCCCCAGTTAACGAAAAGCCAGAATCCGGCTGTACCGTTTTTGGTTCCCGGATATATGGCAGCGGCTTCAATGGCACTATTTGCCTTGGGTTCCTTTCTCGCCAGACTCCACATATCGGTCAGGGTCGGATGCCTTTTTCCATCCGGGCCAAGCCGGATCAGTTTGATCCCGC
Source organism: Sinomicrobium halophytocola (assembly GCF_052983395.1). Classification (NCBI taxonomy): domain Bacteria; kingdom Pseudomonadati; phylum Bacteroidota; class Flavobacteriia; order Flavobacteriales; family Flavobacteriaceae; genus Sinomicrobium; species Sinomicrobium halophytocola. Next base: position 314,258 of record NZ_JBRKIT010000011.1, read on the forward strand.
CGAAATGCGATCCGAAACAAAGGAACCATGAGTTTTCGGGCGTTCGGACCGGGCAGGGATCCAGGGCATTGTACGGATCCCCTTCCTCGGTTGAGATCACAATTCCCTTATCCACCCATGCATAATCGGGATCGGCCGGATCCAATGTTGTGTTCGTGGCAAGCCCAATAGCCGATTTGGTACTCCCAAGACTGGATACACAATAATACATGCGGTATTCTTCCGAGATCACATGATAGACAATATCAGGGGCCCAGGCTATATTTATGGGGCTATAGTCTGCCCAGAAGGCGGGGCGGATAGGAAACACGTCCGGTCCGCTGTTCCACACGCCGCTTTGCGGCGACGCGGTCCATCTCATTCTGATACCTCCGCCGGTCGAGTACCAGAAATACTTGTCCCCCGACTTTATAATGCGCGACGCATCATTCAGGCCGGTAAGGCCAACCAGCCCTGTCCCTTCAGACATTTCGCCAGTTAGTTCTGCATTGGCAGACAACGTTGTTGGGGCAGGTCCGGCTTCGGAATTACAAGCCGAAAATACGGTACAGACACTCAGGAATACAAAAAGCGAAGTTTTCATAATTGGGTTTTTGGTTAATTTTTAAACGGGAGTATTCTGTTTACAACGGACATCATGAGCCAGCTGACAAGTGGTCTTGTCAAGGATTAACTCCCTATGATGTAAGTACGGGTAAATAATTTCTCCTTAACAGTAAAATAAGGGAATACAAATGCAGCATCAGAGGACTTTTGTCGAAATTCAAAGCAAAAATGTTGAGTTTAACCAATTTTATGGACTTAACACCTTAAAAACTATTTTTGTTCGGCAAACTGAGTAGGGGTTATATTAAATTCCTTTTTAAAAGCGCGACTAAAATAATTCGGGTCACCGTATCCTACCTTATAGGCTACTTCCGAAATATTCTTTCCCTCCCGGATAAGCCGGGTCGCTTTTTTCATTCGAATGCGTTTGATATAGTCTAATGCGCTCAGCCCGGTGATCTTCTTCATTTTTATATGAAGCAGGGAACGACTGATACCCGCTTCATTGGCCAGACGTTCAACACCAAATCCGGGATTGGAATGATGTTGTTCCACCAGAAATGATATTTTTCTCAGGAACTCGCGCTCATGATTATTTGTCGGAATATGTTCCGGGTCGGGAGCATTTATTCCGGAAAAACGTTTTTCAAGGTTTTTACTGGTCTCCAACAGGTTGGTTACCAGTAGATCGAGTTCTTTAAGATTAAAGGGCTTGGTCAGGTAGACATTTGCTCCAGAAGCAAGCGCATCAATCCTGAAGTTATCGTTATTCCTGGCCGTTAACAATAGAAACGGAATATGGCGGGTATCGGGATCGGATTTTACTTTTCTGCAAAATTGTATTCCGGAGAGCCTGGGCATCTTAACATCTGAAATAATGATATCGGGATGGGTATGTTCCATTTTTTCAAGGGCCTGTTCACCATCTCGGGCCTTTATGACCTGGAATCTACTAGAAAAATGCCTCTGAAGGAATTTCATAAGCTCAACATTATCTTCGGCGATCAGTATTTTAAGATTATTCTTTTTTTGCAACCCGGTAAATTCCTCCGTCTCAATACTGCCGATGATAAGATCGTTCATCACATTCAATGATTTATTACCGTTAATTTTTTGCAGTTCCTTTTCACTTTTAATTTTGAGTATTAGCGGAAAGTCTACATTTATCGTAGTTCCCCTACCCTGTTCTGATCTTATATCCAGTTTTCCTTCCAGGAAATCGGCAAGGCTTTTTACCAGGGCCAGACCGAGCCCCGAATTGGAATTCCCGCCCTGTCCTTCCTGCTTGTAAAAAGGTTCGGTAACCTTTGCTATCACCCCGGCAGACATTCCTTCACCGGTATCGGTAAATTCAAGAAAGATCCTGCTTCTCTTTTTCTCGTCGAGAAAGCTGCTTATCCGCATGCCCAAACGTATTGTTCCGCCTTCAGGTGTATTTTTCAAAGCATTTGATATGAGGTTTGTGGCGATCATTTCTACCTTGGAGGGATCAAAATAACAGGTGTATTCCGGAATGTCGGAACAAAAATCATGTTCGATCCCTTTAGCCTCAAACAGCGGGTTAAACGCTTCAAAAGTATCTTTGAGGAACAGCACTATATCTCCCTTTTTAAGTTCGAGCTTTGCATGTTCGGTCTCAATTTTACGGAATTCAAGTAATTGATGTATAAGCTGATTGAGTTTATCCGCATTTTTTTTAATCGACAGCAATTCTTCCGGAGGAGCACTCCTGTTCACTTTTTCCCTGAAAAATTTTTCGACAGAGGCCATGATCAGCGTTAAAGGGGTTTTGAATTCGTGCGAAATGAATGTAAAGAAATTGAGTTTGTGCCAGTTCAGTTCATTGTCCTTTTCTTTTTCGAACCTTTCCATTTGTAAAGCCAGTTTCTGGTTGTGGATGAACCTTACAAAACGCCAATAGGCATAAACCATCAGCAGGATGATCAATACGTAAATAAAATAGGCTATATCGGTTTTCCAGAATGGCGGGAGGACCGTCAGTGCTATTTTCCGTTCGTTGTTCAGGGAAAGTGGCAAGGTCCTTACCCTGAATGTATAGTCGCCGGGGGAAAGGTTGGTGTAGGTGGCCGTGGTTTTGGTACCTACCTCATTCCAGCTGTCGTCAAAACCGTCCAGTTTATAGGCGTACTTCACAGCTCCTTCGTTGAGATAATTAATGGCCCCATATGCTATGGAGATAACATCCTGCCTGTGATTCAGCTTTATCTTGTCCTGATAATTGATATGTTTTTTCAACATCCCTTTTTCGGTAACAGGGACTTCCCGGTTGAACAGTTGAAAACCGTTAAATTCCAGGTCCGGTGTCCCGGGAGACTCATTGAATTCGTCAGGGTCTATGACATTCAGCCCATAAACCGAGCCGAAATAAAGCATGCCTCTCTTGTCCTTGAAAGCAGATTTGAAATTGAACTGATTCGTACTGAGTCCGTCTTCAATTCCCAAATGACCCAGGCTGTTATTTTCAGGATTATAAATACTTAAACCCTTATTCGTCGATATCCATATTTTTCCGAAATCGTCTTCCAGTATTCCGTATGTGTTGCTGTTTGGCAGGTTTTTATTCTGTTCAAAGAACTCGAGGTTTTCTCTGTTTTTCCTGTGCAATATAATTCCCTGATTTAGGGTTCCGAACCAGATATTTCCTTTTGAATCTTCATAGGCGCTTACGATTTGCCCTCTTTTCCGGGAGCCTGTTCCCGAAACGATTTCGGGACGGGTAAGCTTTCCCGTTTTGGCATCGAGCATATATACACCCGAACGACGGGTACAGAACCAGAGGTTATTTTCAGAATCTTCCAGAATGTCATACACAAACTTATTGCCCAGAACTTCGGCTTTGTAAAGGCTGAATTTCTTCAAGTCATGGTCGTATATATTCAGACCGGATTGCGTTCCCACCCAAAGCCTTCCGCTGTGATCCTCACGGATAGCATATACGCAATTATTGGACAGTGAGTTTTTATCGTTTTTATCGAACTTGAAAACCAATATCTTCCCTGTCTTTTTTTCATACCTGTTCAGTCCGCCCAGAAAGGTCCCTATCCAGATATTACCACGGCTGTCTTCTTCCAGGGAATGGACATTATTGCTGCTCAAACCGTCTCCCGTATTCAAGAACCGAAAGCGTTCACTTGACTTGTCAAGGATACTGATCCCTCCGTCTTCGGTACCTATCCAGACCTCGTTGTTTTCCATTTCAACGATTTGGCTTACGGCTTTCCCCCCGATGGAATTTTTATAATCGCTCGGAAAATATTTAACGACTCCCCCGGATTTGGGATTTGTATAGTTTACGCCTCCGAAATAGGTCCCGATCCATACAATTTGTTCTTTACTGACAAATATGCTGTAAACCGATTTATCCGAGAGTGTATCGGGTTGTTCACTGAACGACTGTGTGTAGTAATTTACCAAAGTCCCGGCTTCTTTGTCATAGACAAATATGCCACTTTCGGTACCCAAACAGAGATTATTCCCGGTACCCTGGTCTATACTCCGGATGACTTCGGCCTCTATTTTATTCGAATTGCCGATGGCCATGTGCTGAAAAGAATCACTGGCCTTATCAAAATAAAACAAGCCGCGTGACGTCCCCACCCAAACAGCCCCCTGCTTGTCTTTAAAAAGGGTGTTAATGGTAAAGATATTGCCGTCTGATATATCCGGACTGTCGGGGATCCTGTATTTCTTTAGGATCTCCCCTAAGTTATTGATCAGCAAGATCCTTTTGTTGAGCGCCGCCCAGAACACATCTGTTTTGTATTCTGCAATAGCTTTAACGGGACGTCCTTTTAAATAATGACGTACGGTCTCTTCCCGATCAATCGTATAAAGGCCATTAGACGTTCCTACAAAAACAGTACTGTCCCCGGACTCAAAAATAGTATTTACAGCACCTGTGTGCCCTTTCAGTATATGCTTAAAGAAATGTGTTTCAGGTTCAAATTTATCCACTCCCGAATTTGTACCGATATACAGTCCGCTCCTTAGGTTTTCAACTACATTAATCTGATTGCTGTTAATGCTGTTGTCATTTTCCGGATCATGATAATAGGTTGTGATCTTACTCCCGTTATAGCTATTGAGTCCCTCCCTGGTCCCAAACCACATGATCCCCGTATCGTCCTGGGTAATATCGTAGACCGTACTATGGGTTAAACCATCTTTTGCGGTTATTTTTTCAAATTCTATCTCCTGTCCGCCGGACCTGCCCGGAAATATGAACACCGACAAAAGAAGAATATGTATTAAAAAAGTAAAAATCAGGCTAAAAAAACGGGGGAAAGTCTTCATAATATCTCTAAATGAACAGGGATTTCAAAAAAATAAACAAAAATGCTATGAGTATAAACAAAAATATAGAGCGACGATTTAATATTCATTTAACATTACAAAATGAAATCATCAAAATATCACACACCATTCTGAATTAAACATAAAATTATCGAGATAAAACTAAAACATTTTTAACGATTATCAATATGAAAGCATATACTTCTATAAAAATCTACTCCGTAAACAGGAGGAGTTATCACCGGATTATTTTGCTTTTGCCGGGGATTTTCAATGGCATGTCCTTGCCAAAAAGCACAACGTTTATCCAATTCCGAAATAATTAAAAAATCAATGAAAAAAATTGTATTTGTTCTGATTCTCCTCTCTTTCCTATGTATGGCACAGAAAGCGGAAGATGTACTTAAATTCTCTCTTCAAATTCCATGGACCAAGGATGTTAACCCAGAAAATGTCCGGAACAAATATCCACGTTCCCAGATGAAAAGGGACAACTGGAAAAACCTCAACGGCTTGTGGAAATATGCTGTCCTTCCTGTTTCGGAAGAATTTCCAGTCCGGTCCCATGGAGAAAGACTGGTTCCCTTTGCCGTTGAGTCGGAGTTGAGCCGGATCGTCGAAGCCGGAAAAAAAGGCTACAACCTGGCATTCGGGTTTCGCTGGGATTTTACCAAAAACAACATACGCATTCCCGCGGCAGGTTCCCGGGAGGAAAAAGAACTGTTCGATACCGCCTCAAAGATCCCGGAAGTGGTAGGACCCTATGTCGACATTTTTAAACTGGGAAACGAGCCCAATCTCGAAACCGTGGACCAGGATATGAAGAAAAAGCCCGATGGCAGTATTCCCCTGATGGATTTTACCAAAAGGTTATTATATGAAGTGGCACTCCCCTATTTTAAAAATGGTACCATAGCGGGAATACCGGATATCTATGTAAACTCTTTTCCTGCTTTATTCGAAAAGAGGTTCCAGGAAAACCAGGCCGTAAATGCCCTGTTGCATTTTACACATAACAACCATGATATTAAGGGGCTTGCACTACACCTTTACATTGCAGATACTACAGAGATCGATCAAGCCTTTAAATATGCAAGGTCAATTGTCAGGGAAAAACCGATCATCGTTCCGGAATTTTCACTCCACAGCTTATACCGTTCCAAACTTTCCGAGCCGTTGGACATCAACGAGGCCGGGAAGCAATTCTCCGTAAAATACGGCCGTGACCCGAAGAGGAAACTCTACCAATGGTATAAAGAGGCCAATACAAACCGGGTTAGCCCCGAAGAGTGGGAAGCTATGTTTGCTACACGTCCGTGGTATCCACAGCATTACCTGGATATCTGTTTCGACAGGTTTGAGAAATACGGAGTGGTTCTGGCCACCTATCCCCTGCTGCAACAAAGCAGTCCCAGGAATATGACTCCCGGTTCTCCCGCATGGTTTATCAACCCCATATTCTGCCAGAAGTCCCTCGAATCACGGGCAGACGGTTCGGTATCTCCCAATCCGTTGTGTTTTAAGGATTTTGTAAACATAGTCTCCACTAACAGAACGCCCGAGAATTAAATAATGTGTGTTTGATTTTTATTTTAAATCGAACTCACTTTAGTATTAACAAGTTGTATACAGTAAGAAACAAAATTATCCACGGAGAAAAATACGATACCTCTATAAATACCCGGGCCTTTTGAAACCAATTGTGCCGGGAACTATAATAGAATTTTAGTAATATTACAGATAAGGAGAAGTTGTATTCAAAAATTACGGGATTGGGTTACCGATAGCATAGAAAATATTCAATAGGTCAGGTATATGAAAATAAAAAAACATTATTCATTATTTTTTGCAATAATAGCTTTCCTCTCTTGTAAAACTGAGAAGAAGGAACAAAACAGGTTACAGGATGAGAAGCCTAATATTATTATAATTATGGCCGATGATCTTGGAAATGGTGATGTAGGATACCACGGGAGTGATATTAAAACCCCGAATATTGACAGCTTGTCAAGAGAAGGGATTGTTCTGAATAGATTTTATGTGGCGCCGGTTTGCTCTCCCACAAGGGCTGGGCTTATGACGGGACGATATCCTGATCGTTTTGGACTTAGAGAAACCGTGATCCCTCCCTGGAGGGATTTTGGGGTAGACACCACAGAGGTTTTTTTACCTGAAATATTGGCCAAGGCAGGCTATAAAAACCGGGCGGCCTTTGGGAAATGGCACCTGGGGCATTCCCGCCAATATTATCATCCTTTAAAACGCGGGTTCACCCATTTCTATGGTCACTATAACGGAGCTATAGACTATTTTACACATAAGCGGGAAGGGGAGTTGGATTGGCACAATGATTTTGAAACTTCTTACGATAAAGGTTATGCTACAGATTTAATTACTGAAGAAGCTGTTAAATCCATTCAGGACTATTCCGGTGAATCCCCGTTTTTTTTATATATAGCCTATAATGCCCCTCACGGCCCTTTGCAGGCAAAAAAGGAAGATTTGTTGAAGTATGGATTTGAAGCGGAAAAACCTCTTTTTAGCAAAAAGAAAGGATATGGGGAAATAGGACGTGGGAATACGCGTAGGCAGACCTATTCGGCCATGGTAACCAGTATGGACCAGGGCATCGGGAAAATTATGAAGACTCTCAAAAAACTGGGGATTGAAAATAATACCCTGGTTCTGTTTTTAAGCGATAATGGCCCGGCACCCAATGAAGGAGGCACTACTGCCGGCCTTAGGGGACATAAATTCCAGGAATGGGATGGGGGAGTGAGAGTACCTGCGGTAATGAAATGGCCCAATGGTTTTGAAGGAGGACGAACAGTTGACCAGGTAATGGGATACATTGATGTATTACCTACTTTAAAAGAAATAGCCGGGATAAGAACCAAACCTGAAAAAACTTTGGACGGGGTAAATATGCTCCCGGTTTTAACGGGTAAAAAACAGCGCATGGAACGGGACTTTTATCTTGGATATGGAGCAATTGTCAATACGAAATGGAAATTAGTGAAAAAGAATAGCAGGAACCCCAGTATGAGAGTAAACGAAAATATGCTGTTCAATATGCAGGAAGACCCCGGGGAGACCACGAATATAAAAGAAAAACATTCAGGGATTTTCGAAAGATTAAAGAAAACCGCGAATAATTATGACACCATTGAATCCAAACAGGAAGTCCCTCCCTACCAGGACGGTAAAAAAGGGTTTAAAGCCCCGAAAGAATGGAATATAGAGGATTATCCGGAATAGCAAATGTCGATTTTGGTTAACATCCTCGGGGCATAAATCAGAATTTTTTGTGTATTTATAGTGACTTAAGGGTTTGATTTCCAACTCCCTTATTAAACAATAATACCTGAAGGACAAGGTCATGCTTAGAAAAGGGACGATAATTGAGACTGTAAATGATGAACTTAAAAACCAGTGCTAAGTGGAACACACCAGGCACAGGAGTTTTGAAAATTTACTCCACCAGTTCTAACTGTACATTATCAATCCATATTTTGTTTTGGGTATCCTGAAACTCAAAAATAAGCCGATACCTGCCGGGAGCAGGCATCTTCGGTGTATTGAAATTAAATGTATTGATATCTTTATTCAATGTTATTAATTCAGAATAATATCCGGTTTTACCCGAAACAGACTCGAACCTGACCTTTATGGTGGTTTTTATACCGGCTTTAGCTTTATAGGAGATGTTAAACTTTTCACCTTTTTTTGCAAAAAATGGCCAGAACATGGTTCCCTTCCCGTTTATCCCTGCCGAATTCTTTCCTGAGATAACACCTGAAGAATCAATTTGAAATACATCATCATTTGAACGAGCCTCAAATTGCCAGCCCGCAAACTCATTTTCAAACTCTCCGTTAATTACCCTTGAATATGCCCTGGTCTTCTGGCCATAATCACGGGTATCGTAAACCACATTTACCTTATCGGCCCATTCCTGCCATTTTTTAAACATCTTTTTTAAACGTCCGGGCTCTTTTTCAGCAAGGTTATGAAGTTCAACCGGATCATCTTCGATATTGTATAGTTCCAAATTATCAGGATCAAATTCTGTGTTTTCTTCTGTTTTCGCCACTAATTTCCAGTGACCATCCCGCATTCCTATATTAGATTCGTGTTCCCAGAAGATAGGCCCCCTATTCGTTTTACTCCCGGAAAAATGGGGTAATAAACTTTCACCCTCCAACGGGACTATATCATTACCTTTGTACTTTTCAGGATATTTTGCCCCTGACACTGCTATGGCAGTAGCCATGATATCCATAATATGTCCCGGCTCCCTGATATATTTCCCGTTTAATTTCTTGTCTATCCCTCCGGGCCAATGAACAATAAACGGCGTGGCTATGCCTCCTTCATGGATCCAGTGTTTATATTCCTTATACGGGGTACTCCCGCCATTGGCCCAATGGATCCGATAACTTTCCCAGGTATCGGCTTTCCCGGTTACCTTCTTGCCCGGCCTCCCGCTGATATATTCTGCACAGGCTCCATTGTCTGATAAGAACATCAGTAAGGTATTATCGAGTTCCCCGAGTCCTTTTAGTTTATCGACTATCCTTCCTATGCCCTGGTCCATAGCATCTATCTGCGCTGCATAAATGGCCATCCGCTTTGCGAATTCTTCCTGTTTTTCTTCAGGCAGCTCTTCCCAGGCGGGAATTATCGGATCGCGCCCCGATAATTCGACAGAAGCATCAAAAATTCCTAATTCCTTTTGTTTTTCAAGCCTTTGTTCGCGAAGCCGGTCCCACCCCATATTGTAAATGTTCTCGTACTTTTCGATGTCCTTTTCGAGGGCATGAAGCGGCCAGTGCGGTGCAGTATAGGCCACATACATAAACACAGGATTTTTATTTTCAGAAGAAAAATGTTTATCCATAAACATTACAGTACTGTCACTTACGGCATGGGTGAAATAAAAATTTTCTCCCGCACCGGGTGCTCTATACCTTTTATTATCGCTATAAACATTCGGAGTGAAATAATTGGAGGCGCCATCCACAATTCCAAAAAAGCGGTCAAAGCCCCGTTGGCTCGGCCAATTGTCTTTAATTCCGGCCTTAATATTTCTTACACGACTTAAATGCCATTTTCCGGACATATAAGTGTGATAACCTGCCGTTTGTAAAACTTCTGCAATGGTCACACTTTTATTATTAAGCTCACCCTGGTATTCAGGGGCGCCCATATCTGCCGTGGTCATCCAGCCCATTCCCGCCTGATGCGGGTAGAGCCCGGTCATTAAAGATGCCCGGGTAGGACAGCAACGGGCATTGTTGTAAAATTGAGTATAGCGCACGCCACCCCCCGCCAGGGCATCCAGATTAGGGGTTTCTACCTCCCCTCCATAAGAGGCAATATCGGAAAAGCCCATATCGTCTGCCATAATCAATACTATATTGGGCTTTTTAGCCGGTGTTTTGATTTCTCCTTCTCTTTCTGATTTGCAGGAAAGGAAAGCCATCATTATAAGAACCACAAAACCATTATATTTTATTGTCATCCTACAAGTTATTTGAAATGTGAACAACGCATTATCATTTAAAAATATACGGAACAACAGGAAGCTAATTATTAAAAGACTGTTTACGCGTTTTATTTTAATTTGTTTTTTAGAGCATGTTTAAAATGATTTATAGTATATAATTATCCCTTATATTCTCTTCTTCGCTTCAGGGTATTTTTCGAGTATTTCTGTCAGTTCTGAAACTATATTTGGCTTTTCCGAAGCGATATTTTTAGTCTCCTTCGGGTCGTTATCATAGTCATACAACTCATAAAGCACTTCTTTACCATGATCCCGCATCGGCGTCCACCTGATCATCCTGTAACGGTCTGTACGTATAGCTTCTCCTAAATACCCGCCCATGGGAAAAGTGTGATAAGCGTGGTCCTTTATTTCTTTGGAACCGTCTTTTAATACCGGACTGAGATCAATCCCATCAATGGGTTGCGGGCCGGTGGGCCTATCCAGTCCGGCCAGACTGGCCAGGGTAGGATAAACATCCACAGACTCGGCAAACTGTTTTGTTGAACTGCCGGGCCCGGTTACTCCCGGCACTTTAAAGATCATGGGAATACGATTGGCCTGCTCAAAATTGGTATGTTTGGTCCAAATGGCATGATCGCCCAGGTGCCAGCCGTGATCACCCCAAAGCACTATGATGGTATTCTCATCAAGTTCTAATCTCTTCAGTTCATCTATCACTTTTCCCAATTGGGCATCCATATAACTTATACTGGCATAGTACCCGTGGATCAATTTTCGCTTTAAATCATCATCATACACATCCTTGCCCACAGGGACAGGGAAGTAATTTGCCATTTCATGGTCCCGTTTCCCGGTAAAGCCGGGGGAACCTTCAGGGGCTTTTTCATATTCCGGCATTGGTAAATGCTCAGGATCGTACAAGTCCCAGTATTTCTTCGGAACGCTAAACGGCAAATGGGGCCGGGCAAAGCCTACGGCCATAAAAAAGGGCTGGTCGGGCTTATTCTTCAACTTCCGTAAACGGTCAATGGCATGATTGGCCACCCGCCCGTCGGCATAGGCATCGTCTAAAACATCCGGAGCCTCCCAGGCAGCCCCGCGCGGCAATTCGTGATTGGCAGGGGTTTCTTCAAGGTACATCCGGGTATTTTCAAAAAAAGCTTCCTCCCGGGTGAGTCTACGATGGGTACTTTCCGGGTCTACATATTCGATCACTTTTTCCTTAAAGTGAGGAATGCTCCAGGAGGCCTCATCATTGGTGTTGCCATGCCCAATATGGTACACCTTGCCCATAGATTCGGTGTGATACCCTGAGTTCTTAAAATATTGCGGCAGGGTCACAGCATCGGGTATAACATCCCGGAACCCGGTCCCAAAGCTGTACAAACCTGTACTTGTAGACCTGGACCCCAGCATGATATTATACCGTGAAGGGGCGCATACCGCCTGGTTGCTATAGGCTTGTTCAAATACCATCCCTTCCCCGGCAAGTTTATCGATATTGGGGCTTTGGGCCGTGGTATCGCCATATACACCCAGATTAGGCTTGAGATCATCAACCAAAATAAAAAGAATATTTGGTTTTGACGGCCCGTCCTGGGAGAAAACAGCCTGTGCCAACAGACATGTTAATACAAGAGATATACTTAATTTGAATTTCATAATGCTATAATTTTACACTTCCAATCCTTTTACACTTTGCTCTTTCAGCGCTCTCATCCAACGCTTCCGGAATACCGGTTTTTCTCATTTTCCTCCTAAGAATACCTTCTAAGAGACTGTCTAAATGTTACTTTTCTTAACCTTTAAAGAGTTATCTTTTCCACCTGAGAAAAGATCAGTTCCGGATTTCCTTGCGTTTTTATTCCGATTCTTGCGAAGAGAAACTCCTGATCTATTCCGGATATATCCATTTCCAGACTGATAGTTTCATTTATATCTTCAATACTTCCCGAAGGTAGTCTTTCTTCATTTGCATTGAATTGGTTGTCAACTAACATTGTTTCACCAATATAAAGTGATACGAACTGTAAGTCCGTAGCCTCAACAACCTGTTCTATATCAAAAGTAACCTTTAGAGCGGAACCTTCAATTTCAAAATTTTCATTCCGGATCATAAAAAAAGGATTTACAGTTACATCCAACTCCCGATTTCCATTAACATGGATATCAATAGTATCCGATTGATTTACCCAGGGACCATTTCCATTTATCAGCACAAGTTGATAATCACCGTCAAAAAGACGTGCGGAAAAAGTACCGTCCTGTTTTACGTTTAGCCCTATAGGCTCAAAGTTTTCCCAACCAGGTTCGTATAACTGAAAAATATTTATACCCTGTCTTACACCTATCGGACCTCCTTCATAAAGGAGTCTCCCTGTTAATTCGGATTGTGGAGGGTCATAATTATCATACTCACAGGATGATAACCCCAATAAAATTGTGATAAATACTATAATTCTTTTCATCTGTTTATTTTTTATGGGCATTTCATAATCATTAAGTTTCTAATGAAACGGGTTTCTGACAAGTAAAGGGTTAGCATTCAAAGCTCCTTGTGGGATTGCGGAGTAATAGTTGCTCATCTGAAAGAAAAGTGGCTGATTAAAACGGGGAGCTACTCTTTTTTCAAATACATATTTCCCGTTACGTTCAGGGTTTTCAGGATCTACAACACGGTAAGGCCATAAGGCATTTGCCATGGCTATAGGCGATCCGGAATCTCCGTCGTAAAGTTCATGTGCTATTCTCCAACGCTTCAAATCCCACCAGCGATGCCCCTCCAATGCTAATTCTACCATCCGTTCCTGACGAATCTTTTCTATATCCAAGTCATCAACTCCCAGACTGTTAGAACCAAAGCCGGCTCTTTCTCTTAGCTGATTTATATAAGTAAGTGCCGGGCCTTCCCGGTTTAATTCGAAAGACGCCTCGGTTGCGTTAAGTAAAATTTCGCCAAGCCTAAACCGAATCCACCAAACATCACTACCTTCATTGGGCACGCCGGAACCTGCTCTGGAGTCCAGATATTTACGTGAATAGAAACCTGTATTCGTTGCGAAAGGCGTTGTTCCTATAGGGCCATCAGCTCCTACCAACAGCCCCCCGTCTGTGTATTTATCTCCCAGGGTGTTAGATGTTTCAATTTCAAATTTGTCACTATCATTATTCCAGACCATCACCCCAGCCTGTATACTGACCTTATTCCCCCTGAATTCGGCGCCGGGAAAAATTACCGTACCCCACAGACGGGCATCCTTATTTGTAAAAATATCCTCCGGGTTATCATAATACACAAAATCGCCATCCTCCGTACGGGTATTCAGAACCCCCGGACTGCCATCGAGATAATCATAGCTTTCTACCAAATGCAGCGTAGGTGTAATACCGGAGGAACCATTGGGGTTTTCCCGCATGGAACGCGGAATATTTTCAAAGGTAAAAGAGTGGTATTTACCTTCGAGGGTATAATCATTTGCCCAAATAACCTCGGGATTTCCCTGCTTATTCGTGAAAAGTTCGTAAAAATTCTCTTTTTTATCAGGATTGGCATTATACAGGGCAAACGGTCCACCCTGTATAATCTCTTCCGAAGCTGCCAAAGATTGCGTATAATAATCTTCGGCCCGTGAAGCAGCTATTCCCACTTCTCTCCCGGGCGTTTCAATAGGAGTGGCCAAAAGATTGTTGTACTTTGCTATCGAAGCCGCATACAACATAGCCCGTGATTTTAATGCCAATGCTGTCCACCTGTTAGCTCTCGTTTTGCTCTCCCCGGTCTGAGGAAGGTCATCTTTGATCTCCGCGATCTCCGTAGAAATAAAATCATAAACTTCTTCTTCAGTGCTTCGCGGAATCTGCATTTCTTCTACACCATCAGGTCCGGTATAGGTATAGCTTTGAAGCACTAAAGGAACTCCCCCCATACTCCGTACATGCTGAAAATACACGTAAGCCCTGATAAACCTTCCTTCAGCCAATAGCCGTGACCTCTCTTCATCAGTAAATTCCCGGGACGCTTCTACATTCTCCAGGAATATCTGGATATCCCGGATTAAACCATATCGCCATTGTTCTCTGAAATTATTAGGGAAATTCTGGCGTTCATTTCTCCATTGTTGTATAGGTTGGCCGGACCACATTGCAAGGTCGGTATCAGTAACATCAGCCCAGGAACCTTCCAGGCCCGCAAAAGGTTGAAGCCTGTTGTATAAATTTGCGAGTACAGAAGTTGCCAGTTCAGGATCACTCCATACCTGCTCATCCAGAAGTATATCCTGGGGTTCCTTATCCAGATAATCTTCACAGCCACTAATGGTAAAAACCAATATGACCATTCCAATATATTTTATACTATTTTTCATCAGTTGATATTTATTTGTTTTTCAAAGGTCATCCCGATGGTTGTCGGGAGGAATGCCCCGATTATCATATCGGTTGGTTTGATAAATCCGTTAATGGGCATTTCATATATTTTATTTTTAAAAAGCAGATCATTATAAGGTTATATTAGCTCCTACATTAACAACTTTCATGGGGGGATAATCGAGGCCATTTGGTCTGTTTGACTCCGGATCAAGCCCTATATCTTTTAAATTATCAAAAGAGTAAAGATTCAATCCGTTTACATAGAGCCTTATTTGAGGGATATTCAGTTTTTTAAGAAGGCTCTTTGGTAAGGTATAGCCTAATTGAATGTTTCTCAATCTCAAATAGGTTACATTTCTGAACCAAAAATCTGAGGGTGTATTGTTATGGGCATTCTGGCTCCTCCTCAAAGCGGGATAAGTACCAGATACCCAAGCGCTTTCAGGGTCAAAAATATCTTCCCTGTGCCATCTGTCATTAAATAAGTGCTCGGGGGAATTTCCATTACCCATAAAAGGTACTTTTGTTTCTGCACCACGCCCGCGACTCTGCATGGATCCTCCTGCAAGAGCCACGGAGAAGTCAAATCCTTTATAAGCAACCTTAGCATTTAAACCATAAGTCAAATAAGGCAGCTGTTCACCTCCATAACCTACCGGCCTTGTATCCAGGTTATTGATCACTCCATCATCATTTACATCTTCATAAATGAAGTCTCCGGGCAGAACAGTGGTATTATTCTTTCCGTCGATATCAACAGGGTGGTTGGCAATCTCCTCCTGTGACTGAAACTGGCCTATTACATGCTGGCCCCATTGCACCGCCGCCCAGCGATCTTCATTCGAATTCCGGTAATGATCCCATGAGTTTCCAAACCGCGGTTTATAAGTGTAAAGGTTTCGTCTTCTTGCCAAAGTAAAGTTCCCTCCCACGGAATATGTCATCCCCCCTATTGTATTTCTGTGAAGTAAAGATCCTTCAATCCCTTTAATAGCATCTGCCCCAAGGTTTTCCGGCGGCAGGTTCAAGGCTGTTTCTGTAGGGATCAATACATCGTATCTGCTTCCGGGAAGCCCTGTTCTTTTACGATAGAAGACATCCATATCGCCCGACAGCTTTCCACCCCACATGCGAAAGTCAAACCCCACATTTGCTATTGACGATTCGATCCAGGACAGTGTTCTTACCGGCATCCCCCTCGGAACTATGCCGGTTACGAGTTGGCCATCCAATACGGCATCTCCCGCACCATAATTATAACCTGTCATATAAGCAAATGCGCCTACCCCGACTTCATCATCTCCCATAACTCCGTATGAAGCCCTAAGTTTGAAATTATTCAATACACCGGTAATTTTACTATTCCGGAGAAAGGGTTCTTCAGTAATCGTCCAACCCAGGGAAACAGATGGGAAAAAGCCCCAGCGATTATCCGGAGGGAATCTCCAGGCGCCATCATACCGGGCTGCCAGTTCCAGCAAATACTTCTCTTTATAATTGTAGTTGATCCGGCCGAAAAACCCGGCCCTGGCCGATTCAAAAATATTATCATGAACATTTTGCAATTCATTGGGTTCTCTGATTAAATCAATATGATTGGTGGCCGGTGC
The DNA here is from genome assembly GCF_052983395.1 of Sinomicrobium halophytocola. NCBI lineage: Bacteria > Pseudomonadati > Bacteroidota > Flavobacteriia > Flavobacteriales > Flavobacteriaceae > Sinomicrobium > Sinomicrobium halophytocola. The sequence goes on from NZ_JBRKIT010000011.1 coordinate 330,608, forward strand.
CGCAATAATTTCGAAATCTTTATCAAGGCGGTCTTCCCCTTCCCCCCCAATCATAACAGCAAGATTATGCTTGCCAAAATTCCGGTCGTAGTTTAATATAAGTCTGAGCACATTATTTGTGATATGCCGGTTTCTACGGCTTCGGTATCGGTTTCCTTTACCTCCTGTTACTTCGTAAATATCATCTGCCTCGTTATAGGTATACGTATCGAAACTATACTCAAATTTATCCTGCAACTGATTATTAAAGAAATGGGAAAATAAACCGGTAAGTTTTAAACCCTTCACCGGCAGATCATATACCAGATTCAGGTTGGTCTGCAAGGACCGCCATTTACTCTCTTCATATCCCGCATGATCAAAGGTAGCATTGTTTGTGGTTATCGTAGTGGTCGTATTGGGATAGTCGGGGTTATCATTAGCGTAAGGTCTTTCAGTGGGCAGGTTCCTGAAAGTTCCCCAAAGCGGCTGCCAGTATTTATCTCCTCCGATGACACCGGGGAACTCTCTCGCTTCTATTTTTCCATTAATCCGGATACCCACCTTCAATCTATCAGTGATCTCTGCACTTACATTCGATTGGAGATTGGTCCGGTTAAAATTGTAGCCATCAAAAACCGCATCCTGGTCAATATGGCTCAAAGAAAAATAATAATTAATTTTCTCGAAACCTCCTGACGTACTTGCCTGAATAAATTTCTGCGGCACATTTTCCCGAATATAACGCGACCAGTCAAATCCACGATAGCCTTCCTGGGTTCCCTCCTGCCAAAGAGCTACTTCTTCGGGTGTCCAATTAGATGTCCCATTCTGATTAATGTCTGCTTCGGCACTTGCCCGCACATAATCTGCAGCACTGGCAGGTTGTGGAAAACGCGTTAAACTTTGCCAACCGTAATAAGAATGAATATTTATTTGATTTTTTTGATTGTTTTTTCCTGATTTCGTAGTCACCAGGACCACGCCATTAGAGGCCCTTACACCATAAATAGCGGCCGAGGCATCTTTTAAAACACTAATGCTCTCTATATCACCGGGATTCAGGTTATTAAATTGACCCTCCCCCTGGGGAACGCCGTCTATAACATACAAAGGGCTCCCCATATTTCTGATCTGAAGCGCAGTACCATTTCCGGGGCGCCCGTCCCCCTGCCTGGTAGCCACCCCGGACAGTTTTCCCACTAATGCTTCTGACATGGTGGAAACAGGGGCTCTTGTTATTTCTTCTCCTTCAACCTGGGACACGGAACCGGTTAAAGTTTTTTTCTTCTGTTCTCCATACCCTATGACAACCACTTCATCAAGAGCCTGATTGCTCATTGCCATGATAACATTCACTGTGGATCGGTTGTCTATCGGGATTTCCTGTGTCTCAAAGCCTATATAACTGAAGGTAAGGGTGGCATCTGCGGCAACATTATTTAAAGTGAAGTTCCCGTCAAAATCGGTCTGGGTGCCATTGGTGGTCCCTCTGACGATCACATTAACACCGGGAAGAGGCTGCCCGTCATCTCTGGTGACCACATTTCCGGAGATACTGACCTCCTGGGATACGGCATCCAGCCCGAATAACAGGGATGCGATTATCAACAGACGGGATGCATAATACCGCCGGTATTTGTTTGTTCTCATAATTGGTGGTTTTTAAGTTGGTTTTGGTTATTTCAATTCGTTTATACCATTGCCCGCATTCTTTTTATAAAATGAAACTCCAGAATGCCCTCGGTAGGGTGAAACTTCTACCCGATGTTCTTCTTTATTGTTTTCGGTACGCGTATCGTCAGTACATTATACCCGGTATTCATTATTCCGAAAACCAATTATTAAATCGACGGAATAATCGGTCGCTTATTAATTTTTTAATAAAATCATATTTTTGCAATGCGATTTTTATTAATATGACGGTGTAATGTTAAATAATTATTAAACTTGCCTCCTGTATATTTGTTCAATTCAATAGCAATTTTGTTCATCATTTATTCTTTATCACCCATTTGAAGCTTTAATGCTGGCCTTTGGCCCATTTAAGGGCAACCAACTTTATGAGGTTTGAATGGAAACCATTCAGTTCCTCGATTTTCCTTTTCAGAAGCTTCCGCCACCTGTACTTGTCGTTGAGATAAACAATACGATTGGCGATATGGTTTTCGCTCAGGTTCAGGCCCAGTTTGTCGATAAAACCTTGGTAAAGAGTAAAGTCGTTCGAAGTGAACTGACTGTTGGCCTTGCTGTTTTGTATGACCTCCTCGAAGCACAATTTACTATTGACAACCAATAAAATTGTATCGAAAATATCGTTGATCGAATCTTCGATGCTCCCGATCCGGACAAAAAAACTATTGGAAAAACAGAAATGTTATGTTAATAACTCTAAAACTTTGGAAAGCAATAAGGCTCAAAAAGTCATTGTTATCAACTTTAGGTATGACGGGGTGGATTCCAGTGCCATTGGTATAAATGGTATCAGGGTAAAGGATGCCTTACACAACACTAGCGCATAACACACTGAAAATGGATGAAAAAGAATTACTAAAAATCCAAAAAAAAAACGGGATTTCACAAGGAAATCCCGTCAAGTCGGGGTGGCAGGATTCGAACCTGCGACCTCCTGGTCCCAAACCAGGCGCGATGACCGGGCTACGCTACACCCCGAAACACTAAAAAGAAGCGGAGAGACAGGGATTCGAACCCTGGCGACAGTTTCCCGCCGACAGATTAGCAATCTGCTCCATTACCACTCTGGCACCTCTCCGTTACTTTATTAGAACGTGCAATCTTAAATTGCGGATGCAAATGTAGTGGTTCACCTTATAGAACGCAACTATTTTAGGTACTTTTTTATTTTAGTTTTATAAAAAATTGATACCGGTTTCAAAATCAAGTCCGTACTATTCCGGATATTCTACCCTCAGGTGATAAATATTGGTCAGTTTCTGTTTCAACACCTTTTTTACACTCTCAATTTCTTTAAAAGTAATATTAGCATTAAGAAACTGTCCCTCCTCTATTTGCTTGCTGATTATTTTTTCCACAAAATCATTAATGGCCCCGTAATTCGGGTTTTTAAGGCTTTTTGACGCAGCTTCTACTGCATCCGACATCATCACTATGGATGTTTCTTTGGAAAAAGGAACAGGCCCGGGATACCGGTAATCTTCTATATTGGTATCCGGATCATTTTCCAGTTGTTTTTTATAAAAGTAATATACCGTAGATGTACCGTGATGAGTACGGATAAAATCTATAATCCGGTCCGGCAGGTTATTTTTCCTTGCCATTTCTATACCGTCCAGTACGTGGTTAATAATGATCCTCACACTCTCTTCCGGACTGATCTCATCGTGAGGGTTCACCCCGGTGGTCTGGTTTTCGGTAAAGTAAATGGCATTGTTCATTTTCCCTATATCGTGATACATGGCCCCTACCCTTACCAGCATGGCATTTGCTCCCACTTCATTTGCTGCCGCTTCTGCCAGGTTGGCTACCTGCAGGGAATGATGAAAAGTACCCGGAGCTTTATCGGACAGTTCCTTTAAAAGCCTGGAATTCGTATCCGATAGTTCTAACAGGGATACGTCGGATACCAGGCCGAACAGCTTTTCGTAGATGTAGATCAAAGGCTGTGCAAAAAGTGTCGCGAGACCGTTCAGCACGAAAAGCCCGAAATTAAGCCATAATATATTATCCAGGTTCCCCTCATGTATTATTGTAAAGGCAAAATAGGTAATCATATACACCAAAGTGATCTGCCCGACTGAAACAAAAAGATTAGCTCTCCTGTAGAGTTCGGAAACCGTAAGTATAGTGACCATCCCTGCAATGATCTGCAGAAATACATATTCGAAACTGTTGGGTACTATAAAACCGAGGAGCAACACAGTAAGTACATGTACGAACAGCCCCAACCTCGGGTCAAAAAAAGCCTTCAGTATAATGGGTAGGATACACAGTGGCACCACATATACATAAGCCCCGTCGTATTTAACCGCAATTGTGGTGACAAACACCATAACAATAATGTTTACGAAAATAAACGTTACTTTGGTGTTATCCTGCAAAATATGGGGACGGTACTTCCGTAGAAAAAGGAACAGCATCACGAAGGTGAGCATCACCAGGATTATATATCCGAAAAGTATCCAGTAATAATTGGTCCCTTTCCATAAATGCGATTCATATTCCCGTTCCAGCGAACGCAGGACATCATACTTTTCTCCTTCCACCACTTCGCCGTTGAGGATGATCCGTTTTCCCCTTTCCACGGTCCCTTTGGTGGTATAAATATTATTGAGTTCTTCTTCCAGGGCCTTATCCGACAGTTCTTTGTTCTGACTTACGTTAGGCTGCACAATACTCCCGAACAAATGATAAAAGTCATCCCGGAACGCAGAAAGTTTTCGCTGCTCCAGGTAGTGAAAAAGCGCTTTTTCAAGTTCTCCTATACGAATGAGCTTATCTTTGGCCAGGGTACTTACCTCATTGCCTTTAATCAAGTTTATAAACCTGCTGTCCGGCAAGGGCTCATTATCCGTAATCACACCATCAATATAGATTTTGGTCAGGAATTCCTGCCCGGCCCTTTCGAGGTTTTTATTTTGAAAGACTTTAGGGTATTCCGTTTTATAATTGGTTATTACCGTCGAAATTATATTGGCATTATACGAGTAATACGGAACAAAATCGGCCCTTACCGCTTCTTTTTCTTTCTCGATTTCCTCTTCGGTTTTCAATATCGGAAAATCAAACGGGGCGTACAGGTTTTCGTATTGCCACGGTTTTCCCTTCTGGAATTCGTATTTGAACTTACCGGCCTTAGGAAACAGGTAAACAACCAATGCTGTAGCACAGATAAAAAGAAAAGATTTGTATATCAGCGATTGGTTGCGGTATATATTATGAAGGGCATCTCTCATCAACAGGGATATTTACTTCAAATTTACACAAAAAAGTGTCATTGCAAATTTTAGCGGCCACCTTTACCTAAATCTCCGGGAACAGGTATTTTATTCATTGTAAAATTCATATCTTTAAACTTCTTATACAACTTTACTAACTCTCATCATTATGAAAAAAAATTACGTGACCCTATTGTTGTGCTGTAGCTGCTTCACAGGCTTTGCACAGCAAAATCTGGAAAAGGACATTGCCGATGTAGAATCGAAAGTCATTGAATGGCGAAGACACTTCCACCAGAATCCCGAACTTTCCAACAGGGAATTAAACACCTCCAAAAAAATTGCAGAACACCTGAAAGGACTGGGCATAGAAGTAAAGACCGGAATTGCTAAGACCGGGGTTGTCGGTATTCTCAAAGGAAAAAAAACCGGGAAGGTCATCGCCTTGCGTGCCGATATTGATGCCCTGCCTGTTACCGAACGGGTGGACGTACCCTTTAAATCTACCGTACAAACAGAGTACCTGGATAAGGAAACAGGTGTCATGCACGCCTGCGGACATGATACTCATATCGCTATAATGATGGGTGTTGCCGAAGTCTTGTCCAAGAATAACGACTTCGCCGGAACCGTGAAATTCATTTTCCAGCCTGCAGAAGAAGGTCCGCCCCCGGGAGAAGAAGGAGGTGCCGATCTTATGATACGTGAAGGGGTTCTGAAAAATCCGGATGTAGAAGCCATCTTCGGACTTCATATAAGCTCTATGATCGATGTGGGACAAATCACGTATAAGCCCGGTGGCACCATGGCTGCCGCCCAGGAATTTGAAATCCATGTAAAAGGTGAACAATCCCACGGCTCCGCGCCATGGACAGGGATAGACCCCGTATTCGTATCCGCTAAGATCATAGATGGGTTGCAGTCCATTATCAGCCGTGAAATGGAGTTGACCAATGAAGCCGCTGTAATTACCGTAGGTAAGATAACCAGCGGAGTACGGCATAATATTATCCCTGAAACCGCAGAAATGCTGGGGACAATCCGCACGCTGGACTACGACATGCAAAAACTATTGAACAGTAGGATGGAAGAAATGGTAACAACCATTGCCAAAGCGTATAAAGCAGAAGCTACTATCAAGATCGCCAAGGGAATCCCGATAACCTATAATGATCCGGACCTCACAACAAAAACCCTGCCTGCTCTTCAAAAAGCGGCAGGTGAAGAAAATGTCATACTCACTAAAGCTGTAACAGGAGCTGAAGACTTTTCGTTTTTCCAGGAAAAGATCCCGGGATTTTACTTCTTTCTTGGAGGAAAACCCAAAGATAAAGCCCCTACACAGCATCACACCCCCGATTTTTACATAGACGAAAGTGGAATGATACTGGGAGTTAAGGCCTTTACGCAAATTGTTTTTGATTATTTAGGACAATAAATGAATATAATAATCCGGTTTGTGGTATTTGGCAAACCGGTAACCGAACTTTTTCTATTATGCACACATTGTTACTGTTTCTCGGGAATATTCCCTGGTGGGGATGGGTACTTATTTTCCTGGCCCTTGTAGCCATACGCGATATTTTTGTTCAGAGATCACACACTATCAGCCATAATTTTCCCATTGTAGGTCACTTGCGTTATTTTCTCGAAAGCATAGGCCCCGAACTCCGTCAGTATCTTGTAGCCAATAACCGTGAAGAACTTCCCTTTAACCGGACGGAACGGGGCTGGATATACGCTTCGGCAAAAAAGGAAAACAACTACGAAGGTTTCGGAACGGACCAGGATATCTATTCCCATCAGTATATTTTTATAAACAATGCCATGCTCCCTTTCAAGATACCGCAGGGACATCCGAACACTACTGACAAGCATTTTCTCCCTTGTGCCAAGGTTATGGGTGCTTACAGTAACAGGAGAAAACCTTTTCGCCCGGGTTCTGTTATCAATATATCGGCCATGAGTTTCGGTTCATTGTCCGCAAAGGCGGTAGAATCCATGAACCTGGGGGCAAAAAAAGCAGGTGCTTATCACAATACGGGTGAAGGAGGACTTTCCCCCTACCATTCCATGGGTGCTGATGTGGTGTTCCAGGTAGGCACAGGATATTTCGGGGTCCGCGATAAGGAAGGAAATTTTTCCATGAAAAAGTTAAAAAAGCTCACAGAGGAAAATTCGTTCGTCAAGGCTATAGAGATTAAACTCTCCCAGGGAGCCAAACCAGGTAAAGGTGGAGTGCTCCCTGCAAAGAAGATCACCCGTGAAATAGCTGATATACGTCATGTAGATTTAGGGAAAGATGTACTCTCTCCTGCAAATCATACGGCTTTTTCTTCAGTGAAAGGGCTGATTGACTTTGTTGAAGAAATTGCCGAAGAAACCGGTCTCCCGGTAGGGATCAAAGCAGCTATAGGAAAACTTGACCAGTGGCACGAACTCGCCTCACTTATGAAAGAAACCGGAAGAGGGCCGGACTTCATCACCATAGACGGTGGTGAAGGAGGCACAGGCGCAGCCCCGCCTAGTTTTGCCGATCATGTTTCCCTGCCCTGGGTTTACGGTTTTAGTGATGTTTACCGCATATTCAAAGAACTGGATATTGCAGATCGTCTTGTATTTGTGGCCAGCGGAAAACTCGGATTCCCGGCTAAAGCGGCAATGGCATTTGCCATGGGAGCAGATTGTATTAACGTTGCCCGCGAAGCTATGATGAGTATTGGCTGTATACAAGCCCAGTCGTGCCACACTAACCGTTGCCCCAGCGGGGTGGCTACGCAAAATAAATGGTTACAATCCGGTATAAATATCCCGCTCAAATCGGACAGGCTACAACAGTATTTCGATACCTTCAGGAAAGAATTCCTCGAAGTAACGCATGCCTGTGGTTATGAACATCCCTGTCAGTTTACCATGTATGATATTGACATAAGTGTTGGAGATCGTAATCTTACACAAACACTTGCTGCCACCTATAAATACAATAAGGTCAAAGTTCCCTTTGAAAGTACGGGGAAACTCAAAGAATGTCCTCACCTCGGAGGTAAAAACAGAGATAATGCCTGAAAATTTATTAAAAAAACTCTAATTTTTCCATAAGGTCAGGGATATCAAATATTGTATGTGTAATCCACAACTACTTTTCAACGAATTTCTCCGAACCCTCACCTTGTAAGATTTAAAAATAAAGAAAAATAATACGTAAATAGTAAACAAATGATTATAAAAATAAGATTGAACTGAGAATCACGCAACAGTACTTTTTTATACTTGTTAAAATCTTTTCGCACAATATTTTTACGGCAAGATAGTTTTATATTTATCAAAAAAGCCCCCCATGACCTTTATAAAGAAAAGTCTGCTTTTTGCTTTATTTCTGGTATACTATGTTTCCTTTGCGCAGGAAAAATATACTCTTAGCGGTACCATAACCGATAAAAGAAGTAACGAAAGTCTTATTGGTGTGAACATTATTGTAGCACAATCCGGTATAGGAGTGTCTACCAATGAATACGGATTTTATTCCCTCACCCTTCCCGAAGGCAAGCACACCGTACAAATAAGCTATTTGGGTTTCTATACGATCTCCCGTGAAATAGATCTGCACTCCGATTTACGGCTCAATTTTCAGTTAAGTGAAAGTTCTCAACAACTGGACGAAGTCGTAGTTACTGAAAACTCTGGCTTGGAGAATATCAGTTCCCCTCAAATGAGCATAAACGAGTTGTCTATGAATACCATTAAAAAAATGCCGGTTGTACTCGGGGAGACCGACATCCTGAAATCCATCCTGCTACTTCCCGGTGTTACCAATGCCGGTGAAGCCGCTTCCGGGTTTAATGTAAGAGGGGGGGCAGCCGATCAGAACCTTATTCTCCTCGATGAGGCGACCATTTTCAACTCTTCTCATCTCTATGGCTTTTTTTCCGTGTTTAATCCGGATGCCATCAAAGACATCAAATTGTACAAAGGCGGTATCCCTTCCCGCTATGGAGGAAGGGTTTCCTCTGTTCTGGATATCTTCCAGAAAGACGGAAACAGCAAGAGTTTTCATATGAACGGGGGTATCGGAGCGCTCTCCAGCAGATTACTCGCCGAAGGGCCCATAGTAAAGGACAAAGGCTCTTTCCTGGTTGCCGGTCGTAGTTCGTATGCTCATCTCTTTCTGAAGTTCACGGACAACGAGAATGTGGCATATTTTTACGATCTGAATACCAAAATCAGCTACCGTTTTAATGACAATAACAGTATTTTTATTTCCGGGTATTTCGGAAGAGATGTTGTAAGTATCCGCAACAGTTTTAAAAATACCTATGGCAATTCCATAATCAATTTCCGGTGGAATCATATCTTTTCAGATAAAATATTCTCCAATCTCTCCTTGATCTACAGCGATTACTACTATGGTCTCAGATTGGATTTCGTACAATTTAATTGGGACTCGGGGATACAGAATTACAATATTAAGTACGATTTTAAGCACTACCTTAATCAGAACCTGAAACTTTATTACGGCGTTAACGGCGCATACTATAAGTTCAATCCTGGAGAAGTTACTCCAACAGCCGAGAACTCCGGTGCCAATTACAGGAAACTGGATGATAAATATGCCCTGGAAACCGCCATTTACCTGGATATAGAACATTCCATTTCAGAAAGGCTCAACCTGCAATACGGTCTCCGGCTGAGTAGTTTTTATCGGCTGGGACAAACCGATATGAACCTTTACGAGAATGACAATCCGGTTGTTTTTAATTCGGATTACGGAATTTATGAAAAGGCGGAACCTATCGGCACGGAAACCAAATCGAGAAAGGAACTCATAAAAACCTTCACCTATCCCGAACCCAGAGCTTCACTCTCGTATAAACTAAACAACAACACCTCTGTAAAAGCCAGCTATAACCGGATGGCTCAATATCTGCACCTTATTTCAAACACCAGTTCTCCTACTCCCCTGGACGTGTGGGCTCCTAGCGGGAAATATATAGATCCCCAATTACTGGACCAGTATGCACTGGGTTACTTTCACGATTTCAAAGACGGTAACTATGCGCTCGAAACAGAAGGTTTCTACAAAGCCATTAAAAATCGTATCGACTATATTGACGGTGCCGATCTGATTGCTAACAACGCCATAGAACAGGTAATCCTCAACGGAGAAGCCCGTGCTTACGGACTGGAATTCCTTCTCAGAAAGAAAAAAGGAAGGTTACAAGGCTGGTTGTCTTATACCCTCTCCCATTCTGAGCAAAGAACCCCTGCCCGTACGCCACAGGAAACCGGAATAAATCAAGGAGAGTGGTATAACACTCCATACAACAAAACACACGACGTTTCGCTTACCGGCTCCTATACTTTTAATCCCAAACTCACCTTGGGACTTAACTTTATAGCACAGTCCGGCCAGCCCGTCACCTATCCGGACGGATATTATCAATACCAGGGTGTAAACTTTCCCAGCTACAGTGGAAGAAACGATGAAACACTTCCTTCGTATCATCGCCTGGACCTGTCCTTCACCTATATCCCCAAGCCGGAAAAAACAAAAGGCTGGCAAAGCGAGTGGGTATTTGGAATTTATAACCTGTACAACAGAAGAAATGCCGCCTCAATTACGTTCAGGCAGGACAAGGAAACAGCCAGGAATGAAGCCGTAAGGCTATCCATTTTCGGTATTGTCCCTTCTATTTCCTATAACTTTAAATTTTAATGAGATGAGAGCAGTTATACAACGAACATTCCTTTTCACACTGGCAGTAGTACTGGTGGGTTGTGAAGACACAGTTCAGGTAGATGTCCCGGAAGCCGCTCCACGACTGGTAATAGAAGCATCTATAAATTTGCCTAAAGAAGGCCTTCCGAAGGGACAAGAAATAATACTTACCACTTCTGCCCCCTATTACAATAATGAAGTGCCCGCAGCAACCGGGGCATCCGTAGAGATCACAGACAGTGAAGGAGCCATTTATACGTTTACCGAGGACGGGGATTCCGGAATATATAAAAATGCGGAACTTGTACCGGAAACCGATCAGTCATACACCCTCGATATTATCTATGACAACGAACATTACAGAGCCACAGAAACCATGAGATCTGTAGTAGAAATAGAAGATATCGTTCAAACCGAAGGCGGAGGATTCAGCGGGAAAGATTATGATATTAAAGCTTATTTTACCGACCCCGCCGATGAAGACAATTACTATTTCTTCGAATTTATACCAAATATCGATCTCATTCCCAATCTACAGGTATATGAAGACGAATTCATCCAGGGAAACCGGATTTTCGCATATTACACAGATGAGGACCTGGAACAGGGAAACGAAATTACGATAAGGATATACGGTGCCACGGAACGCTTTTACAATTTTATGAATATCCTGCTTGAACAAAGTTCCAGCCAGGGGAACCCTTTTCAAACTCAACCGGCAACAGTGAGAGGAAATTGTATAAATATTACAAACGAAAAAAATTTTCCTTTTGGTTATTTTCGTCTCTCTGAAACGGATGAGGCAGTATATACTATAAACTAGACATCATATTATAAACACGATTTCACATTAATAATCCTCATATTTTCATACATTTAAATTATATTATAAACTCTAAACCCCCTTAACCATGAACCTACTTGGAAAAAGTTTTTTTATAATTTTATTTCAGTTTACATTGTCCTCTGGTTTTTCCCAGACCAATTACTCCTTAAAAACGAAGGATGGACGTTTTCGGACATCTATGAAGGTACTAAAAAACAGTATTCTAAGTGTCCCGGGAGACTTTAATGAAATGGGACATAATATTTCGGATGACTGGGGAAAAACAGCTATATACGCCGGAGGAATTCTTGGTTTGATTATGGTTGATAAATATACCACACAATTTTACCAGGATAATATTGAGGATAATATTCAATATTCACTTCCTAATATCGGATCCAAATCCGGAGATACCGAATTAGCACTCTTTCATGGCAATGACGCCTATATCACCTATTCTTTGCTGGGAATATATGGCGGATCTATAATTGCTAATAGTGAAAAAGGGCAAATCGCAGTAGTTAATTCCTTTAAAGCATTAGCATATTCCTATGTAATTTCTCACTTAATACTAAAATCCGTTATAGGCAGACAACGTCCCGATCCTACGCTGAGTGACGGAGTTGCTCCTGAATATCCTTACTCTCGAAATCCTTTGGATTTTGGAAATTTCCACGGGATTACTTTTAATCGCGATCAATACGGGACAGCTTTCCCTTCCCTGCATGCAACAGCATATTTTGCCGTAGCCAAGGTCCTGGCCATGGAATTTAACAACTATTGGATACCTTATACCCTGGTAAGTGCGGTGTTTTTTGCCGATATTAAAAACCACAGGCACTGGGTAGCCGATATGGTTGCCGGGGGTGTCATAGGAACGCTCATAGGAAAAGCTATCGTAAACAGTTCGAGAAAATTAAGGGCGAAGCAAGAAAAGGAATCCGAAACTGGTCAGGCATTCCTGCAAGATAAACCTACGCTACAGCTTGTGCCGCAAATATCCGGCAGAATGGTAGGGTTACATTGTGTTGTAACTTTTTAGGATACCGTAAATTAAAAAGCGGGACATCCCTTCCGGACATCCCGCTTATCTTGTTTTATATCATACTGCCGGGAACACTGTTCCTGCAACATAACAATCAGCTTTACTTCAATTCAAATCCTACATGTATCGTAGCCTTGATGCTCATCTCCCCTATGGCTATGGATTCGCCACTACCCGAAGTATCAGCCTCAGCCTTCATCATGGCATATCCGGGCATTGGTATAGGCTCAGGTTGCCCGATCTCGGACAGGTAAATAGGTTCGCCTAGGTTTTTCCCCAGTGCGGAAGCATATTCTTCTGCTTTTTTCCGGGCATTTTCCACTGCTTTTTTCCGGGCCTGGCTTTTCAGCTCATCAATATTTGAAGCGTTGAATTCCACCCCATCTATACGGTTAACCCCGGCATCCAGCAACCCCTGGCTCAGGGCCTCGTATTTCGACAGGTCTTTCAGACGAATGGAAAGTGATTGATTGGCCACATACTTGTACTCCTTGGTCTGGTAGTCATAATTCTTGTTTAGGTTCAGATACTCGGTCTTTACGTCCTTGGCATCTATTTTCATATCCTTGCAGAATTTCAATACCTTATCGATAAGGGCATCATTAAGTTTTTTTACATCCAGGGCAGATTTACCTTCGTTTTCTACTCTGACTTTAAGGGTTACCTTATCCGGAACCACTTTTACTGTTCCCTCTCCTGAAACAGATATCGTACGGGACGGGTCTTTCAATACGGAAGGAGTTTGTGCTTGTAATACCATAGTAGTACCTAATACCAAAGTTAAAAAGATTTTTTTCATAATATATGTTGCTTTTTGTGTTTATATTCTTCCTCCTAAACAACTGCCGTGCCAAACCGGAAATTCACACTCATTTTTATACGAAAAATAAAGAAATATCCTCCCGGCAGCTTAAAACAGAACAACTTTCCGTTGGATTCCCGGGCAATACAAAGGTAGATTTTTCGACAGAATAATGTTATATTTTTCCCATTTTACCGAGAATATACAACAGGACAATAGGTAATGCTAGCAACCCTACCATCAAAGGATCCTGGGTGATTAGCCCCGGCTGGAAGGCAAGGGTCAATACATAACCGCCAATGGCCCCGCCAAAGTGCGCAGTATGCCCTATATTTCCCACCCGGTTCTTCATACCATATATAGAATACAGCAGGTATCCTATACCAAATATGTATGCCGGAATGGGAATGGGAATAAAAAAGAAGTAGATGCTCATCCCTGGGTTTAGCAGTATACCGGAATAAATAATTCCGGTCACGGCACCACTGGCCCCTACGGCGCTGTAATAATCCTCATTTTTATGGAACTGAAAAGACAGCAGGTTTCCGGCTAGTAAACTCGCCAGGTAAATTGCCAGAAATTTCAGATCGCCGAAATGAAATACCACGATCGGGGCAAAAAAGTAAAACGTTATCATGTTGAACAGCAAATGCGTAAAGTCCACATGTAAAAACCCTGAGGTCAGCATACGCAGCTTTTCTCCTTTTTTTATTGCCTTTATCTCAAATTTATAACGTTCAAAAAAAGAAGGATCGTTAAATCCTTTGATGGAAACCAATACATTAGCAGCAATCACTGCTATCATCACTATATTCAAATCCATAGAATGGTATGTTTGTAACCTTATGTGTTCAAATATAGCTATATTTGCCGGAAATACTAAGACATATAATGCAGCTTCTGGTCTTTATTCTGGTATACCCCATATTGTGGGCCATTTCTTTGCTACCTTTCCGGTTGCTTTACCTGATCTCTGATGTCGTTTATCTAATTTTATACAAGTTAGTAGGGTACCGAAAAAGAACTGTAAGGAATAATCTACACCTCGCTTTTCCGGACCGGTCGCCAAAGGAAAGATTGCACATAGAGAAAAAATTCTACAGGCACCTCGGAGACGTATTCCTGGAGATGATAAAATCGCTTTCGATCTCAAAAAATGAAATAAAAAAACGCTATACATTTACCAATATAGAGATTATACAAAAGTTGGAAAAGGAAAAAAGCATTGTATTGATGTTTCCTCATTATGCCAACTGGGAATGGAGTTCGACAATAAATTTGTATATTACTTCTTCGAAAGGATATGCCGTATATCAGCGAATTAAAAATAAATACTTTAACAATCTGGTTAAAAGCATTCGGGAAAAAAATGGCACTACCCTGATCGAAACCAGGGAAACCATTAAGGTCATACGAAAAAACCAAATGAATAGGGTGCCCGCTATTTACGGTTTTTTAAGTGACCAGTCCCCCCTATTGAGCAAAGCAGTATACTGGCAGGAATTTATGGGTATAAAGGTTCCTGTACACATAGGCCCAGAAATACTTGCCAAACGAACAGACCTGACCGTGGTATATATGCAAACCGAAAAAGTAAAAAGGGGATATTACAATGCAACCCTTAAGATACTTACAACATCCCCTGTTACCTATCCGGATTATCAAATAACCGACATGTATATACAGGAGGTGGAACAACAAATAAGAAAAGCCCCGGAATACTATTTCTGGACCCACAAACGATGGAAACACATGGGAAAAGCACCCGTACAGGCCTGACAAGACAAAACTTATGACCGTGATCGTTAAAGAATATTTTCGTCCCCTCCTTCTACAATCCAATATCTCCAATCTGATATCTAAAAAGTAATTTTCTCCCAGGACCCGGCATAAACCGGGGCTACCTTATTTAGGGAATTTTTTAGGCTTACGATATCTACTTTCGGGCCATCGGAAAAGATATTGAGTATTTCATCCTTCTTCGCATCGAAAAAAACCTGAAGCAAAAATGAATTGGGCCTGGTGGAATTAACACGCTCCAGGAATTTCATAGACCTGGCCATGGATTCTTTTCCGGAAGCCGCATCTTCGGCCATTCTGTCCAATCCCATCCGGTGATATTCATATAAAGCCGTACGATAACTCTTAAAAGGGTTAGACAACAGGTTATCTACAAGTCCCCACCGGCTCTTGTTCCCGTCCGATTGTTTCCATCCCGAATAATTACTGCTTTGGGCCAGGTTAACAATATTCCGGGCTTGCTGGTAATAATCCGTTCCACCTTCCGGGGCAAACGTATCTGCATCCATTCCTAGTATTACATAAACATAATACGTAATCACCGATACGAGATTGGACTCAAAAGTATTCCGATTGAAGAAAAGAGGCTGAAATTCCAGATAACGGAAATCAAACTGCCTGTCCTGAAAATTAAACACGGGAGACTCGTATGACGCATTGTAAACCGGGCGCGAAGATTGCACCTGTATAGAAGCGGAAAAACGATCCGACTCATAGTTGGAAACCGTAATGTACATGCTGCAGTTTATTCTTTCCTGCATGGCGTACATACGGTTTGTCCATTTGGTTTTGTTTATAAAATCGGTAATGGATTTTTGCAGGGTTTCGAATATCTGCCTGTTACTCTGCCCCACCTGTTCAGCGTCTACCACCACTTTACAATTGAGTTCCTGTGCATGGAGAGAAAAATTCCACACCATGAGAAAACAGACTAAAAGAACTGAGTTTTTCATTTTCGGTTAAAGTAAATGCTATGGTTTTTGGTTAATCGTGTTACGGAGGTCATTTGCTTAAATTCCGTTTCCAAACATTTTTTCCACTAGCTGTCTTCCGGTATCCTGCGCTGTATCTCCGTAAAAATGTCTAGGGCCACGTCCGATTTGGGTTTTAGCTCAAACGAAACCATGTTTTCTTTCCTGTCTATAAAGGTAATCTTATTTGTTGATTTACCAAAACCTGCTCCTTTGTCATTAAGCGAGTTCAGCACTATGGCGTCCAGGTTTTTCCTGCGAAGTTTTCCTTTGGCATTCTCCGTTTCGTCATTGGTTTCCAGGGCAAATCCAACAAGGTACTGGTGTTTTTTAATAGCTCCTATCGAGGCCAGAATATCTTTTGTAGGCTCCAGCTCTATAGTCAGTGAAGTATCTTTTTTCTTAATTTTCCGGTCCTGCACAGTTACCGGCCTGTAATCGGAAACGGCGGCGGCAAGTACCGCTATGTCCACATCTGCAAATACCTCGTGTACTGCCAGGTACATCTCTTCGGCATTTACCACCCGGACGGTCTTTATTCCAGCAATATCCGCAGTAAGGTGTGTAGGGCCGACAACCAATGTTACCTGTGCCCCAAGTGAAGCAGCAGTCCTGGCAAGTTCTATACCCATTCTCCCGGAAGAATGGTTTCCGATAAAACGAACCGGATCTATGGCCTCATAAGTGGGGCCCGCAGTTATAAGTACTTTTTTATCGTGAAGCGGCAGATTGCTCCGGATATGCTTTTCCATGAAAGCCACAATATCCTCCGGCTCCGCCATGCGGCCTTCTCCGGTAAGCCCGCTGGCAAGTTCGCCGTGAGCGGCGGGTATAACTGTGTTTCCGTAAGTTTTAAGGGTATTTAGCGTATTTCGTGTAGAAGAGTGTTTGTACATATCCAGGTCCATTGCCGGGGCTACATAGACCGGGCACTTGGCAGATAAATATGTCGCCAGAAGAAAATTATCCGAAATACCATTGGCCATCTTAGCCATACTATTGGCAGTAGCAGGAGCAATAATCATATAATCTGCCCAAAGCCCTGCTTCTACATGGTTATTCCATACAGCATTGCCATCCTCCTCATCTGTAAACGAGGACAACACGGGATTTCTGGAAAGCGTGGACAATGTAAGTGGAGTGACGAATTCCTTTGCATTTTCGGTCATGATCACCCGGATATCAGCTCCGGCCCTGATAAATAACCGCACCAGGAAAGCAGTCTTGTAAGCGGCAATGCCCCCGGTAATGCCTAAAAGGATATTCTTGCCGCTTAAAACAGACATTTAAGCTTCTTTTTCAGTATTCCTGTAATATATTTTGTCGTTTAACCACTCTTCTACCGCAATAGCATGAGGCTTAGGAAGTTTTTCATAGAACTTGGAAACTTCGATCTGCTCCTTATTTTCGAATATTTCTTCCAGGCTATCGGTATATGTGGCAAACTCTTCCAGTTTTTCTATCAGTTCCTTTTTGATCTCGGAATTGATCTGGCCAGCCCTTTTGGAAACGATAGATATCGCTTCATAGATATTTCCGGTGGGGGCATCTATCTTGTTTTTATCAAGGGTAACGGTAGATGCCGGGGCTTCTGTTTTTCTCAAATTGCTCATTTCTCTCTTCTTATTTGCTAAATTGTTGTAATTCCTGTTCTACTTCGGCCATCATCTTTTCGGCCTCATCAGCATACTTGGTATCCGGATAATATCTTTTTAAAGTATTATAGGACTCTTTGGTATGATTAAGACGCTCTTCCATCCTTGCGTAAATACTATTTACGGCAAGATTATAGGAAGAAAGCATCCTGTAATACATCGCATCTTCCCGAAAAACAGTTCCGGGATAGTTCGACAGAAAATTGTCAAATGATTTTATGGCCGCTTTATAATCGCTTATACGGTTATATTGTTTGGCAATTTCAAAGTCTTTTTTCTCCAGTTTGGTCCGCAATTCATGGATCAGTTCGTTAGCTTCGCCAAGATACTCAGAATCGGGATAATTATTGATAAACAGCTGTAATTTATCCACAGCCGTATTGGTTTCTTTCTGGTCAAGACTGTATTTCGGAGACAACATGTAATAACTCTTGGCTCCCAGGAAAGCCGCTTCTTCTGCCTTATCACTTTTCGGATAGGATTTGGAAAAACGGTCAAACTGGTAAGCGGCGAGATAATAATCCTTCGTCTGGTAATAGGCGTTTGCATGAAAGTATACAACCCTTTCCCCTTGCGGTTTTCCTGCATATTGGGGTACGACCTGCTCCAAAAGGCGGTTTGCCTTTTTATAGTCACCTTCATTGTACAGTTTCTCAGCAAGGTCATATTTTGCCTTGACATCCTCACTTTTCAGCGCCTTTTGAAATGGGCTACAAGAGCTTATCAGGGCAGTAACAGCAGCGATGTATAAAAATTTCTTCATGCTTTAACGCGTAATTTTAAGTGGTTTCCTTCCGTGTCTATCACAGTAATGGCATTCACCGCTAAAATTAACGGCAAAATTAGCCAATAATTGGATAATACAAAATTTATTATCGCCGAAGATACAATTTACACTCGTCCCTGGAAACAGGCAGGGGCGAATTTTAACCATATTTTTGGAATTCGCCCCGGTTTTTTACGTCACAATATATGTTACTCTACACTGAAATTCACGTTCTTTTCAACAAAACCGGCAATTCTCTGCTCCAGGTCCCGGTCTACTTTTACCAAAGGCAATCGCAATACATCATCTGCCAGACCAAGGGCACGAAATACCGATTTGATACCCGCCGGGTTTCCTTGTTCAAAAACCATGTCTATAGCATCCATAAGTTTATAATGCAACATGTAGGCCTCGGTGGCATTTCCATCCAGTCCATACCGCACCATATCCGTAAATTCCCTCGGGAATCCCTGGCCTATCACCGATATCACCCCCGCTCCACCGGCCAGTATCATGGGCAGGGTTACCATATCATCTCCCGAAATTACCAGGAAACCTTCGGGCTTATCTTTGATGAGGCGCATAGCCTGGACTATGTCTCCGGCTGCTTCTTTTATACCTATTATAGTATCTATATCCCTTGCCAGTCTCAGTACTGTTTGCGGCAATATGTTAGAAGCCGTCCTTCCCGGTACGTTATAAAGAATCACCGGAAGCGGAGAGGCTTTTGCCACGGCCTTGAAATGTTGGTATATACCTTCTTGTGTGGGTTTGTTGTAATAAGGTGACACGGATAGGATAGCATCAAATCCGGACAGATCCGTAACCTGTAGCTCGTTCACGACCTCGGCTGTGTTATTCCCTCCTACTCCCAGTACCAACGGAAGTTTTCCCGCATTTGCCTTTATTACGGTTTGTTTTACTGTTTCCTTCTCCTCCCTGGTCAATGTTGCGCTTTCCGCAGTGGTTCCCAAAACCACCAGATATTCTACTCCTCCTTCAATGCAGTGTACCACAATTTTTTCAAGCGCTGCACGATCTACACTGTTATCTCTTTTAAACGGGGTTACCAGAGCTACCCCGGTGCCTGTAAATTTTGACATCTTATATCTTGTTTAAAATAGTGAGATATTTAATTAATTCTTCTCTGAATTCCGGAAACCTGTCCGGACTGATGTTCATTATAAAATCATTTTCTTTTTCATATTCTCCTGCAAGTCCCACTTTAAAAGCGGCGTTTATTTGAAGCGTAGCCAGGCCCAACAGCAAATTCGGCCTACTGTAATAACTCAGCAGCATATCATACGGTTTTTCCAGTAACTCTTTATAATGCCCGTTACGGATCTCTCCCTTCCATCCCAGTTCTTCTTCGTGAAAGACCGGTATGCCATAAAAGGCATTGGCATCTTTGCGGGGAGTAAAACCAATGATCCTGAAATTTTCCTGCCTGACGCCTATATCTCTGGCCAGGACTTTAAAAGCTCCCGTATCTTCAAATTCGTCCAGGTTTACCACGCAGGCCAGAGAAGACACCTTAACACCCTCGTTACCTTGCCTCCCACCGGTAACGGGCAAGCCTTTTTTGAGAATTTTATACGCGGCTTTCTCTTTATATTTCTTAAAAAACATATACCTTCGCTTTGTTTTGCAAATGTAATACATTACCATGCATAAAAACACAAGATACCCGTATCATAACAATATAAGGATAACACATTTTGTTATTTTTATAACGACAATAGTATTTTTCTCATGTAAAAGAGGGGATGTTGTTACAGAGCCACAAATTTCCCGTATCGAAGGAAAAGAGATCAACATCAACGATAGTATCACCGAAGATAAAACTATAGACGAGTTTGTAAAACCGTTCCGTAAACACATAGATGAAGACCTTAGCGCACCACTTGCATACAACCCCTCCGATCTCAGTAAAACAGATGGCGAACTGAACACGGCAATAGGCAACCTGATGGCCGATATCGTCATGGAAAAATCCCAACCGGTATTTAAAAAAAGAACAGGAAAGAATATTGATGCTGTACTGCTCAATTTTGGCGGCATACGCGCAACCATGTCCAAAGGACAAGTTACGGCACGGACAGCTTACGAAGTAATGCCTTTTGAGAATGCCATCGTGGTACTGGAACTTACCGCAGATAAAATACAGAAACTGATAACCTATCTTGCAAAAGCAAAAACCGCACACCCGGTTAACGGCCTGCAATTGACTCTGGACAAAGACGGAAAAGTAAAAAAATTTCTCATAGCCGGAAAACCTCTTGATAAAAGCAGGCACTATTACATCGCCACTTCGGACTATCTGATGAACGGCGGGGACAACATGAACTTTTTCCTGGACCCTGTAAATACCACACCACTGGATTACCGCATCCGGAATGCCATGATCGATTATTTCACGGAAACAGACACTATCCGGACGCAACAGGACAACCGTTTCATTCGCAAATAAAAGGATTTGGGCCTGTTTCATAACAATTACCCGTTGCCAGGCGTTATATAGGACACCAATCGTAAAATAGTATAAACAATAAAACATGATCCCGGTAACAGAATTACTTTTTTACTGCCTGCCTGCAATCATCACAGGGCTGGTCGCTTATTACTTTTTCCAACAGTTTATCAAAAACGAAAATGCACGCCGCCGTTTCCTCCTGAAGCGCGAAAGCCAGAAAGACATTCTCCCTATCCGGCTGCAGGCTTATGAACGCATGGTACTTTTCCTGGAACGTATCAATCCTTCCAAACTATTACTGCGCGTTTCTCCTAACGAAATGGGTAAAGAAGAATATGAAACCCTTCTCATTCGCAATATCGAAGACGAATACGACCACAACCTATCCCAGCAAATATATATGAGTGACAAATGCTGGAATGTGATAAAAACTGCCAAGAACAGCACCATACAACTCATCCGGAAGGTGAATATGAGCGAAAAAAACGATTCGCCCGACAAACTCCGGGAAAGCATCCTTAATGAAATGTTTGACAAAACATCTCCTTCAGCCGCCGCCCTGGCCTATATCAAAAAGGAAGTAAGCGATTTCCTGGATTAAAACTAAAATTGCGTTTTATCCTGCAATTATCCCAAAGACAGAAAAATATTCCGGGAAAGGTTCGTAACTTTGCCCCGCAGGCCATCTTATCGCTTCCCGGTCCCGATAGTTATCGGGACCGGGGAGAGGAAAGTCCGGACACCATAGCGCAGCGTAGCGGGTAACACCCGTCCCCCGGTTCATCGGGAGAGGACAAGTGCAACAGAAAGAATGTACAGGTAATGCTGTAGTGAAATCAGGTAAACTCTACGCGGTGCAACGCCATGTATACCGGCATTTAAGGGTTGCGCGCCCGATCCCGTCCCGATAGGGAACTAGCGGGATGCCGGAGGGTAGGCGGTTAGAGATCCCGGGTAACCGGTATCCAAGATAAATGATAAGACTAGACAGAATCCGGCTTACAGGCCTGCTTTTTTTAGATATGAGATTTTAAATTCTGGATGTTAAAATCTTTCGGGGAATGTAACCACACTTCAAAAATCCTGTGCCACTCTGCTTCCTCACAACCCAACAAATCCCAATTAGACAAATAAATCCGAAGATAAGTAACGGTCGCCTCGATCGCATATGATAGTTACAATAACTCCCTCTTTCAGGGTTTCAGCCAGCTTCAGGGCTGCACATACTGCTCCCCCACTGCTCATACCGGCAAAAATCCCCTCTTCACGGGCCAGTCTCCGGGTCATTTCAGTCGCTTCGATTTCACTTACCTCAATAATTTCATCAACTTTGGACGGATTGAATATTCTTGGCAGGTATTCTTCCGGCCATTTACGTATACCGGGGATACTTGAATTGTCCGTAGGCTGTACCCCTGCGATATGGACATCCGGATTTTTCTCTTTCAGAAAGGTAGAAGTCCCCATAATAGTACCTGTAGTTCCCATTGCAGACACAAAATGGGTGATTCTCCCCTCCGTATCCCGCCATATTTCAGGACCTGTAGTCTTATAATGCGCTTTCCAGTTATCGTCATTTCCAAATTGGTTCAGGGACACATATCCTTCTTCCGCTACCTTTTTTTCTGCATAATCCCGGGAGCCTTCGATACCAGAATCCGAGGAAGTAAGTGTTACTTGAGCTCCGTAAGCACGCATGGTCTGCACTCGCTCACGGGTAGAGTTCTCCGGCATAACCAGTTCTATGTCCAGTTGAAACAGGCCGGCTATCATCGCCAGGGCTATCCCCGTATTACCACTGGTAGCTTCTATCAATCTTGTTTCCGGTTTTATCTCTCCCCGGTCCAGGGCGCTTTTTATCATATTGTACGCGGCCCTGTCTTTCACACTACCACCTGGGTTATTTCCCTCCAGCTTCAGCAAAAGACTGATATTTTTATTCTTCACCAGGGTGGTTGTAGCCACCAGCGGTGTGTTTCCTATATTATCGAGTAAGGTCTTATACATATCCAAACAGCTTTACTATGATTTCCCCATAGATTATATGGATTAATAATGGCAAAACCCGCTTCCGCGAATTTTCTCCTACAAAAGTATTAATATTTTTACCGAAGAAGTACAGACTGCTTCAAAAAGATAATTCCCTCCTACCGTCCGCACTTTTTTCTATCCGGACGGCAATGGCATCTTCTGGTAGCAATCCTTCGATCTTCTCCGGCCATTCGATAAAAACCCATGCATCGGCATACAGATATTCTTCAACACCCATATCCAATGCCTCGCTTTCATCATTAATACGATAAAAATCAAAATGATATATCAGGTTACGGTTCTCTCCTTCATACTCATTAACAAGTCCGAAGGTAGGACTTCCTGTTTCATCATTTACACCCAGATGATGTGCCAGCGATTTTATCAGGGTGGTCTTCCCCACTCCCATATCTCCGTAGAACAACAGGATTTTTCCGGACACTTCATCCAGAAGCTGCCGGGCCACCGCATCTATTTCTTCCAGGGTATAGCTGATCTTTTTCAATGCCTCGGTATTAAATTCTACTTGGGTTCCAAGACAATAAAAGGTATGATCATTTCTTCAAGCGATATCCCCCCATGCTGATAGGTGTTCCGGTAATAACTTACATAGTGGTTATAATTATTGGGATATGCGAAAAAGAGGTCTTCTTTTGCAAAAATAAAGGAACTACTCATATTTATAGCTGGTAAATGGACATCTTTGGGTCTTTTCACTGCAAAAACCTCTTTAGCTTCATAGGAAAGACTCCTCCCTGTCTTATAACGCAGATTCAGACTTGTTTCCTTATCCCCTATCACCTTAGATGGGTTTTTAACGTTTATGGTACCGTGATCCGTAGTGAGTAATAATTTAAAACCAAGTTGTTGAGACTGCTGAATAATTTCCAGTAACGGGGAGTTTTTGAACCAGCTTTTGGTAAGTGACCGATAGGCCTTATCATTGGACGCAAGCTCTTTGATAACTTCCATTTCGGTCTTGGAATGCGAAAGTATATCTACAAAGTTATATACCACTACGGTAAGGTCATTATCCTTCTGTGATCTGAAGTTTTGCACCAGCTGCCTTCCGGCTTTCAGGCTGGAAATCTTATGGTATTCCCATTTGAGGTTCAGACCGAGACGACGTATTTGTTCGTGCAGAAAATCTGCTTCGTGCAGGTTTTTTCCGCCTTCATCCGTATCGTTCTTCCAGTATTTAGGATACAGCTTCTCCATTTCTGTCGGCATTAATCCCGCAAAAATGGCATTTCTTGCATATTGTGTGGCAGTAGGAAGGATACTGAAATACGGTACTTCGCTTTTACTCTTATAATGTACATTGACCGCATCTTCAATAGCCATCCACTGATCGTATCTCAGATTATCGATAACCACCAGCAACGTAGGCGTGTTTTTCTCCAGTTCGGGCACCACCAGCTCGCGAAACAAGGTATGCGACATTACCGGGGCTTCGTCGTCCGAAAACCACTCCGGGTAATTCTTTTCTATAAATTTACCAAACTGGGTATTGGCTTCTGTCTTTTGCGATTCCAGTATTTCCACCATACCTACGTCCTCTATATTTTCGAGTTCCAGTTCCCAATACAAAAGTCTCTTATACAGGCCTGCCCATTCTTCATAAGAATTAACCATAGCCATATCCATAGCTATTTTACGGAACTCCTGCTGGTAATTAGCCGTAGTCTTTTCGGACACCAGTCGCGAGTGGTCGAGGTTTTTCTTCAGTGAAAGTAATATCTGGTTCGGATTAACGGGCTTAATCAGGTAATCCGCTATTTTAGATCCTATCGCCTCTTCCATAAGGTATTCTTCTTCACTCTTGGTGATCATCACCACAGGAAGGTTTGGTCTTTTCGCCTTGATCTCCGTCAGGGTTTCCAGACCGGTCAGTCCCGGCATGTTTTCATCCAGGAAAACAATATCGTAGCTATTCTTATCAACATCTTCTATTGCATCGGCTCCACTATGGCAGGTGGAGATAGTATAATTCTTTTTTTCAAGAAAGAGAATGTGCGGTTTCAGCAAATCGATTTCATCATCAACCCACAGTATTTTTATGTTGCTCATATCCGTATATTTGTATTTTGCATTTCGTACTCCTTTTTTAACAGACGGGGAAAATAACCAGATCGCGGTTTACAGGTTTCGCGCCAAAAATAAACATTAAAAACCTCTTACGGGTATTTGACAAGCAAAGATAATTACTAACTGATATACAAATAAGGCAAAACTAAAAGTTTGCAAAATTTTATATACATGAATCATACTAACAAGCTCAAAATATTTAACGATCCAATTTACGGATTTATTACCATACCCAATACTCTTGTTTTTGACCTTATAGAACACAGATACTTTCAAAGGCTCCGCCGGATATCGCAAATGGGATTGTCTTATCTCGTATATCCCGGGGCTCACCACACCCGATTTCACCATGCCCTGGGTTGCATGCATCTCATGCAAAAAGCAGTGCAAACCCTTCGCTTTAAGAAGGTTGACATCTCAGAAGAAGAGGAAGAAGCCCTGCTCGCGGCTATTTTACTGCACGATATAGGTCACGGCCCTTTTTCTCACGCTATGGAACACAGTATTGTAAACGGGGTAAGCCACGAACAAATATCCCTGCTTTTTATGGAAGAATTGAATCGTACTTTTAACGGAAGTTTAACGCTGGCCATAAAAATGTTCCGTGGCGAATACCACCGCAGGTTCATGCACCAGTTAATTTCAAGTCAGTTCGATATAGACCGTACGGATTACCTGAAACGAGACAGTTTTTATACCGGGGTGGCGGAAGGAAACATAAATTCCGAAAGGTTGATTACCATGCTCAATGTGGTGGACAATGAACTGGCTATCGAGGAAAAAGGGATCTATTCCGTAGAAAAATTCCTGGTGGCGCGACGACTGATGTACTGGCAGGCCTACCTCCATAAAACAGGACTTGCTGCCGAACAGCTTCTTATACGTGTTTTGCAAAGGGCAAAAGAACTGGTTTCCGAAGGAGTCGATATTAAAGCCAGTACAGCTCTCGAATATTTCCTCACCCACAAAGTGGAAATACAGCATTTCGACGCTTCGGTCCTCGATATTTTCTCCAGGCTCGATGATTACGATATTATCTCTGCCATGAAAGAATGGCAATTTCATGACGACTTCGTTTTATCACGGCTCTGTACTATGATCCTGAATCGGGACCTCCTCAAAATTAAATACCGGAAAAAGCCCTTCCCGGAAAAAAAACTGGAAAAGCACATAGATCTTTTTAAGGAAAAATATGAAGTTCCGGAAGAAACGGCACGTTATTTCGTATTTACCGGAGAAGTGGAGAACCTCGCCTATAGTATGGACAAAGAAAACATTCACATCCTCATGAAATCGGGAAAAGTCTCCGATGTGGTGAAGGCGTCCGACCTACTCAACCTGAAAGCATTATCCAAACCGGTAACCAAGTATTATGCGTGTTATCCTAAACACAGCTAAAAAAACAAGGGTAAAAAAATAAAAAAAACATAAATAGAAGTATCTCTATAATTTTCAACCTACGGTGGTTCACTGACTTATAACAGTTTTATGTAACACTCCACCCCTATGTTTCGTCTATTAACTTAACGGGACGATAACTTAATATTTACTTTTTTTATACTTTTGCAGGAATGAAATTCACAGCAAGTCAAATAGCAGGCATCCTGGAAGGGGACATTATTGGAGACCCGGATGTAGAGGTTTCCAAGCTGGCCAAGATAGAAGAAGGTACTGAAGGCGACCTTACTTTTCTGGCCAATCCCAAGTATCGGTCATATATTTATACTACTAAAGCTTCGATCACTATTGTAAATAGGGACTTCGAAGCCGAAGCTGAACTTTCCACCACCCTCATAAAAGTGGAGGACGCCTATAAGTCATTTTCCAGGTTACTGGAATATTACAACCAGGTAAAGATGAACAAAACCGGAATAGAGCAACCCTCTTATATTTCGGAGTCTGCCAGTTATGGAGAAAACATCTATCTGGGCGCTTTTTCCTATATAGGAGATAATGTAAAAATAGGAAGCAACTGCAAAATATATCCTAACGCCTATGTAGGGGACAATGTTTCTTTGGGAGATAATGTAGTTATATTTGCAGGCGCTAAAATTTATTCCGAAACAATAATAGGCAGCAATTGTGTTATTCACAGTGGTGTTGTTATAGGTGCGGACGGTTTTGGCTTTACTCCCGATGAAAACGGCAGGTACTCCAAAGTTCCCCAAACAGGAAACGTTATACTCGAAGATTACGTGGACATAGGAGCAGGAACTACTATAGACAGGGCTACGTTGGGTTCTACCATTATAAGAAAAGGGGTTAAACTCGATAATCAGATTCAGGTAGCTCACAATGTGGAAATAGGAGAAAACACCGTAATAGCCGCACAGACCGGTATCGCAGGATCTACCAAAATAGGAAAGAATTGTATGATTGGCGGACAGGTAGGGATTGTAGGTCATTTAACCATAGGCAATCGCGTTAAGGTTCAGGCCCAGTCCGGAATAACAAGAAATGTTCAGGATGATGAAGCATTACAAGGCTCTCCTGCATTTAACCATGGAGATTATAACAAATCTTATGTTCATTTTAAAAACCTGCCCAAATTAGTACAAATCATTCACCAATTCGATAAAAAAACGGAACGATAATGAGTAGTGATAAAGTTGCCAGACAACGTACCATTGCAAAAGAAGTTACGCTGCAGGGAGTAGGCCTTCACACAGGATATGAAGTGACTATGACCTTTAAGCCTGCTCCTGAAAATCACGGTTACGCTTTTAAACGTATTGACCTCGAAGGAAGCCCGGTTATTGAAGCCGACGCCAATTATGTGGTTAACACCCAGCGAGGAACCAACCTGGAGAAAAAAGGAGTCCGTATACATACCTCCGAACATGTCCTCGCTGCCCTGGTGGGACTGGAAATAGATAACGTACTGATAGAACTCAACGCCCCGGAACCTCCGATTATGGATGGTTCCTCCAAATATTTTGTAGAAGCTATCGAAAGCGCGGGCATGGTGGAACAGGATGCGGAAAGGGACGAATACATTGTAAAAGATGTTATTTCCTATACAGATGAAGAAACCGGAAGCGAAATAACCGTTATACCTGCCGATGAATACCAGGTAACTACCATGGTAGATTTCGGTACCAAGGTACTGGGAACACAAAACGCAACCCTGAAACAACTGTCCCAGTTCAAAAAAGAAATATCCAATGCCAGAACATTCAGCTTCCTGCACGAAATAGAAACCCTTTTGGAGAACGGCCTGATCAAAGGAGGTGACCTGAACAACGCCATCGTATATGTAGACAAGGAACTGTCTCCTGAAACCATGGAAAAGCTAAAAATAGCCTTTCAGAAAGATTCCATTTCGGTAAAGCAGAACGGTATACTGGACAACCTTACCCTTCACTACCCCAACGAAGCGGCACGGCATAAACTGCTTGATGTCATCGGGGATCTCGCCCTGGTAGGTACACGAATCCGCGGCAAGATCATCGCCAACAAGCCAGGTCATTTTATAAATACGCAGTTTGCAAAGAAACTTTCCAAGATCATCAAGATAGAAAAAAGGAACAAAGTACCGCAATACGATCTGAATCAGGCTCCACTAATGGATGTTACTGATATTATGAAAAAGCTGCCGCACAGGCCGCCGTTTCTGCTGGTAGACAAAATTCTCGAACTTTCGGACACCCATGTTGTGGGAGTAAAGAATGTAACGATGAACGAACCTTTCTTCGTCGGTCATTTTCCGGGAGCTCCGGTAATGCCCGGGGTATTACAGGTAGAAGCCATGGCCCAGGCGGGAGGTATTCTGGTTTTGAGCACTGTACCGGACCCGGAGAACTACCTCACTTTCTTTATGAAAATAGATAAAGTAAAGTTCAAACAACAGGTAGGTCCCGGGGATACACTCATATTCAGGCTGGAACTTGTAACTCCCATACGGAGAGGTATATGCCACATGCAGGGATATGCATACGCCAATGGAAAATTGGCCACGGAAGCCGAAATGATGGCGCAAATAGTAAAAGTAAAAAACGACAATGATTAGGAAAGCGGCACGACCATCTTTCCCGATACATTTCGCATTATAATTTTCGATCAACAGACACACATGAATCAGCCTTTAGCATATGTACATCCGGGTGCCAAGATAGCCAAGAACGTAGTCATTGAACCCTTTACTACTATCCACAATAATGTGATCATAGGAGAAGGGACCTGGATAGGTTCTAACGTGACTATTATGGAAGGGGCACGGATTGGAAAAAACTGTAATATCTTTCCCGGGGCGGTGATCTCGGCTACTCCACAGGACCTGAAATTCCAGGGAGAAGAAACTATCGTTGAAATTGGTGATAACACGACCATCCGGGAATGTGTTACCATAAACCGTGGTACGGTGGATCGGATGAAAACCGTTATCGGGAAAAATTGCCTGATAATGGCTTATTGTCACATTGCACACGACTGCATTGTAGGGGACAACTGTATCTTTTCCAACAACAGCACTCTTGCAGGGCACATCACTGTCGGTGACTATGTGGTTCTTGCCGGAATGACGGCCGTACACCAGTTCTGCTCTATAGGGAACCATGCTTTTGTTACCGGAGGGTCTCTGGTTCGGAAAGATGTTCCACCCTACATTAAAGGAGCCCGGGAACCCCTGTCATATGTAGGTATCAATTCTGTGGGACTCCGAAGAAGAGGATATTCTGCCGACAAGATCCGTGAGATACAGAATATATACAGGATATTATATCAAAAAAACTATAATAATACCCAGGCCATGGAGATCATCGAAGCAGAAATGGAAGCGACCCCGGAAAGAGATGAGATCCTTCAGTTCATACGCGACTCTCAACGGGGTATTATGAAAGGATATTTCAACGCCGGGTAGACTATCACCCGTCGTTTTTGATAAAAAAAGAAAGTTTAAGCAATAAAAACATAAAACATGGCAACAACGTCAGATATCCGGAAGGGATTGTGTATTCGATATAACCATGACATCTTTAAAGTAATAGAGTTCCTGCACGTAAAACCGGGAAAAGGACCGGCTTTTGTTCGGACCAAACTGAAAAGTGTTACGACCGGTAAAGTGATAGATAACACTTTTTCCTCAGGACATAAAATAGAAGAGGTGCGGGTGGAGACCCATTCCTTTCAGTACCTTTATCCCGAAGGGGAAACCTTTCATTTTATGAATACGGAAGATTTTAACCAGATCTCCCTTTCCAAAAATGTACTTGATGCGCCCGACCTGCTCAAAGAAGGGGAAGTAGTGACCATTCTCATCAATACCGAGGACAGCATGCCTCTATCTGTAGAAATGCCATCACACGTCGTTCTGGAGGTTACACATACGGAGCCCGGCTTAAAAGGAAATACCGCTACCAATGCCACCAAACCGGCCACTATGGAAACCGGGGCTACCGTGAACGTACCCCTCTTTATCAATGAAGGAGACAAAATAAAGATCGAAACTGACAAAGGCACCTATGTAGAGCGGGTAAAAGAATAGCCTATAAACGGAAGATACTCTATGAAATTTCCACAGGTACACACATTGCGACAAATAGCAGCCATCCTGGACTGCGACTACGTGGGCCGGGAAGATTTCCCTGTTCAGGGAATGAATGAAATACACGTTGTAGAACCCGGTGATATTGTCTTTGTCGACCACCCAAAATATTACGATAAAGCTCTCAATTCTGCCGCTACGGTAGTGCTCATCAACAAGCAAGTAGAATGCCCGGAAGGCAAAGCCCTCCTTATCTCTGATGACCCTTTCCGCGATTTCAATAAGCTCACTGATCACTTTCGTCCTTTTGAAAAAGCCGGTGCCTCTGTCTCCCCTACGGCCACAATAGGTAAAAATACTATAATACAACCCAATGTCTTTATTGGCAACCATGTTGTCATCGGCGATAACTGTGTTATTCATCCCAATGTTACTATATACGACAACACGGTTATAGGAAACAATGTTACCATACATGCCGGTACCGTCCTGGGAGCCGATGCTTTTTACTACAAGAAAAGACCGGAAGGATTTGACAAACTACTATCCGGTGGAAATGTGGTTATCGAAGACTTCGTCGATCTCGGCGCCTTGTGTACTATAGACAAAGGAGTGACGGGAAGCACCCGGATAAAAGAGGGAACCAAACTGGACAACCAGGTTCATCTGGGACATGATACCGTTATCGGAAAAAAATGTCTCATAGCGTCACAGACCGGAATTGCCGGCTGCGTTATTATTGAAGATGAAGTAACCATATGGGGACAGGTAGGTATAGCCAGTGATATTACCATAGGCACCAAAGCCGTTATCCTGGCACAGTCCGGAATAAGTAAATCCCTGGAAGGAAATACCACCTATTTCGGTTATCCCGCCGAAGAAGCCCGTAAAAAGTACAGAGAACTGGCCGCTATACGGAAAATACCGGAAATTATAAAGATATTGAACAACAGGTAACTATACTGGAAATATCTCTGCATAAGAAAATAGCCATAACGTCGTCCCCCTGTGGAAAACAGGAACTTCGCCTAACAAAAAAATAACAATTCTTACCGAACATTAAACGGCAAAGCGTAACACATAATCCATATAAAACCCTATTTTTGCATAGCCTATTAAAAATTCAAATATAATGAGTGTTTTAGTCAACAAGGATTCAAAAATAATTGTACAAGGTTTCACCGGCAGCGAAGGTACTTTCCACGCCGAACAAATGATAGAATACGGAACTAACGTAGTAGGTGGGGTAACCCCCGGAAAAGGAGGCCAGGAACACCTGGGCCGTCCTGTTTTCAATACGGTAAAAGACGCCGTGGAAAAAGCCGGAGCGGATACTTCCATCATCTTTGTTCCGCCTGCCTTTGCCGCAGATGCCATTATGGAGGCCGCCGATGCGGGTATTAAAGTTATCATTACCATCACAGAAGGTATTCCGGTAGCCGATATGATTACCGCTTCCAGCTACATTAAAGGTAAAGACTGCCGGCTGATAGGGCCTAACTGTCCGGGTGTCATTACTCCCGGAGAAGCCAAAGTAGGCATTATGCCAGGATTTGTTTTCAAGAAAGGAAATGTAGGTATCGTATCCAAATCAGGCACCCTTACTTACGAAGCTGCCGACCAGGTGGTTAGACAAGGATTGGGGATTACAACGGCAATTGGTATAGGAGGAGATCCGATTATCGGAACTACAACCAAAGAAGCCGTAGAACTGCTTATGAACGATCCGGAAACGGAATGTATCGTTATGATCGGGGAAATAGGCGGACAACTCGAAGCGGATGCCGCCTGGTGGATCAAAGAAAACGGTAACAAAAAACCTGTTGTCGGATTTATCGCCGGAGAAACTGCTCCCAAAGGAAGAACAATGGGCCATGCAGGCGCTATCGTAGGCGGTGCGGATGATACTGCGGAAGCCAAAAAACGTATTATGAAAGAATGTGGTATCCACGTAGTGAATTCTCCTGCGGAAATCGGTAAAAAAGTAGCCGAAGTTCTGGGATAAGCATTCCTTAAATAAAACTCCTGTTTTCAGGATATTCAAAATCCATTAGTCCGAATACTAATGGATTTTTCTTTTTTTATTAAATTTAACATCTTCTTTTTAAGGGATCTTAGTATACATTACTGTCTTTAAATAAGAAAAAGTTTGGGACTCCCCCCGATCCCGGGTGTATAACTATAATACACAGCGTTCACTTTAATCGTATCATATAACCAAACTATTCATACTTTATGAAAAAAGTAATCTTATTATTTATTGCGGTTGCTTTCGGTATCGCCGGCTGCAAAAAAACAACGGGAACCAAAGTAACGGTTTCCGAACACACAGACCCCAACGGATTCGTCTACGAAACGGTAAGCAACGATCCTACAAACCTTCGCCTTTATACTTTAGACAACGGCCTTAAGGTTTATCTCAGCAAAAATACGGATGAACCTAAAATTCAGACATTTATCGCCGTCAGAGCCGGTTCCGTTTATGACCCTTCGGACAATACCGGCCTTGCCCATTACCTGGAACACATGGTGTTTAAGGGGACCGACAAGATAGGTACACAAAACTGGGAAAAAGAACGTCCCCTGCTCGACGAAATATCCCGCTTGTATGAAGAACACAAAGCGGAAAAAGACCCGGAGAAGAAAAAAATTATTTACGGAAAAATTGACAGTGTTTCTCAGGAAGCATCAAAGATCTCCATCGCCAATGAATATGACAAAATGGTAAGTTCGCTTGGGGCAGAAGGCACAAATGCCTGGACTTCGAGTGAAGAGACCGTATATGTAAACAAAATCCCTTCGAACGAACTGGACAAATGGTTAATGCTGGAAAGCGAACGTTTCAGCCAACTGGTATTAAGGCTCTTCCATACCGAACTGGAAGCCGTGTATGAAGAATTCAACAGGTCTCAGGACAGTGATTCCAACAGGGCTTTTGAAAGTATGATGGATGCACTGTTTCCCACACATCCTTATGGGCAACAACCCACCATAGGTGTTTCCGAACATCTTAAAAACCCATCTATGGTGGCTATTCGCAACTATTTTGATAAATATTACGTACCAAACAATATGGCTGTAATACTTGTGGGAGATATTGATTTTGACGAAACGATTAAAAAAGTACAGGAGAACTTCGGGAAGTTCGGAGAAAAAGAAGTACAATATCCGAAAAGACCACAGGAAAATCCGATAAATTCACCAATTGAAAGAGAAGTATCCGGACCGGATTCGGAGAATGTTTCCCTTGCCTTCCGGGGCGCAGGGATAGGTTCCGAAGAACAAAACTATGTCACTTTAATAGATTATATCCTGGCCAACAGCACGGCCGGACTTATAGATCTGGACCTTAACCAACAGCAAAAAGTGCAAAGAGCAGGCTCATACACTTACTTTCAGAACGATTATGGTATACATGTCCTCGACGGCCACCCGAAATCCAACCAGTCTCTCGAAGAAGTCAGAGACCTGTTACTGGGTGAGATCGAAAAGATTAAAAAAGGGGAGTTTGACGACTGGATGCTCGAAGCGGTTGTAAATGACCTGAAATTATCAAAAATGCAACGATATGAGAACAGCAGCGCTGTAGCTTATGCCTATGTCAACGCCTTTGTTCATTTCCAGGATTGGGAAGACGAAGTGAAACAGCTCGACGAACTGAAAAAAATAACCAAACAGGGACTGATCGATTTTGCTAATGAATTTTATAAAGACAACTACGTTGTTGTTTACAAACGTCAGGGAGAAAACAAAAACCTGGTGAAGGTAGAAAATCCGGGGATCACACCGGTAGAACTCAACCGAGACAAACAATCAGGGTTCCTAAAAGATTTCAATAAAATAACCTCTTCTCCCATCCGGCCCGAGTATGTGGATTACGATTCGGCCATAAAGGAGACCCGACTGGATAATGGCGTGGAGGTATCCTATATAGAAAACAAGACCAACGACCTGGCCCAGATCAATTTCATTTTTGACATGGGAACGGATAATGATAAAAAACTTGGGGTTGCTGTTGGTTATCTCGAATATCTCGGAACAGATAAATACACTCCCGAAGCACTGAAAAAAGAGTTTTATAAGCTGGGGATCCGATACGGGGTAAGTTCGGGAAGCGACCGGTCTTATATCTATCTTTCCGGGCTTAAGGAAAATCTCCCGAAAGGACTGGAACTTCTGGAACATCTCTGGGACCATGCTGTTGCAGACCAGGAAACGTATAACAAGTACGTACAAAAGATAACCAAACAACGGGAAGAGGTTAAAAGTGACAAATCCTCCATCCTTTGGAGAGGACTGATGAGTTACGGCGAATACGGAGAAGAATCCCGACTTCGCGATATTTATACGTTGAAGGAATTACAGGAAACGGACCCGGAAGAACTGGTAGATCTCGTAAAACAGCTCAAACAATACAAGCACCGTATGTTTTATTACGGTAATGCAATCGAAGAAGCCGTAGCCGCACTGAATGAAAAACACAAAATTCCGGACGCATTAAAAGAATACCCGCAACCTAAAAAGTATATAGAAAAGGAGAATGGAGGTAACGTATACTTCGTAGATTATGACATGGTACAGGCCGAAATGCTGTTTTTGTCCAAAAGAGATACGTTTGACCCTGAAAAAATAGCCGCAGCAAACCTGTTCAACACTTATTTCGGCAGTGGGTTGTCTTCTATCCTCTTCCAGGAGATCCGGGAGTCTAAATCTTTAGCATATTCCGCTTTCTCTTCATATAGTAATGCCGGTAAAAAAGACGAGCCCGACTATGTATGGGCCTATATGGGTACACAGGCCAATAAGATGCCCGAAGCTGTAGATGCCATGATGGAACTTATGACCGATATGCCCGAAGCAGAAGAACAGTTTAACGCCGCCAAGGAATCCGTTCTAAAACAACTTGCCGCAAAACGCATCAACAAAACCAATATTTTCTGGAGTTACGAAGACCTCCGAAAAAAAGGCATAACCCACGATAACAGGCAAGAAATTTACAATACCATTAAGGATATGAGCCTGGAGGATCTGAAAAGCTTTTTCAATGAAAATATTAAGGGAGCTTCCTATGATATTATGGTTATCGGAAACAAGCAAGATATAGATATGCAGGCCCTCGGCAAACTGGGTAAAGTTACCGAGCTGGACGTGGATTACCTGTTCAATTTTGAAAAACCGGCACCCGTAAAATCATAATAATAAACTTCTTATGACAAATCCCCGCTAAATTGGCGGGGATTTTTGTTTTGTGCTATTTCTATTTGCTATATTTGGTCATTGCTTATCAGGTAAAAGACGGAAAGAATGGTAAATATATTACATATCATAAGCTCCGGCTTTTTGCATTTAGTCTCAAAAAAATAAACCAACTGATAATGTGCTCCGCGCATTCCGGTAGATCGGAAAAGGCGCCGACCTATTAAAAACGAATAAAAAATATCAGATGAAACTTTTAGAAGGAAAAACAGCTATTATTACAGGCGCAAGCAGGGGAATCGGAAAAGGCATTGCGCAGGTTTTTGCCCGGGAGGGCGCCAACGTTGCGTTTACGTACAGCTCTTCGGCTGAAGCCGCTGCCGAACTGGAAAAAGAACTCGTTTCTCTGGGAGTAAAAGCAAAAGGTTACAAAAGTAATGCAGCAAGCTTTGAAGAAGCTCAAAAACTGGCAGAAGATGTACTTGCCGAATTTGGCAGTATAGATATACTTATAAATAACGCGGGGATAACCAAAGACAATCTCCTGATGCGCATTTCCGAAGAAGATTTTGACAAGGTTATTGAGGTCAACCTCAAGTCCGTTTTTAATATGACCAAAGCCGTGCAGAGGACCATGCTGAAACAACGAAAAGGATCCATCATAAACATGAGTTCCGTTGTAGGTGTTAAAGGTAATGCCGGCCAAACCAACTATGCCGCTTCCAAGGCAGGTATTCTCGGTTTCACGAAGTCCGTAGCCCTCGAACTCGGCTCACGTAACATCCGTTGCAATGCCATAGCTCCCGGCTTTATAGAAACTGAAATGACCGCGGTACTCGAGGAAAAGACTGTTCAGGGATGGAGAGATGCCATTCCGTTAAAACGCGGTGGTACTCCCGAAGATGTAGCCAACGCCTGTGTTTTCCTGGCCTCTGACATGAGTGCTTATATCACCGGGCAGGTGCTCAATGTAGACGGAGGAATGCTTACCTGATTTCCGGGCGGAATATCTTTGTCCCAACACTTAATGAAACAAAGGATTAAATGTCGGTTATATACCTCATTATAGCGGGAGTAGTCGCACTACTCGCAGCAGTGTTCCAATACGGAAAAGCAAAAGGCAAGTCAAAAGAAAACTTGCTTTTTGCTTTTTTGCGTTTCCTGTCCGTATTTGCCATTCTGTTACTGCTTATCAATCCAAAATTCCGGAAAGTAACCGTTTATGAAGAAAAACCTGTCCTTGCTATTATCGCGGACAACTCCTCTTCCATCCCCTACCTTAACCGACAACAACACATACAGGAAATCATCTCGCAACTGAAACAAAACGGGAAACTCACAGAAAAATTCAGTTCCGATTACTATACTTTCGGAGAAAATCTGAAAAACTGGGATGTACTGTCCTTTGAAGAACGACACACCAATATAAGCGAAGCCCTGACTTCTCTGAAA
The DNA here is from genome assembly GCF_052983395.1 of Sinomicrobium halophytocola. NCBI lineage: Bacteria > Pseudomonadati > Bacteroidota > Flavobacteriia > Flavobacteriales > Flavobacteriaceae > Sinomicrobium > Sinomicrobium halophytocola. The sequence continues at coordinate 367,806 of NZ_JBRKIT010000011.1, forward strand.
GAAATTTACCGGGGAAAAAATGCCTCGATTATCCTCCTTACCGATGGTAATCAGACTTATGGCGAAGATTACACTTACACATCATTGAACTATCCTATGCCCGTATTTCCGGTGGCATTGGGAGACACAACTACCTATGATGACCTCAAGATACAAAGGCTCAACGTCAATAGATACGTATACTTAGGAAATAAATTCCCCGTAGAGATCATTCTTAACTACGAGGGAAAAACTGCGGTAAGTTCCACTTTTCACATTACGTCCGGAAACCGGACACTTTACAGTCAGAACGTCAATTTCTCTCCCGAAAAAAGATCGGAGATAATCCGGACACACCTCGACGCCGGCACCCGGGGATTACTCACTTTTCGGGCTGAAATATTACCTGTAAAAAACGAAAAAAACATTAAAAACAATTACAAAGAATTCGGTATAGAAGTCATTGACCAGAAAACAGAAGTCCTCATCCTTTCGGATATTGTGCATCCGGACCTCGGGGCGCTGAAGCGAAGTATCGAGTCCAATGAAGAACGTACCGTCACCATAAGTAAGCCCAACCTGGGAGGGAACCGTATTGACGATTACCAGCTTGTTATTCTCTATCAGCCAAACACTTCGTTTACCAATGCATTCCGGCAACTGGAAAAAACAGGAAAAAATACTTTTATTATCGGGGGAAAAAACACCGATTGGAATTTTCTGAACCGGATACAAAAAGATTTTTCGAGAAAACCGGGAAACCTCACTGAAGAAGTACAGGGTAGTTATAACGAAAGTTATTCCGTATTTGCTTCCGAAGATATCGGTTTTTCCCGCTATCCGCCCCTGCAGGCACCTTTCGGAGACATTGCCGTAAACATCTCCTATGAAACCATTTTATTTCAGAGGATCAATGGTGTAGTAACCAAAAACCCGTTACTTTTCACTACAGAAAAAGATAATAAAAAAATGGCCCTGCTCCTGGGAGAAGACATCTGGAGATGGAGAATGCAGGATTACCGGGACAATAGAAACTATGAAAAGTTCGATAAATTTATAAGTAAACTGGTATTCTATCTCGCGTCTGACAAAAAAAGGGACCGCCTCGAAACAGACTACGAAATCCTGTATGACGGTACTATTCCCGTGGTTATTACCGCACAGTATTTCGACAACAATTATATTTTTAACCCTGAAGCATCCTTGCGTATAGAAGTCAGGAGTAAGGATAGCGAAACCGAAAAAACCTACCCGATGTTGCTCCGCAACAATTATTACGCAGCGGACATGAGCGATCTGGAAGCAGGAGAATACACTTTTAAAATACGGGTCGAAGGTGAAAATATACAACGGTCCGGACAATTCCGAATACTGGAATTCGACGTGGAACAACAATACGGGAATGCGGATATCCGTAAACTGCAAACTCTTGCCGGAAATTCAACGGGAAAACTATTTTACGATACACAAACCGAAAACCTGCAAGCTAATCTCATGGAAGACGAAAGGTTTAAACCCGTGCAGAAAAGTAAAGAAAATATCGTACCTTTGGTAGATTGGAAAATCCTGCTGTTTCTTATTGTACTGTTACTTTCGGCAGAATGGTTTCTCAGAAAATACAAAGGGCTTATTTAAGGTAAAAAGCAAACAAGCCGAATAATTCCCCCACAAAGCAGACCAATTACGGACTAAATAATCACAAACTATATAGAAAATGGACAGATTACCAAAAATAGGCTTACCTATTATTATAGGTGTTGTAATTCTAATAATTCTCATTTTTAAATCCACCACAAGCATAGATTCCGGAAAGGCCGGAGTATTGTACAAGACATTCGGAGGTGGTGTTGTCACGGACGAACCTCCCTTGGGTGAAGGCTTTCATTGGGTTTTACCCTGGAATAAAGTCCATGTATACAATGTAAGACAACAGGAACTTTCTGAAAAAATGCAAGTGCTCTCCTCAAACGGATTGCAAATTGGACTGGATGCCACAGCATGGCATCAGCCTGTTAGAGAACAATTAGGCTCCCTGCACCAGGAAAGAGGAGAAGGCTATATCACTGATGTCATTCTCCCGGCAATCCGGTCGGCGGCCAGAAGTGTAGTGGGGAGATACACCCCGGAGCAGTTGTATTCTACCAAAAGAGATGCCATTCAGGAAGAGATATTTGAAGAGACCAAGAAAATACTGGACAAACAATACGTGCAGTTAAATGAAATCCTGGTCCGGGACATCACCCTGCCTCCTACCATCAAAACTGCGATTGAAACAAAATTAAAGCAGGAACAGGAAACCCTTGAATATGAATTCCGATTGGAAAAAGCTGAAAAAGAAGCCGAACGCCAACGCATAGATGCTGAGGGTAAAGCCGCTGCCAACAAGATACTAAGTGCCTCCCTGACGGATAAAGTACTCCAGGAAAAGGGTATACAGGCCACTATAGAACTTTCCAAATCTCCGAATTCGAAGGTAATTGTTATCGGCTCCGGGAAAGATGGAATGCCCATTATTCTTGGGAACCAGTGATATAAATCATTTCTCTTCGTACATAAATACTTTGATGTCTCGCCTTTGTGCGGGACATTTTTGTTTATACTTTTCATCTATGATCTATAATTCGCGGTGCCTCGTTGCTGGTTTATCCCTGTTTCATTCATAAACTTTATTAACAATTCCCGGTAAAAAAACCCTCTCTTCCCCTAAAATATAAACGCAATTTTTATCTTTGTGAAGTAAATATTTTTCTATGGAGCAATTTGTGGTTTCTGCGCGTAAATACCGTCCCCAGACATTCAAGGATGTCGTAGGACAACAAGCCATTACCAACACCCTGCTGAACGCCATAGATAACAATCACCTCGCACAGGCTTTGCTGTTTTGCGGCCCGAGAGGGGTTGGAAAAACCACCTGTGCCCGTATTCTGGCAAAAAAGATCAACCAGGACGGTGTGGAAAATCCGGAAGAGGATTTTGCCTTTAACATTTTTGAACTCGATGCGGCTTCCAATAACTCGGTAGACGATATCCGGAACCTTATCGACCAGGTCCGTATACCTCCGCAGACCGGAAAATATAAAGTGTATATTATAGATGAGGTGCATATGCTCTCTCAGGCGGCTTTCAATGCTTTTCTGAAAACCCTTGAAGAACCGCCGAAGCATGCCATTTTTATCCTGGCAACCACAGAAAAACACAAGATCATACCAACGATTCTTTCCCGTTGCCAGATTTTTGACTTTAAGCGCATTACCGTAAGGGATGCCGCCGAATATTTAAAGTATATTGCCGAAAACCAGGGCATAGAAGCAGAAGATGATGCCCTTCACATTATAGCACAGAAAGCTGACGGGGCCATGCGCGATGCCTTGTCGATATTTGACCGGGTAGTAAGTTTCTCCGGAAAATCCCTAACCCGCCAGGCAGTTACGGAGAACCTTAATGTACTGGATTATGACACCTATTTTAAGGCGACCGACCTCATACTGGAAAACAATATTCCGCAATTACTCGTAGATTTTAACGAAACCCTGGCAAGAGGTTTTGACGGCCACCATTTTATTGCCGGACTGGCCTCCCATTTCCGTGACCTGATGGTTTGTAAAAATGAAGCCACCATTCCACTACTGGAAGTCGGTAATGAAGCGAAACAGCGTTACCTGGAACAATCCCGGAAAGCATCCATGCCCTTCCTCATGAAAGGAATAGAACTGGCAAACACCTGCGATCTCAATTACAAAACGAGCAAAAACCAGAGACTGCTCGTAGAACTTAGCCTAATGCAGCTTGCCTCCATCACTTTCGATGGAGAAAAAAAAAATGACACACACTTCATAATTCCCCCATCTCATTTCCGGCAAAACGGAACTGTGGACAAAAAAGCGATCACATCTACCCCTGTGGAGAAAACAGTACCCGGACAAAATAATTCCGCTCCGGTTACCACAGTCACCGTTCCGAAAACAGAAACAGAAAATACCGTTACATCCCAGGCCCAGGAAACTTTTACCACAGTACAGGAACCTAGGCATGACAGCCCGGTACAGAGCAACACTATAGATATCCGTAAAAAACACGTTTCCGGATTATCCCTGTCCAGCATCAGAGCGAAAAAAGAACTGGAAAAGAACAAAAAGGAAACCCATGTAGACGAATCTAAACTGCCGCGGGAATCTTTTACCGAAGAAGAAATGCAGGAGACCTGGGACAACTATGTGAAAATGATGAATGATAAGGGAAAAAAGATCATAGCTTCCAACCTGGCAACGGACCGGCCCAAACTGAAAAATGACAATACCATATGGATCGAATTGCCTAACGACACCATGAAAAAGGAAGTGGAACGGGACCAGTTCCCGCTCATGGAATACCTAAAAACAGAACTTCGGAACCACTTCATAAGCCTGCAGGTTACCGTAAATGAAAAGATCGAACGAAAATATGCATTCACTCCCCAGGAAAAATATGTCAAACTCATGCAAACCAATCCTTTGATAGAAACTCTTCGCAAAGAATTTGACCTCGATATCTAAAACATCCGAAGCGAATTAAGAAATAATATATCGCACTCATATACGTACTATGGATTTTATAAAAACCACGGAACAGGACTCCAACTACCGCAATTTGGAAAAAATGTCGGTAAACGAGATCCTGGCCAATATAAACAAAGAAGACAAAACTGTTCCCCTGGCCGTTGAAAAAGCAATTCCCCAAATAGAGGCCCTGGTCGAACAAATAGCGAAGAGATTGAAAAACGGCGGACGCCTTTTTTATATCGGCGCGGGAACTAGTGGCAGACTGGGTATCCTCGATGCTTCGGAATGTCCGCCTACATTCGGAGTCTCCCATCAATTGGTAATGGGGCTTATTGCCGGTGGTGATACAGCCATACGCAAAGCTGTGGAAAATGCGGAGGACAGCAGGGAACAGGCCTGGGAAGACCTATCCGAATACGATATTTCTTCCCTGGACGTAGTTATCGGTATCGCTGCATCCGGCACTACCCCCTACGTCATAGGCGGGTTGGAGGCATGTAATAAAAACGGTATCCTTACCGGCTGTATAACCTGTAATGAAGGTAGCCCCCTCTCTCTCGTAGCACAATATCCTGTTGTAGCTATTGTGGGCCCGGAATTTGTTACCGGGAGTTCCCGTATGAAGGCCGGGACAGCACAAAAACTGATCCTGAATATGATCTCTACCACCGCTATGATACAATTAGGACGTGTTAAAGGAAATAAAATGGTGGATATGCAACTGAGCAATATAAAGCTCGTAGATCGCGGGGTAAGAATGCTCATGGAAGAACTGACTGTACCCAGGGAAGAAGCCGAAAGCCTTTTGAACAGGTATAAAAACGTAAGGAGCGCGATAAAAGCGTACCTATCTGAAAAATAACCGAAAAAACAAGACCTTGAGACGAACAGACCGAAAACTATTCCTGAAAAGCCTTAAATATTTCGCTTACACCCTCATGCTGATGTTCGGCGCTCCTATAATTATTTACCAGGCCTTCAAAAACCAGGAACATTCGTTTTACTGGCCGGTACTGATCCTGGGACTTCTTGCGGCCATAGGGGCTATTGTTATGGCTTTTATAAGCCTCCGGATCATGATGAGATCCTTTTTCGGCGACTAAAAAGAACTCCGCCTCTTTCTGGTATAAAACGGGAAAGGACGGAGTATATCATTTTGAAATATTGTGTTTACTTTTTCACCCGAACAGGGTAAGCAGGCCGTTCCATTTTTTTAGGAGGATTTGCCTTTAATTCCTTCATCACTTCATCAATAGCCCTTTCCAGTTGCGGATCTTTTCCCTGTATAACCTGCTCGGGCCATTGCTCCACTTCAATATCGGGAGCTACCCCTTCGTTTTCAACCCGGAAGCCTTCTTCGCTATAAAAAGCAACATTCGGTGCGGTTACCGATCCCCCGTCAATAAATTCGGGAAAGCCCAGTATCCCTACCAGTCCGCCCCAGGTACGTTTACCTATAAGTTTCCCTAATTTAAACTTACGGAACATCCACGGCAGAAAATCCCCTCCGGACCCGGCTGTTTCGTCAATCAGCATTACTTTGGGCCCTTGTATGGAAGCACTGGGCGATTTCAGATCCATGCCGTAACGGAAATTCCAATAGGCCTGTACCGGCCTCTTAAGGATATCTATATAATAATCCGCCAGGTAGCCCCCACCGTTAAATCGTTCGTCGATAATAATCGCTTTTTTATTAGCCTGGGGAAAGAAATACCGCTTAAAATATTCGTGTCCGGCATCTGCCGTATTCGGCACATACACATAGGCTACTTGTCCATCGGTCGCTTCGTGTACTTTTTTCATATTACTTTCTACCCAGTCCCGGTTCCTCAAAGCCCATTCCCAGGCTATGGGAGTGACTTTGACTTCCCTGGCACCGGATTGGCTATCGGAACTGTTCACCGTCAGCGTCACAATTTTATCGGCAGTATTTTCAAAAAAGCTGTAAAGGTTATCTTGGGCTGTTACTTCTTTGCCATTCACCGCAAGAAGATAATCTCCTTCACGGACATCCACTCCGGGTTCGGTCAACGGAGATCTCATTTCAGGGTTCCAGTTAAGTCCTCCGTATATTTTCTTGAAACTATAACGGTTACCTGCCACTTCATAATCGGCGCCCAGTAATCCGCCTTGTACGGATTCCGGCTTGTGCAAACGGTCTCCTGTACTTTGAAAACGGTGATGCCCGACGGCAAGTTCGCTGAACATCCATTCCATTACCCGGTACAGGTCACTACGACAGGAAAGGTCAGGCAGGAATATCCGGTATTTTTCCCGCATGGCCTCCCAGTCTGCCCCCTGCATTCCCGGATCGTAGAAATAATCGCGGTTCACCCTCCAGGCTTCTTCAAAAATATTGTTCCATTCGGCTACCGGGTCTATCTTAACCTGTATAGCATCTACATTCAGACTACCGTTTTCCGGTTTTTTCCCCATATCAGTTATTCCCCATTTTCCCTTACTCCGATACAACATTTTTTCACCTTTGGCGGCAATTACATAAGCATCCGCTTCCATAATTCCCTCATCTTTTCTTTCCTTCAGGTCATATTTATGCAGCATGGCGGGCCCACCATGAGGAGCCCGTGCCAGGTAGAAGAGTTCTCCCTCTTTGGCTATACCAAGATCAGCATACATCCCTGCCGGTACAGGAATGTCCACAATACGATGTTCTATCCCCTCCCAATCTATCTTCTGCGGAACGGCACTTTCTTTCTCTTCTTCTTTCTCATCTTTGTCATCCTTTTTATCCGTCTTATCCTCCCCGGTTTCCTCCACATCATTTTCGCGGGCAAAAGGTGACCTTACGTCTTTTTGCAGGGTAACAAGATATATGGAACTGTTCATCTCCATATCTATTGAAGACTGATCAAACCAGTTCAATACCGGACCCGCATCCGTTGAGGCCAGCATGTACAAATACTTGCCGGAAGGATCAAATACGGGACTGGAAACACTGGACAATCCGTCGGAAAGCGGATAAGATTTTCCGTCTTTTACCGAATATAGGTATGCTCTTTCAAAGTGGGTATCGGTAATTACCGTATAAGCGATCCAGTCGGAATCTGCAGACCAATCACCGAACAATTCCCGGAAAGCTCCCGGAACATATCGTTCGTCCGAAGCGATTTTTGTCACTCTACCGGATGCGGCATCCGCGAGATAAAAGTTTCTTCCGTTATCTGAAAAACACAGTTTTTTACTATCGGGAGACCAGTGAATATAGGCATAAAATCCGGTTCCCCCCGGTTTGATCACCTTCGCTTCTCCTTTTCCTTCTTTATTCTTGATATGCAATGCGTATTCCCCGCTTGCATCGGAAAAATATGCTATGGATTTTCCGTCCGGTGACCATTCCGGATTTTTTTCGTGTACTCCAGGGGTATTGGTTATATTCAACGGATCTCCTTTTTTGGCCGGTACGGTCACGATTTCTCCGCGAAAATCTACAACTGCCCGGGCCCCTGATGGTGAGACAGAGGCGCTTCGGACATAGTTCGCGCCGGATACAAATCGCTTACGCAGTTCCAACAGGTCTGTACCTATGCCTATTTTAAGACGCTTGCTATCACTACTGACCACATCATAAACATGAAGATATCCTGACTGTTCATAGATCACTTGCCCGTTGTGCGCATGCAGGCTCATTACCGGAAAATCTTTATAATCGGTCAGTTGTTTTACTTCTTTCGTATCCGTATCATAGGAAAAGAGGTTAAATTCGCCGTTCCTGTCACTGCGGAAGTAGATTTTCGATCCCATCCATCCCGGATTGGTATCGTTACACCCACCGGCCGGTTTCGGGATTTCCACTACAGAATGATCACCTGTATCATAAAGCCATATCCGTGAAATGGTACCTCCCCTATAGTGTTTCCATTGGGTGAATACATCCCTTAAAGGTGTATAGGCAATATGTCCGCCGTCCGGTGCGTACGTGGCCCAGAAGGCATTGGGAATATCCAGCTGCGTTACCTTTCCGCCATCCACACCAACGGTAAACAACTGGGTGTACCGGTTGGTAAAAGTATTCCGTTGAGAGGCAAAAAGAACGTTTTTCCCATCGGGAGAAAACCCTCTTACCATATCATTGTAGGGGTGCCAGGTAAGCCGTCGCGGTACGCCCCCGGTTACGGGAACTATATATACATCGGTATTGCCGTCATATTCGGCGTTAAAGGCTATCATGGAACCGTCAGGGGAAAAAACCGGGGCGGACTCCACACCCTCATCTATAGTCAATCTAAGCGGATTGGAGCCGTCTTTACCAGCAACCCAAAGATCTTCGGCATAGATGAACGCTATATGGGTGTCGCTCATTGCGGGCTGGGATAAAAGCCGGGTGTCTTCCGGATCGGGGGCACTCTTTAGGAGGAAAATGTTCAGAGCAATTAATAAAATGGACAGCATTGTTTTCATATGTATTTTCATGGTCGGTTATTAAAATTTGATGGTAAGAATCAGAAGCCGGTAAAGGCCTCAAAAACAGTACCCGAAGCCACTGGGAGGAGTCCCTGGGCTTCGGGTATAGCAGTCTATAGATTATTCGTTTTCTTTTAAAACGGTAAACTCAATGGAAGAGGAATTATATACCCTGTGGGTTTGCTTTTGAAAATCTTCCTTTTTAGCGTAGAAAATATTGTCTACATAGGTTTGCGGGTTCAGGTCGATCAGGGGAAACCATGTACTCTGTACCTGCACTTGTATTTTGTGTCCTTTTTTAAAGGTGTGGAACACATCCTGCAATTTTACGTTTACATCGGTCACTTCATCCGGTACGAACGGTTCCGGTTTTTCAAAGCTATTGCGGAAACGACCACGCATCACTTCACTGCGCACCATCATATGGTAATTACTCATTTTCAGGTAATCTTGTGTTTCTTCGTAATCTTCCGCATCCGGGGGAAATACGTCGATCACCTTGACGATCCAGTCGGCATCGGTCCCGGTGGTGGACACTTTCAGCCTGGCAAGAATATCCCCGGCCAGTGTCATATCTTCTTCCAAAACTCCGGTTTCAAAAACCAGCACATCCGGTCTTCGCGCTGCAAAACGCTGATCGTCCGTCATATATTTTCTGGGGGTAAAGACCACTTTAATATCTTCGGAATAAGGTACCGGTTTTTTGGGGTCGCTTATGAATTCCTGATACGAAAACTCCATAGTCATTACTTGTGACAGACTTTGATTCCTTCCCATACCATACACTTCTTTGCTGGTATTTTCCGGTGGCCAGGTATCGAATTTCTGCCATTCGTGTTTCCCGGTATCAAACATATACGCTTCGGGCAGACCGGAATTCTTGTCCCCACTTCCTTTCAGGAAATGATCAAAGAATTTTGTCTCTATCTCTTCCTGGTAAAATTTGGATATATCATCACCGAAATACACATTACCTATGGCCTGACGTTTGTTTAACCTTATCCAGTCGCCGTGGCTCCACGGTCCCATAACGATAGTATTATAATTGTCACTGCTCTTCATAGTCTTGTAAGTGGACAACGGTCCGTAAAGGTCTTCCGCATCGAACCATCCTCCCACTACCATTACGGCAGGTTTTATATCCTTCAGATGCTGGATAATACCTCTCGGCTTCCAGAAATCATCGTAATTCGGATGGTCTTTTAACTGCTGCCAGAACACATTATCTTCCTTATAGTATTTGTCCAGGTTAGACAACGGGCCCGCATCCAGGAAAAACTGGTACTGGTCCTGTGTACCCAGGTCCGGAAGTTCGTACCAGGCTTCGGTAGTGGGCTTGTCTTTCATATGCCCGAACAACGGGGTTACTCTCCAGTAACTCAACATGTAAGCCCCGTTATGATGAAAATCATCAAAGAAAAAATCTCCTATAGGAGCCTGCGGGGATACGGCTTTCAGTGCAGAATGCGCGTCGAGAAGGCTATACGTAGAATAAAATCCGGGATACGAACCTCCCCATACACCTACACGGCCGTTATTGTTGTCTACATTCTTTACCAGCCAGTCGATCGTGTCGTAGGTGTCGGAAGCTTCATCGGTCTGTTTCCCTTTTTTATTGGGAATATAAGCTCTCATGTTGTCATATACCCCTTCGCTATTCCAACGGCCTCTTACATCCTGGTACACGATAATGTACCCTTCTTTCATCATGGTTTCGTTAGGCCCTATTTTGGAACGATATTGTCCCTCTACGTAAGGTGCACAGCTATAGGGCGTACGTTGGAGAACAACCGGATATTTTTTGGATTTGTCCTTTGGACTGTAGATCGTAACGTGAAGTTTAATACCATCGCGCATGGTAATGGCCACTTCCTGCTTATCGTAATGTGCCTTTACATCATATTCCTGCGCTATACAGGAGATAAAGACAAATAATGTAAATAACAGAACGGAAAATTTCTTCATTGTTAGAATTTTATTTGTGTAATGCATTAGAAAAGAGTAAATATATAACAAAAAAAGCACGGTTATCCCCGTACTTTTCCTGTTTTGTAAAAAAGGCGTTCTTATTTAACACTTTCTGCTCCGGTCTTCAACCAGTCGTGATAGGTGTCCGTATCCGTATACTGTTGTGGTGGTCCGAGCAATTCCATATCGGGGGTCATGATAATGTAATAAGGCTGTGATGCCGTGTGGAAGTTAATGGACTGGAAGGTCGCCCACTTCTCCCCGATGGTCCGGATTTTCTTCACCCGTCCGGATTCCAGTTGATAATTAAACTGTTTTTCTTCCGGGAGTTCCTTACGGTCATCTACATAGAGGGAAATAAGCACGTAATCATTCTTCAGAATTTCATACACTTTAGGAACACTCCATACGTTTTCTTCCATCTTCCGGCAATTTACACAGGCCCAGCCGGTAAAGTCCAGCAAAATGGGTTTATTATTCGCTTTCGCGTATTCCAGGCCTTCATCAAAATCCTTAAAACAATTCAGTCCCAGGGGACAATCACTTTCCTGCTGTTTTACACTGTAGAATGTAGGGGGTGGGAAACCGCTGAGCAGTTTGAGATGACCTCCGAATATTCCTGAGATCAGGTAGATCACAAAAGCGGTTACCAGAACGCCTGTACTCACCCTTAAAAAGCTGAGTTTCTTCAACGGACCGTCGTGCGGGAACCTGATCTTCCCGAAAAGATAAAGGGCCATCAGGGCAAAAATTACCACCCATATACCTATAAATATCTCCCGTTTCAGTATACCCCAGTGTTGTACGAGATCTGCATTGGAGAGAAACTTAAAGGCCAGGGCAAGTTCCATGAATCCAAGTATCACTTTTACCGTGGTCATCCATCCTCCGGAACGCGGCAGGGAATTGAGCCAGTTCGGAAAAAGAGCGAAAAGAGCAAAAGGTAAGGCCAGTGCAAAACCAAAACCGGTAATCCCGGCAGTAAGTTGTGTGGCTCCTCCTTCTGCTGTGAGCGATCCTACCAATAACGATCCTAAAATAGGACCGGTACAGGAGAAAGAGACTATAGCCAAAGTCAATGCCATAAAAAAGATGCCGATAACCCCTCCCATACCCGAGGCCGAATCCATCTTATTACCCCACGAACTGGGAAGGGTAAGCTCATAATACCCGAAGAAGGAAAAGGCAAAGAACACAAAAATGACAAAGAAGGCTATATTAAGCCATACGTTTGTAGAAATGGTATTGAGTATTTCGGGATCGAGGGAATCCAGAAAGTGGAATGGCAGACTTAGCAATACATAGATCAACACTATGAATACGCCGTAAAGTATGGCATTGGAAATTCCTTTCTTCCGGGTTCCGGACTGCTTCGTAAAAAACGAAACGGTAAGCGGTATCATAGGGAATACACAGGGAGTCAGTAACGCCAGTAAGCCTCCCAGGAACCCCAGGATGAAAATCCCGGCCAGGCTGTTGCCACCTCCCTCTCCTTGCTCTTCTCCTTTCAGTAGTTCCGGGTTTTTCAGGTCCAGTTTCAGTTTTTTGGAAAGCAGGGCGCTTTTTTCGTCCACTTCCAGTTGTTTTACCGCCGCTTTTCCTCCATCCAGGGAAAAGGCGAGGTCCGCATCGGAGAAGATACAACTTTTGTCATCGCAGGCTTGGTATTCCACCAGCCCCTGTATGGCCTTAACTTCCGGATTGCGTAATTTTACCTTTTGTTTAAATACGGCCTTCCCGTCAAAATAGGAAAGTTCCATATCAAAAATATTGTCGTATTCCGTGTGAGCTTCACTTTCCAGGATACCTCCTTCCAGTTCAAAATCCTCTCCTGCTCCTTCAAAGTTAAAAGAAGTCGGAATGGGGCCGCCTTCGGGAATACTTGTTGTGTACAGGTGCCAGTTTTCTACAATGGAAGCTGTGATGACCAGTTCGTACTCCGTATCCGAAATCTTCTCTACGGAAGTATCCCAGTTTACTTTCTCGGCCTGTGCCAGTATCTTAGGAGAAAAGGTTATAAAAAACAATCCGATCAGGATGGGAAAAATATGTTTCATTATCAGATATTAGATTTTAGAAGTGAGATTTTAGATGTTAGGTTTTGATTTTATTTGTGCTATCGGATTCTGGTTTCGGGATCGGCTTTAAGATCTGCCGAAACATAAAGTATATTTACTGTTTCCGGGGTAACCTTGTACCGGTTGTCCAGACGGTGACCCACAACCCAGACTATGGCATCACCGGAACACAATAACCATGCCGCTTGCTTATCCAGCACCGATACCTTTTCGTCCTTAAAAAACTTGCTCAGTTTCTTGCGGTTAGTCATTCCAAAAGGGTAAAAATAATCGCCTTTTTCCCATTTTCTCAATTTCAGCGGATAGTTTAACTTATCTTTATCAATTACTACCGTATTTTTATCGTGGTTTCCGGTGATTTCCGTTTCTGAAAACCACAAATGTATCGGGTTCCGGACCTCTTCCGTTCCGGCATCGATGACAAAGCAAGAGTTTTCTTCTTTTTTTAATGGTTCTATAAACAGGTTTCCCCTGTCTTTCAGCATAATAAATTTACCGGAGGTAATTTGTTTCCCTGACATGGCATTCAACAATTTCCGGACCTCGTCCACCGGAAAGGAGAAGTCCTTAAACAGGTAATAGAAGTAGGATTCGTGCGGATGCAACTTATTCAGCTCTTCTACGGAAATTATCCACCGCTCTCCTTCTTTTCGCATTATATCTTTCCGGATTTCCTCCACGTGCTTCATCAATATGGCTTCACATTCGGCCAGATGTCTTTGGGTACGCGCAAACTGCTGTAGAAAATCAGACGATAATGTCTTTAGTTCCGGGACAATATTGTGGCGGATCTTATTCCGGAGGTACTTGGTATCGGCATTACTGCTATCCTCCCGCCACGGCCAGTTATTTTCCTGCAAACAGCCGAATACCTGTTGCCTGGAAAACGGAAGCAACGGCCGCACTATCTTCCCGTTCACAGGCGGAATACCGGACAGGCCTTCTATTCCTGTCCCGCGGGACAGGTTTATCAGAAAAGTTTCCAGGTTATCATCAGCATGATGTGCGGTAAGTAGGTACTCCCCTTTCCCTCCATTCAGCAAACGGTCAAACCAGTTATACCGGAGTTCCCGGGCAGCTATCTGTATAGATGTACCTTTTGTTCGGGCATAGTCCCCGGTCTGAAAATGATCTACGTAAATATCGGCCCTGAGTTCTTCCGCCAGTTCCCGTACAAACTTTTCATCTCCGTCACTGTCTTCTCCGCGAAGGTGAAAGTTACAATGCGCCAGCGCTATATTCAGTCCGGCTGCATGGCAAAGCCGGACCAGCACTACACTGTCTATACCGCCACTGATGGCAACCAGCAACCGGGCTCGCTTTAAAAACGGGAATTCCTTTTCTATATGTTCTTCAAACAATCGTAACATCCGGCTAAAATAACAGTTCTTCGGCAAAGCTAAAAATCCGGTGTTCTGCTCTGTTTTCACATCTGTGCTCATCACAAGTTATACACCGTAAAACATCAAAGGTCCCAAAACTTTTATATAATTTATCGCATTCCGTTTTATTCCTCCAGCACCTTTCGCATAGCTGCTGCCTTCAGCATACATTCTTCGTACTCCTTTTCCGGATCGGATTCCCCCGTAATGGCCCCGCCTACTGTAAAGGATATATAACGATTGGCTTTGTTGTAAAGAATACTTCGGATAACCACGTTAAAATCAAAATCTCCCGATGGGGTAAAATATCCCACTGCCCCGCTGTAAAGCCCCCGTCTGGTTGCTTCCAGTTGTTCGATAATCTTCATGGCCGATATCTTAGGTGCCCCGGTCATGCTTCCCATAGGAAAGGTGGAGCGCAATATTTCTACGGACGAAACACCGTCTTCTACTTCTGCCGCTACGGTAGACACCAGTTGATGTACCTGTTCAAATGTATATACCCGGCACAATTCTTCTACCCGGACACTTCCCTTTTTTGCCGTTACGGACAGATCATTACGCACCAGGTCTACGATCATAATATTCTCCGAGCGTTCTTTAGGGGTATTTTCCAGTTCTTCTTTCAATTTCCGGTCTTCTTCCGGAGTTTCCGCACGTCTTGCCGTACCCTTTATCGGCTGGGATATTACCCGGTTGCCGGTCCTTTTCAGGTACCGCTCCGGGGAGGCTGACAAAAGATATTTGTCTTCCAGTTTCAGACAGGCGGCAAATGGAGGGCGGGAAATGGCATTAAGCCTGAAAAAAGCAGGTACGGGATCAAGCGACTTCCCTTGCACATAAAATTCCTGGCAGAAATTGGCCTCGTAAATATCTCCCCTGCGGATATGTGCAAGTAACTGTGCTACTTTTTGCAGATACGCTTCTTTGGGTATTCTTGCTTTAATATCTTCTTTCCCTATCCGTTCCGGGTGTACGGTACTTTCGCTAGTTGTTTTCCGGATACTTTTAAAATCTTCCTCCGCTTCATCATCTACCATAGGCATATAACAAAACTTCGCGGTATTCCCTTTGACAAAAATGATCTTCTTGGGCTGAAAGAAATACAGGTCCGGAAAGTCCAGATGATCTGTGTTTGCTGACGTTAATCGTTCCACATCGTTCTTCAGGTCATATGACAGGTAACCAAATATCCAGTCGGCCGTGGTGGCCTGGTATTCCTTTAAATCGTCAAAAGCGTGGTGGTAATCGGTCTTTATGGCGGTGAGGGCATCTACGGCCAGTACGGCATCAAATGTAGGATACAAATGCTCATAATTATTGCTATCCAGCCATATTACCTCGGTATGTTGTTGCGCCCATAAAAGTAGTTTTTCCTTAAACCTGTCCCCTTCTTCCAGGGAAAATACAACTTCCGTTCTCTGCATTCCTCTGTTTTAGAAAATAAGAATGTTACAAATTTAACAAATCCTTCACGAAAGATGGCCTGTCAAAAGGATTTTATTTTGTACTATTGCAGTGTGAAAAACAAGTACTGGGGTTATCACTATTGAAATTTTTTGTTTACCTCATTATTTCTGATAGAAAATGCAAAATACTCACAACATATCTACTTCAGTTTTCCTGAGACTTCCGGTTTCAGAGATTCGTCCTGTTGTGCGTCGTACTCCCCGTCGCCCGTAAGGGTGTACTTTTATTTTGGAACTTAGGTGAGTCCGGTTCCCCATTCAAAGAAAATTCCACTTATTTTTTCAACCAAGTCAAAGCAAAATGGACATTGTTATTGCTGACAAGTCGCATATAAAATTCGCTTCCCTTATCTGTGATACGATCGAAGAATCGGCCAAGGTAAGAGGTACCGGTATTGCCAAAAGAACTCCGGAATACATTATTTCGAAGATAGAGAGCGGCAATGCGGTTATTGCCGTAGATGGTGATAAATTTGCAGGGTTCTGCTACATCGAAGCCTGGGGGCACGAAAAGTTCGTCGCCAATTCCGGGCTCATTGTGCATCCGGACTACCGGAACCTCGGTCTTGCCAAAAAGATCAAAAAAACCATTTTCGACCACTCCAGGGAAAAATATCCGGATGCCAAGATATTTGGTATTACTACCGGACTGGCCGTAATGAAGATCAATTACGAACTGGGATACAGACCCGTAACTTTTTCCGAGCTTACGGACGACCCTACCTTCTGGAAGGGCTGTCAGACCTGTAAGAATTATGATATCCTGCAACGGACGCAACAAAAGATGTGCCTGTGTACCGGGATGCTCTACGATCCTGCAGAAAAGGAAAACAACGAAGAAAAGCACCCCTATAACAGCAAGGTGCTCCAAAGGTTGAAAAACATCAAACAAGCCCTTTTTCTACAGAAGAAAAAGCCTTCCAAAAATTCCATTTTCCCCGTAGAAGAAGGTTTTATAAGTCTGAAAAAGGTTATGGATAAATTAAAAGGAAATAATAAATAATGTGTCAATAAGTGAATACATTGGCACATTGCCAAATTTGCTAATTGACAAATTAAAACAACAAATAATAATGAAAAAACTCGTTTTGGCATACAGCGGCGGACTGGACACTTCTTATTGTGCAAAATACCTATCCCAGGAAAAAGGGTATGAAGTACACGCCGTAAGCGTAAACACCGGAGGATTTACTGCCGAAGAGAAAAAAGAGATCGAAGAGAAAGCCCTGAAACTCGGGGTAGCTACATACAGTAATATAGAAGCGGTAGACTCTTTCTATAACAAAGTAGTCAAATACCTTATTTTCGGGAATGTTCTAAAAAACAACACCTACCCGCTTTCCGTCAGTGCCGAACGGATCGTACAGGCTATCGAGATTGTCAATTATGCCAAGAAAACAGGCGCTCAATACATCGCCCATGGCAGTACGGGGGCCGGGAACGACCAGGTAAGGTTTGATATGATATTTCAGATACTGGCCCCGGAAATAGAGATCATCACCCCTATCCGTGACGAACAGCTTTCCAGGCAGGAAGAGATCCATTACCTGAAGAAAAACGGGGTGGACATGTCCTGGGAAAAAGCCAAATACTCCATAAACAGGGGGCTTTGGGGTACCAGTGTAGGTGGTGAAGAAACCCTTACCTCCCATCAGTCACTCCCTGAAGAAGCCTACCCGAGCCAATTGAAAAGCGAAGGGTCTCAAAAGGTAAAACTCACTTTCAAAGAAGGGGAACTGGTTGCTATAGATGACAAAGAGGACAACCCTGTAAAAAACATAGAGCTGCTCAACAGTATGGCTTCCCAATATGCGATAGGGCGTGATATCCACGTCGGTGATACCATTATCGGTATTAAAGGAAGGGTCGGTTTTGAAGCCGCTGCCCCCCTGGTTATCATCAAAGCGCACCATACCCTGGAAAAGCACGTACTTACCAAATGGCAGCAGCACCATAAAGAATACCTGGCCAACTGGTATGGCATGCTCCTTCATGAAGGACAGTATCTCGATGAGGTCATGCGCAATATCGAAGTGTTCCTTGCCGATACACAGAAAAACGTTTCCGGAGATGTGTTTGTCACCCTGTACCCGTACCGCTTTGTTGTAGACGGTATTCAATCCGGACACGATCTGATGAATGCTTCATTCGGCAGCTACGGCGAAATGAACAAAGGCTGGACCGCAGATGATGCCAAAGGGTTTATTAAAATAAACTCCAACCAGAACAAGATCTATTACCACGTAAATAAAATAAATTAAAGTACGAAGCACGAAGGTAGAAGATAGAAGTAAAGATATAATGCCCTTCGTCTGAAAT
This sequence comes from Sinomicrobium halophytocola, assembly GCF_052983395.1. NCBI lineage: Bacteria > Pseudomonadati > Bacteroidota > Flavobacteriia > Flavobacteriales > Flavobacteriaceae > Sinomicrobium > Sinomicrobium halophytocola. Next base: position 385,961 of record NZ_JBRKIT010000011.1, read on the forward strand.
TTAAATATTTAAAAATGATACAAGCAGGAATAATCGGGGGTGCCGGGTACACCGCAGGGGAATTAATACGATTGCTACTGCACCATCCCGCTGCAGAAATAAATTTCGTTTACAGTACTTCCAACGCCGGCAATGCCATAAGTGACATTCATCAGGACCTCCTGGGAGAAACGGAGCAGGAATTTACCAGTGAAATAAACACCGAAGTAGATGTACTTTTTCTCTGTCTCGGTCATGGTAATTCCAAAGCCTTCCTCGAAGAACACCGTTTTTCCGGTAAAACGAAGATCATAGACCTGAGCAATGACTTCCGTCTGACTCCTGATGCGGATTTTAACGGCATGCATTTCGTATACGGATTACCCGAACTCAACAGGGAGGAGATCAAAAATGCGCAATACATAGCCAATCCGGGTTGCTTTGCTACCGCTATTCAACTGGCGTTGCTTCCCCTGGCAAAACACGGGCTGTTAAAACAGGATATTCATATCAATGCGGTAACCGGGGCTACCGGGGCGGGTACTTCCCTCTCCCCCACCTCACACTTTCCGTGGCGCGACAATAATTTTTCGTATTACAAACCTTTTACCCATCAGCACCTGGGAGAAATAGGACAAAGTATAACGCAGTTGCAGCATACATTTGACAAAGACGTGCTCTTTATGCCCAACCGGGGAAATTTTTCCCGGGGAATCTTTGCTACCGCGTATACGGAATTTGAAGAAAGTGTAGATAACGCCAAGGAAATATACCGGGATTTCTATAAAAATGCCATTTTTACCACGGTCAGCGATAAAGAGTTACATCTCAAACAGGTGGTCAATACCAACAAATGTCTTATCCACCTGCATAAGCACAAAAACAAATTGTTGATAACCTCTATTATCGATAACCTGACCAAAGGAGCATCCGGACAGGCCATACATAACATGAACCTGATATTCGGACTGGAAGAAACCCTCGGGCTCGGATTAAAAGCCTCGTATTTTTAATACAGGCCCCGTACAGACGTACGGCCGTACGTCTCCAACTTATTAATTTTAAAAACATCGTCGGCCCCATAACACTTTAAGGGCCATGGGCCAATAAAAAACCAACATATGAAAATAGCCATAATAGGATCCGGAAACCTGGGGCTCTCCATAGCTAAAGGACTCATCATCAGCAACTCGGTCACCACCCTTTACCTTACCAAAAGGAATCCGGGTGCCATTAAAAGCTGGGAAGAATACGGTAATGTAACCGTTACTTCGGACAATCGCGAAGCGGTAAAGCATTCGGATATACTGATCTTTGCAGTACAGCCGGGGCAGTTTGAAGGAATATTACAGGAAATAAAGGATTTACTGAACGAAAAACACGTACTGATTTCCACGATCACCGGGTTTAAGATCCGGAAAATCGAATCTGTTATCGGCAATGAACACTATATCATCCGTAGTATGCCCAATACGGCAATTTCCGTCGGCAAATCCATGACCTGTGTGTGCAGCAACGAAAAAGGAAAACAACGTGTGGAACTAGCCAGGGCTATTTTCAACAAACTGGGAACTTCCGTAGAGATCCCCGAAGAACAGATGCGTGCGGCTACCGTGATCTGTGCCAGCGGCATCGCTTTCTGGATGCGCCTTATACGGGCTACTACCCAGGGGGCCATTCAGTTGGGTTTCGATGCCAAGGAAGCACAGGAACTAGCCATGCATACTTGTATGGGAGCCGCTACTCTACTCATAGAATCCGGTAATCACCCGGAAGAAGAGATCGATAGGGTAACCACCCCCAGGGGATGTACCATAGAAGGTCTTAACGAAATGGAACACAGCGGGCTAAGTTCCTCTCTTATCAAAGGAATCGTGTCCTCTTTCAATAAAATAAACCAGATTGCCGATCTGTAATTGTATAGAATATGAGATTTTAGAATTTAGATGATAGAATTTCGAACTACATCTCACATCTGAAATCTCACATCTGAAATCTATAAAAAAATGAAACTATTTGACGTTTACCCATTATATGACATTACCCCGGTACAGGGAAAAGATGTCCATGTTATTGATGACAAAGGCATTACCTATCTCGACCTTTACGGCGGACATGCGGTGATCTCCATAGGACATTCTCATCCTAAATATGTATCCGCAATATCCGAACAAGTCGGCAAACTCGGGTTTTATTCCAATGCCGTGCAAAATCCGTTGCAGGTGAAACTGGCGGAAAAACTTGGCGCTCTTTCCGGATGTGACAATTACGAACTATTCCTCTGCAATTCCGGGGCTGAAGCCAATGAAAACGCGTTGAAACTCGCTTCTTTCCATACCGGAAAGGCCAGGATCATTGCCTTTAACAATGCCTTTCACGGACGAACATCCGCTGCCGTAGCGGCTACGGACAATAAAAATATTAATGCACCGATCAATGCCCAGCACCAGGTAACCTTCCTGGAACTGGGAGATATTACCGCCCTGGAAAAAGAATTACAAAAAGGAGATGTGTGCGCGGTTATCGTGGAGTTTATACAGGGTGTAGGCGGACTGGACGAAGCTACGGCAGATTTCTATGAGAATGCAGACAAACTCTGCAAACAACACGGCAGCGTGTTCATTGCGGATGAAATTCAATGCGGATATGGCCGGACCGGAGATTTCTTTGCTTTTCAGAAGTATAATGTTACGCCGGATGTCATTTCTCTGGCGAAAGGTATGGGCAATGGTTTTCCCGTAGCGGGAATTCTCGTTCACCCGTCCATCAAAGCCAAACACGGTATGCTGGGAACTACTTTTGGCGGAAACCACCTGGCATGCGCAGCTGCCATTGCCGTCCTGGATGTACTCAAGGAAGAAAAACTCATGGACAACACCAGGGAAGTTGCTGCCTATTTTGTAGAAAAAGCCGGGACCATACCACAGATAAAGCAGGTAAAAGGCCGGGGATTGATGCTGGGGCTGGAATTTGATTTTGAAGTGGGTGAACTCCGGAAAAAACTTATTTACGATCATCATATTTTTACAGGCGGAAGCAGCAACAAAAAACTGTTACGGATCTTACCTCCGCTGACTGTGAAGAAAGAGCATATTGATACGTTTTTTGATGCGTTGAATAAAATAGTAACAACTCCTTAAAAGTCCTCTCTCCAGAGGAAAAGAAAAAGCTCCCCTCTGGAGAGGGGAGCTGAGTTTCGTCTATCTGAAGGAAACACCTAATAACTAAATAACCCGATAACTTATTAACTCAAAAAACAAATGAAACACTACCTGACAACAGATGACATAGACAGTGTCCCGGAAATCATAGCAGAAGCCATTGCATTAAAAAAAGATCCTTACCAGTTCGAGGAGCTCGGAAAGCGTAAAACGCTGGGGATGCTATTCTTTAATTCCAGTCTGCGTACGCGCCTTAGTACACAAAAGGCAGCCATGCAACTGGGAATGCAGGTTATGGTTATGAACTTTTCGGGAGAAGCCTGGTCACTGGAGTTTGAAGACGGTAGTGTAATGAACGGTTCTACCTCCGAACATATCAAAGAAGCCGCCGCGGTAATTTCTCAATACTGTGATGTTATTGCGGTAAGGGCATTTCCTACGCTGACGGATAAGGAAAAAGACGAGGAAGAATATGTTTTAAAAAGTTTTCAGAAATACGCCTCCGTCCCTGTTGTAAATATGGAAAGTGCTACAGCCCACCCTTTACAGGCCCTGACGGATGCCATTACGATAACTGAACTGAAAACCAAAGAAAAGCCAAAGGTTGTTCTCTCCTGGGCCCCGCACCCCAAGGCATTGCCGCATGCTGTTGCCAATTCCTTTACGGGTATGATGCAGAAGATGGATGTGGAGTTTGTCATCACCCATCCTGTCGGGTATGAACTCAATCCGGCGGTGACGGGAAACATCCCGATAATCCACGACCAGGATGAAGCATTGAAAGATGCCGATTTTGTATATGTTAAGAACTGGAGTTCCTATAAAGATTACGGCCAGGTATTGCACACCGATCCGGGCTGGAGGATTACCCCGGAAAAGATGGCTTTGACTGATAACGGTAAGTTTATGCATTGCCTGCCGGTGCGAAGAAACGTTATCGTGGATGATGCTGTCCTGGACAGCCCGCAATCCATCGTTATACCACAGGCCAATAACCGGACATTTGCTGCGCAAATTGTCCTGAAACATATATTGGAATCATTATAGTAAAGACACACGACCGTGTGGCTCCATCAGAAATCCAGGCCAAAAAAGTAAAAAAATGAAAACCAAATTATCCGTAGTCAAAATAGGCGGAAACATCATAGAAAACGAATCGGCATTGCAGGATTTCCTTAAGGATTTCTCGACGATGGAAGGTCATAAGATACTGGTTCACGGCGGTGGCAGGACGGCCACCCGTATTGCGGAACAACTCGGTGTGCCTGCACAAATGGTAGGTGGCAGGCGCATCACCACCCGCGAAACCCTGGACGTGATTGTTATGGTCTATGGGGGGCTTACCAACAAGAATATCGTTTCACGCCTGCAAAGCTTTGACTGTAACGCCATAGGACTATCCGGAGCAGATGGCAATACCATTGTTTCCGATAAAAGACCGGTAAAAGACATCGACTATGGTTATGCCGGGGATATAAAACGGGTAAATGCCAACGCAGTTAAAGCCTTGCTGGAAAGTGATATGGCTCCTGTATTCTGTGCTATCACCCACGATAAAAAAGGGCAATTGCTCAACACCAATGCAGATACTATTGTTTCCGAAGTAGCGATAGCCATGAGTGAACATTTCGAAACATCCTTGTATTATTGTTTTGAGAAAAAAGGGGTATTGCGAAGCGTGGAAGACGATAACTCCGTTATAGAACATATCAATACGGAACTATACGAACAATTGCTCGCTGAAAACATCATAGCGGACGGCATGCTGCCCAAAATGCTCAATTGCTTTAATGCATTGCAGCGACATGTCCACAAAGTACATATCGGACTGCCGGGTATGATCGTCGGGAAAGAAAAACTGTTCACAACGCTAACGTTATAATACGGATTAATCGTAAAGATGCACAGCCGTGCATCTCAACCGGATAAACTACCTAAAAGATATAAAAATAGAAATGATAGACCAGCTCACACCATCGGCCATAGCGCTGTTAAAACAACTGATAAGCACCCCTTCTTTTTCTTCGGAAGAAGACAAAACCGCAGCCCATATAGAGAACTGGCTGCAATCGCACCATATACCTTTTAAACGAAGGGACAACAACGTATACGCCTTTAATAAGTATTTTGAAGAAGGTAAACCTACCCTGCTGCTCAATTCACACCACGATACCGTAAGGCCGAACACCGCCTATACCAAAGACCCCTTTGACGCCCATATCGAAGACGGAAAATTATACGGACTGGGAAGCAACGACGCCGGGGGATGTCTGGTATCCCTCCTCGCCACTTTCGCCTACTTCTACGATAAGCCCGATCTGAATTACAACCTTGTTATCGTGGCTTCGGCAGAAGAAGAAAGTTCGGGCGACAAGGGACTGAACAGCATGCTCCCCGTGTTACCTCACATAGACATAGCTATTGTGGGTGAACCTACGCTCATGCAACTGGCTATAGCAGAAAAAGGACTTGTGGTGTTTGATGCCGCAGTAAAAGGCACACCAAGTCATGCGGCACATCCCAATGACAATAATTCCATATACAATTCCATTAAGGCATTGGAATGGTTCCGGGACTATCGTTTTGAGAAGGTATCGGAAGTACTTGGAGAAGTGAAGATGACGGTAACCCAGCTCAATGCAGGTAAACAGCACAATGTAGTTCCAGCAGAGACCAACCTGGTTATCGACGTTCGGGTAAATGACAAATACACCAACCGGGAAATTGCAGACCTGCTACAGGCGCAATCACCCTGCGATGTTATCACTCCCCGTTCGTTAAGGCTTAATTCATCATCCATTCCCAGGGAGCATCCTTTAGTACAGGCCGGAATAGCTTTGGGAAGAGAAACTTATGGTTCGCCTACGCTTTCTGACCAGGCGGTATTGACTTGTTCGTCCCTGAAATTAGGCCCGGGAGATTCGACACGATCGCATTCGGCAGATGAGTTTATTTATGTGAGGGAGATTGAGGAGGGGGTCAAGTTGTATGTTGAGTTGTTGGAGGGAGTGTTGTTGTAGGGTTATTGAGTTATTAGGTTACTAAGTTATTTAGTCAACACTCAATATTTCATGGACTTGATAACACAATAATGAAAAACGTATATTTAAACTCGATTAATGTTAAATCATAAAAACATTAAATTATGGGTTATCAAACTTTTGAAGATTTGGAAGTATGGAAACTGGCGAGACAACTTAAAAAAGACATCCGAAAACTGACCTGTGAATTTCCTAAAGAAGAAAAATATAAGCTTACAGATCAGGTTATCCGCAGTAGTAGGTCCATAGGAGCTAATATTGCTGAAGGTTTCGGAAGATTTCATTATAAAGAGAATTCAAAGTTCTGTCGCAATGCAAGAGGAAGTCTTATGGAGACTTTAAACCATCTGATAGACGCTTATGATGAAGAATATATAAATGAACAAACCCTATCCAAGTACAGAATACAAGTTCTCCACTGTAATAAGGTATTAAACGGCTACATCGCTTACCTTAATAAACGTGGTACTGATAATTAATAATTATAGTTATTAAGTTATTGGAGTTGACTAATTAACCCAATAACTTAGTAACCTAATAACCCAACAAATAATGAAACTCTGGGACAAAGGCTTTAGCACCAACAAAAAAATAGATCACTTTACCGTAGGAAATGACAGGGAACTGGACCTTCTCCTGGCCAAATATGATGTTATCGCTTCTACAGCACATGCGAAAATGCTGGGGAAGATAGGTTTACTGACGGAAGAAGAAACCGGACAACTGGTTACGGAACTGGGAAACATCCAAAAGGACATTGAAGCGGGGAACTTCACTATAGAAGACAGCTTTGAGGACATGCACTCCAAAATAGAGTATCTCCTTATACAGAAACTCGGCGATACCGGGAAAAAAATACATACGGCCCGCTCCCGGAACGACCAGGTGCTCGTGGCTATGCACCTGTACTTGAAACATGAATTACAGGAGATCAGACAACAAACCGTGGAACTCTTTGACCTCCTTATGGAACTGGCCGAAAAGCATAAGGATGTTCTCCTTCCCGGTTATACCCATTTGCAGATCGCTATGCCTTCCTCGTTCGGACTGTGGTTTTCCGCTTATGCCGAGAGCCTTATAGACGACCTTTATTTTATTGATGCCGCTTATAAGGTGGCTGACCAGAATCCGTTGGGAAGTGCCGCCGGGTATGGTAGTTCTTTCCCTATAGACCGTACGTTTACTACTGAAGAACTCGGTTTTGCTACGATGAAATACAACGTGGTTGCCGCACAAATGGGACGGGGAAAAGTAGAAAAAAGCGCCGCCTTCGGTATGGGGAGCATTGCCGCTACGCTTTCTAAAATGGCTATGGATGTATGCTTGTACATGAGCCAGAATTTCGATTTTATTTCCTTCCCGGACGAACTTACTACGGGAAGCAGTATCATGCCTCATAAAAAGAATCCGGATGTGTTTGAACTTATTCGCGGTAAATGCAACAAGATACAGGCCGTACCTAACCAGCTTACACTTATTATCAACAACCTGCCCAGCGGTTATCACAGGGACCTGCAACTGGTAAAGGAAGTCATTGTACCTGCCATACAGGACCTGAAAGCCTGCCTGGAAATGGCTGCTTTTACGCTGAAAGATATTCGTGTGAACGACGGTATCCTCGAAGACCGGAAATACGATTACCTCTTTAGTGTGGATACGCTTAATGAACTCGTACAGTCCGGGATGCCCTTCCGCGATGCTTATAAAAAAATGGGGATGGACATTGCTAACGGAAATTTCCAGCCCAAACGAAACATACATCATACTCATGAAGGAAGCCTGGGCAATCTTTGCCTGGAAGATATCCGAAAGAAGATGAAAAGGAGCTGATACGATATACCTACATAGAAGATGTTGAAACTGCCATAGGCACTATCATCAACATCAGTGTAAGAATATGATCCGCAACCGCAAAAAGTATGTCTGCAACTGCGAGAATATTGTTCGCAACCACGAGAAGTGTTAATAGGGATGTCTGTTTTGTTAAAAGGATTACGAGTTTTGTTAAAGCAACCGCGAGAAGTATGTCCGCAATCGCAAGAATATTGTTCGCAACTACGAGAAGTGTTAATAGGGACGCCTGTTTTGTTAAAAGGATTATGAGTTTTGTTAAAGCGACCACGAGAAGTATGTCCGCAATCGCAAGAATATTGTTCGCAACTACGAGAAGTGTTAATAGGGACGCCTGTTTTGTTAAAAGGATTATGAGTTTTGTTAAAGCGACCACGAGAAGTATGTCCGCAATCGCAAGAATATTGTTCGCAACCATGAGAAGTATTAATCGGGGGCTTCGGTACACCCCGGTCTCCGACCGGAACACTCAGCCGCCTACGCTCGGGCTGTTATAGTTTGCTTTTGCTGTGCTGTAAAAACCAAAACGGAGGTGGCTGAGTGGCGGCCTTCAGGCCGCTGTATCGAAGCCACCGGACTAATAATCATCTACTACCTTTTCTCCGGATAATGTTTTCATAAAGGCTATAATAGCGTTTTGTTCGTCCGGGGTGAGGTCGAGGTTATCAAAGGGCAGGGTCTGGTGGGGAAGGTCAAACCCGAGCCCGCCCCCGCCGCCTTTATTGTAGAAATCCATTACTTCTTCCAGGGTCTCGTAAACCCCGTTATGCATATAGGGCGCTGTTTCGGCTACGTTTCGTATGGAAGGTGTTTTAAACATGCCCCGATGCAGTGCTTCTTCGTATTTCCAGTAAAATCCTTCGTCGTCGTCCAACATTTTATTGTCGGCGGTCTCAGGTACGCCTATGACTTCTTTTTCTGTTTCTTTATAGAAAGGTGGAACCGTTCCGCCGGTCAAAGGGATAAAATGGCAGGTTGCACACAGGGCTTTTCCCATAAACAGGTTGAACCCTTCCTTCTCCGCCGCCGAAAAGTTATGCTCTTCTCCCCTGATATTCTTGTCGAACCTGGAATTAAAATTGTTGAGGGTGCTTATGTAAGAGGAAATCGCCCGGATAATATCACGGTTATTTTTAGGGACATGACCAAAAGCCTGCCGGAACTTATCACCATAGGTACTGTCTTTTAAAATATCGGTGTTGAATTCGTGTACATGGGTGTTAAATTCGTTTTGATCGGTAAATACCGAGGATATCTGTTCCAGAAGGTCTTCGGAGCGACCATCCCAGAAAAACGATCTCTGAAAGGCTACGTTCAGTAAGGTAGGTGTGTTCCTTTTTAACGGCTTTCCCCGGTTATCTTTATTGGATACAAGTCCATCGGCATATGCTTTTCCGGGTATATGACATGTGGCACATGCCATGGTACCTCCGGAAGATAAAGCGGGTTCGAAAAACAACATTTTCCCTAACGCTATTTGTTCTTTCGTGGGGTTCTTGTTGACACTGGGTGTAAAATACCCGAGGTCAAAGCTGTTATCCTCAAAAAAAGTGGGGGCATCAAAATTAAACGGGTAATTGCCTGAAGGTTCCCAGGCACCGGATTCTTTACGAATTTTCACCCACACCCGGGTTACGGGGTTCATATAGTCCCGGATAAATCCAAAACGATCAAAGGTTTCGAAGTCCGGGTTTGCGGTGACAAAAGTTTCTGCCTGTTCGAGCCGTTGTATGAACTGCTTGTCCAGAGTATTGTTTTTTTCTATGATGATATTGCGTATACTCCTGGTATATGTTTCTCTTAAGGTGTTGAGGGAGGTTTTTATTTCCCCGATGCTCAGGTAACTCACCGGGGTGTCAAATCCCGCAGTAGAAAAACTTATTATACGTAACAATTGTTGATGGGTCGCTATAAAAAAGCGCTGGGCATTCAACGCTCTTTTTTCCATTTCCTTTTGCAGTACGACCAGCATTCCCCTGGTGATATCGGTTTCGTACAAAAACTCCTCGTCAGATACTCCGCCTTCGTAGATGCTCTCTTCCATTTTCTGCAATCCTACGGGAGAGAGTACTCTCTGGTTGTCATCTAAAAAGACAGGCAGGGCTGGACCGTTTACCCTGTGCCCGACTTCCGGGTTCAGGTAAGCTGCATAGGGTTCGGCTTTTTTAAAGGCTATCCGTAGCTTTTTAAAAAATGTCTTGGTGTTTTTGCCGTTCACACCTTCATCACGGAGTGAATCGGTATAGCGGATGGCATCGTTTATGGCTTCTGTATAGTATTGCTGTGTTTTGTCCCAATCCGGTAGTTGTTCTACTTTTTCGTGTTTGCAGGAAAAGCTTAACAATGTGAGGATACACAAGTAGAAAATGGTATTGCGCATTTGGCTTTATTTTGTAATCATACGGATACATTAGAGGGCATCTTCTATATTGAAGATACCCTCTAATTATAATTGATGGTTAAGAAAAGAGGCTTATCTTGGTAATCCTTTGAGTAAAACTATTTGTGATGCCTGGTTATCTTCACCCTTCTCTGTATTGGTATGGCCATCCAGGTTCATAAAGTTGTCATTTTCCCAGTAGTGTGGTTGTACGGCAAGAAGGAACGTTCCGTCTACCCCTACTTTATCGGAAACATCGATCAACGATCCGAATTCTCCACTTAGCCCGGTACTGTTATTTGGCGAAAGGTCCTGCCGAACAACCAGTTCGAGTACTTTGGAAATATTAGACCCGTTGAGATCGGACTGGTAGATATAAGCCGAATGTCCCCGGGAGAAGGAATTGGGATCTTCCTGGAAATAAATGAAATTTTCGGTAACACATATGTTATCCGGGCTTTGCAGTTCGGCCAGGTTGCCATCCATATTGTTGCTATCGGTATTACCGCTGATGATCTGAACAAGTTTGCCGGTAAGGGGTGAATCTTCGTCTAAAACCAGTTTGTAAACAGTCCCCCAATCGTTATACGTACCACTCCCCGGGCCTCTCCCGGTAACGTTGAAATATACATTGCGGGCATTGACATCGGAACCTTTCTGGTAATCCACATCTTCTACACGCATAAACTGGGTTGCGTTTACGGCCATACAGGCATTTTCCATTTCGCTATTTGTCTTGGAAGCCCCATCTTCTATTTCTACAAATTCCACATCGTAAGTCATCCCCCGGTCAAAGCTGGACTCATTATACGCCATTCCATCTTCTGCATTGGTAATCCCTTGTTCCCCGTCTGAAACCTGTTTTGTTTTCAGTACATATATCTTCCCGTTTTCCAGGTCATCATCACCGTTTTCGGAATAATATAATACTACCTGTCCTTCGGAATCGCTGGAATCATCGTCACCTCCTATGATAACCGTTTTCCCGGGATAGGTGTTTTTAGGAAGCGGCACGGCATTTTCCCAGGCAAACTGTCCGAGGGCATCCAGGGCGAAATCGGCTGTAGGTGTGGGAGATTCTACCCAGGGATCAATACCTTTTACATGATAGTGGTAATTTTCGGAAGCCGAAAGAAATAAATCTTTTGATCCTCCGTGAATGGCAGCTTCCCACATAGTACCGGAACATTGACGGGCATAATCGGCCACCCCGGAGTTTAGCAGGTAATCGCCGGATACTGGGTTCAGGTATTCATCGAGAAATATCCGGGAAACGGCATAACTGTCCTCACAATTCACCACATAGATATACCCGTCACCATCTTTTAAAAAACCTGCACCGTCAGCGGAACCTGCCAGTTGAAAGTCTTCCCCGATAACGTCGGGTGTGCTGATGAGGGAATAGGCCTCAACAAAGTTGAACTGGCCGGACATGGCAACCAATGGTTTGGTTTCCGATTTATTTTCGAACATAGTGGGTTGTTCGGTAAGGTCCTCTCCATCTTCCCCGTCTACGCCGTCTATACCATTATTACCGTCCGTGCCGTCCAGGCCATCCTCTCCGTCGTCACAGCCAAACAATATGAAGGCTGTAAGTGAAACCATTAAAAATGTGCGAATTAAGTGAAGTTTTCTCATAATGTAAGATTTCGGTTTTTAGTTTTTTAAGTTTTACCCAAAAATATCGGATTGCCGGAATGGGAAGGTTAATGCAGTATTACGATTCGCACGTACAACTTAATTTTATGTTAAATATCTCCGTATTACGAACTCCTTATTGATATGGTGCTGTTGTGAATTTACAATATCATAATATACCTATATTCAATTTTTATGTACTTTGCACGTAATAAAACTGTTTAATCTTTTGTATGCCGATCAAGGAAAAGCAGCCCTGTTCTTGCCCCGTTTTTTTGAACATTACCCTTAAATCCCGGCAAACAAAAAAAGTATTATGGACAAACTTGTGCCCGAATAGTGTGGTGAATGATTAACCCCATAGATCAGACGCCATAATTTCAAAACGAACAGATATCTACTTACTGCTTTATCATATCAAACCTCCTGGAAATTCAAAAAGAAAAAAATCGGAATAGGGTTTAAATCAGTTCAATGAAAGAGGATTATAGCGAAAAAGGTAGTATTGAGGAGTATGCCGGACAGGTCAGAAACTCGGATAGGACCGCATTTAACAATCTGTTTGCATTGTTATGGGAACCCATGTATGTATATGCTGCTTCCATTGTTCCGGACCATGCTGTTGCCGAAGACCTGGTACAGGAGGTCTGGATCGATTACTGGCAACGCAGGGAAGAGGTACACATACGTCATATAAAGTCTTATTTATACAAAGCCATCCGGTACAAATGTTATAATGCTTTAAGGGATACAAAATTCAATGAGATCCAAATAGAGACTGCACGTGCTATTCATATTCCTTCGGAAGTTGAACTGGAGGAAGATCTCACCGAGCTGTCCGGACGTATAAATGACATTATTTCCTGTCTGCCCGACCGATGCCAGGAAATCTTCGTGCTGAGCCGTATACACAATATCAGTAATAAAGAAATTGCCGAACAGCTCAAAATCTCTCAACGTTCCGTAGAGAACCAGTTGTCCGTAGCACTTCGCAAACTCCGCGAAGAGTTGTCCGTTGTCAAAATTTTCTTTTTTTAATCCTGCCAAACAGGTTTTCATTTTCCAGACACTCAAGAACACAGAGCCTTTCTTTTTTCGGCTGTCCACATACGGAATACTCCCGATACTTTCCTCTTTCTCTTTAACTGTAAGTTAACAGGACATCTCCTAATATTAAGCAATCGTTAACACTGCATTTCGCTATGTGCGTAGCTTTACTCTTTTGGTACTCTTAATTGTAATGCTTGTACAATGACCGAAAATGACATTAAAATACTCATGGAAAAGTACCTTAACGGTACGATAACCCGAAGGGAAGAAATGCTCCTGGAAGAGTTTGACAGTGCCCTTTTATCTAAAAATAAAAAAAAGGTCTTCAAAGATGCCCGCCATCGAAAATTTACCAGGCAAAAACTGTTGAGATCAATCAATAAACGGGATAAACAAACCCGGGGCCTCCGCCGCGCCAGGTGGGGGAAAATTGCGGCGGCAGCAGCGCTGATCTTAAGCATGGGACATTTTATGTACAAGGCATGGAATAACAAACCCCGGGAACAGCCGGTCACCCAACTGGTAAAAACCACGGAATGGGGACAAAAGCTGAGCCTGACCCTGACGGACGGTACGGAAGTACGGTTGAATTCGGGCAGTACCATTAAATTTCCGGAAAGGTTTACCGGTCAAAGCCGTGAAGTTGAACTTACGGGTGAGGCTTTCTTTAATGTGGCAAAGAACCCGGATAAACCTTTTATTATAAAGTCTAATGAAGTACACACTACAGTTTTGGGTACTTCCTTCAATATTAATACCTACCCTGATAACCCGGAAATAACCGTAACGGTCGCCACCGGAAAAGTAAAGGTCGCCTCTCAAGATCGCGAAGTGTTACTTGGTCCCAATGAACAGGGGGTTTTTGACAGGAAATCCAACCGGATTTCCAAAGGAAAAATCGACATTACAAATTTTATACAATGGAAAGACGGGATCATTCATTTCGAGGACACTTCTTTGTTGAAGGTTGTACAAGTGCTGGAATGCTGGTATGGTGTAACGTTCGGTTTTGAAAATGAAGCGATAAAAAACTGTCATCTGACGGCAACGTATGACAATGAAATCCTGTCGGTCGTACTGGAAAGCATCGTATATGCCAAAAAGGGGTTGCATTACCAATACCTGGATGATAACAAGATACTCATTAAAGGAAAATGTTCTGATTAATAACCGATCTCATCTAAAAAAAATAAAGCTTATGATGTAAAAGTTTACAATAAAAAAAGCAGTCTGCAACACTTTGGCGAGCGATCACAGACTGCTATAAGGTTCAATAATTACAGATACTAATAACTATTAAACATTATGTGAAATTATGAAATTGCTAACTTTTAAACAATTTATTCAATTGACATTCCATACATTTTGCTTTCTGATTGCCGGGGCATTACTAAACCCGGTACTTGCCGCCGATGCTGCAGGACAAAAACTGGAAAGCTATAAAGTAGACTTGTCCGTCAAGGATGCTACCGTGGTAGAGGTCCTTAAGGACATTGAGGCACAGACGGATTTTAAGTTTGTGTATGACCGAAAAATAGAACGGTTGAGCAAAACTTATGATATTTCATACAAGGATAAATCGCTGCGCTCCATTCTGGAATGGATTGCAAAAGATGCCAGCCTTGCTTTCAGAAGAATCAACCATACCATCTCTATTGATGTAAACCAGAGAAAGGTTACGGAAAGGGTTTTGGATGTGGCCTTCCGGACAATAACAGGTATTATTACCGATGAAAACGGTGTGCCTCTGGCCGGGGCTACCATCATTGAAAAAGGCACTACAAATGGTTCTACTACGGATTTCGACGGAAATTTTGCCATAGATGTTGAGGAGGATGCTGTCCTGGAAATATCTTATTTGGGATATAAGTCCCGGGAAGTTCCGGTCAACGGACGTTCTGAGATCAACATCCAGTTAACTCCGGATGCCGCTCAATTGGATGATGTTGTTGTTGTAGGGTATGGTACACAGAAAAAAACGGATGTTACCGGCTCTATTGGATCTGTAAAGCAGGAAGATTTCAATAAAGGTATCGTAACCAATCCCGGACAACTTTTACAGGGTAAGGTTGCGGGCGTCAATGTTTCTACAGTCAGTGGCGAACCGGGGGCTTCACAGGATGTTATTATCCGTGGTATCGGTAGTTTGCGTTCGGGGACAACACCGCTTTATGTGGTAGACGGTTTTGCGTTGGATAATACTTCTACCGGGGTACCTACCAATCCGTTGAACTTTATTAACCCTCACGATATTGAAAAAATAGACGTTCTTAAAGACGCTTCTGCTGCTGCTATCTATGGTGCCAGAGCAGCCAACGGAGTTATTGTGATTACCACCAAAAAAGGGAAACAGGGACGTACCGAGATGAACCTTACGGTATCTACTGCCCTGTCCACACTGGCCAATAAGATAGATGTTTTCAGCGCCAGCGAATTCCGGGAGCAGGTTGCCAGGGTAGGTGGCAACCTAAGAGACGGAGGTGCGGATACGGACTGGCAGGACGAATTTACCAGGACAGCTATATCCAAAAACATCAATTTCTCCATGGGAGGCGGTTCCGAAAAATTCTCTTACTACGGGTCTGCCGGCGTCAATGACCAGGAAGGTATTTTGAGGAACAGTGACCTGCGAACATATTCCGGACGTTTGAACCTGTCGCAAAAAGCGCTGGATGATCGTTTTAAAGTAGAGCTAAACCTGTCCGGAACCAGGACCGAAAACAAAAGACCGTTAACCACGACCATAATATCAGACATGCTTCGGTCTAACCCTACTTACCCGGCCTATACGAATGGCGAACCAACACCTGTAATAAACGGGGATCAGTTCAATTCCCTCGTACGGGAACAGTTGTACGGGGATTTTGCCAATAACAACCGTATCCTGGCCAATATTTCCCCTTCTGTAGAGATTTTCAAAGGATTGACCTATAAGTTAAACCTCGGGGTGGATTACTCCAATACGGACAGGGAGCAGCAAAACAAACCCTACACGGCTCGGGAAGACGAAATCGGTTCCCTGGACCTTGCTTATACCAGCAATACCAATACCCTGGTGGAAAATTACCTGACCTATAAGCAGAACATAGGCCAGCACGACATGACATTTTTGGTAGGCCATACATACCAGGAAACCCTCTATAAATTCAGGGGATGGGAATATGAAAATTTTCCGGACAACGGTATTGATCCTAGATACCAGATCGAAGCTGCGGGTAATCTGCTGTCTCGAGCGTCTGATGCCATAAAAAACGAACTGCAATCCTTTTTCGGGCGGATAAATTACGGCTTTGCAAACAGGTATTTGCTTACGGTAACCATGCGTGCAGACGGGTCTTCCAAGTTTGGGGAAAACAACAAGTACGGTTATTTTCCTTCTGTTGCTGCCGGGTGGAATATCAGCCAGGAAAATTTCATGATCAATACTCCTTTCAGTAACCTGAAACTCAGGGCTAGCTGGGGACGTACGGGAAACCAGGAAATCCCTTCCAAGATCACGCAATCCAGCTACACAGACAGTAGGGCCGATAATGATACCTACCCGCTCAGCGACAATATAAACGACCTGGGGGACTATCCTTATGGTACTGTTTATACCCGTCTTGCCAATCCTGATATTCAATGGGAGGTTTCTACGCAAACCAATGTTGGTATTGACTTCGGCCTGTTCAATAACCAATTAACGGGTACATTGGATTACTTCAACAAAGTATCCGAGAACGTATTGCTTGAAGTGGTTCCTTCGGACCCTATACAACCTACCACTACGTTCTGGACCAATATCCCGGATATGGAGATCAAAAATAACGGGTTTGAGATTGCGCTGGATTACCGGAGTAAGGGAAGCGACGGAGATTTCTCTTATAACATTGGCGGTAATGCTGCCTTTACCAAAAACAAAGTGGTCAATTCTCCGTACCAGGTGCTGACCACAGGGGCAGCCCAGGGGGCCGGACAAACAGGAGCAACGATTAACGGGTACCTGAACGGGGAGCCCATAGGTACTTTTTATATGAAAGAATTCATGGGTATTGACGCAGATGGGTTCAGCCAGTTCCGGGATGTAAACGGGGACGGGGAAATACTGGATAACGACCGTGTTGTCGTGGGCAAGGCTTTACCTGATGTTACCTATGCTTTTTATCTCAACTTCTTTTACAAGAAATTTGACCTGAACCTCAATTTTAACGGTGCGGCAGGAAGCCAGATATATAACCACACCGCCATGTCCAATTTTACAAAGGGAAACCTCGCTTTGTCCTTTAACACTACGGACAAAGCCATTGAATATGAAGAAGAAGTGGTTAATAATACTAACGAAGTCTCTACACGATACCTGGAAAACGGGGACTACCTGCGTCTTAACAATGCAACTTTGGGTTATAACCTGGACCCTAAGCTTCTGGGAATGACAGATTATATAAAGAACATAAGGCTCAGTTTTACCGGCCAAAACCTGTTTGTACTGACCGATTACAGCGGATTCGATCCTGAAGTGAATACCGGTGATTCATCGGGAGGAATTCAGACTTTCGGAATCGACAGGTATACGTATCCGAAAGCACGAACATTCCTGTTTGGCTTAAATGTATCCTTTTAATCACCTCTAAAAAGAATGAAAATGAAAAATAAATTTATTATAGTATTACTGGCAATCAGTTCTTTAATGAGCCTTAGCTGTACCGATCTGGATGAACAGGTACTGGATGAATCCCTGACGGGTAGCGGACAATCCGAAGCTGTAAGCGGTGCCATTGCCCCTGCTTACGGACTACTTCCGCAAACTTTTCGGCACACCCGGTATTTTGGTTTACAGCTCATCCCTTCGGATGAGGCTATTTTGCCGGCACGTGGCGGTGACCAATGGTATGACGGTGGCCGGTTCCTGGAACTTCATACACACAGCATTACCCCGAGTAACGGTCTCGTCGGCGATGCCTGGAACTATATGACTACCAATATATCCCGGACCGTAATCGCTATTGAGGTTCTGACCCCGCTGGCGGAGACAGATGCTGAAGCACAGGCGGCCCTGTATGAGATGAAAGCGTTGAGGGCATATTTAAATATGCTTATGCTGGATAGCTGGGGGGTGGCATTTAAGAAAGAATCTTCGGAAGACATGTCCGAAATACTTCGGGAGCAGGAGGCCATAGACTATATTGAAAATGAATTTTTGTCTGTAGTAGACGTAATAAACAAAGATGAGGGCCCCGGTAGAATGACCCAGGCGGCAGTTTGGGGTTTTCTGGCCAAATTACACCTGAATGCAGCCGTTTATCGCGATCCATACGGCAACCCCAGTTTTTCTACGGAAGACATGGACAAGGTCATCGAATACACCGATAACATTATCAATTCCGGTAATTTTACCCTCTCCCCGGAGTATTTTGACCTGTTCAACGATGATAATCATGATAACCAGGAGCTGATCTTTGCATTGGATCAACGCGGTATATTGAACAACGATCATAGCCGCTGGGCCTACTGGTCTTTATCTGGTTCCTTATTTCCAAGGCCGGAATACCCAAATGCGGATGGTACGGACGGCCCTTCCATTACCCCGGATTTCTACCAGACCTGGGTAGATGCTTATGGTAACATGGACCCGGCTGATGCCGATGCCAGGTTCTACCAGAAAAACGTAAATGTTCCTTCGGAATATGAAGACCTTGGCGGATTTACCCCTCAGAATGACGAGGATCGCTATATCTGTGTCGCCGCCGAAGATTTTGAGATCGACAGGGGAATCATGCGAGGTACGCCGTGGGGACCCAGAAAAGACCCTGACGGCAATTTTTATACCTGTAATGGCGGGTACAGAATCTATGCCGTAGGTGAAAGAAGGGAAGCCAACATGGAATATTATGTAGACCACACCCTGAATGTAGATTTTACTGCCAATAACGGGTATGCTAGCGGTTATCGGGTATCTAAATACCAGTTTAGCCGCACTTCTCCCAACGGGAACAATTACAGCAGTGTAGACCTTGTGCTATTGCGTTATGCCGAAATCTATTTAATGCGTGCCGAAGCGAAATTAAGAAAAGGAGATGATGCCGGGGCTTTGTCCGATGTCAATTTCGTAAGGACATCCAGAACTGCCCGTGCTCCTGTTCCTGCGGCGCTCACTTCCATCGACCCGGATATTCTTTATCGCGAACGCGGTTTTGAATTGTACTGGGAAATGTCCAGGCGTACGGATATGATCCGTTTCGGGCATTATGAGGATACCTGGACAGAGAAAACCGATACGGATGTAAGACACAGGTTGTTCCCTATTCCTCAATCGGCTATAGACGGCTCGTCCAATACCCCGGGATACCTGGACCAAAACCCCGGATACTAACCGGCCGGACCATATTATAAACTGACTACCCCATTTTAAATAAGTACGGCAAGAGCATATTTTTCTTGCCGTACGCTTTTTAAATTTTAGCTAAAAATCAGAAATTATGAGATTTTCGTTCAAAGCGATACTAATAACAGTCCTCTTTACCATTTCCATAGGATGTACTCCTGAAAAAGGCAGGGAAAATGCCCGGGACACTTCGGCTATTGTTTCGGAAGAACCTTTGAGTATAATTTTTATGATCGGGGATGGTATGGGACTATCACAGATATCCTCGGCATCCTATTTTAAGGATACCATATCCAATTTTGAAAGGTTTCCTATTATTGGGTTGAGTAAAACTTCCTCTACCAGTCACCGGATTACCGATTCTGCCGCGGGGGCCACGGCTTTTTCCACCGGGGAAAAAACATATAAAAAAGCTATTGGTGTGTCCAAAGATACCGTTGCCCTGCCCACAATTCTCGAAGACCTGAAGACCGAAGGCTATAAAACGGGACTCATAAGTCTTACTTCCATAACTCATGCCACCCCGGCAGCTTTTTACGCCCACGTGGAGAACCGGGATATGCATGAAGCCATTGCATTGGAGATGCTGAAGGAAAATGTAGATTTCTTTGCAGGGGCCGGGTTGAAGTATTTTACAAAAAGGGAAGACAGCAGAAATTTATATACCGAACTTCAGGCAAAAGATTATCACATGGATTCTATAAATATGTCTACGGTAGACCCGTCCAGAAGGAACGGCTTTTTGCTCGCACCCGAAGGCATGCCTTCCAAAATACAGGGCAGGGATGATTTTTTGCCTGAAGCCACAGCCAAAGCCCTCAAATACTTCGAGGCTACCAATAAACCTTTTTTTCTTATGGTTGAAGGTTCTTATATAGACTGGGGAGGACATGCCAAAAACCCCGAAATGATGATACAGGAAGTACTCGATTTTGATAAAACCCTGGGTGTAGCCCTCGATTATGTCGAAAAGCACCCGAATACCCTTCTGGTAGTAACCGCAGATCACGAAACCGGAGGGGCTGCCATTGGTAAATTTTACGATACTGATCCTAAAACCGGAAAACCGGTGGAAAACCCGCAAAAAGTAGCCGTGTATTTTATAACCGATCAGCATACCGGTATCCATGTACCTGTATTTGCCCGGGGAAAGGGAAAAGAATTATTTTCCGGTATCTACGAAAACAATGAAATTTACCATAAAATGCGGCAAGCTCTTGATATGGAATAACCGGAGACTATATGGTAACATCACTTGAAAAACCTGCTTAACGACAGGTTTTTCTTTTTTTAAGCCTTAAGCCCTGCTTTTTTCCGGTACGATCGCGGACTCTGCCCGTTCTGTTTACGAAAAAATTTATTGAAATGGCTTTCGTCCGTAAATCCGAACTCGCCCGCAATCTCATTGATCCGCTTGTCGCTGTGCTGCAGACGATGTTCTATGAGCTTTGTCCTGTACTGCGCAATATAATCCCGCATCGTCTGCCCGGTATGCTTCTTGAAGTACCTGCCCAAATAGGCATTGGAGAGATTGAAGTGCTCACTTAAAAAGTCAGTTCTAAGCTTTTCCGGGTAAAAGATATTGGACTGTATAAACTGTAATATGTTATGGGCTTTATCTTCGGTATGCGCAGACATCTCCAGGCCCTGAAACTTAGCAATATTCCTCACCACAATAAGGATAAGTGTATTTACATATTGCTGTATGAGTTCCCGGTGCGAAATATCGAGGTTGGTATGCTCCCGGGTAATGGCTTCTACAAGTGGTCTGACAATCTGTTTGTCTTCCAGGTTCTTCAGGATACATCCGGGGCGGTGATTGGCATTCTGAAGTATATATTCCAGCTTTTGTATATAGCCTTCGGGTATCCCGCTATCTTTAATATAAATATTATTGAACCGTAAAAAGAAAAAAATGGTGGTGGTTTCTATTCTAAAAGAATGACAATCTTCCGGGGTTATGAGGAACATATGTCCTTCGTTATAATCGAAATGATTGTTATTTATGCATTGCTGTCCGCTACCTGAAACGATATATACCAATTCGAAAAAACTGTGCTTGTGTCCCTGTTCAGGACATTCGTCCATTGTTTTGTAGACTATAGAATACGCTTCATATAAGTTTTCTCTGGTCATCTCCACCAATTTATTACCAATTTTAGACAAAAATATACAATTTTATAGCTATATTAATGTATAATTTTACCTGGATAAAACTATAAAAATTATATATATGAAAGCTATAGTATTAAAAGCCCCGGGAGGTACGGACCAACTGCTTTACACGGATGTACCAAAACCGGAGGTGCAACGGGGAGAAGTTCTTATAAAGGTCAAAGCCATAAGTATCAATCCTGTGGATATAAAATCACGTTCGGGAAAAGGGGTTTACGGCCGGATCAAGGACCAGGACCCGCTTATACTGGGATGGGATGTTTCCGGAGTTGTTGAAGAAAGTAAGAGTGCCTTGTTCCAAGCCGGGGATGAGGTCTTCGGTATGGTCAATTTTCCGGGGCATGGTAAGGCTTATGCAGAATATGTGGCAGCACCTGCGAATCAACTGGCGCTAAAACCGGCAAATATATCGCACGAAAAAGCCGCAGCGGCTACGCTGGTGGCTTTAACAGCCTGGCAGGCCCTGATAACCAATGCTAACATACAAAAAGGACAAAACGTCCTGATCCATGCTGCTTCGGGCGGTGTGGGCCATGTGGCTGTTCAGATAGCCAAACATGCCGGGGCTGTTGTAACAGGGACTTCATCTGCTAAAAACAGGGATTTTGTACTGGAACTCGGGGCAGACGAACACATTGACTACCGGGATTACGACTGGAAAAACCATCCCGGTGAATTCGATTTTGTACTGGATACCATCGGAGGGGATAATATTGATAAATCCCTGGAAGTTACTAAAGAAGGCGGAACACTCATCAGTATTCCTTCCGGGCTCAACGAAGCTGTGACGGACAAAGCAAAATCTAAAGGCGTGAAAGGATATTTTATTCTGGTGGAATCTGACGGAAACGACATGAAAAGTATTGCCACCCTGTTGGAACAAGGAGTGTTGAAACCACAGATACAGGAAGTTTTTTCGTTTGACAGTATGGTTGAAGCCCATGCACAGATAGAAAGCGGAAGGACTGTGGGCAAAGTGGTACTTACAGTATAGAAAACAGCTTTTCATTTTTACCCGTTGTGCATTTTGGCTGCCGATAGTCCGGATGAGCAACGGGTATTACATCGTAAATATCCCCCCTCAAAAATCTTAGATATGTCATAAATTAATAATACCTAAGCTTCCTCCGAACTTTCTTTCTTCCTTCCATCTGTAAAAAATCGTTTACCCTTGTCCTGTTTAAATTTTTCCAGGTTGTAATTTTCGGAGGCATTCCGGGCAATGGTAAGGGTTTCCCATTTTTTATCAGTGGTCATTTTGGCTATGTAAACAATTTGTCCTATATGATATGGTACATGGGCAAGTTGCCTATTTATAGCTTCTGTAACCGTATGGCCTTCATTACGTATATAAACTGTTTTTTTAAGATCATTCACAGTTAAAGCACGGATGGTTTCCAGCAGGCATTGCCAGCCTTTCTCCCAGGTCTGTATCAGTTCATCTCTCCCTGAAAAAGTATCTGTAAACTCCCCGTCCCGGTCCCGCCATGCTTTTTCTCCATCCGTGGTCAGAAAATCCGTCCATCGCGATACCATGTTCCCTGATAAGTGTTTTACGATTATGGCAACACTGTTGGAAGCATCATTAGGCTGATAAAAAAGAGCCTGGTCCGGTACCTGTCGCATTGCTTTATCCCCAAGGGATTTATAGTACTCAAACAGTTTTAATGAACTCTCCAAAAAATCATTTCCGGGCATATCTTATTCTTTTGAACAAATGGTGTGTTTTTCATTTTTGTCTTAATTCCTCATAAAGATAGGAACTGTTTGCCACAATTACTACCAATCAATCTTGATAAAGCTTAATATTAGGACTGTATTAAATTGCATGAATTGTTAATCGATTTTACCGGATTCCTGCAAATAATCGTAAAAATGGTACTATCCGTCCCAAATACAGCAAATACGCATGCTTTCTATGCCGCACATGTATTTAAAATTATTTATTTTCGCCGCTCATTGTTTAAATCAAAATTCAAATGAAAGAGTTATTAGAAAAAATTCAGTCCGAAATTGAGACCTTTAACACGGAAGCTCAAACACAAGTTGAAAAAGGAAACAAGGCTGCCGGAACAAGGGCCCGTAAAGCCGCTCTGGAGATCAGCAAGCTTATGAAAGATTTCCGTAAAGTATCTTTGGAAGAATCTAAAAAGTAAATCTTTTTGAAGAAGGACTCCGAAAAATCCAAAAATGAGTTCATGGGGATCCTTACTTTCAACAGATCAAAAAATAATTCCGGGCCTTGGTAGAAGGTTCGGAATTTTTTGTTTTGATTTCTATTCGTTTTTTCTGTTTCCCCCTTACCTGCCTTTCTATTTCTCCACATACGACAAAACATATATCTGCAACCACTTATTCATAAGACACTCCGCCTTTCCTGCTATACTAAAAATCCAAAATCATTGTCTTATAAAAGTCAAAGTGCCCTACCGGGTGTTAAAAAGTGTTAAACAACCCTTAACTAGGTGAACTTAAAAGCAAATTATCCTTACCTTATCTGGGCAATTAAAAAACACACTGACTTATTAACTACTAAACTAACTTCATTATGCCAGCTTTTAAAATTACTGTAAATGGTAAGCCCCATACGGTAAATATCGAAGGTGATACGCCGCTGTTATGGGTCTTACGGGACGAACTGCAACTGGTAGGTACCAAGTTTGGTTGCGGTATAGGGCAATGCGGTGCCTGTACTGTTCATCTCGACGGGGATGCTACACGAAGCTGCCTGCTCACGGTAGCCCAGGTTGAAGACCGCAAAATCACTACCATCGAAGGACTTTCGGAAGACAATTCCCACCCGGTACAACAGGCCTGGAAGGAAATGGATGTACCCCAATGCGGATATTGCCAGGCCGGACAAATTATGACAGCCTCCGCTTTTTTAAGCAATAATCCCAATCCGTCAGGCAAGGATATCCGCGGGGCGATGCAGGGAAACATTTGCCGTTGCGCTACGTATGTCCGTATCGAAAAGGCCGTGGCCCTTGCCGCAGAAAAAATGAGTTAACCCCAAACTATCGTAATTATGACAGAAACAATGATTAAAACCACGTTCAGCAGACGTTCCTTTATGCGTACGACTGCACTGGCCGGCGGAGGTATACTCATAGGGGTTAATTTCCTGAACTCCTGCAAGCCGGAAACCAAAATGCCACAGGATATTTCCGAACTGGACTTTAACGACTTCAACGCGTATATAAAAATAGCGGATAACGGAAAGGTCACCATCTTTTCCCCCAACCCGGAAATCGGCCAGGGTGTAAAAACCGCTATGCCGATGATCGTTGCGGAAGAACTGGATGTTCCCTGGAAAGACGTATATGTGGAACAGGCTCCGCTGGATACGAAGAACTTTACACGCCAGGTTGCCGGAGGAAGTCAATCCATACGCCACGGATGGGATATTTTGCGACAAACCGGGGCCAATGCGAGGCAAATGCTTATCCATGCCGCAGCCAAGCAATGGAATATATCTCCCGAAGAATGTAATGCCTCGGACGGCGTCATCACCAATGCCAACGGTGACAAGTTGGGTTACGGCGATGTGGTAAAAGCAGCAGCCTCTATTGAAATAGAAGAAAATGCACCACTCAAAAAACCTTCGGAATATAAAATCATAGGACGCGATGCCGTGAATGTGGACATCGATAAGATAACCAGCGGGAAACCCTTATTCGGACTGGATTATCGGCAGGAAGGCATGCAATATGCCTGTGTTATGCGCCCTCCCGCATTTGGCCGTAAACTGGTATCCTTTGACGATTCGGAAGCCAGAAAAGTAAGTGGTGTTACCGACGTATTCCGGATCGATGATAAAATTGCCGTTGTGGCTACCAATACCTGGGCCGCCAAAAAAGGTAAAGAAAAACTGCAGGCCCAGTGGGACAGTGAGAAGCTGGAAAGTACCGAAGATCACGATCGCATTTTACTGGGGCTCCTGGACGGAAACGATTTTGAAACCTTACGATCTGACGGGAATATAAAAAAAGCCTTTGCTGAGGCAGACCAGGTTATTGAACGAACCTACGAGTCGCCCTTCCTCCCGCATTCCTGTATGGAACCTATGAACTTTTTTGCCAGTGTTACGGATGATAAAGTGGAATTGACAGGCCCCATACAAACGCCGGAAGGAAGCCAGAAAGCGGTTGCAGAAGAACTGGGTATTGACATAGAAAAAGTAAGCGTAAATATGACCCGTATGGGCGGGGGCTTTGGCAGAAGGCTGATCGGTGATTTTGTTATGGAAGCCGCTAAGGTCTCCAATACCATCCGCAAACCGGTACAACTGTTTTACACCCGTGAGGATGATATGACCTGCGGACAATACCGTCCGGCGATTAAGTATAGGATCGCTGCATCGGTAAAAGGCGGAAAGATCACCGGGTACCACCTTAAGGAAGCTGCGATCAACAGCAATATGTATGGCCTGATCCCGAATTTCTTCCCGGCCGGGGCCATTGAGAATTACCAGGTAGATGTTGCTAATTACAAAAGCCATATCACTACGGCACCATGGCGGGCGCCCTATACCAATTTTCTCGCCTTTGCCGAGCAGAGTTTCATGGATGAACTGTTTGAGATCATCGGTGCCGACCCTATCCAGATCCGGCTGGACCTGCTGGAAAAAGTAAAAGGCACAACTGACGAAAGGATACAATACTCCCCGGAACGTATGCAGGAGGTTATTCGTACCGCGGTTGCGAAATCCGGATGGGGGAAACCTACCTCTTCCGGCATTTATCAAGGTTTTTCTGCTTATTACTGCCACAACAGCCATGTCGCCGAAGTTGTGGACATTGCCATGGATGAACGCTCGGGAATGCCTTTGGTGAAAAAGGTGACCTGTGTTGTGGATTGCGGTATCGTAGTCAATCCCACCGGTGCCAGAAACCAGGTTGAAGGTGGCATTATAGATGGTATAGGACATGCTATGTACGGCGATCTTTCTTTTGATAACGGAACACCACAGGTAAATAATTTCCAGGGATACCGGCTTATCCGTATGCAGGAAGCCCCTGAAGTGGAAGTACATTTTATAGTAAATGAACTTTCTCCCACTGGACTTGGAGAGCCCGCTCTCCCACCCGCAGGCGGAGCCCTGGCCAACGCCATTAAAAAGGCAACCGGGAAAAGGCTGCTGGCACAACCGTTTAGCAAATACCTGAGCACATCCGACAAAGTCATCGGGTAAGTTATGAATCTGATGTGTCTGATTCAGCTATAAAATTACAAAAGGGACGGCTATCCAGGTCGTCCCCTTTCTGTTTAAACCCGGAAAAACTCAATTCCTGTCTTCTCTTCAACTATTAGAGACGGTATTATATTATTACTAAAAACACTTTTTAATGAAACGACTCTTAAAGCCGGCAGCCACGTGGTACCTTTTGTTTTTTGCCCTCTCCATTCAGTATGTGGCTGGACAGGACAAACTTCTGAACGTAGCGGTAGCCGGAATGACCCACGACCACATTCATGTTCTCTTAAACCAATACAAACAGCACCGGGTGAATATCGCGGGCATAGCCGAACCGGATAAGGCGCTTATAAAACGCCTGCAAAAGAATTACGACCTGCCGGATGCGCTCTTTTACGATACCGTGGAAGAAATGCTACAAAAAATACATCCGGATGCGGTGCTTGCCTACAATCCTATCTCCGAACATATAAATGTAGCGGAAATATGTTTACCACAGAAAATTCCACTTATGGTAGAAAAGCCCCTTGCCGTAAACAACAAACAGGCCAGGCGTATTGCCCTTCTTTCCAGGGAAAATAACACTCCCGTATTTACCAATTACGAAACAACCTGGTACGGCAGCAATCAAATGCTGAAACAACAGGCACAACGCGAAGGTTTCGGCCCTGTAAAAAGAATGATCGCCAAAGACGGGCACCAGGGACCAAAAGAGATCGGATGCAGCCAGGACTTCCTGGACTGGCTTACCGACCCGGAAAAGAACGGCGCCGGGGCGCTGATGGATTTCGGATGTTATGGCGCCAACCTGATGACCTGGCTGATGAACGGGGAAAAACCTGTTGCCGTAACCGCAATAACCCGACAAATAAAACCGCATATCTATCCTGATGTCGATGACGATGCTACTGTACTGATAGAATACGAAAACGGGGCTACCGGTATTATACAGGCTTCCTGGAACTGGTCTTACGGTATCAAGGACCTGCAGGTCTACGGCAAAAGCTCATCCCTGCATGCGGTGGACGGGAATACCCTAATTACGGGGGAAGGTGTTCAAAAAACAAAAAGCCTCCCGTTACCCGAAGATTATTTCAAAGACCAGATAGCTTACCTGGAAGCGGCTTTGTCCGGTAAGATCACTACCAAAAACGATCTTTCTTCCCTGGAAAACAATCTTATCGTGGTGGAAATACTGGAAGCGGCAAAACAATCCGCTCTCAGCGGGAAACGTATTACTTTATAAAAATTTCATTTGCCTTTTAATCCTTCGGGGTGGAAATATCGTTTATATTAAAGACACGCATAGTCTTATTTTTTGAATTTAAAAGTCTATCCGGTCTGTCGTTTGTTAATTACTTTTGTCTGCGTGTTCCCAAACCACGGGATCATTTTGAAGAAGCAGGCCGACTTCTGAGTCTTTGGCAACAACAGCTATTAATTTGTTATGACAGCACCTAAAAAAACCGTAAAAGTACCTATAGAACTGGAAAAGGCACCGTATTACCAGAGTACATTGCAACTCGACGGTGTTACTATCGTCGAATCGTGTACGAAAGCACATGATAAAAAAAGTACGATGTTCCTGGAAGATCACTTCTTACTTTTTGTCCTGGAAGGTACGCATCACATACGTTTCGGAAATACGGATTATACAGTGAGAAAAAACGAAATGATCTTATTAAAGAAAGCCATAGCTATAGAATCCCACAAACAGGGAAACCCGGCAAAAGATTTTGCTTATGAAAGCATGATGTTCTTTCTTAAAGACGAATTTATTGTGGATTTTATACGTATGGCCTCGGTAAAATCGTTGAAAACCGTAGAAATGGCGCAAGTGTCGGTACGCCCTTTCGGTGAAAGGCTCTTAAGGTTCCTCGAATCCGTAAAACCTTTTTTCCGGACCCCGGACCAAATAGACAAAGGGCTTATCCGTATAAAAATGCTGGAACTCCTTTATGGTATAACCAATGCGGATAAAAACCTGTTATTACAGCTTATACAGCTCAAGCAACAGGTACGGACGGATATTACCGGGATCATGGAAGAAAACTACCTGAACCCTGTTTCCCTTTCTGATCTCGCTTATCTTTCGGGAAGGAGTTTGTCGAGTTTTCGCAGGGATTTTTACGCGATATACAAGACCAATCCGGCTGCGTGGATACGGGAAAAAAGAATGGCCAAAGCGAAAGAATTACTGAAGTCCACTACCCTGTCCGTTTCGGAGATATGCTACCAGACGGGATACGAAAATGTCTCCCATTTTTCCAGGTTGTACAAATCGGTTTACGGTTACCGGCCGTCGCAGGAACGATAAATAAATTTTTAATACCTTATTGCATTAAATTTTAATAGAAATACTTTAAAAAAACGTAAAAACTTATTCTATGAGAACACAATTTTCCGCTTCCCCATGGTGGTATATTCCATTGGTTACTTCTTTCGCGCTAAGTACGCTTTCCTGTTCTACCAAAGAGAACAAAAAGCACGGGGCTATCCTGCCGGATGAAGATAATGCGGAATTAAAACTTCCCGAAGGT
Organism: Sinomicrobium halophytocola; assembly: GCF_052983395.1. Taxonomy (NCBI): domain Bacteria; kingdom Pseudomonadati; phylum Bacteroidota; class Flavobacteriia; order Flavobacteriales; family Flavobacteriaceae; genus Sinomicrobium; species Sinomicrobium halophytocola. Next base: position 415,334 of record NZ_JBRKIT010000011.1, read on the forward strand.
TTCGGGGCATTGAAAGTAGCAGACAGTATCGGAGCGGCAAGACACCTGGTTGTCAATAAAAACGGAGATGTCCTGGTAAAACTTAACCAACCCAAAGACGAAAAGGGAATTGTTATCCTCTCTGATAAAGACAAAGACGGCAGGGCCGACAGCCAAACCGGGTTCGGGGATTACGGCGGAACGGGAATTACCCTTAAAGGGAATTACCTTTATGCTTCTTCCAATACATCGGTTTTCCGGTATGCTCTTAATGCTAATGAACTCCCGGAAAATACAAGTACCCCGGATACTATTGTTCAAGGCCTTATTGACCGCCGTCAGCACAATTCCAAATCTATTATCCTGGACGACAATGAGAATATTTACGTAAATATAGGGGCGTATTCCAATGCCTGCCAGGAAAGGGACCGTACCAAGGATTCTCCCGGCATGTACCCGTGTACCATACTGGATTCTGCCGGGGGCATATGGAAATTCAAAGCCAGTGCCATGAAGCAGTCCTACGGAGAAGGAACACGTTATGCCACAGGACTGCGAAATGTGGTAGGACTGGACTGGAACAAACAGGACAATTCCCTTTATGTCATGCAACACGGAAGGGACAACCTGCACGACCTGTTCCCGGAACTGTATGATGCGGAAGCTTCTGCGGAACTCCCGGCCGAAACTTTATATAAAATAGAAGAAGGCGACGATGCCGGATGGCCTTATGTGTATTATGACCAGAAACAGGGAAAAAAGATTCTTAGCCCGGAATACGGAGGAGATGGCAAAAAAGAAGCTGAAGAAGGGAAAGGAAAAGAGGCTATAGATCCTCTTGTTTCATTCCCCGCGCATATGGCGCCGAACGACCTGTTGTTCTATACAGGCTCCATGTTCCCCGAAAAATATAAAAACGGGGCTTTTGTGGCATTCCACGGTTCCTGGAACAGGGCCCCGGAAGAACAGGAAGGTTTTATGGTGGCTTTTGTTCCGTTCCAATCGGGTAAACCTTCCGGCGAATGGGAAGTTTTTGCCAAAGGTTTTGCGGGAACAGGGCCGATAATGTCTCCCGGAGATGCAAAACACCGCCCGTGCGGACTTGCCCAGGGACCTGACGGTTCGCTTTATGTTTCGGACGATGCCAACGGAACCATTTACAGGATCATATACACCGAAAAATAGTATTCTTATTTCATATATGAAACATATTATTTATATAGTAAGTTGCATTGCCATGTTTTGCTGTGTGGCAACAGCATGCAAAAACAGTTCGGAAAAAGAGAGTGCAAAAACGCCCGTTACGACCGAAAAGTCCGAATCAAAAAAACAGGGAGGGACATCTTACCCGGAAGGCGAAAAAATATACAGGCAATATTGCGCCACCTGCCACCAGGCCAACGGCAGCGGGGTACCTAACCTGAACCCTCCGCTACAAAAAACGGATTATGTTACGGGTGATAAAGACAGGCTTATAGATATTCTCCTTAACGGTTCGGATGCCGGGCTGGAAGTGAACGGGCAAACTTACGCCAATGTAATGCCCCCGCACAGTTTTTTAAACGATCAACAAGCGGCACAAGTACTTTCTTATATCCGGAACAGCTTTGGCAATACTGCAGGGCCGGTTGCGGACGAAGAAGTTAAGGCAGTACGGGACAGCAAATAGTACAAAGGTTTTTATATGCCCGAAGAAAAGCCGGGCTGATATTTTATATATATACACAAATCGCTTATTAACACATAAAAAAGAGTTATGAAGTACAGAAAATTAGGAAATACCGATCTCGATGTCTCTGTTGTTACTTTTGGCGCCTGGGCCGCCGGGGGATGGATGTGGGGAGGTACCGAACGCAAGGATGCGGTACGTGCCATACAGGCATCCCATGAGCTGGGAGTAACTTCCATAGACACCGCTCCTATATACGGTCAGGGTACCAGTGAAGAAATTGTGGGAGAAGCTATCAAGGATATTCCCAGGGATAAAGTACAGATCCTTACCAAATACGGTATGCGCTGGGACCTGGTGAAAGGGGATTTCGGCTTTAGCAGCAGGGACAATGCGGGCCGGGATATTGATATCTATAAATATGCCGGTAAAGAAAGTATTATTAAAGAATGTGAAGACAGCCTGAAAAGACTGGGCACGGATTATATAGACCTATACCAGATACACTGGCCGGACTCCACTACGCCCATCCAGGAAACCATGGAGGCGGTTGCAAAACTCATAGAGCAGGGAAAAGTACGCTATGCGGGGGTATGCAATTACAATGTGGAACAAATGGCTGAAGCGGAAAAATACGTGTCCCTGGCTTCCAACCAAGTTCCGTACAGTATGGTACAGAGGGACATAGAAGCGGACGTGGTTCCGTATTGCTTGGAACATCAAAAAGGTATACTGGCCTACAGCCCCATGCAACGCGGTTTGTTGACCGGGAAAATAAAACCGGGACACCAGTTTGCCGCAGGCGACCACCGGGCTTCCAATCCTTATTTCAAGAATGAGAACCTGAAACGAACCAACGCCTTCCTGGAAAGCATAAAACCGATAGCAGATGCCAAAGGCCTAACACTCGGGCAACTTACCATTCTCTGGACCCTGGAACAGCCGGCCATTACTATTGCCCTGGTAGGGGCCAGGAATGAAGTCCAGGCCATGCAAAATGCTAAGGCGATGGAAAAAACACTTTCCGAAAGTGAAATCAAGGAAATTACAGAGAAACTGGACCAGTTGAAACTAGACCTTTAGAATCTTTCTTCCGGAAATAAAAATATCCCCGACAAGTATTCATAGAATGTCTTGTCGGGGATATTTTTATTTAGTCATGTCCCTAACTATTCTACGGCAAAACAACCAGAGCTTCAATCATTCATGTAAAATCACAAAGAAAAGCATTTGTGTAATTATAAGAAAAGTAGTATATTTTATCTCTAAATCAAAATGTTATGGATGATGATAATAAATTAGACCAGATGCGAAAAATCCTTTCCAAACTGGAAGACATAAAGAATACCCAGGAAAGTAGTATTGACAAAATAAACCATGTCATTACCGATCTGTTCCAATTTCCCGACAGCAAACTCGAGAAAGTAATGGAAGATGCACACCAAAGGGCCTCCGACAACGTAGATATGGTTCGTGAGGCTATTGACGAATACCAGATGCGGATCAATAAGCTGTCATTAGAATAATTTCCCGGTCATTCCCTTACACAACCGAATAAAATTAGGTAAACTCCTCATCCGTCCCGCATCCCCTCCGGATATCCCTGCTGTTTTCAATACATTTCGGGGGGAGAGTTCTGTACTCCAACAGGGGTTGTCCGGCTCTTATCCTATGGTAAACTTATAACCAGCGTACCGATAGCTCCGGCCCCAAGCTTTACAGGAATTGAACGGTTTTCCAGTTTCACCGCAATTTTTTGTTCTTCTTTACCGGTATTCTGTAGTATACAAACATATTTTCCCTCCGGGGTTTTAAACGCCACATTGGCAATATCTCCATGAATATCTGAACCTACTCTTACCGAACCGGGCGGCACAAACTTGGAGGCCTGCGCTATAATGTAATAGGCGGGTTCACGGGTTACCTTATCGCCTGTAATGGTCACTGCTCCCAGGCAACGGTCACAACCACCCCTGTCGGTATGCGGGTCCTGGTTTTCATCGGCGGCAAGGTTCCACTCCAATACGGTTTTGCACCAGTTCCTCGTGGCCCCGATAATAAGGTTTTCGGTATGCCATGCCATTTCTTTGGCGAAATCTCCGGGTGCTCCTACCCACTGCTCGGTAAAGTAAAGGTTTTTGTCCGGGTGTGCTTCGTGAACCTGTGAAAGTGCACTTATCTCACCTCCATACAGGTGAAAAGCAGATCCGTCCACATATTTTGCAGCCTCCGGATCATCGAGGATGGATATGGGGTAATCCGGCCTGTCCGCATTGTGGTCGTAAATAATGATTTTCGTATCTATTCCGGCACTCTCAAAGACAGGTCCCAGGTGATCCTTTATAAATTCTCCCTGTTGTTCGGGAAGCATCAATAAACTGGGATTATTTCCCGGATGCAGCGGTTCATTCTGAACAGTTATGGCATCGATAGGGATGCCTTGTTCCCGCATGCCTTCTATATATTTTACAAAATATCGGGCATAACTGTCGTAATATCCCGGTAAAAGGCTTCCTCCACGGGTATCGTTATTATCTTTCATCCATTTCGGAGGAGACCACGGCGATCCCATGATTTTTATTTCCGGAGAGATTTGCAGTATTTCCTTCAATACGGGAATAAGGTGTAATGTATCATATGCCATAGAAAAGTTATCCAGTTCCTCGTCCGTTTCCCCTTCGGCAATATCGTTATAAGACCAGAGGCGCTCGTCCAGGTCAGAAGCTCCTATGCTGATGCGGAGGTAACTTACTCCTATGCCATCTTTACCTGTACCGAATAATTCCCGCAAAAGCTCTTTTCTTGCAGCTGCCGACATATTGTGTATGTGCAGGGCACTTCCCCCGGTAAGTGTGTACCCGAACCCGTCCATAGTTTGATAGGTTTTGGCGGGATTAACAGCAATAACAACATCGGGAGAACTATCTTGAGAGGTATCTACCCTGGTTTGCTCCAGTAGCGACCTTTTATCTGTCGTGGTCAGCCATAATTCCGCTTCGTAATCCGCTTTTTTTTCGGGAGTACAGGCCAAAAATAGCATAAAAACCATTAAACGGTAAGCGTGATGAAGGTTGCGCATTTTGTATGTATATTTTATCAATTTAAAAAATTACAGGCAGGAAACCGGGATAAATGATTTTCCGGGTTTCCAGCCTGATGTATGTTTAGGTCAATTCAAGTATATCTAATAACCGGAGTTTTGCACTATAAGTGTATTTTCCAGTTCCTGTAACGGAATAGGCAACACTTCGTTCTTTCCGGCTGTAAAACCTCTTCCGGCCAGTACGGAGGATGCTCTTCCCGTACGTACCAGGTCAAACCAGCGGTGCCCTTCTCCGGCAAGTTCCAGTCGTCTTTCCTGCATGATGGCTTCCATGGAAACAGGTACCGATGCAAGCCCTACTCTGCCCCTTACGGCATCGAGCAAAGCCTGTGCCCTCGCACCGGTACCTCCAAGTGCTTCCGCTTCCATGAGATAGGTATCCGCCAGACGGATCGCATATACGTTCTGTCTGTAGTTCAATTCCGTATTTCCGCCCCCGGTAGAAGCGTCGGAATTAAGTGGCATGAATTTTTTCAGAAAATATCCCGTATCCTGGTAACTGGAAACGTAATCGACCTCCCCGGCCTGTTTCAGCGCTCCTATTTCTGCGATCGTAGCGTCAAATCTCGGGTCTCCGGAAAGTGCATCGTATAAGCTCTGCGTAATAATATTGAACCCCCAGCCTGAAATATAATCGGGTGCGGAAGAACCGGCGGACCGGCTAAAACTTCTCGGGCTTACCATTATATTTATGGAGTTTCCTTCGTCCGATCCGGAACCCCAGTTTCCCCATCCCGCATTACTTTTGTCCGTATGAGAGGATTCGAGTATGGATTCCGTATTGAACTTGTTTTCTATGTTCCACAGATCTGCGTAATTGTCCAGGAGTTTATACCCGTAATCGCTGGTCCCTCCCGGGGTGCCATTCACTTTTGCCAGTGCTTCCGTTGCTTCCGTGTTCTTGTCCTGATACAGGTAGACCTTACCTAATATAGCCAAAGCCGTTCCTTGCGAGAACCGACCGGCTTCGTTATCCAAATCTGTTATTTTGAGAGGAAGACCGGAAATGGCTTCGGTAAGATCAGCCTCAATCTGTGCATAGACGTCCTCTGGCGAAGACTGGGGAATATTAAAGGTTTCGCTGGCGTCTACACGTTCCGTAATAAGCGGGATATTGCCGAACAGGCGGACAAGATCAAAGTAGTAGTAGGCGCGAAGCGCTTTAGCTTCGGCGATAAATCTCTTCTTTACGTCTTCATCCATGGGTACTTCGGGAAGTTTCTCCAGAAGCACATTGGCCCGAAATATTCCCTGATAAAAATTACTCCAGAAACTAACGGGAATGGTAGAGGCATCTATGGAATAATTAGAAAAGGACTGTATGCCGATACCATCGGTAGAACTTCCACCTCCGGCATAATGATCATCCGATCCCGCATTTATCATCGTTACCATATTTTCAAATCCCCGGGCCTGTTTGCCCACGATGTCATATACAGCTACCAGCCCGGAAAAGGCCTGTTCTTCATTGGCGTAATATGTTTCTTCCAGGGCCGTTCCCTTGGGGTCCACTTCCAGAAAATCCTTGCTACAGGACATTGTAAACAGCAGCAGGATGAGAATGGCCATTGTGTATTTTATCGTATATTTCATGATCCTGTTTTTTAAAATTGTACATTAACTCCAACCATACCGGTTATGGCCTGCGGGTAAAACCCCCGGTCTATACCGAATATTCCTCCCCCGATTTCGGGGTCGAAGCCGCTGTATCCCGTAAAGGTGAGCAGATTTTCTCCTGTGACATACAGTCTTAATCTTTGCAGGCCAATGCGTTTTATTACGTCCGTAGGTAACGAATATCCCAGTTGTACTGTTTTAAATCGCAGGTAATCGCCTTTCTCCAGGTGAAAATCGGAAGGATTGCTGAAATTCTTATTGGAATCATCCGTAGTTAACCTCGGGAAACTATTGGATGTTCCCGGTCCTGTCCACCGGCCCAAGGCATCATCCTGGTAATTGGCATTGGCTATATCCAGTCGCCGTAATCCCTGGAATATCTTATTTCCGGCAGCGCCCTGGGCAAATATGAGGAGGTCAAAGTTTTTATAATTCAGGTTAACCGTAAACCCGAAGTTGTATTTGGGAATGGAACTTCCCAGAAAATCCCGGTCCTCATCGGTAATAGTACCGTCACCATTCAGGTCTTTCCATCGGAAATCTCCCGGGGCCGCATTAGGTTGAATAAGTCCGCCATCACTGTTCGTATAGGCTTCGATCTCTTCACGGCTCTGGAATATACCATCGGTACGGAACCCGAAAAACGATCCGTAAGGCTGACCTACCTGCGTTCTTGTAATGGGATAGGTACCGGACTGAATGGTAGCGCCACCTGACAAGTATTCGATATCATTCCCGAGATAGGTTACTTCATTCTCAAGATAAGAGAAGTTGGCGTTTACGGAAATACCAAAATCATTGATAGTCTTATTATATCCGAGTTCCACATCAAAACCGCGGTTTACCATATCGGCTACGTTGCCTACGGGACTACCGTTGGCACCTATGTATCCCGGTATACGGACATCCTGGAGGATACCAATGGTCTTTTTTCGGTAAAGATCAAATACCAGGCTGAAATCGTGAAACAGGTAAGCGTCAAAACCTATATTGGTCTGGTTGGTCTCCTCCCATTTCAGATCGGGGTTCGGTGGTGCGTCAGGACTATTCCCTACGGTTACGGAACCCGAACTACCTACGGTATAGTTGCGGCCATCACCTATGGTTGCCAGGTAACGGAAGTCACCAATGGCGTCATTCCCGGTAACCCCGTAACCACCTCTCAGTTTAAACTGGTTGAGTACATTGCTTTCTTTCCAGAAATCCTCTTTGGTAAGTACCCAACCCAGGGAAAAGGAGGGAAATACCCCGTATTTATTATTGGAACCGAAACGGGAAGAACCGTCCCTCCGGACAATTCCGGTAAAGATGTACTTTTCCATATAATCGTAATTGACCCGGGAGAATAACGATGTTACCCGATGTTCGGGGTTTTCGTAGGCGGAGGCATCTATATCTTCTATAGGTACGGTAAAGTTAAAAGACGCGTCTTTATAGCTGTTTACAGGGATGTCGTAGTACGTTACGCTTTCGCCACTACTAATATTATCTACATATACCCCCTGTCCTAAAAGAATGCTGAAGTTATGATCTCCCAGACTGCGTGTATAGGAAAGTATATTCTCTATATTCCAGCCAAATCCTTTCCTGGTATTCCTACTTATATTATTGCGTTTTTCGGTTGTAGAAGAATTTAAAAAGAATACCGGTGTAAAACTCTCGTCTCCCCAATAGGAAAGTTTCCCTCCGAAAGTGCTCCTGACCTTTAAACCCGGGATAAGTTCTATTTCAACATAAGCATTACCTACAAAATTATCGGACCAGCCATAATTCCCCAAACGGGTCTGTTGATAGGCAAGCGGGTTGGCCATTTCCTGCCCTACCAATCCTGAAATACCGTAAGGATGGCCACCGGCATTTCTTATGACTCCTTCATTGGTATAAGGCGAATTGTTTATAACAGCCGGATCCGTTTCCACCACCGGGGTAATAGGATCGAGATTTATTGCGGAGCTCAATGGTCCTCCGAACTCACTATTGGTATTACCTATGCCTAATGTTTTTTCCCTGGAATATCCTGCTGTCTGTCCGAAAGTAATGGATTTGGTTATTTTGTGGGTAGAGTTCAGACGAATATTTTTCCGGGTATACCGGGATATATCGGGCATAACAATACCTTCCTGGTCCAGAAAACCGAAAGAAGCAAAGAAGGTAGAAAATTCATTTCCCCCACTAAGGCTGACTTCTTGTCCTGTACGCTGTGCGCTGTTGTTGAAAATCACCGATTGCCAGTCCGTCCCCTTACCCAGGGAGGCCGGATCGTTGAACTGAGGGCTCCCGCCACCGTTTACGGCCGCTTCATTGAGCAATGTGGCATACTCGGAAGCATTTAACAGGTTTAACTTCTTTGCCGGGCCGGAAATACCGGTATAGCCATTATAATTTACCGTGAGTTTACCGGAACGTCCCTGTTTGGTCGTTACGAGAATAACCCCGGCCGCGGCCCTCGCACCATAAATAGCCTGGGACGCGGCATCTTTTAAAACTTCGATAGAGGCAATATCGGACTGGTTAAGATATCCTATACCTCCTGCGTCTACCACTACGCCATCCACTACCCACAGCGGATTGTTGTTGCCGAAGGTCGTTATACCCCTGATGCGAATGGTCGAAGCCGAACCGGGTTGCCCGGAATTAGCCGCTATGGTCAAACCGGAAGTCCTTCCCTGTAAAGCCTGTTCCACTCTTGTAATAGGCAGATTCTCCAAGTCCGATTCCTTTATACTGGAAATAGCGCCGGTAACGACACTTTTCTTCTGTGTACCGTACCCCACTACCACTACTTCGTCTAAGGATTCGGTATCCGGAGATAAGGCTACATTAATTTCGGTCTGTTCGCCTATAGCCACTTCCTTCTGTATATATCCTATATAGGAGATTAGCAGCACATCTTCCGGAGAAGCCTCCAGGCTGAATTTACCGTCAAAATCGGTCACTGTTCCCTGGGTTGTGTTCCGGATCATTACATTGGCGCCCGGCAACGGAACTCCTTCCTCATCGATCACCGTTCCGGTGATATGATTTTGTGCGGATGCGAATGTCGTGATACATGAAAGACACAACCATAAATAGATCTTCATTTTCATAGATGTTACAAAATTGGTTTGGTTAAGAAATTGTGAAATTGTTGTTTCCGGCGTTTTATGCCGGTACTTCGCTGTCATTCACACGTCAGAACAGGTTAAAAACCTTTAATACCGACATGTTTTTTTAGTTTATTATTATTTTTACCGGAAGTAAATTTATAATTTGATAAAACTAAGGGGTGTTTTATACATACACTTGAATTACATCAAATCAAAATGGTGTTACGTACACAGTACGTCATTACTCGCAAATATTTGATTTACAAATATTTATATTTATTAAAGTTTTTGTGTTTTTATACGTTTTTTCAATAAAAAAATGTTAATTAGCATTTTTATCGACAGACAAAATATGAAGATCTTATTTTTATTATTTTTAGTCTTTACCACACAAGTATACAGTCAAGTTCCCGGTACGGACATCTGGGATAATCAACCACGGACCATACACTATTCCAGATCAGATTTCCAGGCCGACCCGCAATTCTGGACGGCATGCCGTGACAGTAGTGGTATCACATATTTCGGTAATAATGACGGGGTGTTAATTTATGACGGTGAGCACTGGGAGAAAGTTACCTTACCAAACAATTCCTCCGTACGAAGCCTGTTGTACACAAACAACGGAAAAATATACGCCGGGGCGTATAATGAACTTGGAGTTGTCAGCAAGGATTCTACCGGGATATACCGTTATAATTCTCTTATAGACCAACTGGATCTCAAGGGCCGTAATTTTGAGAATATCTGGCAATCGCATGAACTAAACAGTACCGTTATTTTCCGTTCTTTCAAAGAACTTATTTCCATCACGAATAACCGGGTAACCCACGTTCCTGCATTTCATTCATTTACATATTCCAATGTCATCGGGGAAACTTGTTATGTCCAGGACAACCGGTCCGGTATTATGGCTTATTCTCCGGAGAAAGCCAGCCTTGACCTGGTATTCCGTCCGGAATCCTACCAGGGTGAAAGTATTGTAGCCATCCTGCCCACGGGAAATAAAAATATTCTCCTGCTCGTCTCCAAAAACGGGCAGGTATATAAAGGAAACATCAAAACCGGGGTTGTAATTGTCACGGGCAGCGCTTTTTCTCCCGGACACACAGACCAGGTAATCTGTGCCATAAAGCAAGGGCGGGAATACCTGTTGGGTACGCTCAGTTCCGGGATACGTATGCTGAATGAAAACGGCATACCTATAGAAACTTCCCCCGTATACCAGGAAACCCAGAATTCCAGCATACTTGGCTTCCTTCAAACCGATAGGGGCATTTGGGTGACCCTAAACAACGGTCTTGATTTTATGAGTTTTAAAACACCTGTGACCCGGATATTTGACGAGTCTTCCATATATGATATATGCATTTATAATTCCAAAGTATATCTCGCCACAAATAAAGGGGTCTATTTTTGCGATATTACAGAGCCAAAAAAGCGTTTCCATTTCCGGAAAATCCCGGAACTTCAGGGACAGGCATGGTCCCTGAACGTCATTAAAGGACAACTTTTTGCCGGACACGATAAAGGACTCTTTCTTATTCGGGGCGAGGAAGCGCGGAAAATCGGGGAAGAAAGCGGTATATGGAAGATCATCCCTGTTCCATATAAAGCCGATACTTTTCTGGCGTGTAGCTACAATGGGATTTTCCCTGTAACCGGAAAAGAAGGCTCTTACATCATGCATCAAAAAATAAAGGGATTTGACGAGTCTTCACGTGACATCCTTCCTACAGGAGAAGACCATACTTTCTGGGTCTGTCATGGTTACAAAGGCGTATTCCGGATCAGGATCAATGACGATTACACCCGTGTCCATGCCATAGATCATTATACGGACCAGAACGGATTTGAATCTCCTTTCAATATCAATCTTTTCTATTGGGATTCCAAAATTGTCTTTACCACAAACACAGGGATATATACTTTTAATCGGGAGAGTGGTACATTCGAACCTTACGCTCCTCTCAACAATATACTTGATCCATCGCTAAACACACGTAAAATCCTGCAAGATAAAGACACAGCATGGGTGGTACAGGATGATGAAGTAGCTTATTTTAATTATAAGGATAAAAAACCCATACTGAATAACGAATTGTTCTTGAATATAAAGGGCAATCTCAACCGGGGTATGGAGAGTATTCTGCCTTTGGACGGGTATAAAGTCCTCATAGGATCTACTACCGGGCTCTATCTCTATCGCCTCGGGCAGGGTTCCAAAGAAACGGTGCCTACCCTGATCACAAAAGTATCTCAATACAAAGCACAAAAGCAAAAAGTATTGCCGCTAACGGGCTACAGGAATGGTATGGAGCTCCCTGCGGAAACGAACATACTGCGGTTTGAATACGCCGCTCCGGAACTCGGTACCTCCGGGGACATTCAGTATAGTTATATTCTGGAAAACATGGATAGCGAATGGTCGGTATGGAGCCCGGTGGCTTTTAAGGAATATACCCATTTACAACCGGGAGAGTACACTTTTAAGGTCAGGAGCAGGGATAGTGCGGGTAATACGGGGAATATTACTTCCTATCGTTTTACGATAACGCCCAAATGGTACCAAACCAAGGTGGCACGTATACTTTATATACTAATTGCTATTGGTCTTTTATGGCTGGCCTATATACTCATCCAGCAAAAGATAAGACACGAAAGACAAAAGGCCCGTAATGCCGCCCAGAAATCGAAAAAACTGCTGGAACTGGAAATAGAAAGCCTGAAACTTACCCAGGACAAGGAAAAAATACAACAGGCCAAAAGTATCCTGGAAGAAAACATCCTGGAAAAGAGCAAAGAACTCGCCAACTACACCATGCAACTGGTGAACAAAAAAGATATATTCAGCGAAATACAGGAAGACCTTAAGGAATTAAAGGGGCTCGTTAAGACGCAGGTTTCCCGGCAAAAACTACTGGAAATCTTTCAAAAAATACACCAGCATAAAATAGGGGAAGAATACATGGAGGTATTTGATGTGAACTTTGAAAAAGTGCATCACAATTTCTTCGAAAGACTCAAAGAACTTCACCCGAAACTGACCAAAAGAGAATTGAGGCTTTGCGCATTCATTAAAATGGACCTTACCAACAAGGAAATATCCCCGCTGCTCAATATTTCCGTCCGGGGAGTGGAAACGGCAAGGTACAGGGTGCGAAAAAAACTGGGTATTCAACATGAATATAACTTCCAGGAATTCCTCAATAGCTTATAAACCGGTGAGGGAAGTTTTCTCTACTTTCCTTTTATTTCTGCCGTTCGTTCAGACACTTCACGGATAAGCAAAGGCAGGGCGGGCTTTACCATGTTATGGCCATAGCCTTCCAGTTCATATAGTTCCGTGTTCTCATGTCCCGCGAGCTTCATCATCCGCAGCAGGTAGGCATTTTCTTCATATCGCCCCAGCATTTCCATCTCCCGGTCACCGGTGATCAGCAGCATGGGAGGGGCATCGGGACGTACATGCCATAACGGGGCAAAGCGGTCTACTACAGGTTGCACATCTTTAATACCGTTTTCTTTACGGATATTAAAATGTGTAATGGCCTGCCCGCTGAAAGGTATGATCTCCGCAATACTGTCAGCATCTATACCGTGAACATTGAGATACTGTTTATCCAGCGCAGTCATCATAGCCAGGTATCCCCCTGCGGAATGCCCGGAAACAAAAATGAGGTCAGGGTCACCTCCATAGGCTTCGATATGTTTAAAAACCCAGGCAATTGCGGCAGCAGCGTCTTCGATACATTGTACGGATCTTACTTTGGGAGAAAGCCTGTATCCTGCACCGATAACGGCAAAACCATTATTTTTCAAATCTTCCGGGATCTCTTTGCTTCCCCCGGTAAGTCCGCCACCGTGAAACCATATCACTGTAGGGAAGTTTTTCTCGTTTTCGGGATAATACACATCCAGTTTACACATCTCCCGGACATAGGCATCTTCAGATCCGGAGGAATCCGGGTAATAAAGTACGCCAGGTTCTATGTTGTATGTTGTCTGGCTGATCGCAGAAAATCCTCCTAAAACAAAAAGGAGGATAAAACAACTATTCCGGAACAGTCCGGCCGGCCGGATATTTTTCATGATTTTTATTTTGATCTGGTGTTTTACTGTTCCCGGAACATTCCGGGAACAGTAGCTAGTCTTTGTCATGCGCTAAAGTAGCTAATATAATTCTTCTTCTGTAAACCGAAGTATAAAAAGGAAGCATCTTTCCTACCTGTATGTCTTACTTTTTAAAGGATATTAGATTAGCTTATCACTGCACCATTATCTTTTTGGAAAAATTTCCGTCGGCCGTATTCAGTTTTAGTATATAAACCCCTTTCCGGACGGTACCGGGTAACTGCAACTTCATATATGAAGTGTCCCCGTGGAGTTTCCGGGTCATCACCTGCTGGCCTTCTATGGTAAAAAGGCTTGCCGTGATGTCTTCATTCTCTTTCCCCATACCAATAAACAGATTTCCATCCGCCACCGGGTTGGGATAAACCTTTAACAGAAATTCCCGGGTATTTTCGGGATTGGCCTCTATGCGTATTCCCATACCTTCCGTACCGGATGAAACGAGGCCAAACTCAAATTTTTCCCAGTTTCCGACAGAAGGGCGGTCGCATAACATAGGATTTTCTCCGTTCTCCGAACTTACATACATGCCGTTAACCCCACGCAAAGCTATAGTGCCGTCCGATTGAGGCAGCCATTCAAAGGCTTCCCAACCTCCTATGGATGTACGATTGCATAACATGGTCGATTCCCCGTTCTCCGAGCTTATATATTGATTATTGCTCCCTCTAAGGGCCACTTTACCATCGGTAGTCTCTACGACAGTAAACACTTCCCAATCCCCGGCCGAATCGCGGTTGCACGTCATGCCGGATTGTCCATTTTCAGAACTCACATATTTACCGTTATTGCCCCTTAGCCATATGGTTTGCCCAACAGGAGGTTCTTCCGGAGAATTTCCGGGACCGCAAATACTTGTTCCCGGGGTGGGCAGGTCCTGTGTCACTGTGGCAATGGTATTGGTATTGGGAATACAATTTTCGAACTTTACACTTTCCAGCACACCTGCCATAACCGATGCTCCGTCAGTCGGATAATTACCTCCTATCCGCATAAGGGCCGCATTTTCGGCAACGTCAAATCGCTTATATGTCCAATGACACCAGCCTATTCCTTCCGCATCCAGTTTTTCTATGTTTTGCCGCAACCACTGGTTGTTATTCTCTCCTGTTTCCCCTACCCATACCGGGACGTTGTGGGTATCCCTGAAATTAACCAGGTTTGCCATACGGTTAATCTGGTTAGGATTGGGGTCGGCAACCCAGTCGTCCGCTTCATCTATCCAGTACCTGTGCGCATTGTATACCAGTCCCCAGTTGGGAGAGAATGTAGAGGGCTCCATATAATCATAATTATTCCCCCAACCATTCCCTTCTACCATAATTATATGATTATCGCCATTATTCCGTACCGTAGTGATAAGACGCTGCAATAACGCGTGTATGACCTGTCCTCCACCGGGAACCTGGTTAGGTTCGTTGATGAGATCATAGAAAGCAATGGCCGGTTCGTTGATATAGCGTTGGGATATCCGGTCCCAAAGACGATCTGTTACATCTTGAAATACAGGATACAACCAAAGATTATTATCGTGGAATATATCTGCAATATTCTTATCTGCTCCCTGTCCTCCAGGAGCGGCATGCAAATCGAGTATAACGTACATTCCATTATCTTTACACCAACTCAGGAGATTGTCAATCATACGAAAGCCTTCCAGTTCCGGATCATTAAAAAGCTGGTTATTATCGTACCATAACCGGAGGGAATCCTTGTAAATGTCATGGCCGTAATTAATATCGTTTATGACATTATTGCGGATAGTCCTTTGCGCGGAACTGAGAAACAATTCGTAATGCATGGGAAGGCGTACACTGTTAAAACCCAGGGAAGCGATATAATCTATATCGGCTTTCGTAATAAAATTATTGCGCCATTGCTGGTAAAAGTTTTCTACCTGTTCGGGAGTCTGTCCTTCGTCATAATATATTTTTTTCATCTGCCATTGTGGCCCGGGAGGGCATCCCTGGCAATTTTGCGGGTGCAGCATATAGCCCTCCTGCAATGCCCAGTTGCCCAGGCCAACGGAGCGCAGTACAACATTCTGCCCGGTAGTTGCATTGACAATCTGCTTGCCGTTTACTTCCAGCCAGCAGGATTGCGCATGTATCAAAGGTATGCTCCAAAAGAGGCACAATACGGAGAATAGCAGTTTCAGTACCTGCCTGTACATTCTAAAAGGTAAAATCGGGGACATAATACATTGTTTTATCGGGTTAATAACTCTATAAGATATCGCATTAAAAAGATTATTTTAATATTAATAAATCATTTTTAAAGCTTTTATTTTATCAAAAATACAATCAAAGCTTAATTACTAACACAGCTCCGTACACGTCTTGTTTACTTCTCCCGGTATTTTCCACTACGTCTTTTATACGTCATGGCTCAGATCTTCTCTTCTTCACTGTCATCTTTTTCCAAGAGAACTCCTAGACTTCCTGCCATAAAACATGTTTTGTCAGTTCCCGAAGGAAGTAATCCCAAAAAGGGAAAAAGCTGAGATGACCAGCCAGAGTATACATCCCATAATAAACAGTTTAACGCCAACGGTGCCTATCACTTTCCTGGTAAGCCCGCATCCGATCAGAAATAGGGTAAGTGTGAGTCCTGATTTGGAAATATTCACGATATAAGGACTTATATGCCGTACAAAAGAGACATAGGTATTCAACAACATAGCCAATACAAACAGTCCTATAAAATAAGGAATACGGACCTTTCCCTTACCCGCCCCGAACATTACGGACGAAAGCAATGCCACCGGTACTATCCACAAAGCTCTGGCCAGTTTTACGGTGGTGGCCACCTCCAGTGCTTCAGAACCGTATTTTGCAGCTGCGCCTACCACAGAACTGGTATCGTGGATAGCTACAGCGCTCCATAAACCAAAAGAACCCTGTGACAACCCGAGCAAATGCCCTATGGCCGGAAACACGAACAATGCCACGGAATTCAGAATAAATACAACTCCGAGCGCGACGGATATTTGTTTTTCTTTTGCCTGTATTACCGGTGCTACTGCGGCTATGGCACTTCCCCCGCATATGGCGGTACCTATGGCCACGAGATATGCCGTTTTCTTTTCTATTTTAAGCAACCGGCACAATACAAAACCGAGAACCAGCGTTCCGAAAATGGATATTATAGTGAGCAATATACCTTCCTTACCCGCTTTTAAAGCACTGTCCGCCTGCATACCAAACCCAAGGCCCACAACAGATACCTGCAATAAAAGATGGGAAGCTCTGCTGTTTAAATGCATATACGGATGCCCCATAAACCAGGCTGTCATAACCCCAAAAAGCAAAGCAACGGGAGGAGAGATCAGGGAAGACAGGCAAAGTATAACCAGCGTTATAAAAACAATTTTACGGATGCTAATGTGCTTGTCAAAAAACCGTTTCGTATAACTACCGGGATGGACCATTTCACTTTTTGACTTCCTAAACATAATAAATGATTTAACTCTGCAAAATTGCTAATCTTACAGAAGTTCTGGAAATCACTAATGGGCATGTATTATAACTTGTAGTTATGACGGAGGGCAAAATCCATAAAAAGATTCGAAAGGGTATCGGTTTGTCCCTGTAGCTGAACAAAGTAAAAATATCGTTCTATTTCCAATCCTTTTACATCTATAATACTACAAGTATTGTTGCGCAATTCATGGAGAATAATATAGACGGAAAGAAACGCCAGGCAATCGGAATGCAGCAGGTATTCCTTGATACTTTCGCTACTGCTCAACTGCATTACCAGGTTGAGATCGGAGATTTTCACGTGGGCTTCCCCAAGGGCATGTGCTATAACATCGAGGGTTCCTGATCCCGGTTCGCGCATAAGTAGCGGTAACGTTTTCAATTCCTTCAGGTCAATCATTCCTTTTCCGGCAACAGGGTGATCTACGGAACCTACCAGTACGATTTCATCCTTGATGAATGATGTATATTTTAATATGGGGAGTTTGGAAAAACCTTCGGTTACTCCCAGATCTGCTTCCTTATTCCTCAAAAATTTTTCTACCTGTTCCGTATTCCCTGTGAGAAGTTCAATGTCCACATCCGGATATTTTGTCCGGAAAGCCGGCAATACCCGGGGCAGAATATAATTAGCTATGGTAGTGCTGGCCCCTATTCGCAACTTACCGGCATGTTTTCCGGACAAAGCATGCAGGTCAGTCTCCAGTTTACGGTATATCTCGAAGATCTGCTCCGTGCTCCGCAACAGTAGTTCACCGGCATAGGTCAGTTGTATCTTTGTACCGTTACGATCAAACAATCGTATACCGTACTCCACTTCCAGTGCTTTTATATGCTTTGTCACCGCCGGTTGCGAAATATACAGTTCGCGGGCGGCTTTGGTAAAATTGAGTCGCCTGGCGACCGTATGAAAAACTCTTAAGCGAAAATCAAGCATAATGTAAATGTATAAATTAAAATCCGTTCCCTCGGTTTTCCGCCCCGTCCTGCGAATATACTGCCCTGAATGGAAAAACGTTTTTTTGTGATTGCCATTATTTCTGCCCTTTACTTAATTTTATCCTAAACATCACCGTTTTATGGGGGGAAAGTTTAACTTTGCACATAAACCTTTTAAAATTACAGATTAATGAAAAAGATCGGCGTATTATTTTTTATGGCGCTTATTGCTGCTTCCTGTGGTAAACAGAATAAAGACAGCTACACAATTACCGTTAAAATAGACGGTGTGGAAGACGGCGAGCAGGTGTTCATGAAAAAAGCAGATGAAAACAATCAGCCGGTGGATGTAGATTCCACAAAAGTACAGAGCGGGGAATTTACTTTTTCCGGAAAAGCAGATACTCCGGAGATTCACTTTATTCTTATAGACCAGGTAGGTAACATTCCTGTTATTGTAGAAAACGGAGATATTGAAATAGAAGCATACAAAGACAGTATCAACTTTTCAAAAATGGGAGGATCGCCGTCCAATGACGATTTTTATGAGTTTATTTCCGGTACACGTGGTATAGGCGAAAGAATTAACGCTCTCCGCCAGCAAATGATGAAAGCCTCACAGGAAAGAGATACCGTAACCATTACAACCCTTCAAGATACATACAGTGAGATACAGGAAGAAGCGAAAGAATACGAAGTAAAGTTCGTAGAAGAGCATTCCGATTCTTATATTTCCGCACTGGTACTGGAAAAAATGCTGATGTCCCGTTCTCAGACCCCGGAAGAGATCAAGGAATTACTCTCTTCCCTGTCTGAAGACGTACAGAAAACCGCAGTAGCACAAAGGGTTGCTACCCAGGTGGAAAACCTCACCAAAGTGTCCATAGGTTCCCCGGCACCGGATTTTTCAGCGCCAACCCCCGAAGGAGAAGTCCTTGCGCTTAAAGACGCTAAAGGAAAGATAACCATTATCGACTTCTGGGCAGCCTGGTGTAAGCCTTGCAGGGCTGAAAACCCTCACGTAGTCAAACTTTACGAAAAATACAAGGACGAGGGTCTGAGTATCATCGGGGTTTCTCTGGACAGAAAGAAAGAAGACTGGGAAAAGGCCATTGCCGAAGATCAGCTTCCCTGGCACCATGTTTCCAACCTTAAATTCTGGCAAGACCCTATTGCTCAGCTTTATAATGTAAAAGCCATACCTGCTACCTTTATACTGGATGAGGAAGGTAAGATAATAGCTAAAGATCTTCGTGGAGAAGCTCTGGACACCAAACTGGCCGAGCTTTTTGAAATGTAGACCTCAGTATAGAAAAGACCTGAAAAATAAAAGGCTGTCTCTTTTTTACAGGAGATAGCCTTTATTTTTTTATAATCTTCCGGTTAATACAAAATGACAGCCAGTTCTTTTGCTCCCTGTGCACCCTTTACCAAGGTCTGCTCTATATCTGCCGTTTTCGAAGCCCCTGCCATAAAAAGACCGAAACCAAAAGGAGGATTCTCCCCAATCCTTTCATAGGCCTGGTGCATCGTAGGCAGCAGGCTATCGGCTTTAAGCAGAACCACTATCCTTTCTGGAATAAAAGCGAGTAAACGGGAATTCAGTTCTGTATCCGTAAGCCATAAAGCGGCATTCTCTGCAACTCCAAACGACGCTTCAGTAATAAATACTCCGGGCATCTTATCTTTTTCAAAAGGGAACTGTTCATCGAATATCAAGGGATATTTTTCCTGAAATCCGGGAACAGAAGACTGTATATTGTCCCCTTTGCTCCAATTTTCTATAGTATCGGTCACCGTGTCAGCGGTTGCAAGAAATACCTCCGTGCCCGAAGCTTCTGCCACACTTACAAACTCTTCAACAAGTGTCCCTGTTTTATATTGAAGATCTATTTCCGGTCTGGGAAGGGGTTCTCCGACAACGCTTCTCAAACTGCTCAATATTCTTTCCTTACTGTTCATAGCCTAAAATTAACCGGTTTTACGAATCTTCCTGATTTTTCTTGTACCACTGCCGGAAACTCTCTTTGGGAACTTCCGGGAATACTCTTCCCTTTTTACCATTCGGCAGATTCGTATTCCACGGGTTGAGGCCTGATTGTAAAACTCCTTTGGGCACCCATCGGAAAACACTTCCGGCCAGATCATATTTTTTCCGGCTCATCAGTATATTACTTCCTATTTGCATCCCTATTTTTTTAGATATATCCGGATCAGTTTCGTCCGTCAGTTTCTGTCTCCACCGGTATAGCAGTCCAGCCAGATCAATTTTAACCGGGCACACATTATTACACGACCCGCAGAGTGTCGAAGCAAAAGGGAGGTCCTTGTTCTTTTCCTTTCCGTAGAAGGGAGCTAACACACTACCTATAGGGCCGGGAACAGTATGATGATAAGAATGTCCTCCTGAACGCCTGTACACCGGACATGTGTTCATGCAGGCCCCACAGCGAATGCACCGCATGGCCTGCCGGAAATCCGGGTCGGCAAAAATATCCGTACGTTTATTATTCACAATAATAATATGTTCCGTAGTTTCCGGGCGTGGTTTCCGATAGTGCGAGGTAAATACGGTAACCGGTTGCCCGGTTGCGGAACGGGCAAGCAAACGTATAAAAACGGCCAGTTCATCATATCCGGGAACTAGTTTTTCCATTCCCATACAATGTATTACCGTTTTTTTGCTGTGTACTCCCATATCGGCATTGCCTTCGTTCGTGCAGACTACTACCGTACCGGCTTCGGCAACCCCGAAATTAACCCCCGTAATGGCCGCATCGGCTCTCATAAAATCCTTACGCAATGCTTCCCGGGCTACAGATGCCAGGTAATCAGGGTCTGCGTTTCCCTTCTCCGTACTCATTTTTTCATGGAAAGTATCGCTCACCTCTTCTTTTTTCAGGTGGATGGCGGGGACCACGATATGGCTGGGATGTTCTTTACGGAGTTGTACGATTCTCTCCCCGAGGTCCGTATCTACCACTTCAAAGCCTTCTTTTTCCAGGTATGGGTTCAGTCCGCATTCTTCCGTGAGCATCGACTTGCTTTTTACTACCGACCTGGCGTTGTTTTCCTTAAGTATCTTCGCTGTTATTTCTCTGAGTTCCTTATCATCCCATGCCCAGTGCACCTGCATACCATTTTTCACTGCATTTTCTTCAAAAGTCTGCAGGTATTCCGGTAAGCGGGAAAGAGTATGGTCTTTAATAGCAGCTGCCATAGAACGCAATTCCTCCCAATCTTCAATGGTATCCCGTTGAATATCCCGTTTGGCCCTTAAGAACCACAGGGCATTGTTATGCCAATCCGTCTTATCGGACCCGGTAATAAAATCTTTGCTCAGGTTTGCATGTGTTCCTTTCATTATTCGTCATTTAATCGGTTGGTCTTGCAATTCCCGTTTTCCGGAAATCATTTAGTCCGGTTTGTTTTTATTCTTCCGAATTGAGGAGTTCGGCTATGTGCATAACCCGCATGGGACTGTCTCCTGCACGGAAAACCCCTTCCAGATGCATGAGGCAGGACATATCGGTCGCTGCGACATACTCTACTCCCGCTTCTGACATTCCATTCATTTTATCGCTTCCCATCTTTACGGATACGGCAGATTCGAATACAGCAAAACTCCCCCCGAACCCGCAGCATTCGTCGGCCCTGGGCGGAACTACGAGATCCAGACCTTCCACGGCGGAAAGTACTTTTTCTATCTTGGAATAATAGGACATCTTCAATTCCGAAGGCGTCCCCAAGTCTAATCCTCTTAATCCGTGGCATGACAGATGCAAACCAACTTTATACGGAAATGAGGCTTTCAGTTTATCAACACCTACAATATCGTGAAGGAATTCGGTAAGTTCTTTCACCTTTGCCAGTTCTTCCGGACTTACAAGGGATTTTAATAGATGATGGGACAGGTGATAGGAGCAACTGGCCGAAGGTGTCACCAGATAATCCACTTCGGGAAGTGCCTTCAGGAAAGGCTTTTCGAAACCGCTGGTCATTTTTTCATACCCGCTATTGGCCATAGGTTGCCCGCAACAGAGAGGGTCCTGTAAAAAAATAACATTGCAGCCGGCCTTTTCCAGGATTTCCAGGGTATCTTTCCCTACTTTCGGGTATAACTGGTCTATATAACATGGTACAAATAGTCCTACAGTCATTATAATGCTGTTTTAAAATCGAATATCTTGTCCATCAGGCGCCATTTTTCACCCGGCTTGCTCCCCGGGATTTCCTGCTGGTAATTCCACATGAGTTTTTCCCATTGCTGAACCCTTTCGTTGGAAGCATCCAGTAGTTCTTTCTGCTTAAAACTGAAATCATCATCCGTCTCCATGATCATAAACAGTCGGTTTTTTATGCGATATATTTCCATATCTATTACCCCGCTTTCGCATATCTTCTTCAGCACCTCAGGCCAAACTTTCTCGTGATGGGCTTCATATTCGGCTATAAGCCCTTCATCTTCTTTCAAATCTAAAGCTAAACAATACCGTTTCATTTTTTACAGTTCGGGATTCCTCATGATTTATATTTCCGTTTTCTATTATACAATATCCGGATGTTGCTTCTATATTTAATAAATTTATCCGTGACGATATCGGTTTATATCGTCTGCTTCTTTTTACAAATTGTTTCCCCCGAACACTTTTGCAACTTATCAGAGTGTATCTGACAAATATCTTTAATACACTTTATTATGTACCCATTTACCATAGGCACTTATGTACACAAAGCACAGTAAAGGGAGTATAAATGAAAAATTCACCTCAGACACCCCTGCTATAGTAATGTCTGCCACACCGGCACCTCCTATATCTATAATAAGTGCCTGTAACTGGGGCATTAAAGCTCCTCCTACTATAGCCATTACCAGACCTGCGGCTCCTATTTTAGATTCTTCTTCACTAAGTCCTTCCAATGCGATCCCGTAGATCGTAGGGAACATGAGAGACATGGCGAAAGATATACCTACTATGGAGTAAAGACCGAAAATACCGTCTATCCAGATCGTACCTACTGAAAAAGCAATACCCATAAATGCAAACAGCATCAGTAGTTTTCCTGAACTCATAAAACGCAGCATGTAGGTGCCTATAACTCTTCCTACCAGGAAAAGGATAAAGGCTATAAATTGATAATAGGCCGCATCATCGCTACTTACACCTATGGCTTCGGCATACTGGTATATATAGGTCCAGCACATGATCTGCGCGCCTACATAGAGTACCTGGGCCAATACCCCAAGTGTATATTTTTTATTTTTGAAAAGTCCGGAGAATGTGTCTGCAAGTCCCGGAATACCTCCCTCGTCCCTCACCTGTGGCATTTTGCTCACTATGATCAGTACGAATACGGCTATAATCACCAATCCGAGTCCCACATAGGGGTCACGTATCACCATAAGGTCGGAAGTACGTATCATTACTTTGGTAGCTTCGTCCAGGGCTCCGAAATCCTCTACATCTACCGACTGCAGTTTTCGCAATACAAACTGCTGTGCCACCAATAGTCCCATCACCAGACCAAGCGGATTGAAAGCCTGGGCCAGGTTCAATCTTTGCGTTGCAGTCCTGATGTCACCCATCGCAAGGATATAAGGATTTGCAGTTGTTTCCAGGAATGCGAGTCCGAAAGTAAGGATATAAAGACCAAGACAGAAAAACCAGAATTTCTCCGTAATTGCTGCCGGGTAGAACAGTAAGGCCCCTCCGGCATACAGGGCCAGCCCTATAAGCACCCCGGTCTTATACGAATATTTTCTCACAAATAACGCTGCGGGCAGCGCCATGCAAAAATAACCGCCGTAAAATGCCATCTGTACCCATGCCGCCTGGGAGTTACTGAGTTCCAGGACTTTTTTAAATGCCTGTACCATAGGGTCCGTGACTGCATTGGCAAAACCCCAAAGGGCAAATAAGGAAGTAACTAAAATAAAAGGAATAAGGTTTTTCCTTGAAACCACAGGGGGTAATGTGTCTTTCTTCACTATAGTATGGGTTTTAAATTAAACTGATTGATCTTGGGTATAGCTGTGGGTTGATTATTTCTCAGGTTAAAGCGCGGTCCAGGTGTACATATCCTCCATCTACGAATACGAGTTGTCCGGTAGTGTGGCTGGATTTCTCCGATAACAAAAATGCTACCGCATTGGCTATTTCCTCTGCGGTGGTCATCCGGTTTTCCAACGGGATTTTTTCTGTAATGGCACTTAATTTCTCCTCCGGATCCGGAAATGTTTTTATCCATTTTTCATACAACGGTGTATAACATTCGGACACGATCACAGCATTGACACGTATGCCATAAGGAAGTAATTCCACCGCCCATTCCCTGGTAAGTGCGTTGCGCCCTCCATTGGCTGCCGCATACCCGGAAGTACCTCCTTGTCCCGTAAGCGAGGTTTTCGAACCTATGTTTACAATAGCACCTTTTGTTTTTTTCAATTCCGGTAACGCATAATGGGCCATGAGATAATAATGGGTGAGATTTTTATTGATAGACGCTACAAAACTATCATACGAGCCGTTTTCCAGGCTAACACCATCATTAACCCCGGCATTATTCACAAGGCCATCTATTCTCCCGAACTTCGCCAGTACATTTTCAACGGCATTTTTGCACGCATCCGGGTCAGTCAATTCTCCTATGAGGGAATAAGCTTCTCCTCCTCTTCCCCTAATGGAACTTACTGCTTTAGCATTGTCCTCTTCATTTCTCCCCACAATAACCGGGAGAGCTCCTTCTTCTGCCAATACTTCACATATTCCGTAACCGATGCCTTTGGCACCCCCGGTTACTATTATCACTTTTTGCTCTAAATGTAAGTTCATACCTTCATTTTCCTGTTTCCGGCACAATTTAAGGGCTAAAATTAGCTTAAAAAAAATTTCTGTGCCCTATTATTAACGATTTAACATTTGTGTTTTATATTGTTTTATTCCGTTACACGAAACGGTTTCCAAAAATTACCGGCTATAATTTACTCCTTCCTTAAATCTGCTCCAAATCTTACTTTTTCACCTTTCGACAACCGGACTTCTTTTTCTATACTGTCGTACCATAGTTTACACGTCAGGGCTTGTTCGGAGTACAGGGCAAGAGTGGTAAGTTTACTATCCTTCCATTCCATATCCACTGTAATGTTCCCCCGCGCCACGAGTCCTTCCACCTTTCCGTCAGGCCAGTTTGCTGGAAGGGCAGGTAACAGACGGATAAACCCTTCGTGAGATTGTATCAGCAACTCGGCGACACCGGCGGTATACCCGAAATTTCCGTCTATCTGAAACGGCGGATGCATATCGAACATATTATCTGCAATGGATATCTCTAAAAATTTTCGGATGTTATCTTCTGCCGAAACCTTATCAAACAGGCGGGCATTAAAACTGATCATCCATGCCCTGCTCCAGCCCGTTCCCGCGCCACCGTGTTCCAGGCGATATCCGATCGTCTTTTTTGCCGCCTCAAACGCTTCTTTATCGGCAGAAGTGATCTTGCTTCCCGGGTGCAATGCATAGAGGTGTGACATATGCCTATGCCCCTTTTCCGCTTCTTCATACGGATGGTTCCATTCCAGTATCCTCCCGTCCTCGCCTACAATAACCCCGGGAAAAAGGTCTTTTCTTTTTTGCTTTACCTCTTCAATAAATTCGTCTTCAATCCCGAGATCTTTCGCTGCACTGAGTGTATTTTCCAGGACTTCCCCGATGATCTGATGTCCCATCGCCGATCCGGCTGACACTGCTGCAGATTTTCCGTCATCTGCTAAGTAAGAGTTTTCCGGGGAGGTTTCCGGTACGGATATCCACTTGCCGTTTTCATCCTGTACTAACCAATCCAGGTAAAATCCTGCAAAAGCTTTTAAGGCCGGATAAGCCCGGTCGCGTAGGAAAGCGGTATCTCTTGTAAACCGGTAATGTTCCCAATAGTGTTGTACCAGCCATCCTCCTCCGTGTATCCAGGACCCCCAGTAAGGTTTTTCCGCGCGCATCCATGCGGGCGCCCATAAATCTGTGGCATGGTGTACTACCGCACCCCTGTCTATACCGTACTGTTCTTTAGCAGTAATTTTACCACGCTCAATCAACCTGTCACCAAAATCAAATAACGGTTGGTGCAATTCACTTAAATTAGTGACCTCGGCAGGCCAGTAATTCATCTGGAGGTTTATATTCAGATGATAATCCGCATTCCAGGGAGCTTCGATATGCTCATTCCATATGCCTTGTAAGTTAGCCGGATTTGTCCCCGGACGGGAAGAAGAAATAAGCAGGTATCTTCCGTACTGGAACAGTTTTGCCATAAGGTCCAGATCGTCATTCCCTTCTTTGATCCTGGCCAGTCTTTTATCCGTGGGCAAAGAATCCAATTCATTTCCCCCCACCCCCAGGTCCAGGGTTACGCGGTCATAGAAATTCCGATAATCGGTTTTATGTGATTCCAGCAATTCTTCAAAAGTCTTGTCCTGAACAGCATCAAGTGTCCTGGTATTTTGTCCTTCGTAATCGTCATGATAAAAAGATGTGGCCCCGGCAAGGAGAAGGGTGACCTTTTTAACGTTTTCCAGCCGCAATGTTCCTTTCTCTCCCGTAACAGTTCCCGATTCGTGTTTTACCCGGAGCCTCGTTTCAAAATTAACCCCGTAGTCCATAGGATGCGGTTCGGACCCCACTGCACCCCCGTATTGTGTTACAGTCCCTTTCATACTAAGTTCTTCGGATGACAAAGGAGAGACGGATACGGTAGGATGTCCGTGATCTTCGGGACGATCCAGTTTCAGGCTAAGGTCCATTCCTTTTTCTGCCGTGGTCGTAAGTTCGATAACCAGAACATCGTCTGCAGCGGAAGTAAATACTTTTTCCGTATACATATTTCCGTCTGCCGTGTATTCCACCGAAACCAGGGCATTGTCCAGACTTAGGGAACGTCTGTAATTCTCTATGTTTTTATCTCCTTCGAAATCTATATACAAATCGCCCATAGTCTGATGCGATTTGGTGATCGTTTTATAGGAAAAACGTTCTACGATCTCTTTATCCGCTTCATGGGTCTTCCCTTCTTTTAAAAGTTTCCGAAGGTATTCCAGGTCTTCTACCGTACCTTTTGAATCTCCGAGATCAGGGCCACCCGGCCACATAGAATCTTCGTTTAACTGAATCCTTTCGTGTGACGGATCACCGAAGACCATAGCGCCGAAACGTCCGTTTCCCACAGGAAGCGCTTCCATCCATTCTTTTGCAGGCTGACGGTACCAGAATTCATCTGTTTTTTGTGATTTTGCCTCTACAATATCTTTCGTATCTGCTTTCCGGTTACAGGAAAAAAGAGCCACACCTAAAACGGCGTATGCCAATACTTGTATGTATTTTATTTTTTTCATGTGTAAAAAAGGGGATTACTCCGTTACCGCTTTTATTTTGAATGTCCACGCTTGTGTATCCCCGGTTGCTTGTAGCGCTTCCGCCGGAACTGAGATTGTTAATCCTGATTCTGCACTGTAGTTCCATTCCAAAGGTTGTTCATAACCGAGCAGAACCACTTCCGAGCCTTCTTCCGGTCTCAGTTTTTCCACATGAAAAGTTTTTCCGGGTTTTTCAAAAGTAACGGCGTAATAAAAAGGTGTATCCTTTTTCCTGGTGAAACGTATGTTCTCTCCTTCTTTATATCCGGATTCCGGGCTTTCCGTACCGTACACGGCTTCTCCGTTAACTTTCATCCATGTTCCCACGTCTGCAAGTCTTTCCAGACTGGCTTCCGGGATGTTCCCCTTGGCATCCGGCCCTATATTCAGCAGGTAATTTCCTCCTTTGGCTGCCGCATCAACCAGATTGCGGATCAGTTCTTTCGAAGACTTCCAGTTCTGATCATCAGTTTTATATCCCCAGGTATCGTTCATGGTCATACACGATTCCCAGTCCAGATCAGAAGTACCGTCGAGGATTTCCTGTTCGGGGGTGCCGAAATCTCCCGCGTAATCACTATCGTCCTTGTTCATCCCCTGCATTCCTTTTCTCCCTTTATCCACACGATTATTGATAATAATATTGGGGTTCAGCTCGCGTACATACTGGTAAAGTTCCTGCCCTTGTTCGTGTGTGAATTCTTTTTCCCATTCCCCGTCAAACCAAAGGATCGCCGGATCGTAATTATCAACCAGTTCTTTCAACTGCGGTTTCAGGTAGCTCTCCAGGTAATCGGCAAAACGTTCTTCATTATTTTCAGAAGGCTCTCCTCCGGCATATGTGTCGGCCTGGGCATCAGGATGATGCCAGTCCATAATAGAATGGTATAAACCGAATTTCACTCCCTGTGCCTTGCAGGCATCGGAAAGTGCTTTGAGAATATCTTTGCCATAGGGAGAAAAATCAATTATATCGTAGTCTGTAACCCCGGAATCCCACAGGCAAAATCCGTCATGATGCTTGGAGGTGATCACCATGTATTTCATACCCGCGTTTTTCATGCGGGTCACCCATTCTTCCGCATTAAAAGCTGTGGGATTAAATTCCTTTACATAGCCTTCATATACATCTATGGGGATTTTGGCATTATACATAATCCATTCCCCGATACCATTGACTTCCTTTCCTTCATATCTGCCTGCCGGTACGGCGTATGCCCCCCAATGTATAAACATCCCGAACCTGGCATCACGCCACCAGGCCATGCGTTCGTCAAAAGCTTCTTTCGATTCTTCCAGATAATTTACCGTCTCCTTTGGTTCGGCTTTCTTCTCTTCTGTTTTCGGTTTTTGCTTGCAGCTTATAGTCAGTAAAGCGGCTAATACTGCAAATTGTAAGGTTTTCATAAGTATTGGGTTTGGTTGTTAATAGTATTTTATCCTTCGGGAATACCATAAAATCCTATGGCATTTTGCCCCATGATTTTTGGTAGTTCATTTTCGCTATAGAAATCCTGTATAACTTTCAGCACCTTGTCGTATTCCGCAGCAAGCAGGCATACCGGCCAATCCGACCCGTACATAAGTCTATCTGTTCCAAAGGCTTCCGTAACGATTTCCAGAAAAGGTGTAAAATCACCCTGTTGCCATTTCCAGTTTGCCGTTTCGGTGACCATACCGGACAGTTTACAGTACACGTTATCATTTTGGGCAAGAAGGCGAATGTTTTCGATCCATTCTTTATCCGGTCCGGCGGAAATTTCCGGTTTAGCTATATGGTCCAGTACGAAATGCTGTTTGGGATATTTGCGTACCAGGTCTATGGCTGCCGGTAACTGACGGGCATATACGAGAATATCGTAAGTAAGGCCCAGTGGTTCCAGTTCGGCTATTCCCCTGCGGAAATCGGGACGGAACATAAAGTTGTCCGGCTCTCCCTGTACAACGTGCCGTACTCCCCGGAAACGGGGATCTTCCGAAAACCCGGTAAGCGCTCCTTTTACATTTACATCCTGCAGGTCTACCCAGCCCACCACGGCTTTTATAAACGGATTTTGTCGTGCGCATTCCAGCAGGAATACTGTTTCCTTTTCTGATTGGCTTGCCTGTACGGCTACACAGCCATCCATTCCGTTATTTTCTAGAACAGGTTGCAGATCCGACGGCATAAAATCCCGCCGTATCGTCTCCATGGTCTCATCTATCCACGCATCCTTTTCCGGATCGTACTGCCAGAAATGTTGATGGGCATCTATATTCATACTACTTGTTTTTCTGCTTAAGAGCCTGTTTAATCCCTTGTATAGAAAACCGAAAAAAATTCCCGATTTTCTTTTAATTCTTACAATATTTATTTTGCTTTATAGGCCACAGCTTCCTGCCTTGAAGATCCGAGACCTTCTATCCCCAGTTCCACCACATCTCCGGGTTTGAGGTAACGCGGCGGTTGAAATCCGAGTCCGACACCAGCCGGGGTGCCCGTGGAAATAACGTCGCCCGGGAGCAGGGTCATAAACTCGCTCAGGTAACTTATTACCGTCGGGATATCAAAAATAAAGTCGGATGTATTGGAATTTTGCAGCATTTCCCCGTTGACCTTCAGCCACAGGTTCAGGTTATGCGGGTCCAGTTTTTCATCTGCAGTCACCAGGTATGGCCCCAGGGGAGCAAAAGTATCGCAGCTTTTTCCTTTAACCCATTGTCCGCCGCGTTCCAACTGGTAGGCACGTTCGCTGTAATCGTTGTGTAGCGCATAACCCGCTACATAGTCCATAGCCTCTTCTTTGGTTACATAAGAGGCTTTTTTACCGATAACCACTGCCAGTTCCACTTCCCAGTCGGTCTTTTCAGAACCGCGTGGAATTACTACGGGATCATTAGGACCTACAATAGAGGAAGTTGCTTTAAAAAATACCACGGGCTCCTTAGGTACATCCATACCACTCTCCGCTGCATGTTTTGCATAATTAAGACCTATACATACAAGTTTGGAAGGCCGCTTTACCACAGGGCCAAAACGGAATCCGGCTGATACTTCGGGACATTTATCCTGGTTTTCTTTTAGCCAGGCTTCAAGGCGCCCGATACCATTCCCTTCAAAAAAATCTTCGTTATAATCTTCTCCGAAAGCGGTTACATCCAGTTGCTTGCCATCTTGCAATTCTATTCCTGGTTTTTCTTTGCCTTCAGGGCCAAATCTGAATAGTTTCATTCGTTGTGTATTTATGAATTTATGTAATTAACTTATTTCCCGGTGTAGCAAGATTTCTTTCTAACTGTTCAGTTTAATGAACCCTCCGTCCAGGGGATAATCTGTTCCTGTAGTAAAAGAGGCATCGTCCGAGCAAAGAAAATAGGCCAGTTTTGCTACTTCATCCGGTTTGGCCATTCGCCCTATGGGTTGGGTCTTCGACAGTTTGTCGTACATTTCCTTTTCTTTTCCGGGATAATTTTTAGCCAGGAATCCATCTACAAATGGTGTGTGCACCCTTGCCGGAGAAATACTGTTACAGCGGATACCGTCCGCCACGTAATCTTTGGCCACCGAATAGGTCATAGCCAGTACAGCCCCTTTGGTCATGGAATAAGCAAAACGATCGGCAATTCCCACATGAGATGCTATGGATGCCATATTGAGAATGACTCCACCGCCGCTTTTTTTCATATAAGGTATTGCGGCATGAATACAATTATAAACCCCTTTTACATTGACGGCAAAGAGCTTGTCCATATCTTCTTCGGCAGTGGTTTCTACCGTACCTATATGTGATATTCCTGCATTATTGATGAGAACATCGATAGTAGCGGAAGCGGCTATATCGTTGATAATTTGTACCACCCGGGACTGATCGCTGACATCACAGGGGATGATACGCAAT
Source organism: Sinomicrobium halophytocola (assembly GCF_052983395.1). Classification (NCBI taxonomy): domain Bacteria; kingdom Pseudomonadati; phylum Bacteroidota; class Flavobacteriia; order Flavobacteriales; family Flavobacteriaceae; genus Sinomicrobium; species Sinomicrobium halophytocola. Next base: position 446,624 of record NZ_JBRKIT010000011.1, read on the forward strand.
TTGTCTTCCCTATACCCGGAAAAAGCTTCCCTGGTATTTTCCACGTTTCTCTCAAGCATAAAAACCGTGTGTCCTTTATCCAGAAATATACAGCTGATCGCAGCCCCGATACCGGACCCTCCCCCGGTGATGATTACATTTTTTGACATTTTGTACTTGTTTTATTTTTATACATCGGCAAACTACAGGGCAGTCTACCGTTTTTTTTATAATTTATCGAAAATATTCCCGGTTTATACGGGGTGCCACGCTACAAAGATATTCCTCTTTTCCAGGGAATAAAATCGTCCTGCTGCAACTTTTGAGCGCAGGTTTGTTTTTCCCCGCTTGCCACTGCTATGATAAGCTCCATCAATTCATCTGCCAGTGCTTCCTGTGATATTCCGCTGGAGAAGAGCCTTCCTGCATCGAAATCTATAATGTCTTTCATTTTTTGAGGGAGCATGGAATTGGAGGAAATTTTCACTACGGGACATATCGGGTTCCCGGTAGGGGTTCCGAGTCCGGTGGAAAAGAGGATAATATTCGCACCGGAGCCTGCAAGTCCTGTGGTGGACTCCACATCGTTACCTGGTGTACAGAGAAGACTAAGCCCTTCCCTGGTAGCATATTCCCCATAATCCAGCACATCGGCTACCGGGCTTCTTCCACCCTTTGTAGCTGCCCCGGCAGATTTTATGGCATCAGTGATCAATCCGTCCCGGATATTCCCCGGAGAAGGATTCATGTCAAAGCCGGATCCTAATTCATGAGCCCTCGCTTCGTAATTTTCCATCAGGCGGACAAATTTCTCCGCGGTCTCCCTTCGTACACAGCGATCTATAAGATCTTGCTCCACCCCGCACAGTTCCGGAAATTCGGAAAGAATACTTTTCCCTTTTAATGCATTTATCCTATCTGCCACCACTCCGATCAGCGGATTGGCGGAAATCCCGGAGAAGCCGTCAGAGCCACCGCATTCAAGTCCCAAAGTAAGTTTATTCAACGATGCCGGTTGCCTGTAATTATTATTTGCTTCTTTCAGTCCGTCGAAAGTTGCCTGGATAATTTCCTGCAACATGGCATGCTCAGACGGATATTTTTGCTGTTCGAAGAATAAGAGCGGTTTCTCCAGTTCTTCGCCCTTACGTTCCAGGGCTTCTTCGAGCATAGACATCTGGGCATGCTGGCATCCGAGGCTTAATACCGTTGCCCCGGCCACATTAGGATGCCGGATATAACCCGCCAGCAGGTTGACCAATAACTGTGCATCCTGTCGTGTGCCCCCACACCCTCCTTCATGGATGAGGAATTTAATACCGTCTACATTAGGGAATATCTTGGGGGTTTCTATGATATTTTCCGCTTCCCTGGCTGTATCTCTGAATTTCCCTGCGAGTTCCCTCACCTGGAGTTTATAGGGATTCTCTTTACGGAACCCCAATTCGGTTTCCAGGGCTTCCTGCAATATCTTCAGATTCCGGTTCTGGCAAAAAACCAATGGCACAAACAACCAGTAATTGCCCGTACCTACCTGGCCATCTTTCCTGTGAAAGCCCTGGAAAGTACGGTGGGTATATTTATCTACTGGCGGCTGTTTGTATTTATACTCCTGTGCCCCTATCTGATAGGGCGCCGCCACATGCCTGGTATTTCCGGTTGTAAGCATACTTCCGGCAGAAAGTGAAGCAACCACCTTTCCCACAGGTACACCGTACATATACACAGTATCTCCTTCTTTCATCGGCACCAGTGTGAATTTGTGCTTCACAGGGATATCTTCTGTCAATTCCAGCTCTTTGCCTTCTATGACTACCTTGTCAGTTTTGTTCAGATCCGTAAGGGCCACGACCACGTTATCCTCAGGATGTATTTTTAAAAATCGTTCCAATGATATGTAATAAAAAATAGTATTTATAAAATTTTGTTCTGCAGTTCAAAGGGTTTATTCCTTGCCTCACCCCAAAGAGTAGAATAAGGAAATTCCGGTCTCATTTCTGCCCTGGAGTAACTGTAATTAAATCACAAGTTTGTCTGTCACTGGCAAAACTTTAATTCTATTTGGTAATAAGCGCTTTTCATTTCCTTTTTCATCACTCCTGAAGAACCATATTCCGGAAATTTCAAAAGTAAATGGTTTTTCCAACGAAAAGTTCCTATATATTTGCTCTTAATTGTACAATATTTGCATTAATGCAGTGTTACTAAAAAATCATGGATGGATTTACATTTCCTGCATAAAAACCTGGAAACAAATTTTAAAGTTTCACTCCACCGGGAAAAGGAGTTTTTGAAACTTTGGCATTACCATCCGGAATATGAGTTGGTATACATTTCCAAAGGAAGGGGCACGGTTTATGTCGGAGACCATATAGGGCCTTATCAACCCGGAAATGTATTTCTGATAGGGCCGCATCTGCCTCATATGTTCGAAACTTCCCCGACCGGCCTTTCTTCCGGAGATGAAGAGGTCTCCGAGGCCTATGTAGTACACTTCGGGGATGAATTCATCCGGGGATTTTGTGAAAACTCCGTTGAATTCGGTTATATATCCTCCCTCATAAAACACTCGGTAACAGGTACATTATTCCCTTCACCGGAGAAAAAAACCTATAAAACATTCAGGAAGACCACAAACGGCAACATTCAGGAGAACACCCTTTATTTTTTGCGAATATTGTACCATCTGGAACAAAAAGAGAAGATACAACTGGCCACTCCTGCCTGGATTGACCAGTTTAATTCGGGGGACAAAAAACTCAATAAAATACTCCAATACATCATGCTTCACTTCCAGGAAGAACTGTCCCTGACGGATATTTCTTCTTACGCCGGAATGAACAAAACCGCCTTTTGCCGGTATTTTAAGATGAAAACAGGTAAATCCTTCGTAGAATTTCTCAATGACATCCGGGTAAGTTTCGCCTGCAAAACACTATTGGAGGAAGATACTTCGCGATCAATTTCTGATGTATGCTACGCTTCAGGTTTTAACAGTCTTTCCTATTTCCACCGGATCTTTAAGCGCAGTAAGGGAGTCGCCCCTTCGGAATATCGCGGAGGACAGGTTTAAATGTAAGCCTGTAAAGTAACTGAGGGAAGGGAATAAAACCTTAAATCGAGATCAAGTATCCCTTCGTAACATCCATTTCCCGAACATCAGAAGTACATTCTTTTACGAAACCTTTCAATATCATCTTTGGCAAAAAATCATTCCATTGCCCCTAACAACTTTGGTAAAAATTGACCACCAGTAAAAAAATAAGGGGAGGCAAAAATCATAAAATCATATTTTGGCAGTTATACTCTAATATTAAACCGCTTAGAATTTAAAAATCTATCAACCGGACATTAAAATTGATATAAACCAATTATCCGCGGAGAAATTTAGTAAGAATCAAAAGTGGATCAATTTTACGGATTACTATGATCAGAACAGGAAATATTGCGTTATTTTAGTATGAACAGGATACAAAAGATTATTATTAAGAAAATGGCCGATGGCTATCACCAGCAGGAAATTGCCCAATATTTAAAGAAAAGGGAGATTACGCCCAACAGTCTCAGTACTATAGAAAAGGAGCTCAAAAAACTTAAAAAAAAGTTTAAAGCCCACTCCCTGGTACATCTTTTCGTCATACTTATAAAACAAGGGCATTTAAAAGTATGACAATGCTTCACTTTATTCGGGCAGCATTCAGATACAACCCATACCGGATTTTCCAGTAGGGCACCTTTCCTTCAAAATAATCGAAATACGGACGAAGAGCGTCGGGTGTTTCCAGCTTTTCCCGGGCTTTTTCTATGGCCTGTATTTCCTCTTGTGAAATGAATTGTGAAAGGTCTATATTTTCCCCTTCTTCATTCTTTTTCAATAAATGCCCCATGACGGTATCTGTTTTAAGCTCCCGTTCCTCTGCGATTTCCTTTATAGTAAGACCTTCTTTGTAAAGTGTAAAAGTCCGATCGTGTGTAGAAAGTTGTTTCTGAAGGGACTTCCGGTATTGCCCAATGACCTTGAGAAAACGATCTGCATACTTTTCTTTTTTGGCCTGTCCTACCCCGGCTACATCTTCGAATTCTTCCTTATCAGAGGGTAGTCTGGCTTCCATATCCTTCAGGCTGGCATCACTGAAAACGATATAGGCGGGTACGTTTTCTTCCACTGCTATTGCAGAACGGAGTTCCCGGAGTTTCAGGAAAAGCGTATCCGTAACTTTACGTTTATCCGTTTTTTGAGTAGATTCCTTTTTCTGTTGTATGAGCGCTGCCAGTCTCACTTTCTTTCCTTCAAAAAGTATTTCCTTTGCCAGGGATGTCAATACCAATCTGCCGTTTTCCTGAAACCGGACCTCAAGTATTCCCTGGTTAACCATCTGGATGATATATTGCTGCAGATCTTTCCAGGAAACATCTTTTATCGCTCCGTATGTCTTTACCTTGTCATATCCCTTTTCCAAAACCGCCGCATTCTGTGCTCCTCGGAGAACATCTGTCAGGATTCCTAGGGCTTCTTTTTCATTTAACCTGGCTACGGCCGAACATACTTTCTGTGCCAGTACCGTTCCGTCAAAATACTTCGGAGGTGATAAACAGACATCGCAATTCCCACAATCTTCCGACAGTTGCTCCCCGAAATAATTGAGTAAAGCGACCCTGCGACAATGCAATGTTTCCGACAATTGCTGCATGCGTTCCAGTTTTGCCAGTTGAAAATCCCTTGTGGGGGAATCTTCCATAAACCTTCGTTGTTGTATTACATCTGCAAAACTGTAGAACAGAAGCGCATGTGCCGGTAGTCCATCACGACCGCTACGGCCTATTTCCTGGTAATACCCCTCTATATTTTTCGGCATATTATAATGGATAACCCAGCGTACATTACTTTTATCTATTCCCATACCAAAAGCAATGGTAGCCACGACTATACCTATACGATCGTTTGTAAAATCTTCCTGTACGGATGTACGTTTGCCTGAAGACATTCCCGCGTGATATGCCCTGGCCTCAAAGCCATTTTGCCGTAATTTGGCAGCCAGTTTTTCCGTCGCCTTACGGCTCAGACAATAGATAATCCCGTTCTCATCCGGCCGTTCCTTCAGAAAATTGATTATCTGTTTCAGGCGGTTATTTCCGGGACGTACTTCCAGGCAAATATTTTTCCGGTCGAAAGATGCTACGTACTGTGATGCCCGAGATATATCCAGTTGCCGGATAATATCTTCCCTGGTGGATGCATCCGCTGTAGCTGTAAATGCCGCTACGGGTACTCCGGGAAAACGGGTTTTCAAATCACCGAGCCTGGTATACGCAGGACGAAAATCATGTCCCCAGGCCGATATGCAATGAGCTTCGTCCACGGCTATCATGCTGATAGAGTTTCCGGAAAGCACGGGCATGATCTGTTGCAGACTTTCCGGGGCCACATAAAGTAATTTCAATTTTCCGTTCCGGAGCACTTCCCATAACCCGGATTGTTCTTCGGAGGTTTGGTTACTATTATAGCATGCGGCTTCCACACCATTGACGCGAAGTGCATCTACCTGGTCCTTCATCAATGCTATGAGTGGTGATATCACAATGGCCGTCCCCTCCATCATCAGGGCCGGCAACTGGAAACACAGGGATTTCCCTCCCCCGGTAGGCATAATGGCCAGGACATCTTTGCCGTTACATATATCGTTTACTATCTGTTCCTGGTTAGGACGAAAACTGTCATAACCAAAATGTGTTTTTAAATACTGATGTGTACGCTGTGTATCTGTCATAAGACCCAACTAAAATACATTTTTCAAATCGTTACCAAATGTCCGTAATATTTCACGAACACCAAACCTGTAGGTAGAAAAATGCCCGTAGTTGCAGGATTGTTCGATCGCATCTCCACGGGCATTTTTGCCTGCCTATTTCCCTAGCAAAAGCAGTTCGCTACAAACTATTTCCGTTATATACCGCCTGTTTCCTTTTTCATCTTCCCAGGTACGGGTGGCAAGTTTACCCTCAATGGCGATTTCCTTTCCCTTGGAGACAAAGCTCTCTACCACGTTTACAAGGCCACCCCGCACTACGATATTATGCCAGTAGGTACGCTCTACTTTTTCACCACTTTTGTCTTTATAGCTATCATTAGTAGCCAGGGAGAACCTGGCTAACTTGCCACCGTTCTCGAAATTAACAAATTCTGGGTCCTGCCCTAACCTCCCGATTAACTGTACTTTGTTTCTGATTGCATTCATAGTTATATGATTTTATGGTTAAACAATTTGTATCGTCAGATTTTGAACATCCAACGAGACAAACTTAAAATCATGCTTATCGCTTAATCGGTTATTAAGTGATTACTTTCGTTTGTAATCGTTTGTACTTAATTGTAAATATTTAAAAATATTTTTATAACTATATATCAACATGTTACAAACATAACAGATTAATTATTTTTTACTTTATTTTTATCTGTTTTTCTACTTTATATTATTTTATACCCCTCCCTATAGTTAAATGGAAAATGGTTTCGACAAGAAATCCATGTTTTTTATTATATTTATTTCTGCTCTTAAACCTTATTTTCAAAACATTAACACTCATGATAAATTATGTTGCCAAGCTTTTGTCACTGCTATGCTTTTGTTTTTGCCTCACTTCCTGTCTTCGGGACAAAAAGGAAACAGGGAATTTGAAGAGGCAGGATCATTGTATAAAAGGAGAAGATAAAGTAGAGCTACATCTTCGGGAAGTATCGGTAATAAATCATAATTCTGTCAACAGTTACCCTCTGCTTATGGTACACGGGGGAGGTCCCGGCGCCATAGCTTCGTTTGACCTTAATGTGCCGGGCGGATCGCTGGCAGCTGATCTTGCACGCAAGGGCATTAAAGTATACTTGTTAAATATAAGGGGCTGGGAGAAATCCACACTTCCGGATTATGATCTTTCCGACTCTGCACTGGTCACAGGCAATTATAAAGAAGCCGCAAAAGACATCAATACGGCCATTGATTTTATCCGAAAACAGGAAAACACCGAGAAGGTCTCGTATTTCGGGTGGGCCACCGGAGGGCATTGGGGCGGTTATTACGCGACCAGGCATCCCGAAAAGCTGGCTCACTTTATTTCTCTGAATTCCCTGTATGGTGTGAATGCACCCTGGGAATTAAAACAGTATTTTCAATCAGATGAAAATCCTTTAAGATTTGACAAACAAGGATTTTTCCGGAAGTCGACAAAGGATGTACTGACCAGGCAATGGACCTCGACCATTCCACTAACCGATGGGGACGAGTGGCGGGATCCGCGCATCGCGGATGCTTATGCTGAAACTGCTGTAGAACTTTCATCGCTAAAGGACACCATGATCGTACCCGGCGGATACCGGGAAGAAAGTTTTTATATGTCTAACGGTAAAAAATACTGGGATGCCGGAGATATTACTACTCCTTCCCTAATTATACGAAGCGAACTGGATTTCTGGTCGAGGCCCGAAGATCTGGCTGCCATAGACAACGACCTTAATATCAATAAAAAACGAGTTGTAACTATTCCCGGAACCCATTACCTCTTTCTTGACCGTCCCGAAAGAGGCCGAACCAGACTGATCGAAGAAATTGCGAACTTTATCCGGGAAGATTGACAAAAAACACCCGTAGCCTTCAAAAACTATGGGTGCTTCTATATACTTTTCCGGATGAATTTTTTACATCTTTTCGTACATTTCCCTTAATTTTTTCCGGGTAATGATCTTCTGCCAATCTTTACCCAAGGCATTTTCCCATAGCGGGACCATTCCCAGGGACACCTTGATCATGGTATCAAATTCCGAATCTGTGAGATTAGCACATAAACCTCCGGGGATCTCTACCCCGTGTCTGTCCACCATCTTCTTAAACTGTTTCACGCCCTCCGGATAAAATTCCTCCAGGTGATTAAAAACAATACAATTTCCCATACCATGCCGGGTACCTAGCAGATAAGACAGGCCATAGCTCATGGCATGGGCCACGCCTACCTGTGAATAGGCTATACTCATCCCGCCGTGCCAGGAAGCCATCATCAGTTTATCACGGGATTCTTCTTCGGGCAACGAGCCATTGAAAAAAACCTCATTACACAATTCCAGGGATTTTTCACCATAACTCTGGCTGAAAGCATTCAGATAGGTACCCGTTAGGGATTCTATACAATGAATATAACAGTCCATCCCGGTATAGAACCACTGGTTTAAAGGTATTCCCACACATAGGTCCGGGTCCAGCACCACCTGGTCAAAGGGCGTATAATCCGAATTAATACCCAGTTTTTTCTCCGGGCCGGTCAGCACCGTAGTTCTCGACACTTCGGCACCCGTGCCGCTAATGGTAGGAACCCCAACATGGTACAGTGCCGGAACCCTTACCAAATCCCATCCCTGGTAATCTGCAGTACTACCGGGGTTGACAAGCATGATGGATAATGCTTTGGCCAGGTCCATTAAAGTTCCTCCACCAATGCCTATAATGCCGGAAGGCAACCGCTCAAATTTTTCTGTTATCTGATCCCTTAGGTCATCCACCTGAGATGTCTTCGGTTCTGTCCCGGCATTGACAAAGATAATTTTGTCATTATAATTTAGCGGTATCCTTTTCTCCAGGTCGGTATTTTCAAAAATATCATCTACTAAAAAGATAAACGGTGAACTGGTATCAGTACGTTTTGAAGCAATTATTTCTTCCAACTGGTCAAAGCTGCCACGGCCAAAGACAACCCTGGGCACCATAGGAAAATTTCTAAAATTCATACATTTTGCTTTTTGTGTTCTATTTATTCAATTCTTCCCCATCATCCTTTCAATATATCTTCCCTAAAGACATTTTGGAGATGAGGTCCTTAAACCTAAAACTTCTTGTAAGGGATATAAATAATTCCCAAGAAACACAGATAACAAATAAAAAGCGAAACCTTTCGTGCTTACATCGGTGGCAGGCGCCGGTAATATCTGTGTTAAAGGTCATTCCGAAAAAAGGTTTATTAAAGTCTTTAAAAAACCCGGAAGTGTTCTTTCCGGTCCTTGTTATCTAGGTCCGATTTTCTGACCACTACAAAAAATTTAGTATTTCCTTAATGTTATTAATAGTTTTGTATCCGCCGTTATTTTCACCTTCCTTTACCATTTCGTGTACCCATGTGGTGTAAAAAGGTACATGAACCGCATATGCCCCTATATTCATTATGGGCAATACATCCGATTTCAAAGAATTCCCGACCATGAGAAATTCTTCGGGTTTTATTTCGAGGTGCTCCAGCAGATTCCGGTAGTTATCTTCTTTTTTGTCACTGAGTACTTCTATATGATGGAAATATTCAGAAAGGCCGGACCGTTCCATTTTCCGTTCCTGATCCAGAAGATCTCCCTTGGTAAGCACTATAAGCCGGTATTTGCTGCTGAGTGCATGAAGCACTTCGTCCACACCATCGAGTAACTCCACGGGTTTTGAGATCATCTCTTTACCAAGATGCAGAATTTCCGATATGGTTGCGGTAGCTATTTTTCCATTGGAAAGATCTATGGCACTCTCTATCATAGACAATACAAATCCTTTAATACCATAACCGTACAGTTCGAGATTTTGCATTTCCATTTTAAACAGTTCCTGGTCTATTTTATTCTCTGTTTCGTAATGCGACAACAGCCGGGCAAATTTCTGTTCGGCTTCCCGGAAATAGGTTTCATTTACCCAAAGAGTATCGTCTGCATCAAAACCAATTACTTTAATGTCCTCATATTTTATTTCCATACTTTTTTTGCTCGTTCCAGATCTTCGGGAGTATCTATTTCTATTCCTTCAATCCCGGTTTCCACCATTTTTATTTTTTTTCCGTATTCCAGGTAACGTATAGCTTCTATTTTTTCGGAAGCTTCGAGTGGCAGCATGGGCAGGTGATAAAAGTCCATTATAGCGCTTTTCCTGAACGCATATATACCTTTGTGTTTAAAATACCTCGCACCTACTTCTTTTGCCCGGGGGTATGGTATGGGGGAACGCGAGAAGTAAAGTGCAAAATTACGATTATCAACTATGACTTTTACGATATTGGGATTACTTATCTCATCCCAGTCTTTGATCTCTGTCATAAGAGAAGCCAGGTCTATTTCTTTCTCCGGATCTTCCCGGAAGACTTCCACGACCTTACTGAGGCTCTCCCTCTCGGTAAAGGGTTCGTCTCCCTGTACGTTGACCACAATATCCACCCCAAGGTTTTCAACCGCTTCTGCTATCCTGTCGCTTCCGCACTCGTGTTCCCGAACACTCATTATGGCTTTACCTCCGTTAGCTGTAATTTCCTTATAAATAATATCACTGTCCGTGACTACAAAAACGTCATCGAAAAGTGCGGTTTTCACCGTTGCTTCATAAGTTCGCAGAATCACGGGTTTGCCATTGAGGTCCTGCATCAGCTTCCCCGGAAAACGGGTAGCTGCATAACGGGCCGGTATCATTGCTATGATCTTCATACACTAATTGTCGAATAAAACGGAGTTTCTATGCCTTTGCGGGGAAATCCGAAGTTTTTTATACCCTTATTAATTACCTACTCGTTTTGCCCTGTATGGATTTTTTGACATCTCTTTCTTTCAGCAACCGTTCAAATAAACAACGGTTTAGAACATAACAAAAATTGTTTTCACCAGGTTTCTTGGAAAATCAGCTTACTCCCAGCCTTAAGGGAGCCTCATTTTTCTCGATTTGCTCCCTTTAGGGCTGGGTAACAAATTGAGAAATTATCGAAATTAAATTTTTGTCATGTACTAAAAAAGAACAGATACATCCTCTATCGGGGCTTTTAAATCAAAAGGCCAAAAATAATTATTTCCGGTTAGCCGGAAAAATAATTATCATGCGTTTTTCAAAACAAGAAATTTCCGAATGCTTAAAAAAACAGGAGCTCCCCCGGATATCCCTTCATCTCTTAGGGCGTATTCTCTGGTAAAAGCGAAACACTACAAGCAGAATAACGATAACCAGAATAATAGCTACTATGGGAAGAAATATGGAGAGGACCGACATAATTACCGAGATTATAGTTTCTATAGTAGAAACTACAGGGTTACCAATTCCGGCGGTAGTGACGGAGGATGTAAGCCGCGTGGCTGATGACGCTCCTTTAATGGCGGTAGCCGTTCCTCCCCCGGCAATCAGTGCTATGGTCCAGGTCATGGCCGGATTCAGGCCGGCCGTTGTAGAAACCACTGCCAGTGTTCCGGCAATCCCGGCCAAAGGGAGCGCTACGCTATCCAGCAAATTATCTACCCAGGGGATGTAATATGCAAAAATTTCGGCAATGACGGCTACACTCAGTATGATAAGAGCAGGAAGTTCCCCGAGCCAATGCCAGCTTTCATTGAGCTCCCACATACCGAAATAGGATGCCAGACTCAATACAAGTAAAGGCAAAAAAACACGAAAACCAACACTGGCCGCGAGTCCTATCCCCAGAAATATACTAATAATTGTTTCGGTTGTGATCATATTGTTTTTGCCTTTACCTTATCTCAAAAATAAGAAATCATCCTTCTACAAAAAAATCATCTTTAAAACCGATGAGATATAGCTTGTTCTTTGCACGGGTCACGCCCGTATATAACCATCGAAGATAATCGCGATTAATACCGTCCGGAAGATACGGCTGTTCTATAAAAACGGTATCCCATTGTCCCCCCTGGCTTTTGTGACAGGTAATGGCATAGGAAAATTTAACCTGCAGGGCGTTGAAATATTTATTGTTCTTGACCTTCAGGAATTTTTTATATTTGGATGTTTCCTCTTCATAATCAAGCATGACTTCCTGGTAGAGCCTGTTGGCATCTTCATAAGACAACGATGGGGTTTCCGCATGAATAGTGTCGAGTAACAACACGGTTTCCAGTGGAGGCATATCCGGATAATCGACCATACGGACCTTTACTTCGGCAAATTTAAAACCGTAAAGTTCTTTTATGCCGAATATTTCCAGTACTTCTATAATATCCCCGTTAGCAATAAATCCGGCTTCGCTTGTGGCTTTCACCCAGAAATAATTGTTTTTGACCACCATGAGATAATCTCCTGTGGCAAGTTCGTTGTCAAGAAAAAGTATCCTGTTTCTAATCTGCTGGTTATACAGGTTGGCCCTTTTATTGGACCTTACGATGATAGCTGTTTCTTCTTTCCCCTTATTGCCGTATGCCTCGTCTATGGCATTTTGTATTTCGTAACCGTCGGTAAGTCTCACAATATCCTTAAAATCGTTCAGTTCAAACCTGAATTCGAAAACACTGTCTCCGGCAAGGCATTCCCGTATATTGGTAGCATTGTATAATATTCCGGAATGCAGTTGTTGCCGGACCACTTCATCCAATTCTACCTTGTTCACTTCCTTATTATAATGTAAGGAGAGCGTATTTTCGTCCAGAGCAGGGCTTACATCCAGGTTAACGGGAGGTAACTGTGCGGTGTCTCCTATAAGCATCAGTTTACAGTTATGCCCAGAATAAACATAATACATGAGATCATCCAGAAGAGAACCGTTCTCAAACAGTTTGGAATCTCCCGGCAAATCGGGTATCATAGAAGCTTCGTCTACAATAAACAAGGTATCTCTGTGCTTATTCGGCTGCAGGACAAATTTGACCCCACCTCCCTTTTCTTTCTTGGGAAAATATATTTTTTTATGAATAGTAAAAGCACTGGCACCGGCATAAGAAGTGATAACTTTCGCGGCCCGGCCCGTAGGTGCCAGGAGAACGTTTTTTTTGAAATTACCGCGCATATTCTCTACCAATGCTCCTATTATGGTCGTCTTTCCAGTTCCGGCATATCCCTTTAAAAGGAATATTTTATCGTCCGAAACCGAAAAAATATACTCCGATAATTGTTGGAGAGCCATTTCCTGCTTCAGCGTAGGCGTATGTGGGAATGTTTTTATTAAAGTTCTGTAAAATAAAGGTGCATCCATAAAAGCCGCTTCTTTTGCCAAAAGTACAAATTGATTTACGATTAACCAGACCACTGCACAGACAGGTTCTCTTAATATTTCATACTCGTTGTACACATGAGGTACAAACCGGGAAGGGAACTGATTTTTTATTCTCATACCTTAAAAAAGAACAGGAATCTTTTCATATTTTCCCATAAGGAAAAGATAAATATTGCAAGACTTCAATATGCGCAGCAACTTATTTTTAAGAAAGTTCAGAAAAAAGGAATAATTTTTGCATCTTTCCGATATAATATCCAACTTTGGAAAGTCAATCTCATTTTTAATGGGAAAAACTTTTCTGAATAAAAAAAAATTGTAGTTTTGCCTAAAACCTCTTTAAACTAAAATCAAATAGATTAAAATGAAAACAGCGATACAAATTGCTTTATGGCTCCTGAGTATTTTTTTCGCCTACAAAATTTACAGGTCAGTTAGTGATCCTATTGAATTTGACAAAGTGAAAAAAGAACGCTATGCCAAGGTTATTAATAAACTAAAGGAAATAAGGGACGCCCAGGAAGCATACAGGACCGTTACAGGCAAATTCGCCAAAGATTTTAACAGTCTCATTAAATTTGTAGACACTGCTGAGTTCGCTATTACACAACAAAGGGACACCAGTTGGGTAGAGTACGATCCGGTATATAGGATAGATATGCCCAAAGAGGCAAAAATTATTGACACCTTGGGTTTTGTTACGGTAAAAGATTCGCTGTTTAAGAATTCCGATAGTTATAAGACCCTGATGAACATACCTTATGCTGCCAACAACGAGCAGTTTACCATGAAAGCAGGTACTATCAGCAGAAGTGGGTTCCAGGCTTCGGTTTTCGAAGCGAAAGTAGACAAGGATGTCATACTCCACGACCAACCTAAAGATCTTGTAGCCAGAGAAAAACAAGTTATATCCGTAGATGATGTAAACGGACCGGAAATAATTGTAGGTTCTATGGACGAAGTGAAAACAACAGGTAACTGGCCAATGATATATGACTCAAAAAAGAAAGATTAGTACATATACTACAACCAATTATAACGAATTGTCCATTCAGGTAAGCTTGAGTGGACTTTCTTTTTGTATACTGGATGGTTTGAGCAAAACCATTTTTTCACTGGAACATCATTATTTTCCTGAGACAGTAACCCCTCAAATAATGCTTCAGGAAACGGAAAAGCTATTCGGGGAACTTGAAGTACTCAATCAGCCTTTTAAAAAAGTATATGTAATCCATAATAACAACCTGTCGACGTTTGTACCGAAACCACTTTTCAGCAATAAAGACCTCTCCGAATACCTGAAACTCAATGTCAAGATATTTGAGACGGATTTTATGACTTATGACGACATCGGTTCTTTAGGACTTATGAATGTTTATATTCCGTTTGTCAACATAAACAACTATATTTTTGACTGTTTCGGAGAATTCGAATACCGTCATTTTTCCAGTATCCTCGTAGAAACCTTACTACAGGATAATTCCGGAGAAAAGGGTACAAAGATGTATGTTCATGTGGAAAAAGAGCATTTTGAGATCGTGGTGCTTCGGGACGGAAAATTACTGTTATACAATACATTTACATACGGCAACAAAGAAGATTTTATTTATTATATCCTGTTCACTGCCGAACAACTGGACCTCAATCCGGATGAATTTCCACTCTACCTTCTCGGTGAAATTCATGAAGGCGATGCTTTGTACACTATGACATACACCTATATAAGAAACGTACATTTCGGGGATAATCATTGTCGCTATCAACTGGCGGGAGGGATAGAACTATTGGAGCCCCACAAGGAGTTTATCTCCGTAAACTCGTTTTAAAAATGCGCATTATCTCAGGAAAATACAAAGGGAAGCGGTTAATGGCTCCGAAGAAACTACCTGTCCGTCCCACAACAGATTTTGCAAAAGAAGCACTTTTCAACATTCTTGAAAATCATTTTTACCTGCAGGAAATTACTGTTCTTGACCTTTTTGCAGGCACAGGCAATATCAGTTATGAATTTGCCAGTCGCGGATGCCAGGCCGTTTCCAGTGTAGATGCCCATCCGGGCTGTGTGCAGTTTATACAGAAAACATCCCGGGAACTTGATTTCCCCATACGTGCCGTTAAAAGTGATGTATTCCGTTTTCTGGACAGGGCACGTACCAAAACGGATATCGTTTTTGCCGATCCTCCTTATGAAATGGCCCAGGAAGAATTCGCCCGGATACCTGATCTCGTCTTTGCTAATGACCTCCTGGAAGAAGGTGGTTTTCTTATTGTGGAGCACTCCAAATTCACCAAAATGGAACACCTTCCTCATTTCAGCTTTGAAAAGAAATACGGGAATTGTGTATTCAGTTTTTTTGAATGGCCGGATGAGCAGGAAGAAGAAGAAGAAACCGAAGATCAAGTTACAAAAAAATAACATAAAAAAACCGCGGAACATTAAAAAGTTCCGCGGTTTTTCTTAATCGCCTTTCCGATCCTAAAATTCGGACGGCCAGCTATTGTTGGAGATATTTACATCCGGAAGTTCTTTATCCGGGTCTATCTCTATTTTCTTTATTTCTTTATCCGCTTTCAGCAGGTGGGTCCATGCCGCCCCACGCTGCCACACTTCAACAGGAAGTATCTTTCTTTCCTTACTTCCGTCCGCATAAATAACTTCAAAAACTACCGGCATTGGCAGATCTCCCCTGTTACCGAAATTAAGGAGGTATCCCCCATCTACAGGACGAACACCATCTAACGAAAGGTCTATGTTCTCATTACCGTAGAACCAACCCTTCCAGAACCAGTTCAGGTTCTCACCGGCAACATTCTCTATGGTATTAAAAAAGTCTGATGGTTGTGGGTGTTTGTAGGCCCAGGCTTTGATATAAGCCCGGAATGCATTGTCAAAACGTTCATGCCCTAGGATGTATTCCCTGAGTATTTTTAATCCTATGGCAGGCTTGTAATAAGCAACCATACCCAGGTTATGGCTCTGTGCGACATCCGGGTAGGTAGAAATGCTCTCCCGCCCTTTGTCCGTAAGCCAGCCAACCAACCTACGGGCTTCTAATCTGGAAGGATATTCGCCATTGTTAAAGGCCTCTGTACTGTAGTGGTTGATAAAGGTATTGAACCCTTCATCCATCCATGCATAACGTCTTTCGTTGCTACCCACGATCATCGGGAACCAAATATGACCGAATTCGTGATCGGTAACTCCCCATAGTCCGGCGGTCTTTGCCTTATAGCCGCAGAAAACGATTCCCGGATATTCCATACCGCCAACGTTTGAAGCAACGTTTACAGCCACGGGATATGGGTATTCATGCCACATTTTGGAATAGTGTTCAATGGAAGCTTTGGTGTATTCGGTAGAACGTGTCCAGGCCATCTCTCCATCGCTCTCATCTGTGTATACCGATTGCGCCATGGCTTTCTTTCCACTCGGCAAATTGATACGTGCAGCGTCCCATATGAATGCTTTCGAACTTGCAAAAGCAATATCCCTCGCATTTTCCATTTTAAAATGCCAGGTGATCTTACCATCTTGTTTAGGCCGGGTAGTTGAAGTATTTCCTACTTCATCCGGGGTAATAATATAAACGGTTTCATCACTTTCGGAAGCCTTTTTCATCCGGTTCTGCTGTTCTTTGGTCAGCACATCACCGGCATTCACCAACGCTCCCGATCCTACCACGATATGATCGTAAGGAACGGTAACTTTATAATCGAAATCGCCATATTCCAGGTAGAATTCACCGGCACCGAGATAAGGTTCCACATTCCATCCTTTGATATCGTCAAAAACAGCTACTCTCGGGTACCATTGTGCCAGGGAATAAACAACACCTTTATTCATATTAAGACGACCCATTCTGTCCATACCTTTTTCCGGTATTTTGAACTCGAAGTTCATCGATACGGTGGCTTCTCCCCCTTTTGCAGGAATCGGTTCGTTAAAGAACACCTGCATACGGGTATCCGTAATGATATATTCGGAAGATGCTTTTCCCCTGCGTCCGGCTTTGGCTGTTACATCCGATACTTTATATCCGCCGTCTACATCTCCGGAATACCTGTTCCCTTCGATAGGAGTGGTTAAAGTTCCCCTGGAATCCTCCATAAAACGATTCTGATCCATTTGAAGCCAGATAAAGTCCAAAGGCTCCGGACTGTTATTGTGATATGTGATGGTGATCTTTCCTTTCAGGTAATTGGCCTCATCATCCAGTTCCGCTTCAATTTTATAATCGGCACCATTCTGCCAGTATTCCGGGCCGGGGACACCGGAAGCAGAGCGGTAAGTATTGCCCCGGTTATACATAAATTCGTCAAACAGTCCCTGGTTATTGCCATCGGCTTCCTGTGCATATGCACTGACAGAGAAGAAAGCAATAACCACCAGGACTTTTTCCATTAAATGTTTCATCATTTCGTTTGTGGTTTAAGTGATTATTTTCGTTAATTAGAAACTTTCGCGCTAAAATACACAAACATTCGGAGTGTCCCTAGAAGATTTAACAAAGGGTTAACTCAGCAAAGATAATTTTTCGGAGGTCTCCTTTTAACTTCTATTGCTTTCAGTTGCAGACACACAATTTTTAATTCCCTTTTTTCATTTTAAACCCTTTTGTTTCCGAACTATTCACCCCGCCTACCCTAATTACACGCATTGCATAATTTATCTTACTTTTGAAGTATGATTCGAACCTTTACTACAACCATTCTGTTATCCTTGTGCCTGTTTGCCTGTAAAAGGGAAAAACCACAGGTTTCCGACAAAGAGGGTACGGAAATCCGGGTGAACTACGCCAAGGGGTTCCAGGTTACCCGTTTTGACACCTATACCCGGATAAAAGTAACTGCTCCCTGGCCGGATTCCGACGAAAGTTTCACCTATATACTGACGGAAAAAGGCAAATCTGTTCCGGATAGTATAGATTATGATGTACAGGTAGAAATCCCTGTGCAGAGCATCGTGGTAACTTCCACAACACATATTCCTGCCCTGGAAGCCCTTGGGACGGAAGACCTTCTCACCGGATTCCCGGCTATCCGGTACATCTCATCCGAAAAGACCCGGAAAAATGTGGATAACGGCCACATAAAGGAACTGGGAAATAACGAAAGTATCAATACAGAAGTACTCATAGACCTGCAACCCGATGTAGTTGTCGGATTTGCACTCAACGGTAGTAATAAGGCTTACGAAACCATAAAAAAGTCCGGGATTCCCGTTGTTTTTAACGGGGACTGGGTAGAAGGATCCCCGTTGGGCAAAGCCGAATGGATCAAATTCTTCGCCCCTTTCTTCGGTAAAGAATCCCGGGCAGACAGTATTTTTACCCACATCGAAAGCGAATATCTCCATGCCAAAAAACTGGCCGGGGATATTAAGAAAAAACCCACTGTACTAAGCGGCGCCATGCATAAAGACGTGTGGATACTTCCCGGGGGGAAAAGCTGGGCCGCACAATTCATAAAGGATGCCGGAGGAAATTATCTCTGGGAAGATACAGACGATACGGGAAGCCTGTTCCTTAATTTCGAAAGTGTCCTGGACAAAGCTGCCGAAGCTGATTTTTGGATATCCCCTACCTTGTTTACAGGATATGAAGAGCTCAAAGCAACCAATCCACACTACGGAGAATTCAGGCCTTTCCGGAAGAAAACGATATATACCTACAGTAAAACCAAGGGCGCCGGAGGGGGAATGCTGTATTTCGAATTGGGTCCCAATCGCCCGGATATTATCCTGAAAGACCTCATTCACATCTTTCACCCGGAGAAACTTCCGGAATATGAACCTTTCTTTTTTAAACCTCTGGACAAATAAAACAAGTAAATAGTTTGAACCCGGTAAAATCATATAAGATCCCTTTTATATTATTCGGTTTACTCCTTGTTCTGTGTTTCTTTGTAAACATCAGCCTGGGGTCGGTCCGTATTCCTTTCAGCCAGATCGTATCCGTGCTGTTCAACGGAGAAACAGAGAAACAGGCATGGGATTACATTATTTTGAATTACAGGGTGCCAAAAGCTATTATGGCTGTACTCACGGGGTCCGGTCTTGCTGTAAGCGGACTTCTTATGCAAACCCTGTTCCGCAATCCCCTTGCAGGGCCATTTGTGCTGGGTATCAGTTCCGGAGCGAGTTTGGGTGTAGCACTTCTTATCATGGGGGCCTCCACCCTGGGTATCTCCTTTTTTCTGAGCAGCGTGTCTTTTGCCATAGCCGCCACTTCCGGAAGCTTTTTGGTACTTCTTGCCGTAATCTCCGTATCTTTAAAAGTAAGGGATACGATGGCAATTCTCATCATAGGTCTAATGTTTGGCAGCATAACCTCCGCGGTAGTGAGCGTATTGTCTTATTTCAGCAGCGCGGAAAAGCTGCAACAATATATATTCTGGTCTTTCGGAAGCCTGGGAAATACCGGGTGGAATGAGCTTTTATTACTTTCCATACTGGTTTTGGGCGGAATTATAATGAGCGTATTATCTCTCAAAAGCCTGAATTCCCTTTTACTCGGAGAGAATTACGCCAGAAGTATGGGGACCGACATCCGGCGAAGCAGGCTTTTGATCATAGCGGCTACCAGCATCCTGGCAGGGGGGATTACCGCTTTTGCCGGGCCCATAGCATTTATAGGGCTTGCAGTGCCGCACCTTACGCGACAGGTTTTTAATACCACCAATCACCGCATATTATTACCGGCTGTTATTCTTTACGGAGCGGTTTTAATGCTGGTATGCGATGCCATAGCACAGTGGCCAGCCAACGAACATACCTTGCCAATCAATGCCATTACCTCTATTGTTGGAGCACCGGTGGTCGTATGGCTTTTGGTACGCAAACGAAAAATGATCTTTTAACGGAAGGAATAAGAAAAGTCCTCATGACAGAAAACATTACATCCAAAGCTAAGAACACAGTTCTCCGGGCAGAAAAACTGTCAGTCGGCTATACGTCTGGAAAACAGGTTTCCGAAATAGCCCGGGATATCTCGTTTAGCCTGGATCTGGGGGAACTGACCGGGATTATAGGCGCAAACGGAATAGGAAAATCTACCTTGTTACGAACACTCTCCGGAATACAACCTGCTCTTTCCGGGGATATAATACTGGAGCAAAAATCTCTGGGCCGATATACCCACACCGCACTCGCACGGAAAATAAGCCTGGTACTCACTGAACAGCTGCCTTCCAGGAATCTTACGGTTGCCGAAACCATAGCTCTGGGCAGGCAACCCTATACAAACTGGATAGGCAACCTGACCAAAAGGGACTCCCTTAAAATAAAAGAAGCCATCACTCTGCTCGACCTTGAAAATATACAGCATCAGAAATGCTACGCACTGAGTGACGGACAACTGCAAAAAGTTATGATAGCCCGGGCCATAGCACAGGATACCCCGGTAATTATCCTGGATGAGCCCACCACTCACCTCGATGTTTATCACAAAACTCATATTCTCAAACTTCTAAAAGACCTGGCGCATCAGACCCGGAAGAGCATTCTTTATTCTTCACACGAAATAGACCTCTCCATACAATTGTGTGATAAAATGCTGGTTATGACAAAAAACCAGGCAGATTTCGGCACGCCCTGCCAACTGATAGAAAAAGGTAGTTTTCAACGTCTCTTCCCTCCCGATCTTATTGAATTTGACCGGAACACCGGGACTTTCCGTATAAAATAACAAGCATATTGTTTTTTAAATAAGCCATAACAGGCTTAACGGTGTAAATTAAAAAATTCTATCTTTGGAAAATAAATACCCATCAAAAAAATAGCCATATAAATGACTGAAAGTCTCCTCCTCTTTACCGTAGCTGTCATATCCGTTGTTGTGGGTGTATTTGCAGGTATATACATACAGGGGCTAAAATCTAAAACCCGCACCAGTACCTGGGCCGAGAGGGAAAACCAATTGCAATCGGCAATAAACGGGCTACGTGGTGATATGGAGAAACTGCATGCGGAAAAGGCAGATATTCAACGCGACAAGGAAGCTACGGGGCTTCAACTTGCCAGAAGGGAAGCAGAGCTGGAAAACCTCCGGCAAAAGAACGAAGAACAAAAGGAAGAAGTAGAAAAACTCCAGGAAAAATTCACACGGGAATTCGAGAACCTTGCAAATAAAATACTGGATGAAAAAAGTAATAAATTCACCCAGCAAAACAAGGAGAATATAAAAAATATACTCTCTCCCTTGCAGGAAAAGATCATGCTCTTCGAAAAAAAGGTAGAAGAAAGCCAGAAAGAAAATATAAGTATACATTCGGCACTGAGAGAACAATTGTTAAACCTGCAAAGCCAGAACCTGAAAATCACCCAGGAAGCGGAAAACCTTACCAGGGCGCTGAAAGGGGACAGCAAAATGCAGGGAAACTGGGGCGAACTGGTACTAGAACGCGTACTCGAAAAAAGTGGGCTGGAAAAAGGACGTGAGTACGAAATACAACAGAGTTTTACCAAAGAAGACGGTTCCAGGGTACTCCCGGACGTTATTATACACCTGCCGGACGGTAAGAAAATGGTAATAGACTCCAAGGTATCCCTTACCGCTTACGAACGTTTTGTAAATGCGGAAGAAGAGCAAAAAGAGCTCTTTATGAAAGAACATGTCAACTCCATAAAACGACATATAGAGCAACTTTCCGGAAAAAAATATGAAGATCTCTATGAAATGGAAAGTCCGGATTTCGTGCTTATGTTCATTCCGATTGAACCCGCTTTTGCCATCGCGATTAACCAGGACAATTCATTATACAATAAGGCTTTTGACAAAAACATCGTCATTGTCACCCCTTCCACCCTGCTCGCAACATTGCGGACCATAGACACGATGTGGAATAATGAAAAGCAACAACGCAACGCCATAGATATAGCCAGGCAGGCAGGAGCCCTTTACGATAAATTTGAAGGGTTCATAACGGACCTGACCAAAGTGGGTAAAAAAATGGACGAGGCCAAAACCGAGTATAAAGGGGCTATGAGCAAACTTTTTGAGGGCCGGGGCAATATCATTACCAGTATCGAAAAGCTAAAAAAAATGGGAGCCAAAGCCAAAAAATCACTCCCTGAAGCCGTTGTAAAGCGCGCCGGTGAAAACGAAGAAGACGAATAATACCAACAAAACTTTATCTATCTGTATATGAAAAAAGCCGCTATCATTATCCTGCTATCCGTTGTAGCTTTGTTTCTCATTTACTATGCCTTTATCTATTTTGTGCCTTACAGTACAGGGGTGCGTTCGGGAGAATTGATTAAAATAAGCCACAAAGGGGTTATGGTAAAGACCTGGGAAGGCGAAATCAGCCAGGGAATATCCGGAGCACAGATATTCAGCTTTTCCGTGTTGCCCAGAGATAAAAAGGTAATAGAAGACCTCAAAGAACTCCAGGGGCGCTATGTTAAAGTAGATTATGTAGAACGTATGACCACCTTTTTCTGGCTAGGCGATACCAAATATTTCGTAACCAACGTAGTAGAAGAACCTTCCCCCCATCAAAGAAAATTTTAAATATGACTACGCTTTTTAAGACCGTTGCAGAATCGGAAGTCACTATTTCGGAACTGATGCTGCCTTCTCATACCAATTTCAGTGGTAAAATACATGGAGGATACATTCTTTCTCTTCTGGACCAGATCGCTTTTGCATGTGCTTCCAAACACTCCGGGGCCTATTGTGTAACTGCTTCCGTAGACACGGTAGATTTTCTGATGCCCATAGAGGTAGGAGAACTGGTAACCATGAAAGCTTCTATCAATTTCACAGGAAATTCTTCCATGATAGTGGGCATACGGGTTGAGGCGGAGAATATACAAACCGGTGCCGTAAAACATTGTAATTCTTCCTACTTTACTATGGTAGCCAAAGACGATAATGGTAAAAATGTAAATGTTCCGGGCCTTATTATACGTTCGGAAAAAGAATTACACCGTATTCACAAAAGCATCAAACGTATAGAACTGCGCAAAGAAAGACAGGCGCATGCCTCTACCGTACATCTTACTACAAGCACGGCAGATATCTCTAAAAAATATAAAATCAGAATAGATATCATTGACTAGTCTCCTTTTTCACGACAACAATATCGTTTAATTACACGATAAAATTGAATATCGCTTAAATAGACGATAAACAAATAAATCGTTTTTAAAAGCGATATTTGTAAATATCGCTTTTTTAATAGATATTTGTTACATGACCAGTGTTATTACCGGAGATATTATCAATTCCCGCGAGGCTCTTTCTACCGTACAATGGCTTTCCGTATTAAAGGAAACCTTATCTCATGTATCTGTGGCTCCTAAATATTGGGAAATATTCCGGGGCGATAGTTTTCAGGTAGAAATACAGGATTACTACAATGCTTTTCAAACAGCGGTTTACATCAAAGCCAGCCTGAAAGAAATCAAGGGCCTCGACGTACGGATGGCGATAGGAATAGGGAGCAAGACCCACGAAGCGGCCACGATCTCCGAATCCAACGGAGGAGCTTTTATTTTTTCGGGAGAATTGTTTGAAACCTTAAAAAAAGAAAAGAAAAACCTGGCCATAAAAACCGGAATACATACTATAGACGAGGACTTAAACCTGTATTTCCGTCTCGGGCTTATAGCCATGGACAACTGGACCCCAAACTCCGCCGAAATTGTAAAACTGACCATTGACAATCCGAAAATTTCCCAACAGGAACTAGGAGATCTTATAAATATTAAACAAAACACTGTTAGCGAACGGCAAAAGAGGGCTTATCTGGATGAGATCATAGCCCTGGACCGTATGTACAGGCTTAAGGTCGACTACATAGAACACGCCCCCGGGTAATAATTGATATATCCCGAACAACGAAACCATATTTTGCATACCTCCAAAGCCCGAAAACCAAACACTGAAAACTTTTCTGCACCATGGTACTCTTATTAAAACTTTTATTAGCACACCTCATCGGCGATTTTATTTTGCAAAACGACCGTTGGGTCAAAGAAAAAGAAGAAAAGAAACTCGCTTCAGGAAAGTTATATATACATGCTGTACTGCACGCCCTGCTTACCCTTATTTTTTTATGGGATACCAAATTCTGGTATGCTCCGCTTATCATAGGCCTTACCCATTTTTTTATAGATGCGGCCAAACTGTTATTGCAGACCCCAAAAACCAAAAGACTACTTTTCTATATAGACCAGTTGTTACATCTTCTGGTCATTTTTATCGTATGGTGTTTAATGCAGGGCACAGTCCCCGCATTTTCCTTGTCCCAAAACCAATTACTATTGCTTACCGGCGGACTGTTCCTCACATTTCCGACATCCATCCTCATTAAGATAACCATATCTGTTTATACACCGAAAACAGATATGGAAAAAGACGATTCCCTGGAAAATGCCGGAAAGTATATTGGCATACTGGAGCGATTGCTCGTATTTATTTTTATTGTAACCGGGCATTGGGAAGGCGTAGGATTTCTTATCGCGGCCAAATCCATATTCCGTTTCAGCGACCTTACCCAGGCCAAAGACCGAAAACTCACCGAATATATTCTCATCGGTACCTTGCTCAGTTTCGGGACGGCCATTGTTGTCGCCATATTGTGTTCTTCACTATACTGATCGCACCTTATGACAGACCAGGATAAATACATGCAAGAATTGAGAACAGTAATGGAATGTTACAATTCTATAAGCGATGATTCCTGGTCATTGCTAAAGTCCATAACCGGGTTCCGGAATATAGAGAAAGGAGAAATACTACTCCGTCAAGGGCAGATAGCAAGGTACCTTCATTTTATTTGCCAAGGTGCCATGCGAATATATTTTACAGATCCGGACGGCAACGTGTACAATAAGAACCTCTTTATGGAAGGAAATTTTGCAGCTTCCAAAGCTTCGTTACTTCAAAATTCTCCCTCCTACTTCACCATTGAAGCCCTGGAAGACTCCGTACTATTAGACATCGAATATGAAGGTTACCGCAAACTTATCCGGGAAAAAGAGGATATCCGAAATTTCTATATCGCCTATATCGAAAAAAACTGGATCATTGAAAAGGAACAAAGGGAAATATCCTTTGTCATGGAAAATGCCACCGACCGTTATGTGAAACTACTGGAAAAACATCCGGATATAGACCGCCGCATCCCAAAATTACATATTGCTTCCCACCTGGGTATTACTCCTACGCAATTGAGCAGGATACGAAAAAAATTAAAATAAATTCCAAAATCAACCTATGTAAAGGCATACTTTATTTCCCGGAATTACTTTTGTCCCGATGCATCAATGAGTGTTTACCGGTAACACAAGTAATCTAGGATTAACAAAGAGAAAAGGTATGCAATTAATAGAAAATCTGAAGTGGCGCTATGCTACCAAAAAATTTGATCCTTCGAGGAAAATTTCTCCTGGAGATCTGGATAAATTGAGAGAAGCTATCCGGTTATCCACAACTTCTTATGGTTTGCAACTTTACAAGGCATTTATTATATCGGAACCGGAAATCCGGAAAAAGCTCCTGCCGGCCTCCTGGAACCAAAGCCAGGTAACCGATGCTTCCCATCTTATAGTTTTATGTCATTATACGGAAGCAAATACCGGTCACGTAGACGAATATATAAGGCTTCGGGCGGAAATACAGGATGTTACAGTGGAAGATCTGAAAGGGTACGGGGACTTTGTAGCACAGAAATTACGGGAAAAGTCCCTACATGAACAGAAAGAATGGAACGCCAGGCAAACCTATCTGGTATTGGGTCATCTGCTCAATGCCTGTGCCGAACTTAAGATTGACGCATGCCCTATGGAAGGTTTCGATCCGGAGGCATACGACCAGATTCTCGATCTTTCCGCCATGGGACTCAGTGCTTCCGTTGCCGTAACTATCGGTTATAGGTCACCCGAAGATAGTTCCCAGTACGAGAAAAAAGTGCGGAAAGATCCGAAAGACTTATTCGTAGAACTTTAACACGACTAAATGAATCAGCTAAACTTATCCGCACTGGCGTTTATCGGAGGCATTTTTCTGGCTATCCAGGGAGGTTATAATGCACGTCTCGGGGTTTTGTTAAAAAGTCCCCTGCTGGCATCTGTCCTCGCATTTTTTTTCAGTACCGTATTTGCATTGATCATAGCTGCCATCAGTCTGAAAAAACTTCCGGACAGGGAAATGATCAGACACATTCCCTTTTACCTCTGGTTTACGGGAGGCCTCTTTTCCGTTTTCGGAATCAGCTTGTATTACTATGTCATTCCCAAACTAGGGGTGTCTACGATGATTTCTCTCGGGCTATGCGGACAACTTATATTTGCCGTTATCGCCGGGCATTTCGGATGGTTACATTTACCTACGGAGCCTTTAACATTAAAAAGAATTCTCGGAGTCCTCTCCATGATGGCAGGAATTTTACTAATTAACATGAAATAAAAATGAAAACACAAGAAAACATACACAATCTGACCTCTTTATGGAAAACAGTAAGTAGTCCTTTCGGGATGTATTATCCTAAACAAGATTTTGACTATGCCATTGTTCCCGGTTCCGACTGGCCCAATCGCATATGGCCCAACAGGGACATTCCGGAAAGCAGCATTAAAGACATAATCCGGATCATGCGATCTGCTTCTGTAAAATTGACACTGCCCTACTGGGACATTTATCAAAATGAAACTCCTCTACTCCTGGAATCTCACGGTTTTTCAAAAACCTTTGAACAGGTAGGGATGTCCATGCCTCTTACCCGACACCTCCCCGAGCAAAACCGTCTGGACATCCGCCCGGTTTCTGACAAATACGAAGCCGCAACCTGGGCCACCTTATACCCGAAAGCTTTCGGATATCGCATAGGAGAAAATATATGGGACGCAACGCCTGGTAAAGTCCATTTTTATCTCGCCTATTACCAGAACAGGCCAATTGGCACGGCTATTATACATTATACGGGAAAAGTAGCCGGTATACATGGTGTAGGTATCCTTCCGGAAATGCGAAGAAACGGTTTCGCGGAAGAGATCATGAACTTTGCACTTAATCAGGCCGTGGATCACGGAGCCGAATATGCCACCCTGCAAGCCTCCGCTATGGGAAAAGGCCTTTATATAAAAATGGGATTTGCAGAGGAGTTTGTTATGAAGAATTATCAATTGTCTTAGCAGGAATCCGGGGATAGGTACCGCAGATAGCCCGGTACTTGTCCCTTTGATTCTGGTGCTGTGTTTGGGAGAAAAGATATTAATCTGTAATTTCGAAACCATATATATGGTTAATCTCAAAAAGCATCTCTATCCCAGCATTATGAAAATAATATATCTATGCATTCTGTCCCTGTTACTTCTTTCCTGTACGTCCCCAAAAAGTAAAACCAGGTTTATTGATGTTTCCGAAAGAGGATATTCTCACAGTGTGGAAATAGACATGGGAACATCAAAAATGGTTATCTTATCCGGGCAAATAGCGGTTGATGAAGAGGGAAAAATTGTAGGCACCGACAACTTTGAAAAACAGACCGATCAGGTTTTCAGGAATATAAAATCCCTCGTAGAAAAATCGGGCGGAACCATGGACAATCTCATTAAGATCGATTGTTATTTTACGGATATTTCCAGACTGGCCGACTTCCGAAAGATCAGGGATCGCTATATAAATGCGGAAACGCCTCCTACCAGTACGGCCGTAGAAGTTACCCGGTTGATAAACGGGGACCTGATGATTGAAATAGGGGCTATTGCAGTGATTGAGAAGTAATAGAATTCTTGCCTGTTGTATGACAATCCGGACATTCTCAATATAAGTTCCATTTAGTCTGCTTGTATTATTTTTAATTTAATCTCCTGAAATTTATTATAAACCATTTCTAAATCATCTGGCACCTCTTTTTTTAAGTTGCTTAATTTCCCATAAATAGTGTCTTTAGTGGTAAAGATTTTAACACTTATTCCCCCCCCATCATTTTCCCCATAAGTGCCCGATTTTTTAAATGACTCTTTTAAATTTAAGATTTTTGATAAAAATGTATTATTTGATGCTGCATAGGATTTTAAAATTCCTTTCTCCATCAGCTCTCCTTTTTCCCATATTTCCTCTACAAGATAAACACTATCATTATCCATCTCCAGAATATTGTATTTTTCAATCTCAAAATTCTTTGGAAATGAGTTGTTGAACTCGTAAAAACTCACCTTTACGGGCTTGTTTAATGATACTTGCGGTGTTACGATCTTTGGATCTTTTTGTTCTTTTTCCTGTGAGTTACAGGAAAGAAAACAAAGGAGCAATATAATGTATAAAATCTTTGTCATCAGTCAAGTTAATAATTAGTAATTAAACTTCTATCGCTTCTCAAAATATCCCATTGCCATTTAAATAAAGAATACATATTATTTTTAAAAATATTATCTCCCGAAGAGTAAAAACCTTTACTTAAATCATTAGGGTCAACCGGATTACCTTTTTGCCACTCATAATCCATATAATTATCCGTATATCCTTGATAAAATTTAAACGAACTCATTGAATCTGAAAAGATATGGGGAAGACTAAATGAATGTCCACATTCATGAATTACTGTTCTTTTACTAGATAACCCTGCATTAAATACAACATAATGGTTCCCCCAAACATTTGTTTGCGAATCTAATGAGCAAATTCCGGCAGTTCTTCCTTGCTGGATATCTGTATAAAACAAATAGGTTTGAGTATTACTGTTATCATCTATTTGCCCGGTCGGTGGTCTATGTCTTCCATATTTCTGATATAAGGTTTCAATGTTCTCCCTTATATTATCAGCACTCATTGAAGAATAATTGCTTAAGAAATGAGCTACATCATTATAGGATACCAAACGGGATAAATTTAGTACTTCTAATGCCACTACTTCAGCCCTTACCAATGCCTGATTAAACGACTGTTTTTTAAACAAAAATTGATAATCGTTCCTTAAGCTTGCCTGTATATTGCCGGTAATGACATTCACCACTACAATTTTTGCCTTTGGAATCATATCATTTTTATATACCATAAGTTTACCTACTTGCTCTTTTTGATTTTTTAACTGAGCAAAAACCTTTATTTCAGTATGCCTTGTTAAGGGTTTATCCTTAGATTGTATGTTAACTGCTCCCCTTACATGATAGAATTCTCTCCTATTATTACCTCCTAAATCTTTAATTTGTTTATTTCCTATAAGCGTTTTTAAATCAATCTTATCCGGAGTTATAACAAGATTAGAATCGCTCGATTCAAATATTAGTTTTGTGTCATCATGTACTAAAGCTTCAAGTTGTTCAATTTCCAAATCTAAAGTAATACCCTTGTCATGCATACGAGAACCATGAGCAAATTGTGCAGTTGTAGTATGTGGGAAAATAGATAACCAGGCCGGATAATAATTCTTTCCATAAGGGACAATTGGGTTTACATCCTTTTTAGGTTTGTTGTATTCATCCTTTAAAGCTTCGGGATTTTTACAAAGCGGAGTTTTAATACCAATTGTTGCTCCATTATTATCATTAGTAACCTTTTTTATAGGATAAATATATTCATCCCTTAACCAATCAAAACCATATTCTCCCTGATAATTAATTGGTCGCCTAAAATGAACCAGGAACTTCTTAAGTGTCGATGATATTTGCAACTCTTCATTAACCTCAAATTCCCGTCCTCCGGCCCTTATTTTATTTATTACCAAAGTCCTTGCCATTGTTATGTTTCTTTTTCAGTTTGTTGCCAGATCTTATTTATGCTTATAGATTGTAATTCTGCGGTACCATCCGCCTGTACTCTCCCGGAATAAATCATTTGTTGCCGTCCATCGTCTAAGTCCTGTCCCTCTTTATCTGCCATTTCTATCTCCAGGGTTTCTCCGGCGTCTATATTTTCCGTGCGCACGAAAAAACAGGCATTCTCCCCGTACTCTGAATTCTTTATTTTTCGGGAAGCCTCCTCATCCATCCAGTAACTCTCCACCACTTTAGGAGCATGGTCGGCACCTAATATTGCTCCCGGAAGCATCCGGGCAATTTGTATAAATTCTTCTGCTACGCTTCCGGCACTGTCTACCTGCAACGGATCGGTAATGGTAATTTTTCCTCCCGTGCTGCACATACATTCGGAATCGTGAAACAGGAACTTTTTGTTTTTGCCCAGGGTGGTCTTTTTACTGGTCTTTGTCCATTTTTGCAATGCAGGCACACATGGCAGATAATCACTGTTAGTAGGCTTCAATTTGCACTTTCCGAAGGTTTTGGGTACCTGCCTGTCCATATCTGTAGCCTTGAGTTTTCCCTGCACCCTTATTTTACGGTTTTCGGTCACCTTGAGTTCGGCAGGAGTAAAGCCCTGATCACATTGTAATACTGCTCCGTTACATACATAGATCTTATCGCTCATCTCTCAATAGTTTTAAACGGGTTTCGGTTTCTTTTCTGTAAATGTCCCCTATGGTCACCAGGGTTTTCACTTCTCCTCCTTCTATCCTCCCGGACTTCGGTTTAAGGTCGTAATGCCCGGAATAGTCAAACGACAATGCATGCTGACTTCCTTCATCCGCCAGGCTACCGACCAAAAGGTTCAGCTTTTTTCCAGGGAATTTCGGATGGTCCGTCTGTAATTCTCCCCGGAATTCCAGTTTCCCGGTATCCAGAATACGGTAAAAATCCTTTAGTTTTCCCTGCCATAAAACAGGTAACAAAAGTCCTTCGACAGCATCGTGAAGTACAAATTCCCGGTTCGTGGTGAAATATTCCGAATATGCTTTGTCGAATATGTCCGGGAACAAAAAACGGTAAAAAGTATCTTCCGTATAACACCGCTGTATATTGTCCTCCTTTAATTGCCATTCATAATCGGCTATATACTCCTTCAGGTCCGGGTAACGTTTCTCCAGGTCCGGCTTTATCCTGTTCCATTTTTCCCTGACCTCAGCAGTATTTTCCAAACGCAATATCTTTAATCCGGGACTTACCTGAAAAGTGAGGTCATTATTAACGCTGGCCAGCTGCAAAGCTATCTGCATAGCTTTTGAGACCTTTTTAACGGGGAATCCTCTGGAATCTACAGGGGTTTGTTTTTCACATTTCAACCGGTACCGCAGCATTTCCGTATTAAAATAGCCTTTGCATTCCAGGGAATACGCTGTTTTTATTCCGGAAAAAAAGGAGCGCTCCCCCTTTTTGATCCGGGTTTTTATCCAGGCCTCATAACCGTGTATTCCCGGCTCCGTATGGAGTCGGAGCACATAAGAAGTTTCTCTGGATTCGGTCAGGTTCATGGGACGTTGTTGTTTATCCGGAAACCGGGTATACTTTTACATCTGCCTTTTTTATCGGAATTTCTTCCTGTTCTCCCTTCAGAAACAGTCGGGCACCGGTATTTCCTTCTTCCACCCGGATCACCAATTGTACCCGTTCTTCTTTATTTTCCGCAAAAGCTTTTTCAAAAGCTTCAAATATCTCTCCTTCGTCAAAATAGGCTTTCATCCTGTAGCGGTCACCTTTATTGTTCTGCCAGGTTACCAGGATATGGTTTGGCAGTGCTCTTTCTTCATAAGATACAATCTCCGGATTATTTCCCGTAGTAAACAGGTCTTCCCCGTTATAATAAGTTATGAGTATCTCGGAGACGGTTTCATCCTGTCCGGAAAATACCATTTCCGGGTGCCATTGGTAACGCTTTCTGTACGTGTCCCATCGTTCCAGGGGAACCGGTTCTTTCCGAACGGCATCTTTCACATCTTCTTCTATTGTACTTCGGATGTGCTCCTCTAAAGACACTTCGGAATCCGGCATAAACTCTTCTTTTGTTATCACCGTATCTTTAGCCCGGAACCAGTCTATTTCAACCTTTTTCCCGCTTCCTGCCATCCATACGGCAACTTTTCCTCCGGGAGCCATTCCCACATTAATAACATCGTAAGTCTTCTTCTTTCCCGTCCGGTCTTCAAAACCTTCCCTGAACAATTTTGCAATCTTTTCTTCCGGAAGTTTAAAACGTCCCGTATAAAACTTGTTTTCGCGATAAGATAACCAGGTGATATCAAAAGAACCGGGAATTTCCCTTTTATCATCATCCGAGTAATGTGACGGCCCGGGCATTCCCCAGTCCTGTCCGTTTTTAGCCCCCAGGGTATGCCCGGTGGGAATACGTACCGAGGAGCCATCCCCGTAATAAAAAGTTCCTTTATATACCTCCATAGGGTAATTCTTCGGCGCAGACACCGAAGGTATCCATTCATATTTTTCCATGGTAGTCTGGCTTGTACAGGAAAGCACTCCTGTTATCACTGTTACTAAAATGATATTGCGTATTATGTTCATCCGCATTCTTATCCGTTATGTATTACTCGTTGTCTTTGTCCGTTCTCCCAGTTTGGCCGCATAACAGACGTAGGTCCGGGAAGCCAGTTACTGTAATAGGCTGAGAAATGCAGGTACCGGTTCCGAAGCCATCGCAATGTTTCCCTGTCCTGCTCATTTTCAAAAGACATCGGTCCCAACTCTCCTTTCACATAGGCATCCAAACGCGACTTCACACCGCTCAGTTCACCGGTTACGGGATGTTTTCTACTCAGTTTTGACATTTCCATCGCTACTTTTTTCGCTATGCTGTATTCCGCCATGATATGTAACGGAATATCCCCGTACCTGCTGCTAATGCCGGTCCTGTTCCCGTTCAGGTTTCCCCAGAAATTGTTGATCCTTATTTCTTCGGGAAGGTACCACCCTTGTTCAATTAAAAATTGACGGTCTTGTTCCAGGTTAGAAATGGAAGCATTCCTGTTGAGAAAACGTTCTTCATCCGCATTATCTTCATAACCGCCTCCGATATCGGAATGTACTCCCGGTAAAACTTTTTCTACTCCTTTTCCCCCGGCACTGGCTATATTGGTAAGGCTGAAGTTTACCCGATGCTCATCGGCAGCTGCTAATTGAAAGGTGTTTCTGGATTTTTTTATGGCATCCAGGTTCAGTTGGCGGGTATCGTTACTGTGGATCAGCCCGTAGGAAGCCACCGTATCGTATAGTCCCACAAAGCGGACTACGATCATTTTGGCTTCAATTCCTTCTTCTGCCAGCGCCTCTCCCAAAGCGCCGCTATCCACATCATATCTTATAATACGCGGAGGTGTACGGGGATTACCCTGAATAATTTGCTTTACGTCTCCTTCCTTTTGGGTTACTTCATGCACAAAATTACGTGCCGCGGCAGCACCCCGGCTAAATCCATAGGTATCGAGAACCAACAGGTCTATTTCAAAAAGATTTCTTCTGCCAATATTTTCCACTACTTTTTCACAGGCTTTCACCACTTTGGCCCGTACCCCGGCACCACCGGTCCCGAAACCACCACCGAAAGTCGTATCCTTCTCAAAATCTTCCGTTCCTATTCCCTCTATATAGATAGCCAGTTGCTTTTGCTTTTCCTCGTTTTTAATTTCATAGAAAGGTTCGAGCCGGGCTACATTGGAATAGTAATTTTCAAAACTGTTCTGCCCTTCGATATACCTGTCTGCGAGCCCGGCATCAAAAGACAGGTTGTTTTCTCTTTTTTCGTGTTCCAGCCTCGAATCCGTATTATTACGGTTGTTCCAGGTACCGTCAAAAAATACCCCGACGGTGACATTTACCGCATCTTCGGACAGGTTTTCTTCATAATCCGCTTTCCCTACATACACTGTGGAAGTCTGAACATTTACACCACTCAGTACCTCCCGGCTTTCCTGTTCCGGGGCTCCTGTTCTTTCTGCGGTTAATAAAACAGTAGCGTTAGCATTTTCCATGATACTAATTGTTATTCTCCGTAATCCACTCCTTCGGCACTGGCAATAGTGATCAGCCCCCCTGCGTTGGTTTTTATTTCCCCGCTGGTATCTGTTATTATTTCCTGTGCCTGTTGTTTATAAGTAGTGCTCAATACCTTGATCTCCTCGTTTACCCTGACATCTTTGTTATTGGCCCTGAACATATGATCGTTGGTCACTATTTCCGACTTGTTATTCCCCACCTGAATATCCAGGTCTTCCTCCACATTGATCTGCATGTTTTTCGCATTCAGGGTCATGGTTTCATTGGCGGTGATATCTATATTATTTCCTACGGTATCTATAAAAATAATATTCTTGTTCTTGTCTGTAATTGTTATGCTCTCCGCTCCTTTGGCATCACTGAGCTTTATGATGTGACCACTACGGGTGTGGATCACTTTAAAGTCGTTTTCCGCCGTGGCGTATCCGCTGGACTGTTTGCCATTGTACAGGGCACCCGTAACATAGGGTTTCTCGGCATTGCCTCCTTCAAATGCCACCTGCACCTCTTCTCCCACTTCGGGTATAAAGTAAAAACCTTTGTTCCCTCCGCTGTGAGGTTGTACCATAGGTATCCACGGGCTTTCGTAATCCCAGTGAAATTTGACCTTCACCCTTCCTAATCCTTTGGGATCGTTATTATCGGTTACTATGGCCGACTGGGTCTCAGCTACGGGTGGTGTGAAAATATTGGTATAGGGGGGAACTTCTACCGAATCGGGCACCGCGGTAAATTCGTTGCTGTAGTTTCCTTTGCCATCGCAATGATGCGTTATGGAGGTCACGTAATAATTGCCATAGTACTTTTCCTGTACCAGGTCTTTGGGATTTTGTGTCAGGCCGAATTTCGGCTCTTTGATACCTATAATATCTCCCACATGAAAACGCGTATCTTCCGACACTCCCGTGGCAAGTACCAGGCGGGAGACTCTTGCCTGGGCCTGAGTTTTCACCCTGCTCAGCAGGTGGCTACGGGCATTGCCCTCGGCAAGGGGATGATGGTAAAACAACTCCGATTCCCCCTCCGGGTACATTTTTTCCGATGTTTCCACCATGTATTGTAAAAGGCCCTGCGAATTGTGTCCTATTTCCGAAGACCTGGCATGCTGCACCTCCGCCGAAGCAGCGTCATACCCGGTATATTGAAAACCGAGTGGCCTGGCGCTGATCCTGATATCAAATTCTTCCAGGGTGCGCCCGTATTCCAGGGAGACCTGCCTGCCTTTCGGCCTGCCGAATACCAGCTCTTCACCATTGAAATAAAACCATTGTCCTTTTTTCTGTGCCAGGCGGCGTAAGAAGTTGAAATCGCTTTCTTTATACTGTACGATATAATCCGGTTGTTCGTCGTCCGCATTCTGGGTAAACCGTACCTTTCCCGTGTGTAACCGGGTAGCTTCGTGGATGATCTTAGTAAGACTTTCTCCCACAAAATTCCTGGTCTTGGGCACACCGTCCATATAAATAGTGGGACTGTGGCCGGAAACGACAATGCCGCCCGCATCTCCCCCGGCGCGGGCCAGACTGGCGTCGGTTACCACCCCGCGAAATACATGCGTATCCTCTTCTCCGAAGTTTTTGGGAGTAATCTCCACGTGAACGGCGCCACCTATATAACGTTGCATCCTCTCCAGCGCATTTTCGGAAAATCCCTTATGGAATACCTCCACAAAGGAAAAGGTATGATGGCCGTTTACCTGCTGGGTTATTTCCAGGTTGTCGAATTCTATAATATCCTCACCATCTATGCGGATTATTACACTGGTCTGGGTTGCCATAGCCTGTGTTTTTTAGTTAAAGTATATGTATATATTCGGTTCATTTTTTTTATAGATCGGGGCTATTTCTACTTCTTTTAAGCTTATGTCACTTTAAAAAGTTACTATTTGCACGCTCATTAAAAAATATTAATGTATAGTATCCTTTATATAAACATCCTTTTCAAAATAACTTCTATGCTCATAATAGTTATGATTTAATGAATCCGGTACATGGTTCTCTGTATAGTAATATTCTACAATAATCCCCCTGAATTTCTTTGGGCCCGGAGTATCATAATATCGCCCGAAAATTACGGTCCAGGGATAATTTCCTTCCATCTTAAATGCCTTTTTTATATCCGTTTCTATATTCAGATTACGAGTTGTATCCGTTTCAACTTCTTCTATATTTGAAAAATCTTTATTAAAATTTTTCGAATAATCTTTTGGTACTACCACCATGACCATTGAATTTTTATCCTTAAACAAAGGTTCCTTTAAACTAATAACTGCCTGAATAGGCCTGCCTAAAGAAATTGTATCATTGTCATATTGTATCGTATAATAATTACTTTTATTAGGAATAGTATCTCCCTTATTATCAAAAACCCAATTCCGGTTTAAATGAGGTTTCCCCCCGATATTCTTAATTTCCTTTATTTCCTGCAAAACACCTTCTTCATTGTAATATTTCCATTCTCCTATCGGGAAGTCTTCATGAA
Organism: Sinomicrobium halophytocola; assembly: GCF_052983395.1. Classification (NCBI taxonomy): domain Bacteria; kingdom Pseudomonadati; phylum Bacteroidota; class Flavobacteriia; order Flavobacteriales; family Flavobacteriaceae; genus Sinomicrobium; species Sinomicrobium halophytocola. The sequence continues at coordinate 482,859 of NZ_JBRKIT010000011.1, forward strand.
TTATTTTTCCCTCGGATTTAATTTTTCCGTTTTTATGAAAATTTTTTCTCCATATACTATCTTCACTCATTTCCGTATTCATTTGTAAAGAATCAGGAAGCTTAATTTCTATTTGGGATGTGGAATTCTTTTCTTCCTTCTTCTTTGTTTTGTTATTACATGAAGAGAATAGCAGGAATCCACTTAAAAATATATAATAAACAATGGGGCTATTGTCTTTTATTTCTTTCATTGTATTAATGTATAGTATCCTTCACAAATACATTCTTGGAAATAAGGGTTTCATTCGTTCTCATTTTCACATTTCCATCCTTATCTTCACCTTTTTGGATAATAATATCCTCAACAACCCCATTCAGCAAATTATTCCCGGGTTTGGTAAATACTGCTTCAAATGAAAAGTAACCATGTCCGAGAGTATCCTCGTATATAAAGTGTTCCGTTTTTTTTATTTCTTCCAGGCTTATAAAGTCCTCTTTGGGGTCAATGGCAATATGAAGGAAAACATACCTTTTATCAATATTCGAAGGCCTGATAGTATCTAATCTTGATACAAGGTTATACCATAATTTTCCTAGTATGAGTCCCTGTCCGAGGGTAACAGTATCCGGGAAATCAATAACTACAAATTCTTCGATATTTTTATTTTTTTGTTCGTTAATGTCAATTATCTTTTTACTATCTGGTTTTCTGTTTCTATCACAGGAAATCACAACCAACAAAAACACTATTAGCAATAAATGTATTTTACCATAAGCGCATATATTGTTTTTCATATTTTTCCTATTGTTCATTCATATCTCCTTTATCATAGATAACAATAGGATGAACTATTTTTGTTTCCAATGTGGTAATTTTCACATCTCCCTCCTCTACATTCTTAAATACCTGGTCTACAACTACTCCATTAATAAATTTCTTACCAGATTTTTTAAATAATATATTATAGACCGGGATCAAATGTGCTTTATTGATCGGTACAAAGGTGTCCATCTCCTGTTTTTTTAATTCCTGAAAATCCGATATAGGGTTATCTCCTTCGGATAAATACAGGTATATATATCTTTTTTCTTCGTTCTTCAGGCCTACAGTATCGAAATCCGAGCTGTATATGATCTCTCCTTCCATTTCCGTATTCGTTTGTAAAGAATCGGGAAACTTAATTTCTACTTTGGATGTGTAATTCTTTTCTTCCCTTTTTTTTGTTTTGATGTTACATGAAGAAAATAATAGGAATCCACTCAAAAACACACAATAAACAATGGGGCTATTACTTCTTATTCCTTTCATTATATTTACGTATTGCTTCCCTTAATTTGGAATTATTTATAGAGTCATTTTGTCTTTTTATCTTATCTGCTTCTGTCTTTTTTACAGTTGTATCATAAATTCTCTTGGTTATTTTTTCGTAATAGTATCCTCTATCTCTTCCTACATAAGGAAAATGTTCTTCCAAAGTAATAGACATATTACTCACTTCTTCTTTTATCTGACTCATCCCCATATTTTTTACTTCCGTTTTATGTAGGTGAATAATATTAAATCCTTCTGCATCCGGAACCATAGGGGTGCTATTGGTTACCGGGAAAGATGGTCCCCATAACGTCATAAAAGGGTCCCACCAGGCATCCACATTATGGGTAATCACTTCAACACCGGGCGCCGCTACAGGTGTGTCCGTCAACCCGGATTTTCCCTGTGAAGATGTAAATTGAATTCCCATCCCCCCGATGCCCCGCGACATGCGGTTACCACGAAGGCTCATCGGACCGGAAAGGCGGGCCTTTAACCACCGTCCAAGCTGTCTGGCATCATTTCTGATATCGTTGACCATATCTCTGGTATTCACCCGTATTTCCAGTTTTACAACCTGCCACCTGTTAAGCTTACGGGGTGCAACCACGATCACTTCTTCCAGTTCAATAATCCCAACCTCACCATAGTCACGGTCGTACTTACTGTTCATTACATCCGTTTTATCTCCCATACTGTCACATCCTCCTTCCATGTAATCTTCTTCCTCCTGCGCTCCCAAAAAGGTATCGGGCTGAATACGACGACGTTTCGTCGTCAACATCGGTTGCTGATGATGATCGGCTGCTATTTGAAGTAACCTGTGTGCCAGGGCATCGTTCATAATGTTTCTGTTAAAGTAATATTACGTCCTGAGAGCCCAGTTTTTAGTGAATGGAATGCTGTTAATTACAATATCCTTGGCGGAGATCACAATCTGCACCCGTAAGGGCTTGTCACTGTCTGCGGAAAACCGTTCCCGGTAATTCAGGCAGTACCCGTGTTTGAATTCTACCTCCCGAAGCTTGCTCAACGCGTCCCGCTTGTAAAAAATGATCCTGCCATTCTTGGTTTGTGAACTGCTTATCATCCATTCGTAAAGCATGGTACTCCTGGTCAATTCCACCACCAGGCGTATCTTTCCGCCACGAGGATCGGAAGACGGTTTATCGCTGATATCCGAATCCTGGTCGAATATGATCTCATAATCCAGCACATTCATTTCCTGGCCGTCTATGACAAATTTTGACAAAAAACTCATGGTATGAAGCGTGTTTAAAATAGTTTTTTAAATAATATACCGATCGTTACATACTATCGTACATCATATTTGCTTACCTGTTAAAAATGCTTTTTCACACCGGCTTATACAACAGAACTTCCGGAACACATCAGTTTAACAGCATACAACTACTTCCTGTACATCTGGAAACGCGGAAGGGATATTCCGGTATCCTCCTGAATTAGTATTGCTTGGGAAAGAGAACTGAAATAAAAAATAAAGGGGCAGCTTTCACCCCCCCTTATACAACATTCGATTTGATCTTATATTAAAAAAATATCAGATCAGGGGATGGGTTATACCCATTCGTTCATGTGTTCTCCGCCTCCACTGGCGATAACACGACACGAAATGGTAAAGGTTTCCGTTAAAGGATTCCTCCCTGCTGCTTCAAAATTTTCTCTGTATTTTACCAGATAGCCTTCGGTGAAGTGAACTTCCCTGAGTTTGGCATCCGTATCGCGCTTACTATAGGTAATAAAACCGTTTTTACGCTCGAAATTGTTGGTCATCCACTCAAAAAAGAAAGAGTCTCCGGTAGATTCAACGGTCAGATAAATCCTGCCTCCGCGTGTTACGGAAGAAGGACGTCCCGTGGCATCAACTTCCTGTGCCAGGTCATAATTGGCGCTTAAAATATTTACTTTTTTACCGCCTACGTCTAAAGTTGCTTTAAATGACATACTAATTAAATTTTAAAAATTAAGGTTAAATAAAAAGATATACCAAATCAAATATTGAATTATTTATACTCGCAAGATATTAAACATAATACTACTACACAACTAAATGCGAGGTATTTTCCTCTTTTATATTAAGAATTAACCGTTAAGAAATATTAGTAAAGATGTGATAAGACAATACATTTGGAAAAAATATTTACTTTTGAAAATAAAGGAGCATTAAGTAAGAATACCATAGAAAACGAAATAATCATTCAGGGTTATTCCGCAATACGTATAAACAATAATAATCTGAAAAGATCAACCCGTTTTATAAAACCGACCCGATGTTTAAAAAAACTTTGTTACTCCTCGTCTGTACCATGAGTTTCCTGGCCTGCAAAGACAAGAAGAAAGAATCCGGCATTTCGACGGATAAAACAGAACACCCCCCCGAAACAGATACATTAAAAGAAGCTTCTTATGCCTTCATAGGAACATACACCAGGAAAGAAGGCCATGTGGACGGACAGGCAAAAGGAGTGTATTTACTGGAACGGGATGACGAAAACGGGAAACTGGTACAGGAAACCGTCGCCGCAGAAGTGGTAAACCCGTCTTACCTGGCCATTTCTCCGGACAAAAAGAATTTGTACGTAGTGAGCGAAGTTGCCAATGAAGGAGAAATCGGCACTATCCACATATATGGACTGGACGAATTTCAAAAGCCGGTCTTTCTCCAGGAATTGCCCACCGATGCCAAGGCTCCCTGCTATGTAAACCTCGATTCCGAAGGCGATTATGTCTTTGTAGTAAATTATGCCGGTGGCGTCGTTAAAATGTATAAGCGTGATGAAAAAGGCATGCTAACCCCTGCCGACGTTGTACAATTACACGGGTCGGGACCAAATGAAGGCAGACAGTCCGAATCACATCCGCATTCGGTGATCATATCTCCCGACGACCGCTTTGCTTTTGTCCCTGATCTGGGTAGTGATAAAATATGGAGTTTTGAAATAGACCGGGAAGAGGATAAACTTATCCCTCTTTCCAACGGTTTTGTATCCACCGCTCCCGGTGCAGGCCCCAGGCACCTGACTTTCCATCCCAGCGGTAAGTACGCGTACCTCATCAATGAACTCTACAATACAGTCAATGCTTTCTCTTACGATGCGGAAAAAGGCCTGCTTTCCGAAATACAGACTATCTCTACACTTCCCGACGGATTCAATGAATTAAGTAGTGCCGCCGATATTCATGTACACCCTAACGGCAAGTTTTTATATGGTTCCAATCGCGGGCACAACAGTATTGTAGTCTACGCCATAGATCAGGAAGACGGAAAACTCTCCCTTGTACAACATCAGTCCGTCAAAGGAAAAACACCGCGGAATTTTGCCATACACCCCTCCGGAAAACAACTCTACGCTGCTAACCAGGATTCGGGGAATATCGTACAGTTCGCGATTGACGGGGAAACCGGAAAACTTTCTTTTGAAACGGAACTGGACGTTAATTCGCCCGTTTGCATTAAATTTTACCCGTAGATTCCGGGATTTTAACTATTTTTGTGCTTCATTTACAACCAGAGGCAATGGTGTCTGCCCTGAACCGCCCCTTTACAGGGGATGATGGCGCCTGTTATCCCGACCGTCACCAGGTATGTGACCGGTGGAAAATTTATAATGTATAACAGGCCATATTTATGACACGACAAGAAGTTTCCAGAAAGCTGCGTTCCGTAGAACAACTCCCTTCCCTTTTCTTTATCGGTAAATGGATCGTATTATCCGCATTGGTGGGTATTCTGGCCGGATCGGCATCGGCCCTGCTGCTGTTTTCGCTCAACTGGGCTACGGATTTCCGGGAGGCCAATACGTGGATCATATGGTTACTGCCCTTCGGAGGATTGCTCATAGGGCTCAGTTATCATTATTGGGGACAGGATGTGGTAAAAGGAAATAACCAGTTATTGGAAGAATTCCACACTCCCAGGCAGATCATACCGCTAAAAATGGCTCCTTTGGTCTTATTCGGTACCGTTGCCACACACTTTTTCGGTGGATCAGCCGGACGTGAAGGCACTGCGGTGCAGATGGGTGGCGCCATTGCCGACCAGTTTACAAAAATATTCCGGCTGCGGCCAAGAGATCGCAAAATACTATTGGTCATCGGTATAAGCGCCGGTTTTGCCTCGGTTTTCGGAACTCCGCTTGCCGGGGCTATATTTGCCCTGGAAGTCCTGGTCATCGGGAGAATGCGGTACGAAGCCCTGCTTCCCAGTTTTATCACTGCGGTTATAGCGGATTATACCTGCCGCCGGTTGCAGGTGGGACATACGCATTATCATATTGACATCATCCCCGAAATGGAGTTTCCTTTTCTTATCTGGGCCATACTTGCCGGGATCGTCTTCGGCCTTGCTGCATTGCTGTTTTCCCGGTCCACGCACTTTTTCAGTGATCTGTTCGGTTCCAATATAAAATATCCACCGTTACGGCCCGTGATCGGGGGAGTCGTTCTTGCCGTTGTGGTCTATTTTATGGGTACTACCAAATATATCGGTTTGGGAATACCTACAATAGTGGACGCCTTTGAAACGGAACTCCCTCCCTACGACTTTCTGCTAAAAATACTCTTTACCGCATTTACACTTGGGGCCGGGTTTAAGGGAGGTGAAGTTACACCGCTCTTTTTTATAGGCGCCACACTCGGAAATGCTTTATCCTTCTTCATTCCGTTACCGGCAGCACTACTGGCCGGAATGGGATTCGTAGCCGTATTTTCCGGGGCTACAAATACCCCTATAGCCTGTACCATCATGGGAATTGAGTTATTTGGTATTGAAGGCGGGGCTTTTATAGCCATTGCCTGTGTAACGGCCTACCTCTTTTCCGGGCATTCCGGTATTTATTCCGCACAGGTCATCGGTAGCCCAAAACACCTGTTTTATGGGCGCGACCGGGGAAAAACGCTTACCGAAATAGATCAAAAACACAAGAAGAAATCCGGCAAACAATAAACATCCGACAACACGGATTGTTAAACCTCCCGCTATGATATGGTATCCTGAAAACAATACGCTAACTTGCATCCTGTAACCACTTATTTATGGAAAATAAAGCAAATAATAACGGATACCGGCAGTCTGCAGAAATACCGAGTACCATAAAATATACCGGGAAATTCCTGCAATCGCTCTCCCCTGCCCTTGCTACAAAATTTGCCACCAAACTGTTTACTTCTCCTCTCAAATACAGGCTCCCGAAACGGGAACAGCATATGGATGAGGAAAGTAAGCAAACGCGTGAAATCGTCCCTGTCCTCAACAAGGAAATCATGGTTTATGAATACGGGAACGGCACCAAAAAAGCGCTCCTGGTCCACGGTTGGAGCGGCAGGGGAACACAACTCGTAAAGATCGCCGATGCACTCCGGAAAGCGGGATATGCCATAATAAGTTTCGATGCCCCGGCGCATGGCAAAGCGGAAGGAAAAACGTCCAATATGTCCGAATTTATTGATGCCGCACTATTCCTGAAAGAAAAATACGGGCCCTTTGATATTGCCATAGGCCACTCCCTCGGAGGGATGACCGTACTCAACGCGGCAAAAAGAGGACTAAAAATTCGCAGGGCTATTACCATAGGCGCCGGGGATATGGTATCGGATATCGCTGTCGATTTTGTCAAGGCCCTGGGGTTAAAGGAGGAAATCGGGCATAACCTGAAAACTTCGTTTGACAAGCGTGTAGGTTTTGATATCAACGAACTCTCCGCCAGCGTAGCTGCCAGGGAAGTAAATATTCCCGTATTAATACTTCACGATGAAGAAGACCTCGACGTACCGGTCAGTGCCGCTCAAAACATATTGCAGAACCTGAGTCATGGCGAGCTGATGATCACCAAAGGGTTAGGACACAGAAAAATTCTCGGCGATGCCCGGGTAATAGAGAAAATTATTACCTTTATCCAAATTTAAAACAAAAGCGATGAAAAAAATTCTTGCATTAGTATTGGTAAGCGCACTGGCATTTGTTTCATGTGAAGGAGATCAGGGACCTCCCGGTGAAGATGGATTGGATGGTTTACAGGGACAGGTTTTTGAGATTGAAGGCGTAGATTTCGTTTATGAATCTGAATTTAATCTGTATAGTGCTCCATTTGCATTGGAAGAATATACAAATTTTGACATTTTAGAACAAGATGGCCTGCTCATTTATCGTTATGGTGATCTAAGAGATGTAGAAGGAAACATCGTAAATGGGTGGGAATTACTTCCCCTAACTGCTTATGATGGAGAAGGTAGGTCTTTCCAATATGGTTTTTCCCATGCTCAACTGGATGCCGAAATTCGAATTACCAGTGAGTTTGATATTTCTGACTTGGAAGCAGGGTATACACAAGATCAAATTTTTAGATTTATCATTTTACCTAACGATTGGGCTCCCGAAGCTGGTTTAAATAAGAATAATATGGAGGAGGTTCTGAATTCTCTTAAAATAGATAAAATAGAGCGATTAAACTTAAAAAATTAACCAGCAAGCAGATTCTATTTTTTTAAAGGAACAAAAAAGTAAGCCTTAAGAAATAATAAACAGGGCTATATCCACAGCGTAAAAACTACCGGATATAGCCTTTTTTTATTGAAATCTCCTTAATTTTGCATTCATAATCCAATCCCACGCGTCAACATGCCAGACAAAGATTACCCCATAACCAAACCTGAAGAAGAATGGGAAGCCGAACTCTCCCGGGAATCTTATTGGGTGCTGAGGCAGGGAGGCACCGAATTTCCGCATTCGGGAAAATACAACCTGCATTTTGAAAATGGAACGTATTGCTGTGCCGCCTGTAGTACCCCGTTGTTTGAAAGTACACATAAGTTCCGGAGCAACTGTGGCTGGCCCAGCTTCGACCAGGCCATAGACGGAAGCATAGAATACCTGAAAGATACTTCACACGGTATGATCCGTACCGAAATACGCTGCGCTAACTGTGGCGGGCACCTCGGCCATGTTTTCGATGACGGGCCTACACAAACCGGAACGAGATATTGTGTTAACTCGGCCGGTCTCAATTTTGAATGATCCGGACCAAAAACTTCTCCGGAGTGTCCCGTTTTTAAAGCTTTCCACGGATACTAATACCACACCTTTAAATACCTATTTTTCCAATCGTTAACTCCCCCCTTTAACGGGAAAATTTCTTTGTTAAATGCCGTTGAAACCTTTCCGTATTTCTTACCTTTGGCTCCATATTGTTCATTTACACAATATTCCTGTAACAGAGGCCAGGATTTAAAAGGATACACTAAACACTTAAAATTTAATCAGAGAAATGGGAAAAGGTTTTTTTCACGTTCCTGTGGCGGTCAATGAACCCGTAAAGTCATACACCCCAGGGAGCCCGGAAAGAGAAGAAGTTTTAAATCAGTACAAAGCTTACTTTAACGGTTCGGAAGACATTCCGCTGTACATAGGCAGCGAAGAGATCCGTACCGGGGACACCAGGTCCATCACTCCGCCGCACGACCATCAGCATGTGATAGGACAATACCACCTCGCCGAAAAATCACATATAGAAAAAGCTATCTCCGATGCCATGGAGGCCCGGAAAAAATGGGCCGCCCTTACCTGGGAACAACGTGCCGCCGTCTTTTTACGTGCTGCCGATCTTATAGCCGGACCTTACCGTGCCAAAATGAATGCGGCCACCATGATAGGACAATCCAAGAACATCTACCAGGCGGAAATAGATTCGGCTTGTGAGATCGTAGATTTTCTGAGATTTAACGTGGAGTACATGTCTCAGATATACAACGATCAACCGGAATCTTCCGAAGGTCTCTGGAACCGTGTGGAATACCGTCCGCTGGAAGGGTTTATTTATGCCATTACTCCCTTTAACTTTACTGCCATTGCCGGAAACCTTCCTTCCAGTGCGGCCATGATGGGGAACGTCGTGGTATGGAAACCCAGTGACAGCCAGATATTTTCAGCCAAAGTTATCGTAGACGTATTTAAAGAAGCCGGTGTACCCGACGGCGTGATCAACGTAGTCTATGGCGATCCCGTAATGATCACCGACACTGTACTGGCAAGCCCGGATTTTACCGGGATACACTTTACCGGATCTACCAATGTATTTAAAAGTATATGGGCCAAAATAGGTTCTAACATAAACACTTATAAAACGTATCCGAGAATTGTAGGGGAAACCGGGGGAAAAGACTTTATCATAGCCCACCCGAATTCCAAACCCAAGCAGGTCGCTACGGCCATTTCCAGGGGAGCTTTCGAATTCCAGGGACAGAAATGCAGTGCCGCTTCCAGGGTATACCTTCCGAAATCCATAGCACAGGAAGTACTCGACTTCGTTAAGGCCGATGTGGAATCTTTTAAAATGGGATCGCCCGAGGATATGAGCAACTTCATTACCGCAGTTATTCACGAAGGTTCTTTTGACAAATTGGCCAGTTATATAGACCAGGCAAAAGCAGACCAGGATGCGGAGATCATTATTGGAGGAAATTACGACAAATCCAAAGGGTACTTTATTCAACCTACGGTAATCCTGACAACAAACCCGAAATACAAGACCATGACCACGGAATTGTTCGGACCTGTAGTAACTGTTTACGTCTACGAAGACGAAAAATGGACAGAAACCCTGCAACTCGTAGATACCACATCGGAATACGGGCTTACGGGAGCTGTTTTCTCCAATGACCGCTATGCTGTAGATGAAGCTACCAAAGCCCTGGAAAACAGCGCAGGTAACTTTTACATCAACGACAAGCCTACCGGAGCCGTTGTCGGACAGCAGCCATTCGGAGGCGCAAGGGCTTCCGGCACCAATGACAAAGCAGGTTCCATGCTCAACCTTTTCCGTTGGGTTTCGCCGAGACTTATCAAGGAAACTTTCGTGTCTCCGGAAGACTACCGATACCCGTTTTTGGGATAGGTCCGGTTGCTGAAAAACAACATTTACACATCACCGCCGCGAGAACAAACGCGGCGGTTCTTTTTTGCCCTTTTCCCAGTAAAATAACACGTTCGCAGATGTTAAATGTAGGATTTTACATTTAACAAACATTTAACCAAATCCCCTTAAACCTTGACTTACTTTTACGATCTAACTAGAAAACCTTAAAAAAGTAACTCACCTAAGTAATGAAAAAAATCCTATTATTACTGAGTATTTTCCTTGTGCAATACTCTTTTGCCCAGAATTCGGTCACCCTTACCGGGACAGTCATAGATGAAGAGACGAAAGATCCCCTGGAATTCGCCACACTCGTTTTACGAAGCCTGGACAAGCCGGATGTTGTTACAGGAGGAATGACCGACATGGACGGAAAATTCAACGTAACGGTAAGTCCCGGAAACTACGATGTAAGTGTAGAATTTATTTCATATCGCCCTTTTACGCTTAAAAACCAATCTATAACGAGTTCTAAAGACCTCGGAACCATCCCGCTGTCTCTCGACATCGCGCAACTCGATGAAGTGGAAGTTGTGGGAGAACGGACTACTGTAGAACTGCGCCTGGACAAAAAAATATACAATCTCGGTAAAGACCTTACTACGCAAGGGGCTTCCGTTTCAGATGCGCTTGACAATGTACCCTCCGTAACAGTAGATGTAGATGGTACCATTGCCCTTCGTGGTAACGACAATGTACGTATCCTTATAAACGGGAAGCCTTCAGCCATGGCCGGTTTTGGAGATACCAACATCTTTCAGCAACTCCCTGCCGATGCCATTGAAAGTGTAGAAGTAATCACAAGCCCGTCAGCACGCTACGATGCCGAAGGTACTGCCGGTATCCTTAACATCATCTTGAAAAAAGATGAAATACTGGGCTTCAACGGCTCTGTTTCCCTTAGGACCGGGATACCTGAAAACCATAACATTTCTGCCAACATTAATTACAGGAAGAAAAAATTTAACATCTTTAACACTACAGGTGTTTACTATCGAAAATCTCCCGGGAATGCTTTTTATGAAAACCGTTATTTAGGTGATAGCGTAGATGTAGACCACACTTTGGAAGACAGGGATACAGATCGCCGACGTAGGGGCATTAATACTAATTTGGGAATAGAATATTACCTTACCGAAAACTCTTCTATTACCGGTAGTGTTTTTGGCAGATTGGGTGATGACAAGAGTATTGTAGAGAATATTACCTCACGTTTCCTTAATGACGAAACGGTAAACGAAACCTCCAGGGTAGAAACCGAAGGGGAAAAAGACACCAGCATACAGTTTGCGGTAAATTATATCAATAATTTTAACGATAAAGGACACAAATTAACTGCTGACTTTCAATATTCATATGACAAAGAAGACCGTCCAACCTTTATTCAGGAAAATTTGTTTTATCCTACCGAAGGTTTAATGGCGATGGAACAGATTTTCCAAAAGGAAAAACAAAAAGAATACCTTATTCAGGCCGATTATGTATTGCCGATGGGCGACGCTCAGTTTGAAGCCGGTTTCAGGAGTAAGATGGAAAATGAGGTTACGGATTATGCACTGGAACAATACAATTTAAACACTGGTGAATACGAACCCAACTTAGGGCTTACCAATATTTTTGATTACACAGAAAACGTACATGCCCTCTACACACAATACGGCAACAAAATAGGAAAAGTGTCCTTTTTATTGGGCTTGCGTCTAGAGAATACCGTTTTAAAAGGAAAGGTAACAGGCGAAGATTCGGCTATCGACCTCCCTTACGAGCCTAATTTTGACAAAAATTATCTTGGTCTCTTCCCCACTGTAAACCTAATTTATGAATTGGGCGAAGAAGAAAACCTTTCTGTGGGATATAACCGCCGTATTAACCGCCCCAGGGGCTGGTTCATCAACCCGTTTCCCTCCCGCGATAGCCGTACTAACATTTCCCAGGGAAATCCGAATTTAAACCCGGCCTTTTCTAATGCTTTTGATGTGGGCTATTTAAAAAGATGGGGGAAACTCACCTTTTCCACCTCGGTCTATTTTCAACACGAAACCGAATCATTTGAATTTATCCAGGAAGATACCGGTTTGACCACTGAAGATGGTGTGGCTATTATTCGTTCCATCCCTATTAATCTTTCCAGTGAGGATCGTTTTGGAGGTGAGTTCAGTATCATGTACAACCCTTCAAGGAAAGTTAGGCTCAATACCAGTTTCAACGTATTTAAATCTCAAACCGACGGAGAATTTAACGGTATAGACTACGGTGCTGAAAATACCAGTTGGTTTTCCAGGTTAAGTGCCAACATCACCTTACCTGCCGAAATACAATGGCAAACCACCGGCTTTTACAGGGGACCTTCTAAAACTGCCATTTCTGAAAGAAAAGGTATGTTTGGAGTTAACATGGCCGTTAGCAAAGACCTTATTAAAGACAAGGCCACAATCAACCTAAACGTAAGCGACTTGTTTAACAGCCGTAAAATGAGGTCATATACCTTTACCGATGACTTTACCTCTGATAGTGAAAACCAGTGGAGAGAACGTCAGTTCACTCTCTCTTTTACCTACCGTTTTAACCAGCCTAATAAAAAAGAGCGCGAAAAAGGCCGGGGAGGAGATAACGGTGATGACGATATGGGCGGTTTTGAAGGATAATATACATCGATTTTACACCCTTCATATTATAAAAAAGCGGGAGATTCGGCGAATCTTCCGCTTTTTTATTGTAAGGGGCAACTACTCCCCTAAAAAATGAAACTTTGTCATGGGCTTATGAGAAAACTATACTCAAAGCCCTGCTGTCCCGGATGTCGAACCGGCCGTTTCATATTTGGGGCGGAACGCTTTCATCGTATTTTCCAGCCTGGTAATGGCTTCTTTTATTTCATCGGGATTCAATGCCGCAAATCCCATGCGAATTCCCGGGTAAGGCGCGTCTATATTGTCTTCTTCATCTCCGCAATAGCCTCCCAGTTTCAATCCGTACCTGGCTGCTTCTGCCTTTACCTTATCCCAGTTAAGCCCTCCCCGGAGTTTTACCCATACGGCCATTCCCCCTTCCGGCGCCTCGAAATCAAAATAATCGTTTAGTCTTTCGCGCAACAGGGAACAGAAAAGATCTCTTCGTTCATGATACACTTTCAGCGCTTTTTTACTATGTCGCTGTATTTCTCCGTCACGGATCATATGGGCCAGAGTAAGCTCCAGGAGCGGATCGCCCTGCCTGTCTATAACTCTACGAAGCCGTGCAGCTTCGTCCACAAAATCCGTAGGAGCTACCATATACCCGACCCGGATAGCGGGGGCCACGATCTTACACAAAGCCCCGATGTAAACTACATTGCCTTTCGCGTCACTGCTGGCCAGGGGTAATATCGGAGCATTGCTGTAGTGAAAATCGTAATCGTAGTCGTCTTCTATTATGGCAAAACCATATTTCTGTGAAAGTTCCAGTAAATGCATTCTCCGATGTGCGGAAAGAGTTACTGTAGTCGGGTGATGATGGTGCGAAGTCACATAAACCGCCCGTATTTTTTCCATTCTGCACAGTTTTTCCACATCATCGGTTACGATTCCGCAGTCGTCTACCCCAACCCGTTTAAGCATTCCCCCGGATTCAATAAATACCTTATTGGCCGACCGGTAATTCGTTTCTCCTACGATCACATTCCCACCACCTGTTAACAACAATCGGGAGGACAAATAAATTCCCATCTGGCTGCCCCTGGTAATAAGGATATTTTCCGGTGAAGTGCTCAGGCCCCTGGTATCATTGAGATAGTCGGTAAGTACTTCCCGTAATTCCATATTGCCATATACGGAACCATAGGAAAGGTGTTTTCGGTTATATGATTTCTTTACTACGTTCCTGTATTCCCTCGCGATCTCTTCAATGGGCGCAATACGGTTATCCGGTACCCCGTCGTTAAAGGCTATAATACCTTGTTCCGGAAATTCGGCATCCCTGCTTTTCAGGTGTTCCCTCTGTATAAACGGGAAACCGGAAGTTCTTTTAGCTTTTCGCATTTCATCCTTCCACCCTGTACCCGGAAGGGACCTTTGCTCTATAATGGGGAGTGAACTGTTTACAAAAGTTCCTTTGGCCGGACAGGCTTCGGTCCACCCCTGTGCCATTAACTCATCATATGCAGCTATAACGGTCTTCCTGTGAATACCAAGCGTATCTGACATCCACCTCGTTCCCGGTAATTTCGTGGAAGGAAGGAGGACCCCGCCCTTTATCAGTTGAATGACCTGGTTGCACAACTGAATGTACAATGGTGTACAGGCTTTTTTATCTAATCGTATAATCGTTTTGTAAGGAATCATAACCGGACTACTTTATATGTTAAAACCGGACCACTAAAACACCCCATAAAACTACTACTTTTGATGATATAAATCAAAATATTATACCAAGATCCTTAATAATAGCATCTGATAAAGGGCAGAACCATGACCAAAGTACACGAATATAAACTTACGGTAAAGTGGACGGGAAATAAAGGAACCGGGACCAGTAGCTACAGGGCCTATGACCGTAACCACACCATACTAACGGATGGAAAACCGGATATTTCGGGTTCTTCAGACCCTTCTTTCCGTGGCGATAAAACCAGGCACAACCCGGAAGAACTGCTCGTAGCTGCGGTATCATCCTGCCACATGCTCTCCTTTCTCCATATGTGCGCTCAGGCCGGGGTAATCGTTACGGACTATGAAGACGGCGCCACGGGTTTTATGGAAGAGACCACAGGTGGTGGCGGGCATTTTACGAAGGTAATTCTCCATCCGAAAGTAACAGTACAGGAGGAATTCATGAAAGAGAAACTGGATGCCCTGCACCACCAGGCTTCCGAACTGTGTTTTATAGCGAATTCATGTAATTTTCCCATATATCACGAGCCTGTTGGTCTCGTTCGGGGTAATATATGACAAGTATATCCTTAATCAAAAAATGATACATTATGCCGGATTATGAAATTTCCGCTTTAAACAAAGTGACCCGGGGCCCAAAACGGGCTTCTTATGACCAGGAAGAAATAAACGGTATTCTCGATGCCCGATTCTTATGCCATATTGCCTATACCTGGAATGGAAAGGCTATTGTTATCCCTACCGCATACGGGCGGGACGGGGATAAACTTTACATACACGGTTCGTTAAAAAACCGGATGATGTCCTGTCTCCTGGAAGCAGGAGAAGCCTGTGTGTCCGTAACGCACCTGGACGGACTTGTACTGGCCAGGTCCGCATTTCATCATTCGGCCAATTACCGGTCGGTAAACATCTTCGCCAATGTGAAATCCATAGAAAATGATGATGAAAAAATGCATGCACTCCGGTGTATTATAAACCATATGGTCCCGGACCACTGGGAACATGTACGGCAGCCTAATGATAAAGAACTCCGTGCCACCCTGGTAATGGAGATAAAAATCGACTCCGCCTCTGCAAAAATACGTACAGGTGATGTCGTTGACGAAAAAGAAGACCTGCAACTGCCTGTATGGGCAGGTATTGTCCCGGTATCCGAAACTATCGGAATGCCGATCAGTGATCCGCTGCTGGGAGAAAACATCCCGGTACCGGAATCGGTTAAAAATTATGTACAAAAGTCAAATCTTAAAAACAAATAGCCATGTCCACATCCGCACCATGCCAATGCTGCACAGCAAACTATCCGGGAGAAAATCAATATGGTTCTTCCGCATTTATAGAAAAGCATCTTTCCGGGGCAACTCCGGAAAGTATCTCGTCGCTACGGCCGGAATACCTGGCGTATAGCAAATAACAAAGAAACAGGCCCGGAATACCACCGGGCCTGTACATAAAAAAGTATAGCTTAAGCAGGTTTAGTATACCGTAACCTCAGCCATTGCAGCAAACTGAAGTCCGTCGTAAGCCGATTTCATGACCAGTTTAAAATACCGGAAAGATTTGCTTTCCGAAAGGTCTATATTCTGTGGTGCAGCCGTTTCTTCCAGCACATGATCTCCGAGGCTTTCCCAGTTCGCATTGTCATTACTTACCAGTATTTCCAGGTCCTTTACTTTTCGCTGGCCGTCGCGTTGTGTCAGGGTAAAACCATTCACCGCAGTAGTTCCTTTCATGTCCACACTCACATGATGCGGATATTCTGCCGCATTATCGCCAGACCATTGCGAATGCCAGTACGTTACGGGGTCACCATCTATAATGTTGGAAGCCCTACCGTTTTCTCCACTCGTCTCCTGGGAACTGTAATCTGTTATCAGCCATCGGCTTTCCCAGTCCGGATCGTCGGTCAGTTCCGTCAGGTCTTCTTCCGGTTCCGGCAGGTTTAATGCCGCGATTTCGTCATAAACGGAGGTGCTTACTTTCAGTCCCCATTTCTGAAAAAAATCACCCAGGTCATTACCGGATATTTCACAGGCTTTCAGCATAAAATAACGCATTTCGGCTTCCGTGCTTCCCGGGTTGGGCTGTTCTTCCATGGTTTGTTTATGCAACTGCTGAAAAAAAGTGTCTCCATACGCAAGCCATAGTTGCTGAAACATACCGAGACGTACAAATAAACTTGCCGCACCACTGTTAAAATCCCGTTCTTCATCGGGCAGCACAAGATAATCGGCTACGGCATACCACACGCCGTCCCTGACCATCCGTGAAGGCGTTACACCCATTGCTCTTTCTGCCGCAAGAGAATAAATATTCACGGTTACTTCACCCAATCCGTCCCACGTCCAGGCTCCCTGCTGGTGCATGTGTCCCAGTTCGTGCCAGGGGCCCCAGCCGTCGTTACCCAATCCGTCCACCGTAAGAATATGGTTTACCACATCCCGATGGTACCAGGTCCGGTACCATGTAGCGGCCATAAAAGTATCTTCCATATCGGTCTCCGTCATCAGTAACCGATGGGTATTCCGTTGGTGTTCCGGTGCGGAACCGTCCTGGCCGCTGATAGCCGCTTCGGCATCCAGTATCTGTTCAGCAGTGTTAAGTAACTGGACCTGATCTTCATTGCGGTACTGAAGGGCCTTGTCCATAGAGGCCACTATAATGGCTTTGTCACTGACCAGCAATACATCAGGGGCATCTGTCCAGGTGTCGAGCATGGTTTGCCATTGCCCGTTGGTCGTTTCTCCGTGTACAAAATACGGCATGGGCTGATGTCCGTCCATAAATTCGATACGAACCTGCCCGGAAGCGATATTACCTTCACCGGTATTGTACCGTATGTACATAATGCCTCCGTATTCATCGCCGGGAACCGTATTGATGCCATCGGTCAGCGCTATTTCCGTCGGGTTCCACTTGGCTTCGTACCTCGAATACGAACCTATGAGCAATATGGGAGAACCGCTTCCCGGCTCTAACTGGTCTACCTTTACAACAAGTTCGGTATTCGGAGGGAGATAAAAACCCGTAGGCGTGAAATCGGAAGCCGGATTGGACTGACCGAGCCTTGCCGCTTCCTGTGTACCGGAAGGCGTCTCGTTGAATTCCAGGATTTCTTCGACAATTATTTCATCATCGCCGGGAACGGAAGGTCCCTCCGGATCTGTTTCGGATGGTACACCGCAGGAAAATACTCCCCCTGTAAAGACCAGGAGCAGTATAACCAGGTTAAGATTCACATAAGAATGTTTCATAAGTATTTGGATTTATGGTTAATAAATAAGTTTCAGGGTTAATACAAGATGTATGACTTTTTTCAGTAATACACCCCGATTTCCGCCAATGCGGCAAATTGTTCTCCGTCGTGAGAGGATTTGGCCGTAAACCGGAAATAGCGGAAATTCATTTCTTCTGCCAGTTCGATAACCTGTTCATAAGTATCTTCCAGGTCTCCCTGTATCACAGTTTCCCAGGAAGCGTTATCATTGCTTACTTCTATTTCATATGCTTTAACAGCCCGTTTTCCTACCCGCTGGTGTATTACGAATCCTTTTGCAGATAATTCTTCTCCCGTATCAATGACGAGATAATGCGGGTAGCCTGCCGTATCCGTATTCCACCTGGAATGCCAGTAGGTCTGTGGGCTACCGTCCAGAATGTTAATGGCTGCCCCGTCTTCGTTAACCGTTTCTTCGGAACTGAAGCCCGTTACCTGCCAGTTACTTTTATCGTGAACATCCTGCTGTCCTATGCTGATATCTATATCGGGAATATCGGATTGAAAGGCATAATTGAAATCTGTCCAGGTATTGTTTCCGTTTTCGTGGTGCAGGATAATGCTGAACGTATATTCGTTGTTTTCTTTTTCCTTGAATTCGGATACCGGCATACGGATGGAAAAGCTGTTATCTGTCAATGGCTCACCTACCCAGGTAACGGCGCGGTATCCCCCGGGATCAGTTCCCGGTTTGTGGTAATAGGTAATATCGGTCACCGGGATATCGGTCACATAAGAACCGGAAACAATAATATCCCCGTCTTCGTAATAGGCCCGTAATGCGTTTACATGAGCATTTGTATCAGTATAAAACATTTCATTTTCCCTGGAAAAAACCTGGCAGTTATTCACTATAGCCGCACTGGAATGTGCCAGAAATGTAGGGCTGATACCAAAAGTTGAATTTCCCGGCCCCATGAGAGACGTTCCGTAATCGCTACTTTCGGATTCGGTTAACGTAGACCCGCAATGCGGCAGGTTAAGACCATGTCCCATTTCGTGATACAGTCCGCCTATCCACACAGTAGCTTTCCATCCCACATCTCCCCCGGTTCCGAGGTTATCGTAACTCATCCCGGGATAATCGAGTGCGTAGGCATCCCGTCCGATACCGTAAAAGGGTACGCCGACTTCCATTTCCTCTCCTTCGTCCAGCTTTTCGTTCACCGCACAGATGATCAGGTTGTGATCACTGGCCTTTTCTTCCGGGTGCTCGGTAAAATAGGCATCTATTTCTTCTTTTACTGCCGATGCCCCTCCCTCGTAAGGGTAGTTTTCGGAACTCTTTTCTCCCTGAATAAGATGAATTTTTACCCGTTGCTTAATCTCGTCCTTCAGCAATCCGAAGGTTTTATTGCCATAACCCCAGTGTTGCATCCAGTCGGCAAAAAATTGTTGTCCCTCCAACATTATTTTACTGATCCTCTCTTCATAATCCTCGTTGACCTGCCTGTCATTGGACACAAAGTATATGACATTGAGGTTATAGGCATAATCGGATGTATAATTTACCTCATCGGGATTATCGGGGGTTTCCGGTAAGGAATCGTCCGGCACACAGGCATAAAACACCATAGCCATGAGGGCCATCATTCTCAAAATAATTTTTCTTTTCATTTTTATAAAGTTTAGTGGTTAAATTCAGTATTTATATCGGCCAGGATGGGGGGTATCACAATCTCCTTCTACATTAAAACTGCCCCTGCCTTCAGACAGGGGACAGCCTGTCAACTAACTAGCTCTGTCAACCGGTTCCGGTCAACTCAAATCGGACTTTATGTTTTGTCTCCCGGTTTATTATTGATTATTTCACCATATCAAACCATGATTGTCAATATCCCGGGTTTTGTTCCAATACACCTTCGGACAGATCCATTTGCGATTGTGGTACGGGCATGAGGTATAATTTATCTTCCCATACCCGGTCCTGTGCAATAGTGTTCTTCAGGTTTTTGATATTCTTCATCACTTCCGGGGCGATCTTCCACCTGCGGATATCCATATACCGATGACCTTCCAGGGCAAGCTCTACTCTTCTTTCATTGCGGATCACTTCCCGCAATTTCTCCTGGGTGTTATATAAATTCCTGTCTACAGAAGGCATGCCCGCTCTTTCCCTTATCTGGTCTAGGGCGTCATAAATACTGGTGTCCGGGCCGCTCAGTTCATTTTTGGCTTCGGCATAGGTCAGCAGGACTTCGGCATAGCGCAGGAGAATAACATTGGCGTAGTTCCCTATATTTTCCCGGTATATCTTCGGATCGACAAGTTTCCGGAAGTTATAACCGGTCTGCGACATGTTGGAAGCCCCTTGTACCCATTCGAATGTAAATCCGTCTTCTATGGCATTCCACGGCGCCCCGGGAAACATTACAGTTGCATACAGGCGCGGGTCCCGGTTGCGGAACTCTTCTTCAAAGGCAGGATCTCCGTTATTATACCATTCGGCCCTTTGTTCCGGTGCGGGAAGGGTTACCTGTTCTCCTGTCTTATAACTGTTGTAGCTGTTTACCAGTTCCTGTGTGGGGGTTACGGAACTCCATCCGCCGATAGTACCGGGAGGCAGATAGGTGTTGAGAAAATTATCATCGATCTGTGCTATACGTTGCCTGTCCAGGATCACTTCGCTATTTCCTTCATATTCTTCGTGAAAAAGTGCTTCGTAACTGCGTAAACCAAGCCTGAAATTCTGCTTGTCCTGTTCATCGTCAAAGTCAATCCAATGACTGTAGTTGTCTACCAGGTTAATATCGCTTTCGGCATCCAGTTTAAAGAGGTCGTATATCCCCAGGTCCATTACTTTTTGGGCGGCATCCACAGCTTCCTGCCATTGCCCTTCGTAAAGATGGGCCCTTGCTTTGAGGCCCAGGGCTGCCCCACGGGTGATCCTGCCTTTTTCATGGGGTTTTCCTCCCGGATAAGTTACCGGGAGTATTTCCGCAATGTCTTCCAGTTCCGTTACAATGAAATCCAGTACTTCTTCTCTCGGGGTACGGGGAATATCCACTTCATCTATTTCGAGCGTACGGGTCACCAGAGGAACGGCTCCGAACTTACACATCATCCGGAAATAGGAATAAGCCCGTACAAAGCGTACTTCTGCCTTGTACCTGTTAAGCAGGTCCGGGTCCGCATTTTCCACGGCATCCGCATTTTCCAGGAAATAATTACAGCGACGCTTGTCTTCATATCCCCAGCCCGCATCATCGGCTGTGATAATACTGCCCGCAGAAATTACCGTGGCTTTACTTTCCCAGGGGTATTGCGCATGTGCATTATCGGAAGAACCGTCGTCATAGATAAATCCCTCAGCGGGCAACTGGCTGTAGATACCGTTTACAGCCTTGTACAGGTCTTCTTCCGTTTTCCAGAATGTTTCTTCGGAAACGTCATCCAGCGGCGGTCTTTCCAGGAAATCATCGGAACAGGATACAGTAAATATTAGAAGTGCCGTACATGTATATAGAATTGTCTTTCTCATTTTTTTATACTTTATACCATTAACAAGGGGTTAAAACCTGAAATTAAATCCGAGAGAAAAGGTCTTTATCCCGGGATAACCTCCCCGGCCCGATCCCAGTTCCGGATCGTAATCAGCCAGGCGTTTGTCGGCCATGAACGTAAGCGGGTTGTTGGAAGTGCCATATACTCGCAGCATGGTCATCCCCAGTTTTTTGCTGATCTCCTCCGGAAAAGTATACCCGAGGGTAATGGAACGTACCCGGAAATAAGCAGCATTGAACAACCAGAAGGAGGATATATTTTCGTAATTATGTGTTCCGTCCTGGGACAGTAATAACCGTGGAAAGTCTGCATCCGGATCCGGATTGGCTTCTGTCCACCTGTTTTTCAGTTCTTCTTTTATCCCCGCACCGTTAAAGAAAGGGAAAGAGGCTTCATTGGCCAGGTAGGTCTTTACTTTACCGACCCCATAGGTAAGTACCTCAAAACTGATCCCTTTGTATTCGGCACTCAGGTTAAAACCGTAATTGAACCACGGAACATCGTTCCCGATAACCACACGGTCCTGTTCATTGATTATCCCGTCACCATTCACATCCCTGTATTTGATATCTCCGGGAGCAGTTGCCGCCGACTGGTACGCGTGATTTTCCACATCGGCAACATCCCTGAAAAGGCCATCGGCCCGGTAACCGTAAAAATCACCTACGGACCCACCTACTCTTTCTATCCAGTAGCTGTTTATCCTTTCTTCGACACCCTGCCCCAGGTTCAGTATCTCGTTATCTATGGTGGAAAGGTTTCCGCCGATAGTAAACCGGAAATCCTCTCCTATCCTGTCGGAATAATTGACCGCAAGTTCAAACCCCCTGTTCCTGGTTTCGGCGGCATTGACATAAGGAATGCCGCTATTCGGAAATCCGTAAGTACTCAAGACGGGTAATTGCGTGAGTATTCCTTCGGTTCTTTTAACATAGTAATCGGTTACAATATTTACCCTGTTACCAAAGAGGTTAATATCTAGCCCTATATCCAGCATTTTCACCTTTTCCCAGGTGGCTGAAATATTAGAACCCCTGCTCTGCCAGGCCCCGCCTTGTGCGGTATCTTCGAAATTATAGGAATAATCAAGGTTCAGCACATCGAAATAGTTACCTATCGTAACGACATTCTGGTTCCCCAACGAACCCCAGGACCCACGGATTTTCAGGTGATCGAGCCAGGAAATATTTTCCATAAAGGATTCCTTTGAAACAATCCACCCCGCAGAGAAAGACGGGAATACGGCCCGCCTGTGATCGGGATGAAAACGAGAAGAATAATCTATCCGTGTATTGGCTTCCAGCAGGTATTTATCGGCAAACGTATAATTTAGCCTTCCGAAAAAGGAGCGCATGGCCCATTCTTCCTGGTTGCTCCGGTTGGCTTGTCCGTCATCGTCAGAACTTATGTCTTCCGAATTCCCGGAGCCACTGCCCACGGTTTCCATATCGTTGTTAGGGAAATTTTTCCTCCCGATGAAAGCAGTCCTGAAAACATTGCTTTCCTGGCTTGCTCCTACAGTGATCTTCGCATAGTGTTGCTCTCCGAAACGACGTTCGTAATCTATGGTTCCCTGGATGAGGAATTCCTGTCTTTTTCTCCAGTATTCCGTCATTTCATTGGGTGTTACCCTCGTGGAGTTCATTATATCCCCGGTGAGGAAATTGTTTATGGGATCTATGGTACTGTTAAAAGACCAGGAATTGGAATTGGTATATTTGAGAGAGGTAAGTCCATTAATGGTCAGTCCTTCCAGGGGAGTAAGCGTTGCATTTGTGGCGAGCTGCAGGTAATTGTCCCTGTCCCAGCCGCTACCTCCTTCTTCCAGTATACGTAACTGGTTGCGCTGTGCCGTTTGTGCATTGGCCACCCCTCCGTCTATGGAGCCCCATTCTCCGTTGGACTGGCGCACTACCGATGTAGGAAGGGAGCGATTGAGCTCTGTCCAGCTCATGTTTCCACCGTCACGATCAAAATCCTGTTTGATAAAAGAGAAGTTTGTTCCGACTTTCAATAGGTTCTCTACGATATGGCTTTCGGTATTGAGTTTGGCAACGATACGGTCCTGTTTTTTACCCGGTATCAGGGATTCCTGGTCAAAATATGTGAGGCCCAGGTAGTAATTGGTAATTTTCCCCGGTGCACTGATATTAAGACTGGCTTCCCTTTGTGGCGCTGCCGAGTGCAGTACGGTCTTATACCAGTCCGTATTGGGGTACAGGTCCGGCTCGGAACCATCTGCAAACTTTCTTATCTGGTCTTCGGTATAAAGCGGGTCCCTTCCCTTGTTGCCCAATGCTTCATTATATAAAGCAGCATAGTCCGCAGAATTTACATAATCGGGTAACCTGGTAGCGGATTGCCATCCGTAGCTGGTATTGAACTGTACAGTGGCCTTTTCCCCTCCTCCGCGGTTGGTCGTAACCACAATGACCCCGTTTGCTGCACGTGAACCGTAAAGAGCGGCAGAAGAAGCATCTTTAAGCACCGACATACTAGCTATATCATTGGCATTCAACGATGCAAATTCCTGTGATGTTGCTGGGATTCCATCTATGACATACATAGGACCGGGAGAACCGAGGTTACTGCGTCCCCTTATGGTTATCCCCCCGGTATTGCCGCTTGTTCCGTCGGAATTACGTCCTACATCCCCGGGACGTTGCAGTATGGTTACCCCGGGAGCTATTCCCTGAAGGGCATTTTGCGTGGAGGCTACGGGACGATTGGCCAGTTTTTCGCTGCTTACGGAAACTACGGCACCTGTAAGGTTTTCCTTTTTCTGTGTTCCGTATGCCACTACGATAACCTCATCAAGTTCGGAAACGTCTTCTTTCAGGACCACATCTATCGCAGTAAGGCCGTTTACAGGGACTTCTTTTGTTACAAACCCAATATAGCTAAAGGATAAAACAGCATTTGTCCCCGAGACCAAAAGTTCGTAATTCCCGTCAAAATCGGTCGCCGTTCCATTTTGTGTGCCCTTCTCCATGACGGTTACACCTGGCAGAACATTTCCATTCCCGTCCTTCACTATGCCGCTGACCTGCATTTGCCGGATTTCCGCTGTTCCTTGGCCATCCGTCTTTTCATTTGTTTCCTTAACGGTGAGAAATATTTGTTTTTTTACAATATTATATACCGTTGCGGTATTTCCGAAAATGTGGTCCAGCACCGAGGTGATCTCTTCTTCCTCGGCCTTGACGGATACTTTTCGTTCCAGGTCCACATCCCTGGTCTTGTACACAAAATGGTAATCGCTCTTACTTTCTATAACATCTATCAGACGTGCTATGGTGATGTTATGCATGTCCAGGGATATCCTGGATTTTTGGGAATAGGAAGTATTTGCCTGTGCTGTCAACAATACAATACTCAAGAGTATGGTACTGATCTTCGTTTTTGTTTTAAATTTGACATACACCATCCACCCCTTCCTTCCGGAAAGAAATTTTTTCATACTTTTAAACGTGTTTAAGTGTGGTTAAATTTTGATTTAATCACCATTTTCAAATCGGGAAATGGTCCGACATTTTCCGATTTTTTGTTGATGATCCTGCCTACACGGCATTAGTGCCATGGATAATAGCTACTGGCTTACTGATCGTTTCATAGGTATTTGAATTTTAAGTGTTAGTTTATTGTTATGTTGTCTCCTTCTACCGTATACCGAATGCCATAAGTCATCTTAAAATATTCCAGTACTTCCTCCACAGGTTCCCGGTCGAAACTGGCATTGAACTCTTCCCCCGCCAAAGTTCTGTTTTTCATAGTTATATCGACATTATATTGTCTTTCAAGCTTTTTGAGAATATTTTCAAATGTCATATTCCGGAAAACCAGTTCCCCGCCTATCCACGAAGTGTAAACCGAAGTTTCCACCGCACTTATCTCTATATTTTTGTCATTCCGGTGAAAACTTCCTTTATGGCCGGGGGTGAGCATAATCCCTTTCTCCGTATGCCGTATATCTTCATACATACCTACCGACCCTTCCACCAATACCACATCGGTGAGATCATCTTCCGGGTAGGCGGAGATATTGAAACGGGTACCGAATACTTTTACATTTAATTCTTTCGTATTTACTACAAAAGAATGTTCTTTATCTTCGGCCACTTCAAAAAATGCTTCTCCGGTGAGCTCTACTTCTCTCCTGCCTTCACCGGGAAAATTTTCCGGATATTTCAGGGAACTGCCCGAATTCAGATATACTACAGTGCCGTCCGAGAGTTCCACATCAAAGCGTTTTCCGTAAGGAACTTTTAAAGTGTTATAGGAAATATGCTTTTCGCTCTTCCCGTTTGCGACGTAGGAAATCCGGTTTTTATCCTGTTTCCCCACTACATCACCGGAAGCGTTGTGTACTTCCCCGGAACCTTCGGATTTTATAACTTTTATTTGCCCGTTATCCAACTCAAGGGTAATTTCCTCGCGGACCTCAATCACCCCGTCTTTTTTTAACAGGGAACTTCCGAAGAAAAGACTACCTGCGGAGATCAGGACCACGGCCATTGCTGCGGCCATATAATATTTTCTTCGCACCTGTTTTCCCGCTTTCCGTCTCTCTATGACTTCAGCGTTTTTCCGTATCCGGTTGTAAACATGATCGGCAGCACTTTCTTCCATCCGCGGGCTTTCCCTAAGCAGGGCCAATACTTCGTCAACCGAAGGTATTCCTTCCGAATGTTTATGTGTTTTTAAATACGCTACGATCTCTGCGATCTCCTCCGGCGAACATTGTCCCAAAGAATATTTTTTAAAGAGTCCGCGTATATTCTTATGATCTTTCATTAAAAATGTTTTCGAGCACATTCTATATATATAATACAGTTGACAATTCCGTTGGTACTATTCCGAAACGGATTTTTTTTCTTTTTATGAAGATTTGATATTCCGGTTGCTGTTCCGTCAGTGGAAAAATGTCAGGGATAGAGACGAAAATCACAGGTTCCCCAGGAGAAAGGCTGCAATTATAAAAGTGACATCGCTATGTGAAAAAAGAAAATTCCGGATGGTTTCCAATGCACTGCTCATCTGGTTCTTTACGGTGCTCACGGAGATTCCCAACTCACTGCTTATCTCTTCGTAACTCTTGCCTTCTTTTCTGGACAATTCGAAAATACGTCTTCTTTTAGGCGGGAGTTTTGCTATGGCCTGTAGCCTGATCTTCTCATAATAGGCATCATCGATCCTGCTTTCTGCGTGGTTATAGGTTTCTCCCCTGCCATAGAATATTTCTTCCCGGAGCTTACCGTCATTTGCCGCCTTATGCAGAAAGTTAATGGCGAGATTCCGGGTTATGGTGAATACGTAGGCCCGGAAGGACAGATCGGGATTCAGGTTTTCCTTGTTCAGCCATATTTTTAGAAAAACATCCTGGACAATCTCTTCGGCATACACGTCATACTTCAATATACTTTTGCCATATGCATACACATCCTGGCTATAACTGTCAAAGAGATCCCGGAACGCTTTTTCATTATGGCTCATCAGTTCTTTCACCAGTAATTTCTCCCTGTTGTTCTCTCTTGTGCGCATGGACTTTACATTTCTAACATTAAGGTTGTTACCATTTTATACCGCTAAAAAAACGACCGCTTTCCGAAGATAAATTTTGGAAAAACTAAAACGGGTACGAGCACATTTTGTTTTACACAAAATCACTTAAATGTTCGTTTGACTCTTAATTTTTCACAAAAAATCTTAAATAAATCTTAAAAAACATAGCTAATATATGATTTTTTTTATGTCTACAAAATAATTATTTCATTTTCCCATCCCGGAATTCTGCCAATGTTCCTAAAATAAAAGGCCGTTTTTCCTCTATTCTAAAGAGAAAAAACGGCCTTTAAGGTTTGGTCAGTCCGACAGGCTATACGCGCCGTTAAGACGGGAATACTCAGGTTTTTGCTTTCTGATAATGTCCCCCATCGGCATCAGACTCCGTGGTTTCTATTACAATAACAAAAGGTTTTTTTACAGGGGTCATCGGTTTGTAATGAACAAAATATTCATTGCGATGTATTTCTTCTATAGTGATGTCGCTTTCGGGTTGCTCCAACAGATATGCTTTATCCGGTCTGGTATTGTCGGGTACTTTTACACGAAGCGCCCTTGACACCGGCATATTGAATACTACCATATATTTTTTACCGGTTTCCCGGTTTACGGTATAATATCCCCAATCTTGTTTCTTCCAATCCAGGTACCCGCATCCATAAACCACCTCTTTATTTACATCCATCCAGGCTCCTATTTCCGCTGCCAGTTTTGTTTCTTCGGGGCGTATATTTCCCTCACCATCAGGTCCGAAATTAAGAACAAAATTGCCATCCAGTGATACGGATTTAACGAGCATCTCTATCAGTTCGTTACTCGTTTTCACATGACCTTTCCAATCGGAGTGATACCCCCATTGATTTTCCGGAACGGTCATCACACAATCCCAGTCATTTCCGTGAATATCTTCTATCGTTTCCGGTATTTTTCGTTCCCAGCCCTGTTCGTAATCTCCCATCATATCGCCATTGGTATCGAAGTGGCGATTGCCGTTTTCATCGGCCCGGAAACGGCTTCCTATGATCAGGCCGGGGATCATTTCGCGCAGTTCGCTGCCCAATTCGTCTGCAAATTCCGCCTGTTCTATCCAGGCTTTATCCCAGCTGCCGTCAAACCAAAGCCCTTTGGTGGAGGGATAACGTTCCAGTAATTCCACCAACTGGTTCCTGGTAAAGGTCTTGAAGTCTTCATATTCCTTCCTGTCGGCCTCACTTTTCAGACTGCTTCGGTAACCGGGGTGGTTCCAGTCTATAATGGAAAAATAGAGATATACATCAATACCTTCGGCATCATAAGCATCGACCAGTTGGCCGATAATGTCCTTTTTATACGGGCTTTTGGCTATGGTATAATCCGTGTACTTACTGGGCCACAAGCAAAAGCCGTCGTGGTGCTTGGTGGTGATGATCACATATTTTGCTCCCATTTCCTTAGCTTGTTTTGCCCATCCCCTGGCATTGAATTTCTCCGGATTGAATTTCTTATAGAGATTGTCATAAGCCTCTTTGGGCATTTCTTTCCAGGAACGTATCCATTCCGCGGCTCCGGGATAGTATTTACCTTCCCAATGCCCGCCGGGGATGGCGTATACCCCCCAGTGGATAAACTGCCCCAGACCGTAGTTCCGCCAGGTTTGCATTTGTTTATCAGTTCGTTTTCCCAGGCGATGGGCTCCATGTTTCAGCGTTATGGAAACCCGTTTCTCCGGTTTCGTCTGGGCCATGGTCGCTGTCGTAAATGCAAAAAATGCTGTTAATACATAAATAAACGGTGATCTTCTCATATTTTCTTGTTTCTTTTTGGTACGGACCGGTTCCGGCATATATTCCGGAAACCGGACCGTTGTTATTTGTTTCTTTATTTCAGAGTGTTCATTTACTTCACTGTACCAGCCATTCCATTTCATCCGAAAGGTCTTTTCCTTTACTTTTCCCTACTGCCCTGATCTTGTTTTTACCTTTTTGCAATTCCACTTCGAATACCCAATGCCGGGAATTCACGCCCTGTTTCCCGGAAACTTCTTCTCCGTTGACAGTGAGTGTTACGGTATTGAGATTGGAAAAGACCTGTACGCGGGTATGTAATTTGGTGCGTTGGTCATCCCTGCGATTGGCGAGGTAGATCATGGGCTCCGGGTTCCAGTTGGCCTTGTACCAGTAAAAGGCATCTTTTTTCCGTTTGCGGTCAAAGGTGATCAATCCTTTCAGGTTCCGGGCATTTACACCGCCGCGGTTCCACATGGGTACGGCAAATTCGAACATATTCCATAAATAGGAGGCTGTGATATAGGGGTGTTTTTCAATGATCGCCCATTGCTGAATATGGGTTTCGGTCTGGTAGTTTTCAGGGAAAAATTTACCGCTTACGGGATTGCGGTTTCCCGGTAAATCTTCGGCGCCCTGGTCCATATTTCCATCGGCACCGTATTCGGCGAGGACAACCTTATAAGCGGGATATCCTTTTTCCAATCCGCTTACCCAGTTTTCGAGATCGCCTATTTTTCCTTCATACCAGCCATAATAGCGGTTCATTCCCTGTACATCTCCCGCCAGGTTTGCCGGCCTGTCCATTTCACCGTATCCGCTTACGGCACCTGTAAGCCTGTCCGGATCATTGGTTTTAGCTATATCGTTGAGTTCGCGCGTCAGTACGGCGACATACTCATCCGGATTTTTGGAGTACACCTCGTTATGCATGCCCCAGATGTATATGGAAGGGTGATTGAAGTTTTGCCGGACCAGTTCGGTCATCTGCTGTTTGGCGTTGGCCGCTTCTTCCCGGCTGTAATTGTTCACAAAAGGGATCTCCGCCCAGATAAGAAAACCCATTTTGTCGGCCAGGGAATAGATATTATCGGATTGCTGATAATGCGCCAATCGTATGGTAGTGGCTCCCATTTCCCGGATGAGTTCCATATCTTCCTCTTCCTGTTCGGGGGAAAGGGCATTGCCGTATTGCCAGCGGTCCTGGTGACGGGTTACGCCATACATGGGATATTTTTTACCGTTCAGGAACATCCCTTCTCCCGCCCTTAATTCGAACTTTCTTATCCCCAAAGGTTGTGTTACGGCGTCTGTTTCTTTTCCATCCCTTTTTACGGAAGTGGTGAGGGAATACAGGTAAGGGTTTTCCACGCCCTGCCACAAATGGGGTGACCTGAGGGTGAGTTGTTGCTCGGCAACTGTTATTCCCTGCGGACTTACAGCTACTTCTTTTTCTTCTTTGGCGACCTGTTTTCCTTCGGCGTTTCGGATAACGGTTTGCAGTATAACTTGTTTTGTTACTCTTTCCTTGTTTTCGAGTTTTGCTTTGACGGTTATACCTGCCTTTTTACCGGATACATTCTTTTGTGAGATAAAAATACCGGGAGAAGCATGGTCGGTAACCGTGATGTTTATTTTGTCGGTAACGATCAGGTTGACGGGACGGTATATTCCCCCGTATATGGGGAACAAAAAATGATTTACCGGGAGGACATCGGGTCTTGCTTCATTATTGACTTTAACTTCGATGTTATTGTCTTTACCGTAATTCACACTATGTGTAATTTCGAAAGCAAATGCGGAATAACTTCCCTTGTGCTCCCCGATAAACCTGCCGTTTACATAGAGGGACGCTACGGAACCAACACCCTCAAACCTGAGAAAAAGCCTTTTTCCCTTCCATTCTTTGTTGACATGGAGTTTTTTACGGTAGAAGGCATCCCCGGTATAGAAGTTTTTTCCGAGTTGCATATCTTCTTTATTATAAGAATGCGGCACATCTACTTCTTCCCATTCCCGGCTGATAAAGCCGATACTTTTATCATAATCTTTTTCTCCTTTTTTGAATTCCCAGTTTTTATGGAGATTAATAACCTCCCTGCCCTGGGCATATCCGCCGGAAACATAAAGGATACTCACAGCGATAAAAACAGCAATTCTGCGAACAGACAGGTCCCTGCCATTACACTTTTTCATTAAACCGGTTCCGGTTATTTTTCTTCTTAGTAGATAATCTTTTATTCTCATGTTTGCGGTTACAGTATTTTCAGTCAGGTTATTTCTTGCAATATAAAATAATTCTAAAAATGGGTTCGAACACAATATACTTATATCTCCGTTTGTTTGTTAAATTAAGGCTCTCCCCCCCCGGATCAGGAAGAGGAGAGCCTGTGAAATAAACTAACTAACTCAAAACTCAAATCGAGTATGAGACTTTTATCTGCCCTCCTATTCCCGTAAGCGGGATGGGGGGCAGTTTTCCCGGGGTCGAAAGTTTTATTTCAACTATTCGTCCCGTAACAATGTAAGGTCTTCTGCCGGTGCCGGCAGGTTCAGTGCTTCAATTTCGTCATATACGCTTTCGGGTACGGGCAATCCCCATTTCCGGAAGAAACCGGTAAGGTCGTTACCGGATACACTACATGATTTCAGCATAAAATACCGCATTTTGTCATTGTCATCTCCCGGTTCCGGGTTTTCTTCCCTGGTTTCTTTGTGCAGCTGAATATAAAAATCGTCCCCGTAGGCCAGCCATAGCTGGTGGAACAGGGCCATACGTACACCATTGGAAGCTGCTGAAGTATTAAAATCACGATCTTCATCCGGCAATGCCAGGAAAGTTTCTACGGCGGGCCATTCGTTATTCGTGCTTACCCTGGAAGGCGACAACCCGAATTCCCTTTCGGCTGCAAGAGCGTAGATATTTACCGTAGATTCCACTACTGCGGACCAGGTCCAGGCAGCCTGCTGGTGCACATGCCCGGCTTCGTGCCACGGTCCCCAGCCATTGGTACCTCCCAGTTTTTCGGGCATCAGTAATCTATCTATAACGCCCTGAGTAAAATACAGGGCTATACTTGCCGCCATATATCCCCCGGATTCCGGGTCACGCACGGTAAGCAGGAACCTGTAATTCCGGTTTTCGTGAACGGGAGCCGATCCGTCCAGGCCGCTTATTGCCGCCTCAGCTTCCATAATCCTGTCCAGGTAGTCGCACATCAGGTCCTGGTCTTCGTCTTTATGAGTGATGGCGTCTTCTACTCCAACAGTGAGCATGGTGTGATCGGTAACGAACATGATATCCCTTACATCCCCGAAAACATCCAGCATCTGTAACCACTCACCCTTTGTGGTTTCTCCTTTTACATAATAAGGCACTTTTTTAAACCCGTCCCCGAATTCGATCTCTGCGGAACTGTTGGGGTCTTCGGTAGTGACGTAACGAACGTAAACTGTTCCGCCGTATTCATCGGCTATAAAGGTGTTTTCCCCTTGTTGCACATCGTAATACGTCCGTACAGGCCTTACGTTATCCCGGAACGGGGTTCCCACCACGACCTGTGGCATCCGGTTCCCGGTAAGCTTATTGGCTGTTACTTTCAGGGTATCGAAAGGGTCAACATGAAACCCGGTAGGTAACATGTCATTGTGATTCCCCCGCTGTGCCAGGCGTTCCTTTACCTGGCCCTGGGTAGGGCCCTCTTGGAATGTTTGCAGACGACTGGCCCCGAGCGATTCTTCAATCGGAATGCTGTCTCCCGGTTGCGGAAGGTCGTCTCCCGTTCCCGGGGGAAAATCACAGGACGCCGCCAAAACGGACAGGGCTCCCCAAAACAATATGTTTTTTACTCTTTTTGTGCAGGTTTTCATGATTTGTGGTTTTTTATTTGGTCAATACTTATTGAGCTCATCTTCACTTTCCTCATTGGCTAATCTTCTTCCACAATTATGGAGGATGTCTTGTCGTTGAAAGCGGATAAGAAGGAGACATTCCCCGTGGTTACCTCGTAAGATTCCCCCGTAAAATTATCTTCGGAATAAAGGGTGACTTTAAGACCGAGGGGCACTCTTACGGAACTGATATCGTTGTCTATTCCTCCCAGGGCTACGAGCTGACTTGTTGTGTATGATCCCGCTTCGAGTTCCACTCCCCACCCGTTATAACTGGAATGCTGGTACACCCCTGCTTTAGTTTCGGGAGTATATTCGCCGTTTACAAACTCAAAAGAATAGGTATGGGTTTTAATGGTTCCGTTTTGCATGAGCAGTTTTATTTTCAGCTCATACTGCCAATCTCCGTGGTCCTGTATTTCCTGAACCGGCAAGTTTATGTTATAGGTATTACCACTCAAAACCAGACCTCTCCAGCCTACGGAATTGTAATCTTTGTTTACTCCTGACCCTTCATTGTTCACGTTGGGATCTAACCAGAACAGTATATCGCTTACGGTCTTGTCACTGGTAAAGCTGCCTTGTACATGGAGGCTCTGGGTAGCATCATCAAAAGTCAGCTGCGGACTGGCCGTGGTTGTAGCCCCTTCGTATATGCCGGGTACCGGTGTAGATTGAAATATCTGGTTCCTGTTGAGGATTGCACAGTCTACCTCGGTAATAAATGTGGGTTGTCTTCCGAAAGTGGTGTTCCCTGATCCCATCAGAGAAGTCCCGAGAGATTGCTTCTCGGAAACCGTTGCTTTATTGTGAGAAAGTCCCAGTCCGTGACCGAGTTCATGGAGCATTCCCCCGATATAGTTCGAAGAAGTTACGGGAATCTCTTCTACTTTGATATTGGGATTGTCGAGAGCAAAACAGCTTCTCCCGGAACCGTAGAAAGGCTGACTTCCGCCATCCGTCCGCTCCGGAAGGATTATAAGCGTATGCTCACTGCTGAAATCTTCCGGGTGAGTCTGTTTGTAGGCATTGATCTCACTGATAATGGTACTCCCGCTTCCGTAATCGTACGTAGCCTGGTCGTGCTCTCCCTGAATGGTAACCAGCTTAACGCGATTAGTTATGGTATCTACAGGAAGACCGAAAGTTTTCTGACCGAAACCGTTACGGTCCATTTCCGACTTTACATAGTCCTGAAAATAGATGAGAAGTTCACTCAAACGTTCTTCGTAATCTGTTACTGCCGGGTTATCGGTAGGAACAAAATATACGATATTCAGGTTTTCCGGATGCGTGACAAACCCGGGGGTCGGTTCTTCCGGAAAAGCTTCTTCTCCTTCCTCCGGAAAGTCGCAGGAAACAGCAAACAACAAGGCAATCCATAGCACTGCGGACAATGTCCACTTATACATAGTTTTCATAATTTAAAGGATTTTGGTTAATAATTAAGGTTAAAGCATTTCAGGGGTATTAATTGGATTCCCAGCCCGGGTTTTGTTCCAGGTTCGGGTTGAGTACCAGGTCTTCTATAGGTATGGGGAACAGGTACTGACGATCATCCCAGGTGCGGCCTTCGGGCAGTACCTGATAGTAGGGCAAAATATCCCCTTCTCCACTTAGAAACACATCTGCTCCCACCACAACTCCGGGGAATTGCTCCTGTACGAATTTGATGCCTTCCACCGGTTTTTCGAGAAATTTCCCGGCTTTCCACCGCATCAGATCATCCCACCGGAAGTTCTCAAAGGCCAGTTCCACACGTCTTTCCCTTCGGATTTCCCGGAGTACGGGTTCGGGGACATAATCGCAATACGTAGCATAATCGTTGTCCAGTGCCGGATCGGCAGGTATATTACCGAGATTAAGCGCCGGCATGTTTACCCTGGCCCTTACCCGGTTTATCGTTTGATCTATAATATCCTGCGATAGCTGTCCCAGTTCGTATTTGGCTTCGGCATAATTGAGCAGAATTTCAGCATAGCGGAATACAGGAGCGGCCTGCATACCATTTGTTAGCCGCCCCCAGTCGTCCGGCTCATTAAAGAACCATTTGCCAACCCGGTATCCCGTAGGGCATTTGTTCCCGCTAAGACCGGGAATATTGGGCAAGGGGGCATTATCGGCTCCCATTGCCCCTTCTGCCAGGGCATATTCCCCGAAATTACAGATGGTTTGCCTCAACCGGGGATCGCGATTGAGCATTTCCTGTTGTATGGAATCTTTCCCCTGGAACAGCGGGCTGTTGGCTATAGGTTGCCCGTCAATACACAGATAAGAATCTACCAGGGCCCTGGTAGCTCCGTGTCGATGACGTAAATTCTGGGCGTAATACCTGCTGAAGGCTACACCCAGATTTTCATTGGCACTGTATTCTTTCCATAAAATAATTTCCGGGTTATCAGCATAGGAATACTGCGCAAAAAGGTTGTGGTAATCTTCATTGATATCCCCCGTGGTATATATGGAATACCCGGCATTCATCAGTTTTTCGGAGGCATCGGCACTGGCTTCCAGAAATGCCGTTCCTTCCAGGCCAAGTTCGGTATGATATTTCCGGTAGGTTCCTTCAAAAAGGCCTATGCGCGATTTCAGGTGTAAGGCTACATCCTTATGGATCCTTCCCGGTTTCTGTGCTCCTTTTTCAGGGAGATAACCAATAGCATCATCAAGCAGTTTCATTACGGAATCCATAACTTCTACCCTGGGTGTTCTGGGTGCATACAGTTCTTCTGAATTGGTTTCCAGGACATGGGTATACCACGGTACATCTCCGAAGATCTTTACTTTTTCATAATAGTCCCAGGCTTTAAAGAACATTACTTCCCCCAGGTATACATTCCTCACATCGGGATCTACATCGCCTCTCAGGTAATTATCGAGAAAATAATTGAGTTTTCTCATATTCCCCCAACTCCAGCCTCCGCTGCCACTACCCCCGGTAACATGGCCGTTATATTCGTTGGCAGCTACCCTGGAATAGGAATCGGGTGCAGCATTGTCGGTAATAACATCCCCGTACGGAATAGTGGCTTCATTATAGCCATACGGGCTAACGTTATTTTGCCCCCAGCCATAACTAAAACCACGGATATACTGGGCATAAAGATCATTGCAATACAATTCCAGGTCCTGCTCCGTCTGCCAGAAGTTTTCATCCGTAACTTCATCCAGTGGATACCTTTCCATAAAATCATCGTTACAGCTACCTGCCAGGAGCCCGGCACATACCGTTAAGACTATATATAATTTCTTCATTTGGAAATATTTTAAACGTTGTTAAAAGGTTACCTGCAGGCCAAGTGCAAAAGACCGCATCATAGGGTAATCGGCACTCATGAGTTCGGGGTCAAATACATCAGGGACTTTAGTATATTCCCAGATATTGTAGGCGGAGGCGGATAAACGCAATCTTTCTACCTTTATCTTCTCACTGATCTCCTGTGGCAACGTATAACCCAATGCCAGGTTTTTCAGGCGTATATAGGCTGCATTTTGTATAAACCTGCTTTGTACCTGCCTGTTGGCTGCTTTGTTTTTATATACGGGGAAATGGGCATCTCTTTGCTCGGGTGTCCAGGTATTGTTATAAATCTCCCAGGTCCCTGCCCCGTTGGACAATCCTCCCCAGTACAGACTTTGCGAACCATCTATCCAGTAATCTCTTTTCCCAACTCCCTGAAAAAAGATGTTCAGATCGAAATTTTTCCAGAAAGCGTTCATATTCAGGCCAAACTGGTATCTCGGGGTGCTGTTTCCTATTATTTTCCGGTCTCCGGGATTTTCCACTGTCTGTTCTCCCGGGCTTATCTCACCGTTACCATCCAAGTCGGCATAACGAACATCTCCCGGGAACCACTGGGAATTGAGTAAATGCTGACTTGGAGCGGCTTCTATCTCTTCCTCAGTCTGAAAGATCCCGGAAGTCTCATAACCCCAGATCTCTCCCATTTTTTGTCCTTCGTATAAACTACTCAATAATTTATTCGGGTTCCCGTCAAAAGTCACGACCTCGCTTTGATAATCCCAAAGGTTCAGGGCCACATCATACCTGAAGCCAGATTCGAACCGGTCTTTCCATCTCACTTCCAGTTCCCAACCTTCGGTTTGCATAGCTCCCGAATTCTTTGTAGGTGAGGACGCTCCCAGAACAGCCGGGAATTTATCGCCTGCTATCAGTATATCTGTAGTTTTTCTCCTGTACCAATCAAAAGAAAGATCGAGTTTATTACCCAATAGTGTCATATCCACCCCAAAATCCAGAGTCGTGGAAGTCTCCCAGGTAAGATCGGGGTCCACCAGTCCGGGAGGTGTGATGCCTATGGGGCGTACCCCGTTAAACATGTGCTGTACCTGTGAAACTGTTCCGTATGAAGGGATATAGATATAATTGGATACGTTCTGGTTACCAAGGCTACCGTAACTCGCCCTGAACTTCAATTCGTCAAACACAGGTTTTAAGAATCCGCTGAACGATTCTTCCGAAAATCTCCATGCCCCGGAAATAGACGGAAAGAACTTGAACCTCCGGTCCGCAGGGAACCTGGAAGTTCCGTCGTATCTTCCGTTGGATTCCAGCAAATAACGATTATCATAATTATAGGTTATCCGGTAAAAAGCCCCCCTTACGGCCCAATGGCTTTCACTATCATAAGCATATTCATTTCCGGTAGTCTGATTGATTACCGGAATATTGGGCGATAAAATTCCCTCTCCTCTTCCCCTGAGATGTTCATACCTCAACCATTCCTGGTTAAATCCGGCCAGCAGGGAAATATCGTGTTTTCCCAGCGTAGTATCGTAATTGGTGTAAACATTCAGGGTATACTGATCTGTGCGATCACTCGTTTTATCAATGTAAGACGGGTTGGTATGG
Organism: Sinomicrobium halophytocola; assembly: GCF_052983395.1. NCBI lineage: Bacteria > Pseudomonadati > Bacteroidota > Flavobacteriia > Flavobacteriales > Flavobacteriaceae > Sinomicrobium > Sinomicrobium halophytocola. The sequence goes on from NZ_JBRKIT010000011.1 coordinate 520,322, forward strand.
GAATTTATAAGATTGTTCCAATCAGTATCCACACGCAATAATTCGGGCAATACTTCTTTTTGCCTGTAATTCCTGGACATATACGAGAAATCCGCTTTCAGGTTCCATCCTTTCAAAAGTTTTATGGTAGGAGCTATTTTCATAAGCAAGCGTTCGTCCATGCTTTTTCTGTTCGATCCGTAACTCATAAAGGACAGGATATTATCCGTATACATCTCACCCACGGGAGAATCTGCCGGGGTTTTTATGGGCATATTGATATTCCGGAAAGGTTCCTGCGCCATAGCATACCACCAGCTACCTTTTCCTGCCGGACTAATGGGCTCTTCATATATGGTATTATTCCAGGAGATCTGGTAATCCATACCGAGCCAGTCCGTGATTTCGGAACCTACATTAACCAGTACATTATACCTTTTGAACTTATCCGTATTTATTTTATAGATCCCTTCCTGGTCCTGGTAGCCCAGGGATATCATATAGGTGTTTTTTTCCGACCCTCCCCTCAGGCTCAGGTTGTGCTTCATCATGGGTGCGGCATTGCGTACCGCTTCGTCATATGGCCTCGTATTCGCCACCCATATTATACTCCCTCCCGGGCTCATTATATAAGGCGGATTCTCCTCCGGATTATCCATATATGCCTTAATGGCATTGAGTTTATCGTACATATCTCCGGAAGGGGTACGGTTTTCATACTCCACCGCTTTTATCGCTGCATCCTGTATGGTATAGGCATCCAGGAGGTCCGGACGGGCAGAAGGACGGTTAAACTGGAAAGAAGTACTGTACGTGATCTGCGGTTTTTGTGACCGCCTTCCTTTCTTGGTCGTTACCAGTACCACACCATTAGCGGCACGGGCACCATAAATTGCTGCCGAAGCAGCATCTTTCAGAATACTTATGCTTTCGATATCTTCCGGGTTGAGCATGTTAATATCCATTTGCACTCCGTCTACCAGTATGAAAGGGCTACCGGACTGAAATTCATACTTACTGTCATCAGAATTATATTGGAGTGAAGTCCCTCCCCTGACATTAAAAGAAGGTGTAGCATTGGGGTTCCCGCTAGGTATACTGATATTGAGGTTGGGAAGCACGCCCTGTAAAGCCTGCCCCAGATTTGCCACGGGCCGGTTTTCAATGGCTTCTGCCGTTACCTGGCTCACGGCCCCGGTGAGGTTTACTTTCTTCTGGGTTCCGTATCCTACCACAACTACTTCTTCGAGGTTGGAAACGTCTTCCTCTAAGGTAACCTGTATTTCCGTTTGTCCCTTTACCGGGATCTCCCGGCTTATAAAGCCCATATACGAAACCAGCAATACCGCATTTTCACCGGAAACGGTTAGAGCATAATTCCCGTCAAAATCGGTTTGTGTGCCATGTGTCGTTCCCTTCTCCACTACATTGGCTCCGGGCAGGGGCATGCCTTCGGAATCTTTTACCGTACCGGATATTTCTATGCCTTGCACAACCGGAACGTTAGTACCGGTTTCGTTAGTTTCGGGTATTTTTGCCGGTTTTTTACGAACAACTACCTGCCTGCCATCCAATTCGTAAGTAAGATCGGTCTGGCCGAATACCCGGTTCAGGATATCCTGTAATGTAATGTCTTTTGCCGTAAAGGAAACCTGTTTGTTTTCATCTAAGGTGCCATCCTTATAAAAGAATATGTACTCACTCTTTTTTTGTATTTCTTCGAATAAATATTTTACCGTAACGTTTTTAACATCGATATCCATTCGCGTCTGGGCGGAGGAATGACTTGCATAAACCGAAGATAATCCGATGCCGATAAAAAGAAGAAAAATTCTCATCGCAGTCCACAAGTACCTCCGTAAGGGAAATTTCCCCCGGGAGCCAAGGTTAGCATTTTTATTCATACTTTTGTTGTGTTTGTTGATTAATTTTTACTGGTAAAGCACAGTAAGGTTAATTTCTTTCCACCGGGGGATGTTGGAGCATCTTCCGGTTTCTTTTTGTAATTCTACGGTTTCATAAATAAAGTTTTAGTTAATAATCCATTGGTTGTTTTCTTCTGATCTGAAATATTTGAAATCAGTGGTCTTGTTTATTGTCCGTATTACGTTTTCCACACTTTCCTTTAAATCGAGATGGCCGGAAAATGTCTCTTTTGCCAATTTCTCATCTTCGATCTTTATCTCTATGTTATAATACCTGGACAGCTTTTTTACGATATCCTCCATTTTACTGCTTTTGAGGATCAGCACGCCTTCCTTCCAGGAAAAGAAATCTTCTACGTCAACTTCCCCGGATGTCATTTTTCCGGTGTTCTTTTCGTATTCGGTCATGGTTCCCGGTGCAATTTTAATGGTTTTCTTTCCCTTCCAGATTCCGTCTCCTCTATACTCCACCTCAACGCTTCCACTCTTTAACACGGTCTTTACGGAATTATCTTCTTTGTAATTGCTCACATTAAATACCGTTCCCAATACCCGGATCTTATGGTTATCGGCAAGTACCATAAATGGCTTTTTCGTGTTATGGGTAACCTCAAAAATTCCTTCCCCTTCCAGGTAAACTTCTCTTTTATCATCCGGAAAAGCAGTCGGGTACACCAGTCGGGAACCGGAATTCAGCCAAACTACAGTGCCGTCCGAAAGTTCTATCCTGGACCTCCTGCCATAGGGTACAACAAGCGTGTTGTATGCTGTTTTTTCTTTACCCGTATTCTCCCGGGAAATAGTTTTTGACTTTCCTATAGTTACCTTGCTCCCCGTCTGCGAATAGGTTATGGTAGAATCGCTCTCCGCCAGTTTAACACGCTGTCCTTTTTCTAAAATAAGTTCTACGTCGCCCCCGTTTTTTTGACTATCCCTATCCAGGCTTCGGGCATAATCATAAATAGCGGAAGGTTGCTCTCCTCCCAAATAAAACCACCCTGCCGATAACATCAGTACGGCACATCCGAGAACAAGAGTTCCCCGTTTTATTCTTTCGCGCCTTTTATAGCCTGTTACGGACCTCATTATCCGTTCTTTTAATTCCCTCTTTTCTTCCTTTTGGATATCCACCGTAACTCGTATTGTTTTTTTTTCGTTTATCGTAATTCGGTCATTATCTCTTATCGGAAAATAATGTCATCGAACACAATAAAAACGCCTTTACTATATAAGAGAGCGTTTTTGCTCCCGCATAGACAATTTTTTAAAGATTTTTTTAAAAATATTTAACCTCTTTTCTAAAAAAAGCAAATAAGGGCTTCGGAAAAATTAAAAAAGAGAAACACGGTCCATAACAATCATAAATTCGATAATCCACAAAAAAGACCATGTAACTCTTTTCTTTAAAGCTTTGGCCTTCTTTGACAACCGCAGACAATCCTTTCAATCTTTTGCGCGGAATGCATCAGCAATGCTGATACCAAAATAGGACATGAGTTGGTGAAATAACCAGTATACCATAATATCTAAGGATAGATTTTACGGGTATATTCAGGAGTGTACCTGTTTTTTTTCAGGGTAAGGTAGACCCACATGGTATAAATCGAAGTCTATTTTCCGAAAAAGAGGCCCGAAAGGATGAGCAGGCAGGGAAGCAAATGGGCACGCAGTACTTTTACTGCCCGGTAGATCAACGTTCTGGAAGTTTCTATGGAAATATTCATGATCTCCGCTATTTCTTCGTATGGTTTTTCTTCCTTGAACTTCAGGAATAAGGCCTGTCGTTGTCTGTCGGTGAGTAAACTAAACGACGATTCCATACGTATGACCCTTTCCGTATGGAATTCCTTAAAAATATATTCTTCTTCCGTAGAATTTACCACGAACAACGGTGCAGGGATATTTTGCCCCGTACTTTCTACGGAAACCGTTTTTTCCTCAGTCCTGTATTGTTGATTGATCTTTCGTTGCAACGAACGGACCAGATAGGATTGTACATTGGAGCAGGGTGAAAGTTTTTTCCGGTATTTATACAGATCCAGGAAAAGGTCATGCAGGCCATCGAGAACCTTTTCACGGTCCCAGGACATCCGCATGCCATAGGAGAACAGGACATCGGCATATTCGTCGTATAGGGAACCAAGAGCCACTGTACTCCCTTTCCGGAGTTCTTCCCACAAATCGTCTGTTTTCCTGTTTGTCTCCAAAATAACTGAAATCCGTTTATCTTAAAAAAGATTTTTTATAAGTATATTCATGAATATTTGTGTAACTGGTCCGGCAGACCGGATGAGAATCCGGAGCCGTTTATAATTTCTTACAAAAGCATTGCTATTTTTATGTTATCGAACACATGGACAGAAGTAAAGTTAACATAATTTTCACAAAAACAAATTTTTAAACCTGAAAATTCGATTAAAGCAACAAATAAGACTGAATATCGCGAATATTTCCTACAATTGTATTAACAATTATTTCTCTTGTAATCAGACTTTCCTTAAAGGCAGATTGTACCGGGAAACAAGGATTAGGATTAACCGAGATACAATGATTTAACCATCCCCCTGGATACAACCTGATAAACAAAATTGTATTCCGGGGGATTATTACTCTTAGAGAGCCAAAGCAGGCTATTTCACATACTCATACAAGCCTAGGTCTATATCTTTCAGTGCCTTTACAGCAAGTCCGGAAACTTCTCTTGCCCCCTTAACAGACAAGTGGGTATCGTCCTGCTTTCCATCGGGATAAATATCCAGTTGTCCGGGAGCATACCATAAATGGAGTTCTTTGGATTTTTCGGGCCCGTAGGACAGCTCCATATTTTCCGTAAGGCGTTGCAGGTCCACAAAGGCTACTTCCATGGTATCGGCAACCAACCTTACCACTAACGGATAGTCTCCATGCGTATCGATAAGGGTGCCGTATTCATTGAAATTCCTGCGTACTATAGACGTGAAAAGTACGGGAGTGGCACCCTTCTCCCGTGTCTCTTTTACAAATTTCTCCAGGTTTTGCCGGTACCCCGTATACGGATTGGTATACCTGGAAGGGTCCTTCGATTTCTGATCGTTATGACCGAACTGTATAAATACGAAGTCTCCTTTCTTCAATCGGGAAAGGACTTTGGTCCACCTTCCTTCCAAAATAAAACTCCTGGAGCTTCTGCCGTTGACCGCATGATTTTCCACTATCACATCACCGGTGAGAAATTCCGGAAGCAACTGGCACCATCCACGCTCTGGATTTCCCCCTTCCAGGGGTTTGTCTGCCATGGTGGAATCTCCTATAGTGAAGATTGTCACCGGCTTGTTTTGTTCTTTGTCCGTAGCCTGAGCAAGACAAATGGCGGTGAATAATATAAAACACATGCTAAAACAGATCTTCCGGCCTAGCACATTATATTTTTTCCTATAATCCATGTTTTTTTATTCTAAATCCCATATCAATCTTTACTGTTCAATACGAAACCAGTCGATATCCGCGAAACCGGAATCATTGATCTTCGTATCCCTTATGGCAAAAAGCCCTACTTTAGCCCCGATCCATTTTCCGGGGACCGCCCTGAAAGTCTCCCCTAAAGACTTAAGCTTACTTCCATTGGTACTATAGCCGAACGTACATTTCCCTCCCTCGGTCACTTCTACCCGGAACTGAACTTTATTTCCTTTCAATTTCACTGTCTCTACAATTCTTTCCGGTTTACCGTGTTCCGCATCTTCGCAGACCACCTGGCTGATATGTATTTCACCGTCTTTACTTTCCAGCGAAATATAGGCATAGCTCATCCCCATGACGATGAGTCCTGTTTTTTCGTTATCCAGTTTGGGATTAGGATGAAATTCCAGTGCGGTAGTGGCTTTAAATTCTTCCGCCGGAAATTTTTGCAGAAGCAGGTTCGGCGCATCCCAAAGGTTTTTGCCGTCATCCGGCAATTTATCAGTGAATAAACGCAGTTTCCCCGCAGCAGGATTGGCAAAAGCCCATGTTGCTTCTGGGTTTGCGTGCCATTGCCATTGCAAGCCAATGTCATTTCCGTCAAACTCATCGGAATCCTGGGGGGTTTCTATGGGATATGACCTTCCCACATCCGGTTTTTTATGCCTTAAAACAGGCTGACCTTTACCGTCCCCGTCACGATCTTCTCCTATTACCGGCCAATCGTTTTTCCATTCCATCGGCTGCAGGTGTACAATACGTCCGTAAGCTTCTTTGTCCTGAAAGTGTACAAACCAGTTTTCGCCATTATCAAGTTCCACCCATCCTCCCTGGTGTGGACCATTAATACCGGTTTTTCCCTGGTCCATAACTATTCTTTCTTCATACGGCCCGTACGGATGCTCAGACCGCATGGCCAGTTGCCATCCTGTAGAAACTCCCCCGGCCGGGGCAAATATATAGTAGTATCCGTTCCTCTTGTAAAATTTGGCCCCCTCTACCGTAGGATGGGCATCGTGACCATCAAAAACCAGTTTACCGGCCCCTGTAATTTCCGTCCCCTCGGCATTCATGGGTTTTACTACAATAACACTTTTTATCCCGGCCCGGCTTCCTGCATAGGCGTGTACCAGGTAGGCTTTTCCGTCATCATCCCAAAGCGGGCAGGCATCTATAAGCCCTTTTCCTTCTTCCACCAGTACGGGTTCTTCCCACGGTCCGGCCGGGTCCTGGGATTTTATCATGTAAATACCAAAATCCGGGTCGCCGTAGTAGATGTAAAATTCTCCGTTATGATGTCTGATGGACGGAGCCCATACCCCGTTACCATGCTGTGGCTTGCTGAAATGGTCGAAAGGAGGCTGGCGGTCCAGCGCATAACCTATAAGTTTCCAGTTGACCAGGTCCTTCGAGTGCAGTATAGGCAGTCCCGGAATGGCATTAAAGCTGGATGCCGTCATGTAAAAATCATCGCCTACCCTACAGATGTCCGGATCGGAATAGTCGGCATGTAAAATTGGATTTTTATAGGTTCCGTCTCCCTGGTCGGATACCCAGGCTTCGGATACGAATTCCTGGGCAAACAGAACAGGTTGTGACAGCAATAGGGTAAATAACGCTATGGTCGTACTTATTTTATGCATCGGTAATATTTATTTTTTATACGTCCGGCCTAAAAGTGTCATCGGCACCGGAAAAACACACCGGGATCTTACAATTCCCGAACTAATAACTCTTATATTTATATTTTCATCAGGAACACACCCCTAGCCCCTCTCAAGAGGGGAACTTAGAGGCCATAAAGAAAAATACCAGATAATTCACAATTCCGGAACTATTTATCCAGTTCCAGGCTGGCCAGGATGAACGGGCCTGTCCCTTTCGGATCATTGGACCTTATTTTTTCGTTGACATAATATTCATAGGTACCATCGCGATACGGATTTCCACCCAGTCCTGCTACGGCACATACCTGTGTAAGGTTTACCACACCATTGTCTTCGACTTCTATAAGGTGGTCCAACACCCCCTGATATCCTTTTTTTGCTACATCCATGTAAGATTGTGGCAGATAACCCTTTCGCACACCTTTGGCCAGGGAATAAATAAACATACAGGAGCCGGAAGCTTCCAGGTAATTGCCTTCCCTGTCCCCTTGATCTGTAACCTGGTACCAGAGTCCGGAATCTTTATCCTGATAATCCGTCAAAGCTACGGCGAGTTGGTTCAGGTATTCGATTAAGTCCTTCCTGGACGGGTGATCTTCGGGGAAGAAGTCCAGTACGTCTACAAGGGCCATAGCATACCAGCCAAGGGCCCTGGACCAGAAATGCGGGGAAGTCCCGGTTTCTTTATCCGCCCATTTTTGCTCACGGCTTTCGTCCCATCCATGATATAACAGTCCAGTTTCCTCGTCCCTTGAGTGTTTTTGTATTTGCTGAAATTGCAGGGCTATATCGTCAAAAGCTTTTTTTGCGGCTTCTCCTTTGTCAAAAGTTTTGGTGTATTCCGCATAGAACGGTTGTCCCATATATAGACCGTCCAGCCACATCTGCCAGGGGTATATTTTTTTGTGCCAGAACCCGCCTTCGGAAGTCCTGGGGTGATTGTCCAGTTGCTTTCTAAGCGTTTGAATGGCCAGGAGATATTTTTCTTCCTCCGTTTTATTGTAAAGATAAAGCAGCGTCTTACCGGCATTGATCATATCTATGTTATACTTTTCCATATCATAGGTAAGTATCTCTCCTTTGGCATTGACCATAGTATCTCCGAAAGCCTTTATATAATCATAATAGGTTTCCTTACCGGTTTTCTTATACAGTTCTTCAAATCCCTTCAAAACCAATCCCTGGGTATAACTCCATTTGGGTTTGGTATGAAAATCGAGTTGCCAGGCTTCGGGAAAACGCTCCATTTCCGACAAGGCCATTCTTTCGGACCATTTGAGGTCTTCAGCAACTGTTTTTGTTTCCTTTTGAGATGCGGTCTTTTCTTCTTGTTTGGATTTACAGGAAAAAACAGCTACTGAAAGTAGCAACAAACAAACGGTTTTTATCAGGTTGATAATTTTCATTCTAAAACGGTTAATCTGGTTAAATTTCTAAAAAACGGAACAGCTACTCCAGCTTCCCTTCGGAATCCAGTTGAGTCAATAGTTCATTCAAATGGACAGTGAATTCTTCCTGGGTTGTAATTCCGTCCTTTTCCTGGTCCCAGGCGGCGAGAAGGTAATACGTTACCGTATCGGCCGGTTTAAAGATAACCAGGTGGTCATGTTCACCTTTAGTGGTTTCTTCGGTTTCCGAAAGCTTATAGAAAACGGCCATTCCAAGGTCATCATCGTCACCCGATAGGGATTGCTTGCCATAAGTGGCGATGTATCCCCATTGTTCACCTTCCTTTTGAAGAAAATCGATATCGTCAAACTTAACGATACCGGTACAAAGACCTTCCACCTTTTCCGAAGGTTTCAGCACGGCTTTCATATAACGTCCGTCGGGATACATGCTGAGTTTGCTTTGCAGATCGATAGTAGCGCCGGGGGTTTCCCACCCGTTGTAATTGATGGTTACCAGGGCTTCATTATCCGTATTTTCGACTTGGGCCGAGGTATTTGCCACAACATTAAAATGATGGGTAGTCCCTTCAACCTGGCGGCCGTAACTACCAACGCCCAAACCTTTGGCAACTTTAAGGACATCCATTCCCCAATCGGCAGGTTCGTGGTAGGAATCGAAACCGTCCTGCCCTACGTAAGGCAACACGAGGGTATCCACTTTTTTTCCCCAGACGTCGATAGCATTACGCCAGTCGAGGTACAGGCGATAGCCCACATTTTTGTTTTCCCAACCCGGGCCTTCGTAACGGATGTACCAGGTGTGATCGGTGTGTTCTTCAGGAACTTCCAGGCTATTAACGTTCTTAAACGTCCCCCCCACGTATTCTTTATGGTCCCGGGGGCCGTCCTGCCATTGACCGCCTTCCTTGATCGAAATTTCGGCATAGACATGTTTTGGTGGAACTGCGACTTTCACCTTTTCTGTTCCGGGTTCTTTTTCTTCTTTTTTTTCCTTGTCTTTACAAGATACTAGAGCTAGTAGAGACAAAACGACTGTGATTTTAAATGTATTCATGGTTTGATCGTTATGATTGAACTTTAAATTCCAAATCTCTCTTCACTGGGATTCTTTGCTTTAGCCTGCCTTGAGCGACAGTCGAAAGGCTCAGAATGATATTGAGGATTGGAATTTTAAAAAAAGGAGCCCATTAAACAACACACTAACCGGGCTCCTTTCAAACACTAAACTTAATTTATAAGAACATGCTATCTGTTATAGCCTTCATTTTGGGTAAATTCACTTTTATTGGTAACGGCATCGAGCTGGGATTGCGGTATGGGCCTGACCTGGTGGAAAGGCTGAATATTAGCCGATGCATCAGGGTTCCATTGCTGTACTCTTTCAATGAGTTTGCCGGTACGCTTAAGGTCGAACCAGCGCAATTGCTCTCCTGCGAATTCTCTCGCTCTTTCATCGAGTATCATATCTATATTCAGGTCTCCTTCGGCAATCTCCATATCCTCTTCATGCCCGGGCAGGGCCGCCCTTCTTCTCACCTCGTTAAAATATTGTACGGCATCGCCCATATTTCCCAGGTTCATTTCCGCTTCGGCGACAATGAGGTACATTTCGGCAAGCCTTATAACAAAAGCATCTCTTTTTCCCTGTTGCTGCGATATGGTCTGACGTGAAGGATCGAGAAATTTTCGCAGGGATACATAACGGTCCCTTACCTGCGGAGCATCATTGTCATTATATGTCCTGCTACGGTCAATAATCGTATAAGGCTTATTTTCTTTCTCTGCATCGGGGATCACGTATTTGGTTGCATAGATCGCCGTATCACCCAGTTGCATGCCTTCCGGGGCATTGCTCAGATTATTGCAATACCAAACACTCTGGAATGTGGCATCGAAACGGGAATCCATTGTTTCGTCAAAAAGGTCCAGTAAATGCGCAGTAGGCATAAACCTTGCAAAAGGACGACCGTTTTCTATATCCCTGGTCATTCCGGGCAACTGGTCATAGGTCATCAGGAAGAACAGGTGGGAGTTATTGCCCCCGTCCCTGAGGAGTATATCCTCATCTTCATCGGGAGTCTCCAGTTCCAGGTTCAGCACCAGGTCGGCCGTAAAATTTACCAGCCATACGATCTCCGGGTTCCTTACATTGTTTATATCCCAAAGATCGGCATAGTTGTCTACCAGCGAAAAGCCATAGTTGTTTATTACATTCTTAGCATGCCGGGAGGCAAGGGCATCTTCACCCCTGGTGAGATACATCCTGGCCAGGAAGGCTTCTGCCGCTGCCCTGTTAGCCCTTCCGTAATCATCGGACGAGGGTGGCAGGTTTTCAACCGCAAATTCCAGGTCTTCGAATATCTGGTCGTAAAAACTGTCTACCGGGGTACGGGTAGCGGTTTCCTGTATATTTTTTACTTCTTCGGTAAAGAGGTGTACACTGCCCCAGGTTTCCACAATATGCCATAAATAGAATGCACGCAGGAACCTCGCTTCTGCCTGGCGAACCGGTTTCAGGTTTTCTTCCAGCGGGGATTCGGGTATGCGCTCTACCGCCGCGTTACAGGTATTCAGCGCAGAATAAAGCCTGGTCCAGTAAAACTCTATGGGATCATTGGCCCCCGACAGGTCGGAGTTATACAATGCAACCGGTGGGTTTTCCATACCGTTACCACGGGTAAAGATATCGGTCCCCGTTTCGGTTAAGGCTATTCCGTTTTCTTTTCCATACCAGAAACGCATAGGGGTGTAACAGGAGTTTACCAGTGCTTCTATACCTTCTAAAGTAGAATAATAGGCGTCGGCGGTAAGTCCGGATTTGTTATCTTCTTCGAGGAAACTTTCGCAGGAAGCAAACACGCCGGCTATAAGTGTAATAAGTATTATGATTCTTAATTTCATCTGTTCATTTTTATTTGTTTTTCAAAGGTCATCCCGATGATTATCGGGAGGAATGCCTAAAGCAAGCACATTAATCGGTATCACAATTTTGCTTATAGGCATTTCATGATTTCCAGCTTTTCTTGAGTTCTTACAATTCTAAATTAATTCCGAATACCAACTGTCGTGTCATAGGGAAACTCAGATTTCCTCCTCTTTCGGGATCATAAGGATCTATTTTGCTAAATACAAAATAATTCTTGGCGGTAGCATAGCAGCGAAGTTTGGCTATCTTCAGGTATTCTGTTACGGACTGCGGAAAGCTGTAGGCCAGGGTAATATCCCGGATCTTTATAAAAGAACCGTCCACATATTGCAGGGTAGAGTAATATTGTGTACTTGCACGACTGGTCCCTGCATCGGGTCTCGGATAGGCATTGGTCGGGTTTTCCGGGGTCCAGTAATCTACTTTCGGGCCGTTTTCCAGGGCATCTACCTTGTAAGAACCTGCAGCTTCACTGATAATACTTTGTCCTTGTCTTGCATATACAAATACATTAAGTTCCAAGCCTCTATAGCTGAACCTGTTGTTAAACCCGAGGGTATAATCGGGTACGGTACTTCCAATGATTGTCCTGTCTTCGGGAGTAATCACTCCGTCTCCATCCTGGTCTTTTACTTTTATATCTCCCGGCTCCTGCCCATAGGATGCCGCCTGTTCTGCTTCATCGAGTTGCCAGATACCCAGTTTTTCATAATCATAGAAAGATTCGATGGGTTGTCCGACAAACCAACCGTTAGCCAGGTCGCGATCTCCTTCCGGAAGTTCTCGTATTTCTTCTTTGTTTGTTGTGAACGTAATATCCGAACTCCAGCCAAAACCATTGTTTTGCGGAACAATATTCATCGTATTGATATAAAGTTCGAGTCCCCTGTTACGGGTCTTACCGATATTGTCCCATGCTGTGCTAAATCCGGAAGATGTAGGTAATGCTCTTTGCATCAAGAGGTCGCTTGTGTTTTGTTGGTACAGGTCAAGAGAGCCTGAAATCCGGTTATTGAAAAAACCGAAGTCCAGACCGACATTGGTCGTTGCCGTTGTTTCCCAGCTTAGGTTATTGGAAGCTATGAGTGACGGGTAATACCCGAATGCCGGGGTTTCGTCCGTACCCTGGTCATAAGCATATGTACTTTTGGAAAGGCTTCCGAGAGTTTGGTATGGTGACACCGCGCTATTACCGGATATACCGTAGCTTATCCGGGCTTTTAACTGTGATATGGTCTGGTTATCTTTTAAGAAATTCTCTTCTTTAAGCACCCAGGAGAATGCCCCGGAAGGAAAATATCCCCACTTGTTGCCCGGTGCGAGTACGGAAGAACCATCTGCCCGCATCAACAGGGTAAAGAGATACTTGTCTGCGTATTTATAATTGACCCTTCCGAAGAAAGAAGCCAGTTGTTTTTCTTCCAGGCTGCTGTTCACCCTTATCTGGGACTGCAGTCCGCCCAAATTGTGGAACAGCATCGTAGCCGAAGCCAGGTCCCTTCCTTCCGCGGTATAATTCTCTTCCGTGGTTTTCCAAATACTGGTACCGAGTAATCCGGATATTTCATGTTTCCCGGTAGTGTAAGTATAATTGGCAAAGTTTTCCCAGGTGGTCCGGTTAAAGGTTCCGTTCTCGGCACTGGCCAGTGACAGTCCGTCCGCACCTACTTCGAGGGTATTGGTAGCGGAAAATATACCTCTCCGGAAGTTCATATGGTCTATCCCGAGCCGGGAGGTGAACGTAAGGTTTTCTATAGGTGTCCAGTCCAGGCTGATATTACCGAAGAAACGTTTGTTGTCTTCATTGTCCGTATAATTTCCGGGCAGTTCATCCACCAACGGGTTAAGTGTAGAGCTATCACCTACGGGAAAAGTAATAAGATTTCCCTCATCGTCATAGGGCCTGCCCAGCGGGCTCATTTTGTTCGCCTGGTTGAGCGGGTCTCTCCTCCGGTCATGGTCTTTCATGGTATACATAATGTTGGAGGAAACTTTCAGGTTGTCCAGCACTTTATGGTCCACAGTCAACCGGCCGCTGTAACGGTCCAGGTTATCATTTTGCAGAAGGCCTTCTTCTCGGAAGTATTCCATAGAGAAATAATATGTCGTTTTTTCAGATCCTCCCGAAATACTTACCTGGTGATTTTGTTGGCTACCGGTACCGAGAAGCTGGTCGGCCCAGTCCGTCCAGATACCGTTCTGAAAATTCTGTAATTGGGTCGGGTTAAAAATATTGGCATCATCTGCCGGACTGCTCCATTCCCCTACGGTCCTTCTGGACTCTCTCCGTAATTGTACCCATTCCGGGCCGCTCATAATATCCGCATATCCTCCCAGGGTCTGTATACTGTAATAACTGTTTACGGAGACTTTGCTCTTTCCGGATCTCCCTTTTTTAGTCGTGATCAATACAACCCCGTTTGCTCCCAACGTACCGTATATAGCGGTGGCGGATGCATCTTTCAGTACTTCCACAGAGGCTATATCATTAGGGTTTACGTCCAGTGTAGAGCCATAGATCATACCATCCACTACTACCAGCGGGCCATTATCGGCATTCAGGGAGCGGTTTCCCCGTATGGAAAAATTAAGACCGGCACCAGCTTCTCCACTGGATTTAGTAAGGTCTACCCCCGGCACTTTTCCCTGCATCGTTTCGAGGGCATTGGTAACGGGTATCGACGTAAGGTCGCGTTCTTTTACAGAAGCAACAGAACCGGTAAGGTCCGATTTTTTCACGGCCCCATATCCGATAACCACAACTTCATCCAATGCCTCGGCATCTTCACTCATCTGCAGGCTAACAGTATCCGAATTCCCGACAGTCCTTTCTTCCTTTTTCAGTCCGATATAAGTAAACATCAGTACCTGCCCCGGTGCGGCGTCAATAGAATAATTACCGTCAAAATCGGTTTGAGTTCCGGTGGTCGTTCCCTGTACCAGGATGTTCACCCCTGGTAACGGCACGCCTTGCTCGTCAGTTATTGTACCTGTAATTGTCTTTTCCTGGGCATGGGCAGATTGTGATAGAAACAAACTCCCCAATAAAAAGAAAGTCCAAACGGTCTTTACAGGCACCATAGAGAATAGCTTACAATTCATTATTGTTAAAAAATTAGTTAGTTAATAGATGATTAAGCATTTTGTAATCGATTGCACTAAAGTATATAAAAATAAACTATCCACAAATTTTTTAGTGTATTTTTTACAAAAAAGACATTTGAATAACCAATTTTTAAACTTATAACGCATTATCTTTACATTTTTCTTCAGATAAATAACTTCAAATAAAGGCTATTATTAGCACTTTTCTTAAAAGGCCGTTCGGCTTTCCGGGAATGTACAGAACAAAAAGGGAGTGAAGGACCTCACGGTTTGAAAGCTGCAAAACAGCAATAAACGTAACCTTGTTTATGCCGGATAGAGTTTAGTATGCAGCTTACCCATCCCCGTTAACCACTTACCGGGTTGCTTTTGATGTCACACCCGGTTGCCTTAGCAGTAAACAGGATTCCGCTTTCATTGTACCGGGAATGGGTGAACGGCCCAAGGAATCCTGCTTGTCGTAAACGGAATTCTGTCAACCGTTTACCGGGTTACGGCTTATTTCATACCCGGATGGGTTTACCGCATAACAGACAAGGGTATAAGCCGGGAGTATTCCGTTTACGGCTCAGGGGGATATATAGGCAGTACCGAGACCCCGGTTTACGGTGCCATGGATAGGTTTAACGGTAAAGGAAAAAGGGGATGAATACCTAAGAAGTTGGGAGAGCGGTCAACCCGGTTGCCTGTGAATGTATGCGCAAATGCAAAAGCGGCAAACTGAGATCAGTTCGCCGCTTACCCGGTTACCTTTTCGGCGTACGGGGCTCGGTTCCGTATATACGTATTCCCTTAAATGGGACTATCCGGGCTTGTCCGGAAATAAAAACCCCAACAGTTTCCACCACCGGAAATGCTTCCGGACGACCCAGCCAAGGATTATAAAAGCCATGACTGCTATGGCCATCAACTACCGGCGCGCGCACCGATATTCATGGGGACGGGGTTCCCGTTCGATGTCCTGGCTTCGCAATGTTGTACTTCTCTGGAATGGCTGCTATACGCAGTTTATATGTTTTCTGCTGTGTATGGCTTCGATGTTGGTTTTGCAATACATCGCAAGCCACATACTATGGAATCACCTTTTCGGCCTGCCCAGGAAGGAGTGGTTTTCTACTCCACATTTACATTAAACCGTAAAACAAGACTATTCAATAGACTTTATAACTGCTTTGGGAGCTTCTTTGCGACTTCCGTCAAAGCCGTCTACTCCACTAACCGTAGTATATTTCATCACATACTTTTTACCGGGATTCACGATCTGGTAAGCACTCTGGCACATCAATGTAGCTTCGTGAAAGCCGCAAAGGATGAGTTTCAGTTTTCCAGGATAGGTATTTACATCTCCTATCGCGAAAATTCCGGGAACATTGGTCTGAAAATCCAGGGCATTATTTACTTTTATGGCATTTTTTTCAATCTCCAGGCCCCAATTAGCTATGGGGCCAAGCTTGGGAGCAAGACCGAAAAGGGGGATAAAATGATCTGTTTCCAGTAGTTCCGTTTCCCCGTCACGGTTCAGGGAAATCGCTTCGAGTTTACCATTTCCATGCAGGGCGGTAACTTCGGCAGGAGTGACCAGGTTTATTTTCCCCAGTTTTTTAAGTTCCTGGACTTTTTCTACGGAATCCAGGGCTCCGCGGAATTCATTACGACGATGTACCAGGGTCACTTCGGAAGCCACATCAGCCAGGAAAATACTCCAGTCGAGAGCAGAATCTCCTCCTCCGGCGATAACTACTTTCTGGTCCCGGTACATTTCGGGGTCCTTAATAAAGTAGGCCACACCATTATCTTCGTATATATCAATACTTTCCAACGGGGGCTTTCTCGGCTCAAAACTCCCGAGCCCGCCTGCTATGGCAATAACCGGAGCATGGTGTCTGGTTCCTTTATTCGTTGTAACGATAAAACTGCCGTCTTCCAGTTTTTCAATGGTCTCTGCCCGTTCTCCGAGGGTAAACCCGGGCTCAAAAGACCTGATCTGTTCCATGAGATTACCTACCAGGTCTCCCGCAAGTACTTCGGGAAAACCGGGAATATCGTAAATAGGCTTTTTCGGATATATTTCGGACAACTGTCCCCCGGGTTGTGGCAGGGCATCGATAATATGACATTTCAATTTCAATAACCCGGCCTCAAAAACGGCGAACAATCCTGTTGGACCGGCACCGATAATAAGTATATCTGTTTTAATCATTGTATAGTAAATTAGGATTTTTCTACTCTTTTCCGAAACCCCGGAAAAATGCGGGCAATACAAATTCTGTCCCTTTACCCCAAGTATAAAGAGAACTTTGTACTGCCTTATCGTGCCCTAACTAACGCCTACTACCTGTTCTATCTGAGGGGCGTACTTTTTAATAGTTGTCTCTACCCCTGCCTTAAGTGTCATATGGTTTACATGACAATCCGTACAGGCACCTTCGAGACGTACTTTAACTAATTTACCGCCATCTATGGAAACAAGAGATATATTACCGCCATCACTTTTCAGAAAGGGGCGGATTTCGTCCAAGGCTTTTTCTACATTCAATTTTAATTCTTCTTTTGTCATCTTTCCATGTTTAAGACCACTGCCGGGAAATTACCATAATCTCCTTCGGGGTCAGCATACTATCTTTTTTTCACCGCCGAACATCCGGCCATTGTTGTTATTTTTATTGCTTCGGTAGCCGGCAGACTTTCGTTACGGCTCACTACTTCCTGCACTACATTCTTCGTCAGTTCTTCAAAGGACGCTTCGAGAGGCGTTGCCGTCTGTAAAGCTACGGGCCGCCCTACATCTCCCGCTTCGCGGATACTCTGCACCAGCGGTATTTCTCCCAGGAAAGGGACATTGAGGTCTTCAGCCAGATCTCTGGCTCCTCCTCTTCCAAAGATATAATACTTGTTATCCGGTAATTCTTCCGGGGTAAAATATGCCATATTTTCCACAATGCCCAATACCGGAACATTAATGCTTTCCTGCTGGAACATGGCCACTCCTTTTCTGGCATCAGCCAGTGCCACATTTTGTGGTGTACTCACCACTACCGCTCCTGTAACCGGGAGCGACTGCATGATACTCAAATGAATATCCCCTGTTCCGGGAGGTAGATCTACCAAAAGAAAATCGAGTTCTCCCCACGCCGCATCAAAGATCATCTGGTTCAGTGCCTTGGAAGCCATTGGGCCACGCCATATCACAGCCTGATTGGGCTGCGTAAAAAATCCGATAGACAAGACTTTGACCCCGTAATTTTCCACGGGTTTCATCTTGGACTTTCCGTCCACCTGGACGGCAATCGGCCTTTCCCGCTCCACATCCAGCATGATAGGCGCTGACGGACCATATATATCGGCATCCAGCAATCCTACGTTAAATCCCATTTTAGCCAGGGTAACCGCAAGATTAACAGTTATGGTTGATTTCCCTACGCCTCCTTTTCCGGAAGCTACGGCTATGATATTCTTGATGCCCGGCAGGGATTTTCCTTTTATCTGTGGCTTTTTTTCCGGGGCCTCTACCTTGAGGTTCACTTTTATTTTTGCCTTTTCGTATACTTCTTTGTGAATAACCTTCAGTATCTCCACTTCGGTTTTTTTCCGTGCCTGTAAACTGGGATTTTTTATGGTGATATCCACCACAATCTCATCGCCGAAAGTCATCACATTGGTGACAGCGCCGCTATCTACCATGTTTGTACCTTCTCCGGGAACAGTTATGGTTTCTAATGCTTTTAATATTTTTTTTCGATCTAACTTCATTAGTGCAGATTCATTCTAAATTAAACTCATTCTAAATTACAAAGATAAGGTTTCGCTTCCATATTTTAAAGCCTTTATATAGAAATACTCAATCCGGAGATAGGCATCCTTTATTTTATGCCGGCAAAACAATCTTTTTAACTTTTCAGGGTTTTTTACAGTATTTACCTATTGCCTTCCGCCGTTTGATCCAGCGCTTCGGAAGGGTCCCAAAAGATTTGGCGGAAATTTGTTATCTGGCTGTTTTCAACCTCAACACCTTCGTTTTCCAGGAGTTGCTGCATAAGATTGGTCCCTTCAAAATGGTGCTTCCCGGTCAGTAGTCCTTTCCGGTTTACCACCCGGTGTGCCGGAACGTCTTCCCTACCATTACAGGCATTCATGGCCCAGCCTACCATACGTGCGGAACGGGCCGTGCCCAGGTACCGGGCTATAGTGCCGTAGGAAGTGACCCTTCCGTAAGGGATTTTCCGGGCTACAGCATATACTTTTTCAAAAAAGTTTTCGTTATCGGGGTTCATGGAAGTATTTTTCGGCTTCAAACGGTTTGGTTTTTCAGGGAGGGGACACCCCCTCTGCCTACGGCATCTCCCCCTAAAGGGGGAGAAATTATTCATCTTTTTAACTCCATTATCAAATTATCCCATTGACACATTATCACATCAGCCCACCTCAAATTCGCTGTAAAAGATACGAATCAGCGTTATAATTACCAAAACCAGCATCAATCCGCTGAGTATGTAGTCCGAATATTTCGTAAATCTCCCTTTACGTTGCAGTCTATTAAAATACACGACATAAATATATAGCGTGGCGAAGGTACCAAGCCCGGCAGCGAGGATAAAAATAAGGATATCCGTTACCTCGAACTTGATCCACCCGGAAACGTTCCAGGCCGCATTAAGACCGCAAAAATACGGAATGGGCAAAAGATTGAGTGTTGATAACAACATTCCCTTGAAAAAACTCTTTCGCTTGCTTACATAGGCGGACCGCATTTTCTTTTCTTTCCTCTTTCTTCCGGTCATAAAAAAATAGACGGCAAAAAAAGCAAATACGATCACCGCCACTTTGAGCAATGTATCAATAATGTGCGGGTTTCTGTAAAGATATTTAGATACCAGCACCCCTATATAGGCCTGTCCTATGACGATGAGGGATGCCCCTACAGAAAACAAAATACCGTTAATCCTGCCTTTTAATGCACTTGTCTTTGCCGCCGTCATATTTATCAACCCCGGGAGCATAACGCCCATGGAAGCCGCGGAAAATGTGGCAAAAAAGAGAATTACTGCATGTGTCATTTTCGGTTGGTTATATTTTCGGGGAATATGTAGTTCCCTGTTATTTTCGTTCCGGAAGGTTTCAGAGCCTGAATTTTATGTACGTTATCGGTTTTTGTTGCTCAAGATACTGTTTTTCATAGAAAGTCTGTATACCGGTCACTTCTTCCGGCGAATATTCATTGCCATACACATCGTGATGTGCATATAGTATTTCGCATCCCAGTCCATGCAACAGGCCCAGCGTATAACCGTGCATGAATTCGCTGTCCGTCTTGAGATGCATAATACCATCTTCCTTTAATATTCTTTTGTATTTCGCAAGAAAATCCGAATTGGTCAGCCGATGTTTTGTCCTTTTGTATTTGATCTGCGGGTCGGGAAAAGTAATCCATATTTCATCCACTTCGCCCTGGTCACAGAACAGGTCAATAAGTTCTATCTGGGTCCTCAGAAAGGCCACATTCCCCAGGTTTTCCTCCAGTGCGGTTTTTGCTCCTCTCCAGAAACGGGCGCCTTTGATATCTACCCCTATAAAATTCTTATCCGGGTATTTACGCGCAAGACTTACTGCATATTCCCCTTTACCGCAACCGAGTTCCAGTACCACGGGATTTTCGTTTTTAAAAACATCGGACCTCCATTTCCCTCTGAGGGAGAAACCTCCGGAAATTATTTCGTCTCTCTCCGGTTGTATAACATTGGAAAAAGTTTCGTTCTCCTTAAACCGCCTTAGCTTATTTTTGCTGCCCACAACAATTATTTAATTTTTTGGCAAAATTAAGGAAATATTTATCTGTTTGGGAAATCCTTATTTTGCAAGTATGAATAACCGAATACTTGTTGCCCCCCTGAACTGGGGCCTGGGGCACGCCACCAGGTGCATTCCCGTCATACGGGCATTGCTGGAAAACGGCTTTTGCCCTGTTATAGCTTCCGACGGCATTGCCCTGGAACTGCTGAAAAAAGAATTTCCCGAACTGGAAAGCCTCTACCTGCCTTCATACCAGATAGAATATGCCAGGGAAGGAAAGTTCTTTAAGCTGAAAATGATATGGGACTCGCCTAAAATGGTCAAAGCCATCGCCCGGGAAAAAAAACTGGTGAAAAAGATCATCCGCGAACAAAAAATACATGGTATTATTTCCGATAACCGCCTTGGGGTATATAACAAAAGTATCCCCTCCGTATTTATAACACACCAGCTCAATGTCCTGACGGGGAGCACTTCCTGGCTCAGTTCCAGGGTTCATCGCAAATTCATACGAAAATTTGACCAGTGCTGGGTCCCGGACGTAGCGGAAAAACCCAACCTCAGCGGAAAACTGGGACACCTCAAAAAAGAATCCATCCCTGTCAAGTATATAGGCCCCCTCAGCAGGCTGCAAAAAAAGGAATTGGACATACATTACGATCTGGCCATCATACTTTCCGGACCGGAACCGCAGCGCACTTTACTGGAAAATAAACTGGCCAGGGAAATCACTGATTACCAAGGCAATATTCTTTTTGTAAGAGGAGAAATAGAGGCAACACAACACATAGAGAAAAAAGATAATATTATCGTATATAACTTTATGCGGTCCGAAGAACTGGAAACCGCACTGAACCAAAGTGCCATGGTACTTTCCAGATCGGGTTACACCACCATCATGGACCTGGTTAACCTGAAAAAAAAGGCCTTTTTTATTCCTACCCCCGGGCAGTACGAACAGGAATACCTGGCAAAACGTCTGCACAAAAAGGGCATGGTACCTTACGCCAAACAAAAAGATTTCCGGATACAAATGCTTTCGGAGGTGGAAAAATACAGTGGCCTGCCCGAACTACCGGTGAACAGCTTTGACTTTTCCGAATTATTCGAATTGTTTACATCTCCAAAGGAAAATTTCGAAGTTTTATAGATCGGGGTTTTAGTTTTGGTGGAGTTTTTTTTGACCTACGGGGGTACTTACGCTATTGGGGAACGATCCCCCTCCGCCTTCGGCACCTCTCCAAAATGGGGAGGGATTTATACATTTTAATTCTGATTTTCGCTTTGGTTCTTTCACTTTTTAACTCATAATCCACAATTATCAAATTATCGTATTGACTCATTATCTTCCACCTTTTCCAGTGTAAAGGAAAATTCGGAGCCGATACCGAAAACGCTTTCCACGTATATTTTTTCATTATGTGCTTCCATAATGTGTTTTACTATGGAAAGCCCCAGACCTGAGCCACCTTCTTTCCTGCTCCCGCTCCTATCTACCCGGAAGAAACGCTCAAACAACCTCGGGATATGTTGTTTTTCGATACCTTCTCCGTTATCCGTCACCCGGACAATTACTTTATTCTTTATCAGGTTTTCGATACTTACCTCCGTCGTTCCATCAGGCTTCCCGTATTTTATGGAGTTGACCACCAGGTTTGTAACCACCTGTTGAATACGTTCTTTATCGGCACGCACCATGATCGGATCTTCATACCCCATATCAAAAGTAAGCGTGATATTCTTTTTTGCCGCTTTCATTTCCAGCAGGTCAAAAGAATTTTCCACCACTTCTACGATATTGAACACTTCGTGATCGAGATGCAGGTCACCTACCTCCAGTTTGGTTATCATATCCAGGTCGCGCACAATGTAAATAAGCCGTTCCACACCCTTAGCTGCCCTTTGAAGATACTTTTTCCGGATAGCCTTATCTTTAATAGCTCCGTCCAGTAAGGTCAGAATATAGCCTTGTACGGTAAAAAGCGGCGTTTTTAATTCGTGCGATACATTGCCTATAAATTCCTTACGATAGGTTTCTCTTACCTTAAGGGTTTCGATCTCCAGTTTCTTACCCTGTGCGAATTTTTCGATCTCCCGGGTAAGCGTTGCCATATCGGTAGTTATGGGCTGCTGGTGAAAAGAAGTGGATTCCAGGAGAGAGACATCGTCATAGATCTTTTTCACCCTTTTGTAAATAAACCGCTCCACCCGGAACTGGATAATAAGAAAACAGAAGAGAAAACTGGCTATGGCGAAAACGGTTAATACCTTCCAATAGACCTCTACAGTCTCCGGCACGGAAAACAAATAGAGCAATAAGCCCACAAAAGCACCGGAAGTCATCGTGATATACAGGGAAGAACGCAGTGCAAACTTATAGGATTTCTTTAATTTTGTAGGCATCTCACAGGATTGATCGTTTCTTCCGTACAAAGAAACGGAAAGTTTTGGAAATACGGATGTTCGGGTAAGCGGGCGTACGGGTGAATGGGTATTCGGAAGACGGATATTCAAGTAGCAAAAAACACTTCCCCTGCCTTCGGTTTCTTCGTTTCCATAGCAATCAGCACAGCGCAGAGTTCTCCCTCTACCTTCGGTATCTTCGTTTCCATGGCAATCAGTACAGGGGCGAGACCCCCTCTACCTTCGGCATCTCCCCCTCAAGGGGGAGAGATTATCATCTTTTTGATTTTACTTTTTGCCCCGGATCACTTGATACATGATCACATGGCTTTCACAGGCATCTTACAATACAAACTTATACCCCACTCCTTTTACCGTATTGAAGTGGTCATCACCGATCTTTTCACGAAGTTTACGGATATGGACATCGATAGTACGGCCACCGACAATAACCTCGTTGCCCCACACTTTATCCAGGATCTCTTCGCGCTTAAAGACTTTACCGGGCCGGGATGCAAGAAGCGACAGCAGTTCAAATTCCTTTCGGGGCAATATGATCTCATTGCCTTTTTGAACTATCTTATACTCGTCCCTGTTAATGGTTATATCTCCCACTTTCACCACAGTTTCCTCCGGTTCCTGCTGGTCCTTTAACCGGCGTAAAAGAGCTTTTACCTTGCTTACCAGGACTTTCGGTTTAATCGGTTTGGTGATGTAGTCGTCCGCTCCCGCGTCAAAACCAGCTACCTGCGAATAGTCCTCTCCCCTGGCAGTCAGGAAGGTTATCACAGTGTTGGAAAGTTCAGGTATCTTGCGTAGCTGTTCACAAGCCTCAATACCGTCCATTTCGGGCATCATTACGTCCAGGATAACCAGGTGCGGACGTTCTCTTTTGGCCTTTGATATGGCTTCCAAACCATTGCCTGCCGTAGACACGCTATACCCTTCCGTAGAAAGGTTATAACTTACGATCTCCAGAATATCCGGTTCGTCATCTACCAGTAAAATCCGGATGTCTCTTTTTTTCATTTGAATGTTAATTTACGTGGTGTTAGTCATGCCAAAAGTAAAGATAATATTAAAAAATTAAAGCGGTTAACATTCTTTTAATCTGGTAACGTAAACCTAACATGAAAGTTACATACATTTAATTTGTGCGTAACACCATCTTTACAAACCCCTCCTTTCTTTGCCCTTGAATAAATCAAAGTAATTGTTCACAAACAACAATCTCAGAAAACACAAAGAAATTAATTAAACCTGATTTAAAATGAAGAAAATCAAATTTTTATCCATTATTGCTTTACTGGCAGTATTTATTTCAGCTTGTTCCAGCGATGACGATTCTTCTACCCCGGAACCAGAACCAGGAGAGGAAGGAATAACTAAAAGTGGTATTCTTACAGAGGACGAAACCTGGACTGCTGATAATATATACCTTATGGAAGGCAAAGTGGTAGTAGACGACGGTGTTACACTTACTATCGAACCCGGTACTATTATAAAAGGTAAGCCCGGACAGCAGTCAGTGGCTTCAGCACTAGTTGTAGACCAAGGCGGGAGACTTATGGCCGAAGGTACTGCGGAAAACCCCATCATCTTTACTGCTGATTCCGATAACATCCAACCAGGTGAATTACAAGGTTCTAACCTAGATGAAAACGACAACGGTCTTTGGGGCGGTGTTATCATTTTAGGGAAGGCACCTATTTCTGCAAACGGAGATAGCGAAAATGCACAGATAGAAGGTATTCCTCCTTCCGAATCCTATGGACAGTACGGAGGCACCGATCCTGATGACAACTCTGGTGTAATCCGATATATTTCTATTCGTCACGGTGGTGTAGCCATTGCTCCGGACAATGAGATTAACGGTCTTACCCTGGGTGGTGTAGGTAGAGGAACTACAATTGAAAACGTAGAAATAGTGGCAAATCAAGATGATGGCATCGAGTGGTTTGGCGGTACTGTAAATGTGACAAATGCCTTGGTTTGGGCGCAAGGTGATGATGGTTTTGACACCGACCAAGGATGGTCAGGTACCATGGATAATGGTCTGGTAATCATGGGAGCAGGATCCGGAACCGGTCTTGAAATGGATGGACCTGAAGGAACTACCGATTCCAACATGATGCACACTATGAGAAATATCACCTTGATTGGTGCAGGAGTTGAATCAAGCGGTTATGCGGACTTGAGAGACGGTTTGTTGGCTAATCTCGAAAATATACTGGCTTATGGTTTTGGAACCGGAGAAGATGTTGTAGTAAACATCAATGGTGCAGATTCTGCTACAGAACTTGCCAATGACAACATTACATTCTCAGACTGGCAAATAGTATTGCCGGAAGGTGCTGCCTGGGAAAATATATTTGCAGGTGACTTCGAGCCGGGTGATGAAACCAAATTCTACGAGAATGCTGAAGCTATTGACGCAGCTGATGCTACAAGTGGAGCAGATACTTCTGTATTCGGTTGGACCTATGCCGCTGCAATGGTTGAGTTCTAAAACAGAATACAAAATCCGATATTTCAGTAAAATGTCCAAGGGTATTCTTCTCTTGGGCATTTTGCTTAATTTAAAAAAAACTAAAATTACCATTTGACTGATGTTAAAGAAACTTTTTTCAGTTGTTGTTATCTCCGCTATAACCCAGTTATTATCTGCCCAGTCGGGTACGGTTACCGGGAAAATAATGGACGGTGAGTTTAATGACGTACTCCCTTTTGCCAATGTAGTAATAAAGGGCTCCACTAACGGAACCACTTCTGATTTTGACGGACTTTATTCCCTGGATGTTGAAGCTGGCACTCATACACTTATCTTTTCGTTTATAGGCTATGAAACCAAGGAGATCACAGGAGTAGAAGTAACCTCCGGCGGAACCGTGGAACTGAACGTTACCCTCAACCAGTCTTCCACTGCTTTAGAAGAAGTAGTAGTCACCACCACTACCCGGAAAAACACGGAGGCTTCAGTACTCAATATCCAAAAGAATTCCGTCACCTTGTTGGACGGACTTTCCTCCGAAGGGATAAAAAAAACCGGGGCCAGTGACATTGCCTCAGCAGTAAAACGGGTTCCTGGGGTATCTGTGCAGGAAGGAAAATACGTATATGTACGTGGCTTGGGGGATCGCTACACCAAATCTACCTTGAATGGTATGGATATCCCGGGTCTGGATCCGGACAAAAACACAGTACAAATGGATGTTTTTCCCACCAATATCCTGGAAAATCTGATCGTACAAAAATCAGCTGCCGCCGAACTTCCGGCTGATTTTACCGGGGGAATGGTTAATATAGTAACGAAGGATTTCCCCACTTCGAAGCAAATGTCTCTTTCTGTTTCGGGAGGTTTCAATCCTGATATGCACTTTAAAGACAATTACCTGAGCTATGATGGAGGAGGCACCGACTTTTTGGGGTTTGATGACGGTACCAGAAAATTACCTGTCTCATCCACTGCCAATATTCCTCTCCCTCCTTCCGACAATGGTACTCTGGAAGGGATCACCCGTTCTTTTGACCCCCAAATGGCGGCACAACGGAAAAACTCCATGCCCAATTTCGGCTTGAGTTTTAGCTACGGAAATCAGTTTGATGTAGGTAATGATAACAAACTGGGGCTTATTGCCTCTTTGGACTATAAAAACACCACTTCCTTCTATGAAAATTTTGACGAAGGGGTATATCAAAAATGGAGTGAATCTGATAATTACGAAATGAGATACGACCGTAGGAGAGTTGGTGACTTAGGTATAAACAATGTATTACTTTCCGGATTAGCAGGATTATCTTATAAGACAGAAAGATCTAAATATCGCTTTAATATCCTCCATCTTCAAAATGGAGAAAACCAAGCCTCTATCTACAATCAAGATACACAAGTTTCTAATTCCATACAAGTAGTAAAAGATTACCTGGAATACACAGAGCGTTCGGTGACCAGTCTATTGTTTTCCGGTAAACACTCCAATAAAGACGCCTCATTTACTACCGAATGGAATGTAGCTCCTACCCGGGCCAGTGTTCAGGACAAAGATGCCAGGCTAACCACTTTTATCATCAATGGAGACGGAACCTATAGTATAAGTTCCGATGCAGGTTATCCGTCACGGTTATGGCGCGATCTTGTAGAAGACAACATCGTCGGAAAACTGGATTTCACCAAAAATTTCTCTCTGTTCGACAGGAAGTCCGTGTTAAAATTCGGAGGTCTATACAGCTACAAGCAACGAGATTACAGCATATACAGTTATGATGTAGGATTACGTTCAGTTAATACTGTCGACTTCAACGGTAATCCGAATGCCATACTTGCTCCGGAAAATATCTGGACACCCGAAACCAACACAGGTTCTTTTATCCGTGGGAATTTTCAACCGGCTAACACCTTTGACGCAAATCAAAATACCGCAGCCCTATATATTTCAAACGAGTTTAAGCCTATCGAAAAACTCAGAGCTATTATCGGGTTAAGGGGAGAGTACTTTACACACTTTTTCACCGGGCAGAACAACAGCGGTACAAGGACAATGGATAATGAAAAAGTATTGGATAATTTAGACCTGTTCCCTTCTGCCAATCTTATTTACGGGTTGAAAGACAATATGAATCTCCGCGGGTCCTACTCCAGAACTATCGCTCGTCCTAGCTTCAAGGAAAAATCACTGGTTGAAATTGCAGATTTACTTACCGGATTGGTCTTTATCGGAAATATCGACCTGGAGCCCACCAAGATAGACAATGTAGACTTGAGGTGGGAGTTATTTGGCGAAGAAGCCCAGATGTTTGCTGTCAGCGGATTTTACAAACACTTCAAAAACCCTATAGAAATTGTAGCTTATGACAATACGGCACCGACCAACTACACCCCTCGAAACTCACCTTCTGCAGAAGTGATCGGGGTAGAGCTGGAAGCCCGTAAGCATCTAGGATTTATTACGGAAGGATTGAAAGATTTATCCCTAAATCTAAACGTATCTTTAATAGACTCTAAGATGGATATGGCAGAACAGGAATATGCTGCGCGTAATCTCTACCTGAAAGAAGGGGAGACCATAGACAGAAAAAGAGATTTACAAGGTCAATCTCCGTATCTCGTCAATGTGGGACTTAATTATAAAAACGATGGGATAGGCCTGGAAAGCGGGCTGTTTTATAACGTTCAGGGCAAAACCCTTGAAGTAGTAGGTTCTGCCGGGCTAAACCCCGATGTGTATACCATGCCTTTCAATAGCCTGAACTTTAACTTTTCTAAAATGTTCGGCAAAGATCAACGCTCCAAAATAAGTATCAAGGTAGACAACATTATGGATGATGACAGGGAAAGCCAGTATGAGTCCTTCCGTGCCGAAAACCAGAACTTCTCGTTCCGTGCTCCGGGAAGGGAGTTTTCTATCGGGTACAGTTATCAGTTTTAACAAACTTTGAATATTTATCTCACAAAGCTGCCCTAAAATCGGGCAGCTTTTTTTTAGATAAAACTGAAAAACTCAAAATACCGAACTAAAAACGAAATCATGAAAACAAAAAACTTTATTTATCAAACAATTCTCATAATCGCGCTGATTTTTTCTTCATGTTCAAATGATGACGACCTAAACCAGGAAGGTCCCGAACTCAGTACTAAAGGAGACGCCATTGTGTTCAGTTACCAGAATCAATCTTTCCGGGACAGCCTTAATCTTCAACTCGCTTTTCCCACTCAGCAGGATACTACTACATCAGAGTCAAACCGATGGGTGTACCTCGGGTTTTATAATGAGTCCGGAAAAAATGAGTGGTTTCCCATTCCGGGAGTCAGACTGGATAAAAAATACAAGATTTACAATGAATATGAAAAAGATTCATCAAATCCCGAACTTGTAAAGTTTAAAATCATTGCCGAACAGTCTAAAAATTCAGAATCTTACGAAAAAACATTGAATTATAAGAAATTAAAAGTCATAGCCATAAAACCTGAAACTATACGCCACATTACCCCGGCGGACCTTGACTTTAAAGATTTTTTTGCCGTAATGGACTATTTCGGACTGGATAAGGAATAACGATCCCATATCCATTTTAAAACAATACAATTTTCATTCGCATACAGCCGTTATTACACTTCGTAATAGCGGTTTTTTTATCCCCTTATAGTTGTTTGGAATAAAATTTGAGTAGATTGTATGAATTCTGACACATTTTTATAAATAATATCGTATCGGATTAACAAAATATTAGCAACGGGGAAACATTTTTTTAATAACTTTGTATATACCTAATAATGTGGCCAATGAAAAAATTTTACCTTCTTATCCTAACGCTCGGTTTTTTATCCACGGGACACTCCCAGGAAAAACAAACAAAAACGCCTTACAAGACCAACTACAGGGCTCTTGTTACAAGGCCTAAACAAGATACGATTCCGAAGAAGGATATAGAAGAACTTCGCTTGTTCCCCAACCCGGTCACTGACGGTACGGTAGTTATACATTCCAAGAAAAATCTCCCGAAAAACGTATCTATCTTCGATGTCCTCGGAAAAGAAGTGCTGCGTACCAAAATAAACGGGAAAACCCTCAATGTTTCCTCCCTTAACGCTGGTATATATATTATAAAGGTTACGGAGACAAACAATATTTCCACCAGGAAACTGGTTATAAAATAATTGTTCCGGGCCCGTGAACCAAAATCGCCCCTCCGTGTCTTAGGAAATAATACACATTTTTACACACGCTGTGTAGGTTTTACACATACCCTCTCTCCATCCTGATTTCAACCCGCCCGGTTTGTTCCCTGAAGTTCTCCATAAACGATTTTATAAAGAGAACAACTAACTTTAACCCCGGAGTCTCTCCCCTATCCCTTTTATCCGTTCCATTTTAGTACATGTTATTACATCGTTAGTTTGTAACCTAAAGGAATGATGAATGATTAATATCCAATGCTGAAGTTTTAAGGATTTATAACGCATAGCAGGTACTTCGACATGCTGTGGTTCAACATTCGATATTCAGCATTTACAGATACTAAAAAGTACATAACAAGAATTTCATTTCGATAATCCCTCTCCCGAAAGTTCCGCTATTTATCGGGATCGGGATGTTGCAACTGACCGCAGTAACGTTACCAGTCGAAACGAACGCAAAATCATTGAGAACAGACAGGTTTGAAGTTGAAACGATACCGTGGCCAGCCGAAACGGATACACCACCATTGGCAACAGGAACGTTCCCGGCCGAAACGGATACGTGACCATTAAAAACCATACCGTGACCAGCCGAAACGGATATGTGACCATAAGAAACGATACCGTGGCCAGCCGAAACGGATACATGACCATAAGAAACGATACCGTGACCAGCCGAAACGGATACATGACCATAAGAAACGATACCGTGACCAGTCAAAACCATATCGTGGCTAGCGGGGACGATACCGTAGCCGGCCAAAATGAATGCACGATCATTGGTAACGGACAGGTTTGCAGCCGAAACCATAAGGTTTCGGCCAACAACAAAACTCCGGTGCATGACAGGAGTCTCCCTATGATCCGAAACGATACTGTCCCTGTTAGGGATGATACCGTGCCGGCATAAAACCTTATCGTGCACAGCACCTTCCGGTTGATTGAGGTATCGTGAAGAGGGTGCACCCCTCTGTGTCCCCTTCAAGGGGGGAGTTGTGACGTTTTAAAAAAAAGAAGATACCCCATGAGACGATATACTGAGTATTCGAAGAAGGGGCGAAAGGGTACCGAAGCCACCAGGTTAAAACAATTGCTGTCATACTAAACCGTTCCATATAAAAATCTGAAAAAATCCTTTCGGATAATTTTATTATATTTATCCTATCCCCATAATATATTTACTGAATAATGACCACCAAAACCCTGTTCAATGAAAACACTTCTATTTTTGTACTTTATTCCCATGAGTATCACTTATGCACAACACACTGTGCAATGGCAGGAAAACTCGACATCGCCGGCCGGCCAACTCTCTGAACTTTCCTGGATATCCGGTCACTGGCAGGGCACAGCCCTCGGAGGGGTTACCGAAGAAGTATGGGGCTCTCCCCTGGGTGGTTCCATGATGGGGTCCTTTAAACTCGTAGTGAACGACGTAGTGAAATTTTACGAACTGTGTACCATCAGTCAGCAGGATGAGACGCTGCTGCTGCGTATCAAGCATTTTGATAAAGATTTAAAAGGCTGGGAAGAAAAAGACGAAAGCGAAACGTTCCGCCTGGTCCGTATGGAAAAAGACAAGGCCTATTTTGACGGCCTCACTTTTGAAAAGACCGGGAAGGACGAAATCAGCATTCATGTTCTTTTCGAAGAATCCGGTGAAGAAATGACGTTTCAGTACAAACGTGCGGAGTAATGGCCAGAAATTGCCTGGAATGCGGGGAGAAAGTTTCCGGACGGACGGACAAGAAGTTTTGCAGCGATCATTGCAGGAATACTTATAATAACCGGCTGAACAAGGACAGTAAAAATCTCATCAGGAACATCAATAACAAACTGCGCAAAAACTACCGGATCTTATCGGAACTCAACCCGGGAGACAAAACAAAAACCACAAAAATGAGACTCATGGAAAAAGGATTCGATTTCGAATACTTTACCAATGTCTATACAACAAGGAACGGCACCATATACTATTTCCTCTATGACCTGGGGTACCTTCCCCTGGAAAACGATTTTTATATGGTGGTGAGAAAAAACTGAAATACACTAACATGACACGAACCTCTTTTTATCAACAATAGACAAACGGCTTTAAATCCGTACTAACGCCAGTGGTGCCCGCTTAATTTAAGAATGGCAAGCATAACGTCCTTACGACTGATCTGCCCGATCAGGAAACCGTTTTCCACTACCGGAAAACGACGGTGCCTTGTTTTATGGAACTGGGTAGCCGCATCAAAAATACTGACATCGCCCTGTATGGTCATTACCTCGCTGGACATGTACTTTCGTACGGTCATATCTCCTATGGGCATATTAAAATAACGTCCCTCCGATATCTGTTTCATACAGTCACTATCCGAGATGATCCCAATCAGTTTTCCGTTGTCATCTATTACGGGGGCCCCGGTGATCTTGTGCTTCATAAAGGCTTCCATAACCTCCAGAAGACACTGTTCCGGCGTAAATGTTATTAGCTTCCTCGTCATATAATCTGCTACTGCTATGGGGCGGAGGTACTCTCTTTTGATTTCCTGTCTGGCCCCTTGAAAACTCTTGATTCCCATGGTTGTTCTGTTTTAAGTTCTC
Organism: Sinomicrobium halophytocola; assembly: GCF_052983395.1. Classification (NCBI taxonomy): domain Bacteria; kingdom Pseudomonadati; phylum Bacteroidota; class Flavobacteriia; order Flavobacteriales; family Flavobacteriaceae; genus Sinomicrobium; species Sinomicrobium halophytocola. Next base: position 552,232 of record NZ_JBRKIT010000011.1, read on the forward strand.
CTCTAAATTTAATGATTTATAATTAATTAACATAATTTTATATCATAAATCATTATTAAACTTTAAAAAATACCATAATAATAAATCACGATACTCCCCGGTTTTCAGGCACACACCAGCCCTATCTTTAAAAAAGGCTCTCCAGGTCATGACTATTTCCCATATCCGCAGATATTCGTATTTTGTACGGGAAATTTTGTTTTCACTAAACCGCCATACCATGAGACGTTACGCCGCCACACTGTCCCTTCTTTTCATTATAGGAGCCGTTTACTGGTCATTTTACGCTATTATGCCGCATACCTATACCAAAGTAAATGCACCGGAAAACACCTTTTCTACGGAAAGGGCAATGATGCAGGTTCGGGCCATCTCACAAAAACCCCATTACGTAGGTTCTGCTGCCCACGAAGAAGTCCGGGAATACCTGTTGGCCGAACTCCGTAAAATGGGACTGGAAGCACAGGTGCAGGAAGGTTATACCTCGGGCAACTGGGGCAATGTCAGTAAAGCCCGGAATATATTGGCTCGTATTAAAGGTAGTGGCAACGGCCGGGCCCTGATGCTGCTTTCCCATTACGACAGCAGTCCGCATTCCTCCTTTGGCGCCAGCGATGATGCCAGTGGCGTAGCAACCATACTCGAAGGTGTCCGGGCGTTCCTTTCCGAAAATAAAGTCCCGGAAAACGATATTATCATCCTGTTCTCAGATGCCGAAGAACTGGGACTTAACGGCGCACGGCTTTTTGTAAAACAACACCCCTGGGCAAAAGACGTGAAACTGGTGCTCAATTTCGAAGCCAGGGGAAGCGGAGGCCCGGGTTTTATGCTGCTGGAGACCAATGGCGGAAACTCCGGACTTATCCGGGAGTTCACCAAAGCCCGTCCCGAATACCCGGTGAGCAATTCCTTTATGTACAGCATATACAAAATGCTCCCCAACGATACCGATCTCACCATTTTCCGGGAAGATGCCGATACGGAAGGGTTCAATTTTGCTTTTATAGACGATCACTTCGATTATCATACCGCGCTCGACACGGAACAAAGGCTGGACCGCAACACCCTGGAACACCAGGGCAGTTATCTCATGCCCCTGCTGCACTATTTCAGTGATGCCGATATTTCCAACCTGAAGAGCAACGAAGATTACGTGTTTTTTAACGCCCCCTTCTCTACCTTGATATCCTATCCCTTTTCCTGGATCACGGCCATGAATATCCTGGCTGCCGTACTGTTTTTAGCGCTTCTCATCTTCGGTATAATTAAGAAGAAGGTTCATGTGAAGGAAATGCTCCTGGGGATACTGCCATTTGTCATTACCTTGCTCGTAAGCGGGCTTATAGGGTACTACAGTTGGCCTTTACTGCTTAAAATATACCCGCAGTATGCCGATATTCTTCATGGTTTTACGTATAACGGATATTACTATATCGCGGCTTTCACAGCCCTGAGCCTGGCTGTTTGTTTCTTTACCTATCATAAATTCAGTCACATACGACCGGTAAACCTGTTTGTTTTCCCCGTTTTTTTCTGGATTATCATCTGTATCCTGCTCGGAATTTACCTCAAAGGGGCTTCCTTCTTCGTTATCCCCGTATATGCGGCGCTTATTGCTATGGCTATACTTATTTTCTTTGAGAAACCCGGCCTTTTGCTTATGGCCGTTCTTACCCTGCCGGCTATCTGGATATTTACGCCCTTTGTGCAGATGTTCCCCGTTGGTCTCGGGCTTAAAATGATGGTGGCCTCCACCCTGTTTACGGTATTGCTGTTCGGATTGCTCATACCCGTATTCGGATTTTACAGGCAACAGGACAAACTGGCGTTGTTTACCGGCGTTGTAACCATAGTATTGCTTATTACCGCACATATGCAATCCGGGTTCACCAAAGACAGGCCGAAACCGGACAGTTTGTTATATGTAATGGATACGGATACGGGTAAAGCGGAATGGGCCACTTACGACAAGCTTCCCGGCATATGGACTTCTGCCTACCTGGGACAGGAAAAAAAAACACCCTCTCCCGGTAAAGAAGCTGCCATTGCGAGCAAATACAACACCGGGTTCTCCTATACGGCCATCGCGCCGGTAAAAGATGTCCCTCCACCCGTAGTAGAAATACTCAGCGACACGCTTATCGGTACCGACAGGCAGGTGGAAGTTTGTATAATACCACAACGTAACGTTACCCGGCTGGATGTCTTTACTTCCCTGAAAAACATTATTTCCTGTAAAGTAAACGGGTTTGCCCTGCCTGAAAAATATCTTCAAAACCCGAAAAGGGAAAACCGGCTGTTTTCTCATTTTATAAGTGAGAACGACTATACGGAAATAATCCTGCGTTTCCCGGAAGGAGAAACCCCGGAACTCATATTATACGAAGCATCCAACGACCTGCTGGAAAACCCGTTGTTTACGGTTCCCGCCAGGCCCGAAGATCACATTCCTATGCCCTTTGTCCTTAACGACGCGGTCGTGGTCAAAAAAACCGTTACTTTTGGTCGTCCATAAACAAATTGTATTTCTATGCGGATAGCAATTCTCGGCTGCGGATGGCTCGGTTTTCCACTGGCTGAAAAATGTATTGAAAAAGAATATCATGTTAAAGGCTCCACTACTTCTGCAGAAAAGGAAAACGTACTCGCTGCAGCGGGGATACACCCTTACCTGATCCGTTTGCAGGAAAATCAGATAGACGGACCAATGGACCGCTTCCTTAAAGATGTGGATACACTGCTTGTAAACATTCCCCCGAAACTACGAGGTGCCAGCCCGGAAAATTTTGTAGAAAAAACGAAACGACTATTAGCAGCAGTGGAGAATTCTTCTGTTAAAAAACTCCTTTTTATAAGCAGCACATCCGTATTCGGGGATGACAATACGGTTATTACAGAAAAGACCGTTCCCGGTCCGGAAACCGAAAGCGGAAAACAATTGCTGGCTGCCGAACAGTTATTACAATCCTCATCCTATTTCCAAACCACAATACTCAGGTTCGCCGGTCTTATCGGGCCGGACAGGCATCCTGTATATCACCTGGCGAGAAAAAAAGGACTTCAAAACCCGGATGCCCCGGTTAACCTTATTCACCTGGACGATTGTATTTCCATCATCCTGAAAATACTGCAACAGGAGAAATGGGGCGAAACCTATCATGCCGCTTTTCCTTTCCATCCCACAAGAAAAGAGTATTACACGAAAAAAGCGAGGGAATTTGATCTTCCTGCACCGGAATTCAAAGATACTCCCGTGAAAGGAAAAATAATCTCTTCCAAAAAACTGTCCGAAGAACTTCAATATACTTTCCGTACAAGCATTTAGCATCAAAAAACTTTCTTAAAATGATAATTTTACCCCGGCGCCTATTGCCGTACTGCTGCGGGACACACCGTTAAAACGTGTATATTCCCGGCCGCCTTCTGCCAGGTACAGCGTATCTGTGCCTGTCCCCGTGCTCCCCGTTTCATAAGAGACGAACAGCAAAGGGGAAAACCGCCTTTCCGGAAGGAAAATCAATTCGTGTATTCCGGAAAAATGATGCCCTTTAGCCTTGTGCTCAAAGCTTACGGGATGGGCAAAAGCATCTATAAGATTCCAGTTGGCCGCAGCGTAATACTGTTGTTGAGCATAAGTGAATGTGCATGTCACTTCCCAGATACGGGAACTATAGAAAGCGGACAGGCGAAAAACCGGGCCTTTCCACCTTGTTTTATAGGAACTGTTGAGCGCCTCACCGTCCAGCAGGAACAGGTTTTGGCGTTGTTCACCATAACCGATGGCCGGGATCAGTCCGAATCTTTGTCCTATGTTGAAAAGATAACCGGCAGTAACATTCCAGGTGTAGTTCTCTCCCTTATCTGCCATCAGGTTTGTTTCAAACTGTTTCTCCGTCCTGTTGTTCCCGGCATAATCCGTATCCGTAGCCTCTCCACCCGTACTAAAGAAAACAGAAAGATCCGCTCCTATCACCATATTTTTCCAGACGGTACCCTCTCCACGGATCTGCACTCCCGGACCGCGAAGACCGGACCAGGATAATTCGGACAGGATATCCGGGTTTTCTCCCTGTATGTTACCTGCTATCGACCAGGACTGATTTCCGTACCATACACCGGGAAGGATTTCCAATCGATACCGGTCTCGCTTTTCTCCGTGCTGCGCGGAAACGTGATATATTCCGCATAACAGGATAACCGGTATGCTATTTTTTACTTTCCTGTATAATACAGAAAAGGCCGGGAGCCTTTTCAAAGGGTTCCCCGGCCTTCTTCGGTCGGATATTGACATTATATCTGGTTCCAGCTTACATTGTCGTAATAAATATAACCTACGCTATCGGACTCCCAGTAACTCTGGCTCCCGCCCCGGAACGTATGAAAAGACAGGGCGTTGATAAGGCGTTTCGAATCGTTCGTTGTCCACCGTACATTTTCATCCAGTAATGTGGTATTGTTTACCGTAATACGGGCACGGCCATTGGCGCTGGACCCCGTATTGCTTTCCACGCGGATAACTACGGTGTACCACGTTCCCCTGGAAATACTCCCGGAGGAAGGATAGGAAAGTCCGAAATGATCCCCGCATTGTTCGGGCTGGTCCCTGTAGTACAGGTACGGGCGAAAATATACCCTGTTGTAATCGTTATACCACATGAGCCTGGCACTTCCCCCGTTTCCATCGGTAGGGCGGTCACATCCGGTGTTCCTGTCACCGATCAGGAGGCCGAAACCGAGTTTTCCTCCCCTGCTCCAGTCAAAAGCGCTGTGAAACCTTAGCTGGTAAGACACCTCATAACCGTCGCTGGCCGGCAGGCTTACATTGGCGGTCATCCCGGAACCTCCCCCTACAGCATCCGCTATCAATGTAACGCGAAGGGTTTGGTTGGAAACATAGGTCCTCGATGAATTCCAACCCCATCCGTCACCAAAATCCTCCTGTGCCCAGGAATTCCAGTATGAATTTCCGTGTGAACGATTGTTAAAATTCACCGTACGGCTGGAATATACGGCACGGGCTGTTGTTTTCATGTCTTCGTCCACGAGCATATCGGCATCGTCCATATCCTTGTTGCAGGAAGACAATCCACAGATAAGCAAGGTACATAACAGCAACGACCTAGCTGTTTTCATTGGTTTTTTCATAATAAATGGGTTTAATTGGTTAATAATTGAACTATTCTGCTTTGGTAATGACATTTTCCCGGTTCTTCAATGCCGTCCTCAACAACCGGACCCGCATGTCGGCCTCCGGAGTTCCGGGCTTTATGGTGTCTATTTGATCGAGGTAAGCGGTAGCACTCCGGGTATCGGAATTCATAAGACTGGCTTCGGCAAGATCGAGTTTTATAGCATCCGACTCCGGGAACACTTTTTCGCAATACCGGAAAAACGACAGCGCCTTTCCGGGTTCTCGGAGCCTGTAAAGCAGGTTCGTACCGAGCTGTTCCAATGATACTGCGGAATAATCGTAGGCTTCAGGATCGTTTTCCTTCAGGCGTTCATATAAACGAAAAACACTGTCCATTTGCCCGGTTGTTTCCAGTTCTTTTCCCAGTACTGCAGCGAGTAGAGGTTTTACCTCTCCGGGACTCTCCTGCTCTTGTTTCAGCCATCGTACTATGCCATTGCGAACGGATTCCGTATTAAAATCCCCGGCGATATTGCTCATCACCGCCACCGCCAGTCCTTCCGAAGGCATCATGGTTATTCCCGTCGTAAAATTACCTGTGTTGTGTTCTTTGTAATACACAGTTTTGTCTTTTGCCGGGATGACTTCCCAGCCGCATCCTATAGCACTCATCTCCCCCGTTCGCTGCCAGGCGAGCAGTTTCTCACCGGTACTTCTTTTTAAAAACTGATATCCCTCCGCTGTTTTCCCCTTGTGCATTATCATAAAAAGCCATCTCGACAGATCGCGCAACGAAGTATGCCAGCCCATACTACCCGAATATTGCCGATTGAGAGGATATGTTGTTACGGTATCGATCGTATAGGTAAGCCAGTTCTTTATACTATGTGGTAAGGCCACGCTGTTTTTGAAACCGTCATTTTTCGGAAAAAAGGAATCTTCCATACGAAGCGGTTCCAAAATGCCTGCTTTCATATAATCTTCAAAGGGCATCCCGGTTACTTTCGCTATTAAGTCGGCGAGAATATCAAAATTATAAGGGGAACGTTTAACTCTCGTTCCGGGCAGGGCGAATTCAGGTTGTTGCAGACGAATACTCCGGGTTGTGCTTTCCAGGGCAGAACCGCTGAAATCCGGAAGGTCCCACATTGCGGAATGATAGGGAATTCCCCCGGTCTGGTTCATCAGGTGCTTGATTTTTATTTCCCCGACATCGGTATCCGCCAGGGCAAAATAGGGCAGGTAATCGACTACTGCCGCATCCATATCCAGTTTTCCTTCATCCGTCAGGCGTGCTATGGCAGTAGTTACGAGAAGCCCGGACAATTCACCTGTAAAAAAGGGAGTACGGTCGGAAAACACTATCTTTTGCCCCTCACTATATACACGGTGCCCTGTAGCCCGGACATAAATATCTTCGCCCTTTAGAGCTACAACCCCCAGGCATGGCAAAGGCAGTTTTTGCCGGAGCCCTTCAATGTAAGCATCCAGTTTCTTTACCTCTCCTGTCACCAGCCTGCTGTCCGGTTGCCTGTTGCAGCATACCGTCAATATGGTTGTTGTGACAAAAAAGAGGATAAGCAAAGTTTTTTTCATATAGCTGTGTTTGAAGTCATTACTACACATCTGTTTTCTTTCCACAAAAAACATCTTCCCGTTAACTCCCGGGGACACAGAGCGATGACAGAACAAACTTACAGAAATGAAGAACAGAAAAAGGTAACAGAAATTCAATAAAAGGGTCTCAAAAGTACAATAAAGCTAATTTTAGTTGTAAAAAATTACAAATGACTTAAACACACTTCGATTAAAAGAGGACAAAAAGTTTTTTATTTTGAAGCACCAGATAGGCCGAAGATAGGCTGTGACGGAAAAAAATACGGTATTCCTACAAGATAAAAAACACTTATTTTTCATAAACGATTTAATTAAAGTTAATTATTCCTCTTTCAATCCTATTTTTTTTTAGTTTTGAAGACCTTAAAAACACGTTTGAACAAAATGAAGAAAATTATTATCCTGGCCATTTTTGCATCATTTTTCGCTGCAAACGGCCAAAGCGACCTTAAAAAGCATTACGACGCTTTTTACAAGCAAATGAGAACCCAGGGAGATATTAGGGGCGCTATCAATGCACTGACGCATTTATATGTTATAGAGCCTTCCGATGCAAGAAAAGATACCCTGGCTTTCCTATACGCCAACTCGGGACAGTACATGCAGGCCATAAACCTCCTGGGGTCGGAAAAAGACGCTTCCGCTTCGGATATGGCTGTCGATGTAAAAGCGATTTCCCTGAAATCCCTTGACCAGCCACAACTGGCCGTACAGCAATACGAGATTCTCTTTGAAAGAAAACCGGATGCCTTTCTCGCATACGAACTTGCGGACCTCAACCTGCAGATAGGAAAAATAGAGGAAGCCAAAAAACATATTGCTTACGGACTGGAAAATGCCAAAGACGATATGAAAGTTCCTTTTTACGAAAGCAAACCTCCGTATGAAGTGCCGTTAAAAGCTGCACTGACTTATGAAAAGGGATTGCTTACCTATAATGAGGACAAGGCCAAAATAGATGAAGCCCTGAAACTGATCGATGAAGCTATAACCCTGGCCCCGAATTTTAACCTGGCCAAGCAGATCAGGCAGGCACTGAACAATCAAAAGACCAAAATCACAGAAGAAAAAGGAGAAGGAAAATAGCCCGTATTTTACAGGCTGTTTTCTTTTAACGGGCACGGAATTCGTAATTTCGAACAATAGTATTGTCCCGCAATTCGTTATTATAAAGAACCTGAGGTAAAATGGAATTTATCCGAATGAGAAAGACCGCTGTTTTTTTTATGCTTTCCCTCGTCCTGGCAAGTTGTACTACCCCTAAGAAAACAAACACCGATCTCATTTCCCATATCCCGGAAAACACCTCCATTGTAGTCAAAATATCTAATCCGCAGGCATTTTTCAATGCATTGAAAAACAATGACTTTTTAAAATCCAATACGCTTATCCCTCCCGGACTTTCCAAAAAACTGGAACCGCTCCGGGTACTGGACAAAAAAAGCGAGGCCCTTCTTTGTATTATCCGGAGTTCGGACAGTATTTATGACTTTGCCTATGTTTCCGGGGATACGAACAATTATTCTACACTGGATTCCCTGAAGGGGTGGAAAACCGAAAATTCCTCCCTCAACAAAACACCGATTAAACAGGTTTCCTCTGAAAATCACAGGTTCTTTAATACGGTTATCGACAGTGTTTTTATAGCGTCTTCCTCGGAAACCCTGATGGAACAAAGTATACTCGGAGGAAATACACCGGGACGGGATGCTTTCCGGAAAGTATACGAACTGGCCAACAAGGACAAACAGGCTTCGTTCTTCTTCCGCGACCATCCTTTTTACCCGGGAAACCTGACATTGCCCGATAGTACTGCCAAAATACAAAAGCCCGCCAGGTGGGCTATGTTTGACATTTCTCTGTCTCCCGGAGAGCTTTTGCTTACGGGAATTGTACCGGGTAAAGACACTATTTCCGAAACGACTTCCATACCTGTCGGACGTCGAAAAACTACAGAAATAACGCCTTCCGATGCCAAAGGAATGCTGTCTCTGGCCCCGTATGATTTCAGTGCATATAAAGATTCCCTGTCCGGCTCTCCCCTTCGCGACCTTCTGGCTACGGCGGATGAAGTCGGGATTATTTATGGTGAAAGCCATGATGTGGTGATATTTCACACTTTTGATGCCGGTATGGCGGAAAAAGCATTTTCCGGTTCTGCTGTATTACAGAATACCTTTCGTGAGCACAATATTTATAAGATAGACACCCTGAAGCCGTTTGCGGAAACCCTTCCGCCCTTCGGAAGAGGAAATACCATGCGTTTCTACACCGCGGTGGACGACTATATCGTGCTGGGAAGCGACCCCGAAGCGCTCGCTGACATCATTACAAGTTATCAAAACCAGTCTACCCTGGAAAAACGGACTTCATTTACGGGAATTATGAAGAGCCTGCCCGATGCCTCATCCATGCTTGCGGTGGGTATTGCTTCGAAATACAAGGAATTGTTCCTCGAAAAAATGCTCTCCGGGTATCATGACGATCTTTCACTATCGTCACCGGATGATTTTCCGTACCTGGTGGTACAGGCCATTGCAGATAAACATTTTACACACACCAATATCTTACTGCAAAAACCCGGAAAAGCAGGTGCCTCAACCGGGATCTCGGAAAAATTCAATATAGCCCTGGATGCCGATATAGCCATTCCGCCTCAACTGGTGACCAATCACCTGAATAAGGAAAAAGAAGTAGTAGTACAAGACATGGAGCACAATCTGTACCTGATTTCCAACGAGGGGAAAGTGCTTTGGAAAAAGAAATTAAACGCCGGGATATCAGGAAAAATAGAACAGGTAGATATCTTAAGGAACGGAAAACTACAACTCGCTTTTACTCTACCGGACGGTATTTATGTCATAGATCGCAATGGTAATGATGTTTCGCCCTTCCCGGTAAAAGTACAGGAACCAATCACCAAAGGGCTTGCATTGTTTGATTATGACAACAATAAAAAATATCGGTTTTTCATAACCCAGGGAAATGTTATTGTTCCTTTTGACGCCAATGGAAAAAGAGTAAAAGGATTTGACTTCAGCGGTTCCAAAAGTCCTGTCCTCAATCCTCCCCAACACTTCCGGACAGGTACTAGAGATTACATTGCCCTGCAGGAAGAAAACGGCACGCTGCACCTGTTGCACCGTACCGGGAAAAGCAGGGTTAACGTAAAAGGAAATATCGATTTCTCAGACAACAAACTATATCTCTACCAGGATAAATTTACAACCACCAATAGCGATGGCGACCTCATCCAGGTAGATGAACGCGGCGGACTCAACAAAATAGCCCTGAGCCTGGCCAAAGACCACCATATTGCCGCAACATCCAGAACACTGGCCACATTGTCCGACAACATACTGACCATAAAACAAAACAAATACGAACTGGATTACGGTATTTATACCGGTCCCGATATCTTTTACATAAACAATAAAATATACGTAGCTCTCACCGACATTCAGGCAAAAAAAGTATACCTGTTTGACAGTAATGCACTATTACTCGGCAATTTCCCCGTATACGGAACTTCCGCTATAGACCTTGCCGATATGGATGGCAACGGAAAACTGGAATTTGTTACCCAGGGAGAAAAAGATAAGATCATCGTATATGAAATAAGATAATCACGATATTTACACCTGGCAATATCATTGCTTCCTCTTTTCATTCGTATAGTATATTTCGGGAAATCGGGTGGCTATAATTAAAAAAACGGATCATTATAGATTGAAAGTCTGTATTAGGGAAATACATGGATACAATAATAGTTATCCTCAAATTATCCGTGTATTCGCGGCAAAAATTTATAAAATAAAGAAGCATGCAAGAACTTTATTCCAAAATAACAGGACAAGGAAACCCCCTCATCATTCTTCACGGATTTCTCGGAATGTCAGACAACTGGAAAACCCTGGGGAATCAATATGCCGAAAACGGGTTTGAGGTCCACCTTATCGACCAGAGAAACCACGGTAGAAGCTTTCATTCCAATCAGTTTTCCTACGAATTGCTTATCGAAGATCTGCACCGTTATTGCCTGAATCACAAATTGGAAAAAATCACTCTCATAGGGCATTCCATGGGAGGAAAAACCGCTATGCTGTTCGCTACCACCTATCCGGAAATGGTAGAAAAACTGATCATTGCCGATATTTCGCCCAAATACTATCCCGTACACCACCAAACCATTCTCAACGGGCTCCTTTCCATCGACTTTAAAACAACGAAAAGTCGTAAAGAAGCTGATGAGCAACTGGCAAGATATATCCCGGAATTGGGTGTAAGGCAATTTCTTCTGAAAAATATCTACTGGAAAGACAAGGACGAACTTGCCTTCCGTTTTAACCTCACCGCCCTTAATGACAATATCGAGGAAATAGGAAAAGCACTCCCCGACAATGCCGTATACAAGGGAAAAACACTTTTTATAAAAGGAGGTAATTCCGAATATATCACCACTCAGGACGAATCTCTCATCTTCCAACACTTTCCCGAAGCTTCGGTTTCTGCCATACCAAATGCAGGTCATTGGGTACAAGCGGAAAATCCGAAAAAGTTCTTCGATATCACTTTCGGATTTTTGAAATGTTAAATTTTAAGGTAAATTTACTATGCATGCATAATTTCATGCTCCAAAAATTGCATATTTCATATTTTATCACAAAATTTGCTTATATTCTTAAGAAACTGAAAACAGGTATATTTTTCTACCCCGCATAACGCGAAAGTTTCCGGAGGTATTAACGTAACCTGTGGCTTTTCGCAAATTTAAGAGCCGTAACGGTTAAAATCTATTCACAGTAAATATGAGGGGATTATTTGCTTTAAATTTATTTAACAAGTAATATCTGATACTTTGACAGTAAAAACACAAAAACCGAAATAGACAATGATAAAAAGAACCTACATTTCAGCAATTGTGGTATTGATTACTACCTTTGCCTACGCCGGAGGTTACCGGGTAGCCTTGCAGGGGCAAAAACAGCTTGCGATGGGGCATACGGGAGTTGCTGTTATCAATAGCGCAGAGTCCGTATTCTTTAATCCGGGCGGACTTACCTTCCTCGACAAGAAGATTACGATCAGTGCAGGGATCAGTCCCATTTTTTCCAACATTCATTTTCAGAACAGTCAATTTGGCTGGAGCACCGAAGCCGATAACCCTATTGCCACACCTTTTAACGTGTATGCCGCGTATAAAGTCAACGAGTGGATGAGCGCCGGTATCGGGGTCTATACTCCTTACGGAAGTGGTGTGGAATATCCTGAAAACTGGGAAGGTTCGCACCTCGTTAATAAAATAGAACTGGCTGCTATTTATATACAGCCTACATTATCCTTTAAAATTAATGACAAACTGAGTATAGGCGGGGGGCCTATCATTGCTATTGGTAGTGTAAACTTCAACCGTAGCATAGATCGTTCCATGACCAATGTTGCCGGAGAAAGAGCCAATGTTACCATAGATGACAGCGGGGTTACGGCCTGGGGATACTCTCTTGGTCTCGCATTCCGCCCTACGGACAAACTCACGCTGGGTTTAACTTATAAATCCGAAATGAAAATGAAAGCCAGGGGCGGAGAAGCTGAATTCAACAATATCCCCAGCACTGCTCCGGGCACGTATGACAACGTCACTTTTGACGCCACCTTGCCCCTACCTGCCGAACTTGCCGTAGGTGCTTCTTATATGATCAATGAGAAGTGGCTTGTAGCCTTCGACTATAACAGGGTATATTGGGACGCCTACGAATCCCTCGACGTTTATTTCAGTAACGGTACGGATTCCCATAACCCGAGGAACTATAAGAATTCCTCCGTATATCGTTTTGGACTGCAGTATATCGCCACCGAAAGATTTACGATCCGGGGAGGATATTACTATGACGAATCTCCGGTACAGGCAGGATATTTTGCCCCGGAAACCCCGAGAAACGATTCCAACAACTTTACAGGGGGACTTTCATTTAACATATCCGAAAGGTTTGCCATAGATGCCGCATTCCTCTTCATCCACTTCGATGAAGTAGATGCAAGCTACGATCATTACCAGGAAAACGGCCAGAATGTACCTTTCGGAGGCACGTATAAGAATAACGCCTTTATCCCCAGTATCGGGGTTTCCTATGGCTTTTAATCTATTTTCCTAATCTTTCTAAAGAAACGATAGCGATGAAAAACAATATAAAACTATTAGCACTTTTAGCATTAGGACTGGCAGCCTGTGAACCCGAATTTGACAAGGAAGTAAGCGAATCCGGGTTTTACTCGGCAGGTGATGCCGATTTTACCAACTACGTTGCCGTAGGTAATTCACTCACTGCGGGATATGCGGATAATGCCCTTTATCTCCAGGGACAGGAAAACTCCTATCCCAATATGATGGCCAAGCAATTTGCTCACGTAGGCGGCGGTGATTTTACACAGCCGCTTGTGAATGACAACATCGGAGGGCTGCTTGCGGGAGGCAATAAGATAGCCGATACCAGGATGGTATTGGAATTTGATGCCGAAGGCAACCCTTCTCCCGTTAATCTCGATGAAGAGCCCACTACGGATATCACCAATACCATCGAAAGTCCCATGAACAATATGGGAGTTCCCGGTGCAAAGATCTATCACCTTGTAGCGGAGGGCTACGGTAATATCGGAGGAGTGGGCAGTACGGCCAATCCGTATTTCGTTCGTTTTGCCTCTTCGGCCAGTACTTCGGTTATCGCCGATGCCGTAGCACAGGCCCCCACCTTTTTCACATTGTGGATAGGCAACAATGACATTCTTGCCTATGCCACTTCCGGAGGTGTCGGAACCGACCGGACCGGTGACATGAATCCTGCCGGGTATGGCGAAAATGATATTACCGATCCGAGTGTGTTCGCATCGGTATATGACAATCTGCTGACCGCTCTTACCGGGAACGGCGCCAAAGGTGCCGTGGCCAATATTCCGGATGTAACCTCTATCCCCTACTTCACTACCGTACCTTATGCTCCCGTTCCTATGGACGAAGCAACGGCTAACCAAGTAAATCAAGGGTATGCGGATTATAACCAGGCTTTACCCCTGTTCGTGTTATTAGGTCAGATAGAGGAAGAAGAAGCGCAACGCAGAGAGATCAAATTTCAGGCCGGGCAAAATCCCGTAGTTATTCTGGATGAAGACCTCACTCCTTTAAAACATCCCGTTACCGGTGAAGATATTCCCAATTTAAGACAAACAACTTCCGAAGACCTTATTGTTCTCAATGCCTCGTCTTTTATCGGAACACCGGTAGGAGAAGACCCGACACAGATCAACGGGGTTTCTGTTCCGCTGGGAGATCAATGGGTTTTAACACCGGAAGAACAGTTACTGGTGTCCAATGCCCAATCTCAGTATAATGCCACTATCAAGGCACTGGCGGAGCAATATGAGCTCGCATTTGTAGATGCCAGGGCTATGCTGGCACAGGCTGCCGAAACCGGTATACCCTATGACGGAGGTATGCTCACCTCTACCTACGCCACCGGGAAAGCCTTTTCCCTGGACGGAGTGCATCCTACGGCAAAAGGATATGCTCTTGTTACCAATGCCTTCCTGGAAGCTATAAACGAAACGTACAATTCCACTATTCCCGAGGTGAACCCGGGAGCTTATCCGGATGTATTTGTGAAATAGGTACAGGAAAATGTATATATAAAAAGCGCTTGTTTTTTAAACAAGCGCTTTTTATATATGACAAATCGTATTTTCTCATGCACATCATAAAACACCGGAATTTCTCATCAACATCCGAAAGCTCCACGCATTAATTCCTGTTCGGCTCTTGGAATTCCTATTTTAGATGCTATAGTTTTCCATTGGCTTACGCTGGCTAAAACCTCACTGATAATTTTGTCCATTCGGGAGTTGTCTAACCTGAGATATTCTCCTATACTTTTGGCCAATTTCAAGTCCAGGGCATTGTTATCCATATCAATGTTTAATGCCAGGCCGTTTTTGTCAACGGAAGGATTCAAATCATAAGCCGGCGATAAGATCCAACCCTCATTTGTTAAAATAAATCCGTGGTTCCGTAAGTGGTCATCGGTGTTGGAAATGGCTATATTAAAAACAATACGTCTCCATAACTGATGGAGGTTTTCTTCTACATTTACTCCGTAAGTTTGAATAAAGTCTGCCAGGTCCAGATAGCTTGCCGGATTATCGCGAACGGTATTTTCATTGTTCCCGGTCATTGTCATGGCCGAAGCGAAATGTATGCGTTCGTTTTTGTCTCGGTCAAAGCGTTTTGTGAAAAACGTATGGTATTTTCCTCCAATTTTTTCTATGCTGCAAGGCATCATGGTTATGCCTGCATTGATGGCCAGTTCGTAGGCCAGATATTCCCAGGCCCCTTTATCTGTCGTATCGTTTTTTGAAGGAAATTTTGCAATCCATAATTCCCTGTTGTCATCCAGAATATTAGCTTTTGGCCTTGCTCCTCCCAAAGAAGAACCAGGGGCCATCAGGACTGCCAGCCATTTTTTTATTTCTTCACTGTCCTCTTCATTTTCAATTTTTCCCGCTGCATACTGCAATTCCCGGACAGTAGACCAGGGTGGTGTTGGCTTATCACTGTTATCATCAAGGAAAGGCCCGTTCGGGTCTGTCTTAAAACGCAAAGCTCCCATGCGGGTTTCGTCATAAACCCCCAGCAAATAATCTATATCGTATAAAACCGATGATTTCTCTCCCCGTTCTACGGCTTCCTGAGCTGCTCTTCTTTTCATAAGGGTACGTCCCCATGTATCGGGCATGCTGTCCAGAAAAACACCAAAGTTCTCTTTGTTATCGGGATATTGTGCTCCAGTAAAAAACCGGATGTCCGGATCCAATAAACGCTGCTCTTCCGATTTTATCCATGCTTTGTCGTATTCGAAACTGAAAGCCTTTTTTCCTTTGGCAAAATGTGCCGAAAGTATTCCGATGATTTTGGGTTCCGACATCCCCTTCCAATGGGCATATACATATATGTCAAACTTATTCTTCGCCACCTTTTTATTTTAACAGTTCCAGGTCCTGTAGCTTTCTTCCGAAATCATCATCAGCACCTAACTTTAAAATGTCTTCCTGTAATCCCAAAACTCTTAGAACATTGAAATAAGCTCCCAATGCCACCGTTGACTCTCCTTTTTCTATCAGATACAGAGTAGAACGGGCTATCCCTGCCCGTTCCGATACCTGGACCATAGTAAGCTTACGCCGCTTACGTGCCAGTTTCATATTCTCCCCCATCTGCTCCAACAACCGGTTATATTTTGGTAAAACAATTTGTTTTTTCTTGTTCATCTTTACTTAATGATCGTTATTTCATACAAAAGTAGTTATTTTGATCGAAATAACAAACATTTACACTCAACCACAGAGATCTTCTTCTGTTAAAAACCAGGGAGTTCCTATCGAAATTATTAACCAAGTTCTGAAATGCCCTTATATAGACCATTGTCCATTTTAAGTTTATTCTATTATCACCTCCACTTATCCATCATCCGTTCACTCAAAATCCAACATCTCCTATCTAACATCTAAACTCTTACATCTCCTTACTCACAATCCCACCGGAAGTTGGCCACTTTACCATTGGAGGCACTGGTCAGGTTATAATGCCACCATTCCGTCCGTATTCCCCAGAAACCGTGCTTTTCCATTGTTTCCTTCAATAATTTCCTGTTTTCCAATATTTTCTTTGGATGCTCCATATAATCGTGATGCGCTTCCTTCCCGAAGAAATCGAACCCGGTTCCCATATCCAGTTCCTTACCATCCACATCCACCAGGGTGATATCCACTGCCCCACCCTTGTTGTGAATAGATCCTTTTGCGGGATTGGCAACATACTGTGGATTGGGAACTATTTTCCACATTTTTTTCTGTACGTCATGCGGACGGTAACAGTCAAAGAATTTGATCCTGTAGCCTTCACCCATCAATTCCGTATTTGCAGCCATAAGCGCCCGGGCCGTTTTCGCCCTGACGTAACATTCCGCACAGTCGTATACTTTGGTCTTTAAAAAATTATCTTCCGTAGCGTATTTCATGTCATAAACAAAATCGTTACTGTAATCCCGTAAACGGACAAAAACAGTATCTGCCACATCGTTCAGAGACAACAAGACCGGTTCCGGGTCTTCTTGCCCTATTTCCACTACGGAATCTTTTATTTCAACACTGTCTTTTACTATTTCAGCCGGGACTTCCTGTTTTTCACGCTTCTCTTTACAAGCGGCAAAAAGAAACAAAAGTATAGGTATAATAATTTTCTTCATATCACAAACTTACACGGAAAATTTGAATTGTAGTCTAAATAAGGATACCAGTTCTATATACGCCCAAGCTATCAGAAACAATTTAAATATTCCAAAAACCCTTCCCGGTTTTTCCATCAATTTCACTATCTTGAATCCGGGTTATCCCACAACTAAAACTTAAAAAACATATACTATGAAAATTCTCTGGACTATTTACGGAATAGGTCTGGTTGTCTCATTATTCATGCTACGACAGGAAAAAGGACTGGAAGAAAGCATGAAAAACGGAAAAGAGATCTATACCGATTTTTGTGTCACCTGTCACCTTCCGAATGGAAAAGGAGTGAAAAAAGCCTTTCCTCCCCTTGCAGGCTCCGATTATCTTCTGAACAATCGCGAAGCCAGTATCCGGGCCGTAAAATACGGGCAAAGCGGCGAAATAACAGTAAATGGCATTACTTATAATAATTCTATGGCGCCTTTGGGATTGACCGATGAAGAAGTAGCGGATGTAATGAACTATATACTGAACTCCTGGGGCAATACTTCCGAAGAGATGGTTACTACGGAAGAAGTAGCACAGATGGAAAAATAAAAATAATTTTGAGGGTGGTTGATCCGCATACAGGATAGTCCATGACTAACTCACCCCAAAACCCGGACACTAATTTTTGTGAAGTCACTGACATTTTTGACTTGCATTCGTTAAATTTGCCGAAAAACCAGTCTGTTCATGCTAATTATAGGAATCGCCGGTGGAACGGGTTGCGGCAAAACCACCGTTGTAAACCAGATCATTGACGAATTACCGGAAAACGAAGTAGGTGTTATTTCCCAGGACTCCTACTACAAAGACACTTCGCACCTGTCTTATGAAGAACGTACCAAAATAAATTTCGACCATCCCAGGGCCATCGATTTCGATCTCCTGGTAAGTCACCTGAAAACACTCAAAGAAGGAAAACCGATACATCAGCCGGTATATTCTTTCGTGAAACACAACCGGACCAAAGACACTATTCTTACGCATCCCAGGAAGGTGATGATCGTGGAAGGTATTCTGATCCTGACACACCCGGAAATAAGAGATATGTTCGATATAAAAATATTCGTACATGCCGATTCCGACGAACGCCTGATCCGTCGGTTAAAAAGAGATATTAACGAACGCGGAAGGGACCTGGATGAAGTACTGGCCCGCTACCAGACCACCCTGAAGCCCATGCACCTGCAATTTATAGAGCCGACAAAAGAATTTGCAGATATTATCATTCCGAACAATAAATACAATACCGTAGCAGTTGGTATAGTAAGAACAATTATTAACGAAAAACTGGCCTGAAAAGCCTTGTAATACAGAAAACCACAAACTACCCCGTATACGATCTCATTTGCTGCCGGACAAGCGGGCCACGCATCCGTTCCGGTACAAAAAATTTTATAAGCAGGAAAAAAATTTATATTCATACAACATGGATTTTATAAAAAAAATAAGACAGAACAGGTGGTTTTCCTTCTTTAGTAATATCTATGTTATTGTAATAACGGTATTTGCCATTTGGATGATCTTTTTTGATACCAATTCCCTGCTCACCCATATGGAACTGGAAAAAGAGATCGATAAACTGCAAAAAAACAAGGAATACCTGCAAAAGGAAATCGAGCGGGACAAAGAAATAATCCGTAACTTAAAAGACGACGGTAACATTGAAAAATTTGCCCGGGAAGAATACTACTTCAAGAAAGAAGATGAAGAGATTTATATTATAGAAAAACAGGACAGCATTACATGGAATAAGAAAAAAGCGAAAAAAGAATAGTGCCCGGAGAAAAACGGTATCAAAAACGGGTAAGTCCATCGGGGTGGCACCGCAATGAGCTTATAAGAGCCCTGAAGTTCAGGAAAACAGTACTCCGGCAATCAAACTCAACCGTGACGGATTAGAAATCCATTGGTTTCCCGACGGGCTAAAAATCTGTTCTGCCACAGATACACGAATAATTTAAAAAAACTATTAATATATCCGTGAATCAGTGGCTGAAATTTATGGAAACCGGTAGACTGTCTATAGCAACTGCGATATAATTGCAGACCTGCCTCCGGCTGACAGGGTTTAAATCCGGAACGGAGATCAATAAAACACCACAAAACCTGCACAGGCATGAGTAAACTTCTGTTTGACGAATTCTCCGAAATTTCCGCAAAAATGTGGAAACAAAAAATACAGTTCGACCTCAAAGGCGGAGATTACAACTCCCTGGTCTGGAAAACTGCCGAAGGCATTGATGTAAAGCCTTTTTATCATACCGATGATGCCATCACATCACATACCGGATTAAAAAAATCCTCCGAATGGAAAATAACCCAGAAAGTCTTTGCCGGCAATGAAAAAATGGCATCCAAAAAAGCGGTAAACGCCTTGAGTCGGGGAGCAGAAAGCATATGGATTACCATTCCGTCCGAAGAAACTGATTTGTCCGTACTGCTGGACGGCATAGACCTATCCACCACCCCCTTGCATTTTTACCCGCTTTTTTTATCTCCCGGTTTTGCAAAAAAATTAAAGGAATGTGTTCCTTCCTCCGATGCTGAAATATATATCCATACCGATATTATCGGAAACCTGGCCCAAAGCGGCAACTGGTTTAACAGCCTGGAAAACGACCATGCCCTGTTCAGGGAAACTACTTCCATATGTAGTGATTTTACTTCTGCGGTTTCCGTAAACCTCTCCCTTTATCAAAATGCAGGTGCCACTATGGTACAGCAACTTGCCTATGCCATTGCTCATGCCAATGAATACCTGAATTTTCTGCACGATACACCTGCATTAAAAGAGCAGAAAATAGTATTTAAAACCGCTGTCGGCTCCAATTACTTTTTCGAAATAGCAAAACTCCGGGCCCTTCGTATATTATGGTATACCCTTGCCGCCGAATACGATGCCAACCCGGAATGCCATATCCTTGCCTATCCCACAAGGCGCAACAAGACCCTGTATGACTACAATGTGAATATGCTGCGTACCACAACGGAGAACATGAGTGCCATTCTCGGTAGCGCGGATACCGTTTGTAACCTGCCTTATGATAACATATACCATAAAGACAACGAATTTGCGGAACGCATAGCCCGTAATCAATTGCTGATCCTGAAACATGAAAGTTATTTTGATA
Source organism: Sinomicrobium halophytocola (assembly GCF_052983395.1). Lineage (NCBI taxonomy): Bacteria > Pseudomonadati > Bacteroidota > Flavobacteriia > Flavobacteriales > Flavobacteriaceae > Sinomicrobium > Sinomicrobium halophytocola. The sequence continues at coordinate 572,428 of NZ_JBRKIT010000011.1, forward strand.
AGGTACATAACCCGGCAGACGGAACATATTACATAGAAGACCTCACCGCCCGGATGGCCGAAAAAGCCCTGGATATTTTTAAACAGATAGAAGCCGGCGGAGGGTTCCTCAAACAATTGAAAGAGCATACCATCCAGAGAAAGATAAAGGAAAACGCCCGGGAAGAACAACAGCAGTTTGACGAGGGACGGGAAATCCTTATCGGCACCAATAAATATCCCAACCCGGATGACAGGATGAAAGAAACCCTGGAATTATACCCCTTTGTAAAAACCAACCCAAGAAAAACACTGATCGAACCTATCGTTGAAAGACGATTATCAGAAAAAACAGAGCAGGAACGATTAAAAAAGGAAGATCATGCCCTATAAAGATGTACGATCGTGTATCTCAACCGGAATAAAACCGACCAAATGAAATACAAAGGAAAATACAATACCGGATCATTCCGGATAAAAGAACGGGAAGAAGCCCTGTTATATGATAACTACCATTTATCCGTATGAAAAGAAAGAATCTGCAAAATATAAAAATATCCTACCCAGGCGCACGGCCGTACACCGCAACAGATGAACCCGGCACGACAAAGGATGGACCAATCCCATCCGAAAAAAAATACGTTTTTGCGGAAGGCATAGAAATAAAATCCTTTTTTTCCGAAAAAGACTTAGAAAATGCCGAGCACCTTGATTTTGGCGCTGGCATTCCCCCTTTCCTAAGGGGGCCGTACAGTACCATGTACGTCACCCGCCCCTGGACGATTCGCCAATATGCCGGATTTTCCACAGCAGAAGAGAGCAATGCTTTTTACCGGCGTAATCTCGCGGCGGGACAAAAAGGCCTTTCCGTAGCCTTTGACCTGGCAACCCATCGCGGATATGACAGCGACCATGAGCGTGTCGTGGGTGATGTGGGAAAGGCCGGAGTCGCTATAGATTCCGTTGAAGATATGAAAATACTGTTCGACCGGATTCCCCTGGACCAGATGTCCGTATCCATGACCATGAACGGGGCCGTCCTTCCCATCATGGCTTTTTATATCGTAGCTGCAGAAGAACAAGGGGTCTCTCCCAAGCAGCTATCCGGGACTATTCAGAATGATATTCTGAAGGAATTCATGGTACGGAATACCTACATCTATCCGCCCGAACCTTCCATGAAGATCATTGCGGATATTTTTGAGTACACCAGCAAGAATATGCCTAAATTTAACAGTATCAGTATCTCCGGATACCATATGCAGGAAGCCGGGGCCACTGCCGATATTGAACTGGCTTATACCCTGGCTGACGGATTGGAATACATACGAACGGGACTTAAAGCGGGTATGGATATAGACACCTTTGCCCCCCGTCTCTCCTTTTTCTGGGCAATCGGGATGAACCATTTTATGGAGATCGCCAAAATGCGTGCCGGGCGGATGCTGTGGGCCAGACTGGTAAAACAATTCGGCCCACAGAATGAAAAATCGCTTTCCCTTCGTACCCATTGCCAGACCAGTGGCTGGAGTCTTACCGAACAGGACCCGTTTAATAACGTGGTTCGTACCTGCATAGAAGCCGCGGCTGCGGCTTTCGGGGGTACACAATCGCTTCACACCAATGCACTGGATGAAGCCATTGCACTCCCTACCGATTTTTCCGCCAGAATAGCGCGGAACACACAGCTTTATCTACAGGAAGAAACCAAAATAACTAAAACCACAGATCCCTGGGCCGGCAGTTATTATGTGGAATACCTCACCAACGAGATTGCCCGCAAAGCATGGGAACTCATAGAAGAAGTAGAAGAACTGGGCGGTATGACCAAAGCCATAGAAGCGGGCATTCCGAAAATGCGGATCGAAGAGGCCGCCGCCAGGAAACAGGCCAGGATAGACAGCTCCCAGGATGTAATCGTAGGGGTTAACAAATATCGCCTGGACAAAGAAGACCCACTTCATATCCTGGAAGTGGACAACGAAACTGTTCGAAAACAGCAAATACAACGCCTGGAACAGATAAAATCGGCCAGGGACGACCAAAAAGTACAGGAAGCCCTGCAAAAACTAACCGAATGTGCCCGTACGGGTAACGGAAATTTATTAGCTTTATCCGTCGAAGCCGCAAGGCACCGGGCTACATTAGGAGAAATAAGTGATGCGCTCGGTACGGTGTTCGGCAGACATAAAGCCAAAATCCAATCATTTACCGGCGTGTATTCCAAAGAAATAAAAAACGATGAAAGCTTTGAAAAAGCCAGGCAACTTGCCGACAGGTTTGCCGCAATCGAAGGCCGGAGGCCACGGATCATGATCGCCAAAATGGGCCAGGACGGCCATGACCGGGGTGCTAAAGTTGTAGCGACCGGCTATGCAGACGTGGGTTTTGATGTAGACATCGGCCCTTTGTTCCAGACACCTGCCGAGGCAGCAAAACAAGCCGTGGAAAACGATGTGCATATACTTGGGGTTTCTTCGCTTGCCGCCGGCCATAAGACCCTGGTTCCCCAGGTTATCGAAGCCCTGAAAAAATACGGCAGAGAAGATATTCTCGTCATTGTGGGCGGAGTTATCCCTGCCCAGGATTACGATTTCCTGTTTAATGCCGGGGCTGTTGCTGTTTTTGGGCCGGGAACCAAAATCAGTGATGCTGCCATACAGATGCTGGAAATCTTGATTGGGATCAACGAGTAAAACCACTATACGGAAACTTATATAATTAAGATACCGAAAGAATTACTACCAGTGTATTCCAAAGCGTAGCGTGTAGTTGCCCGGGTAAAATAGATTGAAAAAATAGAATAAGAATAGACTATCAGGTATTAAAAAACACACTGCCACAATTCCTTTTATACATGATCATGTATAAAATAATTAAAGAACAAAAAACCTTATTCTGAAATAGTTACCAGGTTAAAGTCTGTTATTTTTATTTTTCCAAATTATTTCATCAGGTTTCCTAATGCCGTTGTAAAGCCTTCTTTAAAGCCCATTTCAATCAATTTTTCCAAACCCTCAAGACTATCATGTCGTAAGGTGATGTTTACAGTTGTAATACCATTATTTTCGGCAAAGATGTTTGTCCGGAAAGAACGCTGATTTTCTGTATTTTCATTGCCATTTTCGTTGCAAAATGCATCCAGCCACGAAAGAGATCTCCTGACTTCGATGGCTTTGTAATCAGCTCAGCACCAATGTTTTTTATTTTCGGGACTAACCATCGCATATAACCACATTCCACCTTCTCTCAAATCCAAAGATTTGGTTTCGGTATGATAGGGTCTGAGAGTCCGCCATTTGTCGAGAATTTCGGGTTTGGTCCAGGATTTCGGTACAACAGTTATTACTGTTTTTCCGCTCTTAACCGTTCTATTTCTTTGTTTAAGGTTTGCTTTTCCGTCCTTGATTTTGTCAGCTTGATGGCCTTTTTGTAATGGTCAATAGCTTTGTTAGTATCCGACCCTGTATACAAATACCCCAGTAATTCGTGGTAATAATTGCTCTCCTCCAGCTTTAATTCTTCGGTTTCGCAGATGGCTTTTTCACGTCCGTACACTTTAGAAAAGGCAAACGCCCGATTCAATGCGGTTACGGGTGAATATTCCGTAAGGATCAGCTGATTATACAGTTGCAAAATATGTTGCCATTTATTTTTGTCGGTTGAAGCGGTATGCCAATATGCAATGCCTGCTTCAAGGTGATATTTTGATATTTCATTCCCGTCGGTAGCATTCACCAGATAGTAATTGCCTTTTTCAATAAGTGATTTGTTCCACAGGTTTTTGTCCTGTTTATCAAAAAGTATCGCCTCTCCTTTATCATTGGTCCTTGCTGCCAATCGCGAACTCTGAAAACACATCAAAGCAAGTAATGCATTGGTTTGCGGTATGTTTGTCCGCCGATTTTCTGTTAGCACCAGGGTTAACCTTACCGCTTCTGAGCAAAGTTCTTTTCGAATAAGCTGATTATCGGTTTTAGAAAAATAACCTTCGTTAAAGAGCAGGTACAACGTTTTTAAAACGGTGTTCAACCTTGACTGAATCTCGGATTCTGTTAATGCCTTAATTTGAAAATTATCATTGCGAAGGTTATTTCTTGCCCTGTGTAACCGCTTTTTAATGGTTTCGGTCTTCGTCAAAAAGGCGTTGGCAATTTCCTCTACACTAAATCCACAAAGAATTTGCAGCGCTAACGCAATCTGGCTCTCCGTGGCATTTACAGGATTACAAACGGCAAAAATCATGGCCAATTGGCTATCTGAAATATTTTGGTTGTTAAACTCAAAGCCTTTCTCTTGAGCCTCGTTGGGTTTTAAGCTTGGTTTGATTTGCGTTTCTAAAACGGTAATGCGTTTGAAATAATCCTTGGTCTTGTTCCGGGCCGCTGTATAAAGCCAGGCCGTGGGATTGTCAGGCACTCCGTTAACCGCCCAGTATTCGGAGGCTTTTAAAAAGGTATCACTGGCAATATCTTCGGCAATCTCTATGTGCTTTAAACCAAAATGACGGCACAAAACAGCCGTCATTTTTGCATACTCCTGTCGGAACAAATGAGGTAAAAGCTCGTTATGTGATTGCTGATTTTCCAATACTAATCACGTTTTAAGACTTCACGGACTTCAATGTTTCCGCCGATCTTGAAGATCGGGTTTTCTTTTGCCATGGCTACTGCTTCATCAATATTTTCGGCTTTTACAATAACATAACCGCTTATAAACTCCTTAATTTCGGTGTAAGGACCGTCAGTTACCACGTTTTCGGGCTTTACGGTTTTTGCACTTCCCGGAGCGGGCAGCAGTGTATTTCCTTTGTCTGCCAGTTTGTTTTGTGCCGCAATACTGCCCAACCAGTTCATCCGCTCCTGCATTTGTTCGGGCGAAGGCTTGAAGTCAGCCATGTCTTTCAGTCTGAAAATTAACGCAAATTCTTTCATTGTTTGATTTTTTTATAATTCATCCTAATGACGATTGACATTTTAAAACGGGGACAGGTTTTCATTATTTTTTCTGATCGTGCATGCTCAAAACAGTTTATAATGCTGTCATACCGTAATATACACTTTTTTAGAATACTTTGTTCCGCCTAAACCTATGGTTTCGATACATCCGGAACAGAATTCGGGACACTTAATCACCTTTGTATTGGCTGTTTATTTTGATGATAGGATATCGATAGTGTCCAACGATGGCCGTACTATACGGAATAAACGTACAAAAAAGGGCCATCTTTATATGCTGAGATGACCCTTTTTAATCTTTGTTTTTAGATCTTCCTGACCCCGCCGGGCCATGGAAATCTTTGTCTTATTTGATGAAGTCCATAGATAACCACAATGCTAAGGCCAAATAAAGGAAGGCATATTCCCAAAAGGATAATAAGGACAATAATTCCTTTTCCCGCCTTGTATTGCGGTGGTACCTGCGGAATACCCCAGGTTCCTCTTTTCTTTCGTAAAAGATAGGAACACAGGGCAGAGATACTGGCCAGGGCCAGCAACACGGCGACCAAAAATACCAGTATAAAATTCCAGGCACCAAATTTCCCCTGGTGAAAATTCATCAGCCACATCCGGCTGTGTATCATAATCCCCACACTGTCCCACCGGGCTCTCGCAATGATTTTTCCGGAATACCGGTCTATGTGAAACACCTGTTGATCTTCCAGGATTGAAGTTTCGTTCTTTACGGTAAATACCCCCTTCTCACCTGCCGGTAAAGTAATGGTTGTTTCTCCGGGAAGCTGCAATCTATGAGTCAGCTGTACGATGCTGTCCAGGGGAACCGGAGCTCCTTGCTTGACGGATCTGTGATGTGCATTGTCCCAGGTTTCCGGATACCCGGTATGGGTTACCTCCTGCAGCCATTTGTAATTATGCCCGAAAACATCGGTCCAGGGTAATCCTCCGGCGAGAATTATCAATAACAGGATAGATATCCAGAAAGAAGTCACCGCGTGCAGGTCCCTGTAGAAAATGCGTTTTCCATATTGTGTCCGTACTGTAAACAGGCCCTTGCTCTTCCATTTTTGTTTGGGCCACCATATATAAATCCCGGTCAGGATCAATACGATCATCCAGCACGCTGCAAGCTCCACTATTTTTGTGCCGAAACTTCCCATCAGTAATTCACCGTGAAATTTCCTGACCTTATACATGAAGGTGTTTCGCACTACCCTATGGTTTGTAATATCACCCGTAAAGGGATCGATATAAATACTTTCCAATGTATTGGAAAAACGTCCGGAAACAAATTCCGTCGCTTCGTTCCTTGTTTCCGGGAGTACCACCGTATTAATGTGCTTTGTCGCGGATCTTTGTGCAATTTCCCATTGTTCCTGAAAACTTATGGGAATTCCTTTTATATCAACGACCTTAGCCCGGTCTGTTTCAGGTTGTTCAATGATATCCTTAAACAAATACCATCCCCCGGAAACGGCAAGCACCAGTATAAATGGCAAGGAGATCACCCCGGCGATAAAATGCCATTTCCACAGCCACATATTGAGTTTTGTGTTCTTTCCCATCACATTAAAAATGATATTTAACCCCGAAATGAAACGCCCTTGGATTTCCCAACATATAGGTCGTATTCCCGTAACCATAAGAGGCCTTTACGGCATACAGGCTGTCAAAAATATTGAGCACCTGCGCCCATAGTTCCACGGAACGGAACCTGTATGCCGTCTTCAGGTTAAAAATGCTAAAGCCCTTATAGGCCGGGGTATATGCAGAGGTTATCCCGTCATCACGGGTTTCGGATGCGGAATTTTCATAAGAGCTATTGTATTTTCCCATAAACTCATGCTGCAACAGAATATTTAATCCCCGGATAAAATCCGGACTATAGCTTATGGCGGTATATCCCTGATACTTTGGAGCATGTTCCATATCGGTGTCGGAATAATCTTCACTGCCCTCCGTATATTCCAAATAGCGGTGCCTGGCGTAGGTACCGTTATGTGAAATCACGACCATATCATTTCCCCAGGGTGTGTAACGGATCCCGTATTCTACCCCGTATGACCTGGTCTTCCCGGCATTTCTGTAGTCCGTAGTCTGCTCCGGGGTCTGATAGGAAACAAGTACATCCCTCCCTTCCAGGTCGTACAATGAAAGGTCCAGCTTTAACCGCTCATCAAAAGAGAAATACCCGCCTATTTCATAATTGTAGTACGAACTCGGTTCTAAATTTAAAACTTCTCCATCCGTTCCCTCTCCGCTTCGATATAACGTCGATGTCGGAGGCGGCGCAAATCCTTTGGATACATTTCCGTATAACCCGGCCTGACCGGATATATTATAGTTGAACCCTATCTTGGGGGACACACTGGTATAATCTGTTCTGTTATCAGCTATCCCGGCAATGCCCGGTATGCGATTGTGATAATCATAGACAAACCGGTCCAGGCGCAAAGCCGCCGTTAGCTTTACTTTGGACAACGGTGTGATCTCATATTGAAAATACCCGGCATAGTTAAAGATATCAGCCTTGTAATCAAGAATATAATCCTCTTTGTTTACCGTATAGTTTTTATTCTTTTCAGTTTCGAGGTCCACCTCAAAGTCGATCGTATTGGCTACGTATTTCTGGGGAGAATAATCGAAATGCAATCCCGTGATCAGGGTGGAATTCCCAAAGGAAAAATCCATCTTGTGTTGCAATAGGGCGGCATAACTTTTAAAGGCATTGGAATTTATTTCACCTCTTCCTTTACCTGTAAGTTCCCCGTTTTCCCTTATTTCATTGGTCCGGTAAGACGGGATCTGCCCCATGGTGTTGTCCCTGAAAATAAGGTTGAACGAGGTTTTGTGATTGGTATTCCAAACCTTATCCAGCGTACTTCTCAGCCGGTATGCCCGGGCCGTCCGGTTGGTAAAGGTCTCATTGCTGTGATATGCTCCTCCGTAGAAGTTTTTTTCACTTACAGCCCCTGTCATATCCGAATCGTAATCGGTATAATCAAAAACATTGGTCCACCGGGTAGTGTTGTCAATATGGTACACCGTTTTTAAGGTCAGGCCGAGTTTATGATAATCGCTGTGTTCTACCGGCCCGTTATTTCTTTCGGCATACTGTCCGCCTGCGTATACCCCGAATTTGTCCGTGAGATAGTCCGAGGCTTCCAGTTCATACCTTCTAAAGCCAAGGTCATTGATCTGAAAGGCCGCGCTTCCCGAAAAATCCCGGGTCGGATCTTTGGTGAGAAAGTTAAAACTGCCGCCAATGGCCTCACTTCCGTAAATGCTGGATGCCGGGCCTTTTAACACTTCAATGCGCTCCAGGGCCGTCGTATTCATTTCCAGCAGGGCGTTGTGATTAAATACCGCTGTCGGACGAATCGGGATGCCATCTTCCAGGTACAGGAACAATCCCTTGGTGGTATTGGGTGAACGCAGTGACATTTGGTGCTGCTCGTTACTGCTAACCATGGAAGACTGCATAAAAACACCCGGGACCGTATTGAGCACCTGCTCCAAGCCGAAAGCCTTGAGACGATCGATCTCTTTGGCGTTTAAGGTTGAAATCGCCGCGGGTACCTCCTTCCGCTCCTGTACTTCCCTGTTGCCGGAAACTACGATCGCCTGAAGAGAAAAGCTATCGCGCTGTAAGCGGATGATATTTCTTTGATCTGTAGTAAGTGTTACGGTCCTGGAAATATACCCCATGTAGCTTACTTGTACCCTCGGATTTTTAAGTGCTATTTCAAAAGTTCCCGAAAGGTCACTGACAACACCGTTAGTACGATATCCGGTCTCAATAACATTGGCCCCCGCCAATGGGTTATCGTTCTCGTCAAGTATTTGCCCGTTGTAGTTGGCCTGGGCAAAAACGGTTACTGTGGCCATTACACACAGCAATGCCACGAATGATTTTTTCATTTAGGATTTTTTAGATTAATACACAGTAGTACAGGCCTGGATATACAGTATATCAGGCCTACATAAAAAATTAAAATATTAATCTAAAAAGGAAGGAGGGTGGAAAACGGAAAAGTTAATTTCCTCTGTATAATGATTGATGTAATCCGCATTCTTTTTCCTGGTTGTAAACAATACGGAAACCGGTATTTCCAGGATATTTACAAAACCAATAGGGTATTCTTTTAGCTGAATGGACGGTATACCCTGTTTTTTATCTTCCTGCTGCTTTTTCAGTTGCCTGGCAAGATAACACTGTCCGTTACATTGTAATTCGGGCCTGTCTTTATTAACGCAAAAATATTCCGCTATGTAATCTTCATTGACCAGATAGTCCACTACAGGCATTACGGGTTTAGTCATAGCCAGCAGATATAACGCAACAAATAATAATGCTATGGAACCGGAAAAACGATGCACCCGTATTTTTTTGCAAATTTAAAGTATTATATCCGTAAAAGAGAGTGAGCTCGTTTAAACTTTTTCCATCCCGATAATTATCAGGAGGCTGAAAAATGATCTTTTTACCCAATATGCAGGATGTAAAAACCATACTTCAAAACAGTACGTTGTAAAATACATTTTTAGTCTTATCTAAATTAATTTTTATAAAAAACTACATTTTATTAAATTTGTCCTGTAAAACTTTATTCACAATGGCCATGAGTACGTTATACAAATCTTTCAACAAGAAAAAAAGAGTATTGAACGCCGCATCAGAAATACAAACCTTATGCAAACCGAGATGAAAGAAGCCGTACAGGAACTGACTAAAATAACCGCGATCAAAAAAGTCATAAAAATTATAAAACTAAAAGACCGGAAAAGATAAAAACAACATATCAATGGCCTGAATTACCCTATGACACGAGTTCCCTTGCACCTATCATCACCGAAAAGACTTTTGATTATCACTACAGGAAGCACCGCACTGCCTATGTCAACAATTTAAATATACTTATAAAAGATATCCGTTGACTGATATTCCCCTGGAAGATATCATCAGAAAGGGTTTTAAAAACAATAACACAGGGCTCTTTAACAATGCTGCCCAGCACTGAAATCACAGTTTTTTCTGGCATTGCCTCTCTCCCGACGAGGGTAAGGTTCCCACCGGAAAGATAAAAACGTACATCGAAAGGGATTTCGAAAGCTTTGAAAAGTTTAAGGAAAGATTCTCAACAACCGCCGTCAAGCTGTTCGTTCAGGCTGGGCATGGCTGGCACAAGACCAGGAGGGCAAACTGAAAATCCTTCCCATGAAAGCCCCCCATCCTTACCCTCGACGTCTGGGAACATGCCTACTATTTTGAGCACTCATCAACCAGATCATGAAGAAGACTGCTGTTATCAATACAGGAAAGGGATTACTCATAATACTGACCTAAATGACTCTATTTTAAAATAAAGATACCCATTATCTGCATAATGCAATAGCTTTATTCAGTTCCCTCCATATTGCTTTTACCCGACATCTCCAGTTGTAAAATCCCTCCCTTTGTAATATCCCGGTGGGAAATTTTGTAGGATGTAACGGGAACGTTATTTAACCGAATCTCATTTACAAATACGTTGTCCGAGCTGTTATTTATGGTTTTGATCTCGAATATTTCTCCCGGATAGTAATCGTTGTTAAGATGAATGGTAATCTTGTCAAAAACCGGGCTTCCAATCTGGTATTCGGGATTGTTTTCTGTACCTCCGTTCATTTGAAACAGGCCAATTTTCATCAATACCGCCAAGCTTCCCATCAGGCCCTGGTCTTCATCACCATTATATCCTTGGGAATGTGTCAGGTCAGAAAAAACACAATCAACAACTTGTCCAGACCAGTATTGGGTCAGGTCCGGTCTGTCCAGTCCACTGAATATAAATGCTGTTTGTATTGATGGTTGATTTCCGTAATTGATGGGTATCCTGCTGTATTCGGGATGTAGTTCGGCCTCATGGGAATTTCCCGAGGTGAATCCCAATTCCCGGGCACCTTCAAATTGACGGTTCAATTTATCCGCCGCTTTTTCCTTTCCTCCCATCAGGGCCGCCAGGCCCTTGATATCATGGGGCACAAACCATGTAGACTGTGCTGCATTGGATTCGACAAACCCGTTTTCGTACTGATACGGATCAAAACCTGCTTTCCATTGGCCATTAACATCCCTGGGAGCCATCCACCCCGCTTTTTTGTTGAAGACATTTTTGTAGTTAGCGGCCCTTTTCATAAAATAGTCATAGTCTTCGGCATGCTTTAATCTTTTTGCCAATTGCGCCAAAGTCCAGTCCTGATAGGCATATTCCAGGGTCTGTCCGGAACCGTCCTGGTGGCCCCCGAAACCCGTACCTTCCGGAAGCGGATAGGGAATGTACCCGTTTTCGAGGTAATATTTTAAACCTCCTCCGATATTGGTAAGGTGTTCATATCCGGCTTTATCCATGATCCCTCCCGGCATGTGGTTTTTTTTAAGCGCATTGTAAATCGTTTCCAGGCTGTCTTTTACAATTCCTTTCTGGATGGCACTGATGACGAACGGCGTAGTGGAAGCTCCTGTCATCACAAAAGTGTAATTGCCACCGGAAGGCCCCCGGGGAATCATTCCTCCGTCTTTGTAATACTGCATCAAAGAGCACGTAAATTCATACATAATTTCCGGGTAAACAAGTCCCCATAAGGTATTTATGGTCCATTGTGCACCCCAGAATGAATCTGAATTATAGTGATTGAATTTCGGTGTTCCGTCGGCATTTAACGGTAACCGGCCGATCCTGAACTGTTCTCCGGTGTTGTCTGGATATGCTCCGTTTACATCACTAATGATCCTTCGCCCCTGCAAGGCATGCCAAAGGTCTGTATAAAACCGTCTTTGGTCTTTTCCGGTACCTCCTTCAACTTTAATTCTCCCCAATAATCCATCCCATTCATCTTTGGAATCTTCTACCACCCGGTTAAAATTCCAATGCGGTAATTCCTTCTGTAGATTATTTGCCGCGTTTTCTGCCGAAGTGTAGGAGAGGGCCACTTTCATCAAAACAGTTTTGTCCGAAGTATCCAGGGCTACCAGATAATTTCCTGTTCCGGGATCGCGTTCAACGGTTGTTATGGGCACGTTGAACTGAACTTTAAAATGTATGGTCAACGGTTTGGGACGCCTGTTTGTCGGGGTTGCTATAAGTTTACCGGACAATTCACTGATCCCTGTTTTTTCCAATACACCCTCTGTATTTTCACAAGGGCCCAAAACGGTATTTAAATTAAAAAGGACATGTCCTTTTTTGTTTTCAGGAAACGAATATTTATGAAATCCCACCCGTTTTGTGCTGGTCAGTTCTGCCTTTATCTGATACCTGTCCAACTCAACCGAATGATACCCCGGATTTATTGATTCATTATCGTGACTGAATTTTGAATAGAAGTCTGTAAAGATTTCAGTTTTATCACCGACAATTGTTACCGGCATTACCGAAAGCCCCGACATTTGCCAGGCATGTATATGGCTAAAACCCTTTATGGTATCTGTTTTATACCGATAACCGCTTCCCCAGGCACCATTGATCTGTGTGTCCGGACTCAAATTTACCATGCCGAACGGCCTGCTTGCCGACGAAAAGAAAAACCATCTCGAATTTTCAGTATCGAGAAGGGGATATACTTTGTCTACAATACGTTCCTTTTGAGTGAATACTGTTTGTTTGTCTTTGCACGATGCCAGGAAAAAAAGAATGACACTTATTCGTATCAGATCGTTTATACGGGGGCTTATTGACTTCATTTATTCTTTATGTAAAGCAATTTTTATTGTTATAAGACCTTTATTCTATGTCTCCGTGGTTCTTTGTATAATTACCCATAATAAAATATTGTTAAACAGATAATTACACAGGATATACAGAATTACACAAAAGCTACATAGAAATCAAAAATACAATTTGATAAAAATATAAACAGACTAAAATTCCATGCCTATACTTAAACCGGATTCACTAAACACTACAATATTAATTAATATTCAGGATTCTGCGTAATACTTCCTGTATTATCGATCCCGGCCCGGGAGACAGGTCTTAAAAGATGTTTTGAGCTAAGGGCATTATTTAAGACAGCATGCGGATTATGTTATAAAGTACTTCCTATCAGTTTTCCTGTTCTTTTAAGTCCATCCATCGGTTCATTTCTCCTGTCAGTTCCCGTGCCCTTTCCTCCAGGATAAAATCAAGAGGACGTTTGTTAGCAAGAATGAAATGGTTCATGTCGGTGATCTCATCGAATTTATTCCGGAGGCTATGAATCTTCAGATGTTCTCTTTTGAATGGATGACAAGCTTGTTAAACAACGAATTCCTATTGCGTTAAAAGTATGGAAATTTAAGGCAGGTTGTTGCGTTTTCCAGGCATCAATTAAAAAAGTGAAGAGGGATGGCCCCCTCTTCACAATCACTTTAAATTATCAACTATCTCCGGGGAATTTTCCTCCGGTTTTTTTAACTGCGTCGTATGTGACACTTTTGCATAATCTTTTACTCTCCGGGAGATTTAGTATCCGGGATTCTGAGGTGTCAGGTTCGGATTATTTATAGTCTCCTGTTCCGGTAACGGAAACAGCAAATGCTTCTCCTGCAGCGCCTGGTCTGAACTGAGGTTTACATGACCTACAAAATCATCGAACCCACCCGTAGCACTGTTAAGCACTTTTCTGAGACGTACCATATCAAACCAGGTGATCTGTTCATAACAAAGCTCGTGCCACCGCTCTTTCCAGATGGCCTCACGGAATGATGCCGTATTGAAGGCTCCGAGAGTCGGGGTAGTCAATTCTGCCCTATCCCGTATTCTGGTCAAAGCCTCAACGGCTGCCTGACCAGGGCCATTGGCCTCATTATCGGCTTCGGCAAATATCAGCAGGACCTCTGCAAAACGAATAATAGGCACATTCAGGTTGTCATTTGCCGTACCCGGAACACCGGAAGTACCGTTTGCCGTAACGTTAAAATGCTTAAATATATAAGGGGCACCCAACTCAAACAGTTCCCCGCTGCCATTCCGGTAATAACTGCTATAGAACCAGCCTTCGCGATCTACAGTCCTGAGATCTCCGTCCTCAAAAGAATTATAAAACCCGATCTCGGGAACCGTACTTCCGGTTCCGGAAGGCCCTCTATAGGTCACAGGCTGAAAATTCGGAAACATGTTGCCCATAGGTGGGTCATCGACTATTTCACTATGATATTGCAAACTAAAGATATGTTCTACCATATTTCCCAGGCTTTCATCGTGCACTTCACCATAGGTATCAAAAAGATCTATAGGTCCGGCATTGTCGATCACCTCTTTGGCCTTGCTGGCCGCATCGGCATAACGAGCCGTTTCATTAAGGGGGTGCCCCGCCATAGTGAGATAAACCTTGGCCAATAACGATTTTACTGCTGATTGCGACACCCTTCCACTATCGTCTGTCCACGACAACCCTGCATTTTCCGCCTCCAGAAGATCGGCAACGATCTGATCATAAACCTCTTTCTGTGGTGTGCGTACCGGGAAGAAATCTTCGGAAGTTGCACTTTGGGGAAGTGTTATCAAAGGAACATCGCCCCACAGCCTTACGGCATAAAAGTAGGCCCAGGCACGGAGAAATCTTGCTTCACCCAATATTTTAGACTTTTCTCCCTCATCCATATCAATACCCGGGACATTCTCAAGGACAAGGTTGGCATTGGCTATAACCCTGTAAATTCCACGCCACCACTGTCTTATGTGAAGGGTGTTCGCATCGTAAGATAACGAGTACAGATTGTTCAAATCGGAATTCTGTGCGGTCTGTGTTGTGGAAGTCCCTGTCGGAGCCTCAAGCAACTGCCAATTGGAAGAAAATATACCTGCCCCGTCACCTATAAACCTGGCATCGGTGTATGTGGCCGCAATGGCCGCTTCGGCATGTTTGGCCGTGGTATAGAAGGTATCCGGCGTTAAATCTGAGGGGGCGGTCTCATCCAGAAAATCAGAGCAGCCCACTGTAGCTAACAACAGCAGTGAACCGAGATAAAATTTACCTATATGTTTTATTATGTAATTTTTCATCTGTTTGTTTTTTATTTGTTTTTTATCGGTCAGATGGAACCTTTGATGTTTAAAACAATCATTAAACACACTGGAGAATGATTATTTTTAAACATGTCGGTTTCATGATGTTTTAATTTAGATATAATTAATTACAGGCCGACTTGCAGACCAATGACGAAAGTTGTCGATTTCGGATACTCATGCCATTTCATTCCCTGCGAAAAGACATTGTTGCCTTCATTCCCACGAATAGGTATTATCTCAGGATCTCCTATAAGCTCGTCGTCAACCAGCAAAAAGAAATTCTGTACCGAGGTATACAATCTCAATTTCTTCAGGTGCAAACGCTCGAGCAGGTTTTGTTCGAAAGTGTATCCAAGCATAATATTCCTACCACGAACAAAGGAACCATCTTTTACCCAATGCGAATCAACATTGGTCACATAGCCTGCCCGGGTATCACGGACCTGAGCGATCATCGTGTTTTGATTTTCGGGGGTCCATGCATTCAAAACCGTGGTATAGCTATTGGCCAGTCCCTGCCGGTCTTCACTGGAGTGCAGGTTCATATCCATTACATCGTTACCCCATGAATACTGAAGTTCGAGTGTGAAATCTATGTTCTTATAGGTAACGTAATTGGTCAGGGTTCCCCACGCCGTTGGGTAGCCATTACCGATAATGGACCTATCTTCATCATTGATAATATAATCACCGTTGAAATCCTTGTATTTTACATCCCCCGGCAAAATGGTAAGACCGTTTCTATAGCTTACGAACTTGGCAGCTTCTTCTGCCTCATCCGTGCCCCAGGTGCCCAGGCGCGTAAGGCCCCAAAAGGCACCTACCGGTTCACCTACCCTGATAATACTGGTTTCGTTGGTAATACCGGGACCACCTACACCGAAGATATCGGAAGGTGTAGCCAGAGAAAGCACCTTGTTCCTGTTCATGGAAATATTGAAGTTAGTATTCCATGTCACATCGGGTGTAGCGATGTTTCTTGTATTCAGCGTAAGTTCAAGCCCTTTGTTTTCCATAGATCCCACATTTCGTCGTATCGTTGCATACCCGCTTGATTGTGGCACGGGTGCGTCCAATAGCATATCGGTGGTTTTCCTGTAATAAATATCGGCCTCAAGGCTTATCCTGTTCTCAAACAGCCCTAATTCCAGTCCAAGATCGTACTGTGCTGTTTTTTCCCATTTCAGATCCGGGTTGGCCAAACGGTTAACACCGGTTCCTCCTACACGATTATCGCTCCATATGGTTGCGTAATTTGAACTTAAAAGGGACAATGAGGAATATGGCGGTATTTCGGAGTTTCCTGTCACCCCATAACTCGTTCTCAATTTAAGATTGGAAATCCAGCTACTGTCGGCCAGAAAATCTTCGTCGGAAATCCTCCAGGCAAAGGCCGCTGAAGGAAAAAACGAAAACTTGTTGTTCTCTCCAAATTTGGAAGAACCGTCGGCCCTACCGGTCACTGTAAACAAATACTTACCCATTAAGTTATAATTAACGCGGCCGAAATAGGAGTTAAGGGCTTCTTTGTCGGCAAAAGAAGCCACGGCAATGTTGTTGGAACCTGCACCCAGGTTATTATATTTAAAAAAGTCAGTAGGGAAATTCCTTGCATCCGCATTGACATAAAACGTATTGGATTGTTGCCAGGACACTCCCAGTAAAGCGGTCAATGAATGGTTCTCGTTGATCTCCTTATTATAGGTCAGGTAGTTTTCGATAGACCAGAATGTCTGTTTTTCGTTGCTGGATTGCGCCCTCGCTTCTGCATTATTATCCAGCACACTGCTACGGAATTCGTTATTCTCCTGAGTTAACACGTTAGATCCGATGACCGTTCTCATTTCCAATTCCCTGGTGAAATTGATATTTGAATACACACTACCCGAAAAAGTCTGTGTATTTAATATATACTCGTTATTCTCAAGCCAGTTCACCGAATTTCGGGTACCTTCCGCAAAAGGGTAGTCCCTATTGTTGGCATACAGGCCTTCCAATGGTCCTCCTGTGTGCCTGACGCCGGGATAAAAGGGAAAATCCTCGACCATTCTACGTGGTACCTGGTCGTTGGTATCGGCCAGATTTTCGCTTTGATTGTTATAACTCAACGATCCCCCGATCTTTAACCACGACCTGAATTGATCGTCAATGGAAAATCTACCTGAATAGCGCTTAAGATAAGTGTTCTTCAGAAGACCCTGATCGTCCCTGATACCAAGAGAAATAGCATAGGTGGTCCTTTCGTTGCCACCTGAAAATCCCAATTGGTGATTTTGTGAGAGTTTGTGTTGCACCACTTTCTTAGACCAGTCGGTATCATAAAGGGGGTTCCCGTCGCTGTCGAACAGATATGCCACATTAGGATCAGCTCTTTTGAGTCTGGGTTCGTACTGGGCATATTCACCGGCCGCCCATCCCTCGGGATCGAATTTCTGGCTATTTTCCCAGGCAAGCTGTTCGATCATCGTATACTGTTCCGCATTGAGCACCTTGGCCCTGTTCGGACCAAATTGATTTACACTATACTCCACATTATACGTAAGACGGCCTTGCCCTGCCCGACCTCTTTTGGTAGTTACCAAAATAACACCGTTTGCACCCCGGGCACCATAAATGGCTGTGGAGGAGGCATCTTTAAGTACTTCGATAGATACGATGTCGTTCGGATTTAAATAATCGATCGCCGAACTGAACTGATCCTGATTGCCCTGGGGCAACTGCACTCCATCCACAACGTATAAAGGGTTGTTCGAAGAGTTGATGGAACTAAAACCCCGTACCCGGATATTCGATTTACCTCCCGGACGGCCCGAGTTGGAATTTACCTGCACCCCGGCGACCTTACCTGATAAAGCCTGGTTAAGCGACGTTGCAGGACGTTCTTGGAGCTGTTCCGCATCTACCTGGCCAACAGCCCCGGTCAGATCGGATTTTTTCTGGCTGCCATAGCCGATCAATACAACCTCTTCTAACTGACTGGCATCCTCTTCCATATTTACATCTACGGTAGACTGCCCGTTAACAGCTATTTCCAGGGTCTTATAACCTATATAGCTAAAAACCAGGGTCGCATTATTGTCCACATTATTCAATGTGTAGTTGCCGTCAAAATCGGTCTGGGTCCCGTTAGAAGTTCCCTTTACCACAATGTTCGCGCCTGGTAAAGGTCCTCTCGCATCAGATACGGTCCCGGAGACCGTTTCCTGCGCCTGTGCTATCATCCCTACACATAAGAAGGCTGATAAAAGCACAAGCTTTTTCATTAAGATAGTTTTCATAAATAATAGTTTAGATAGTGTTAGTTTTAAAATTTGAATGGTTAAAATGAGTGGTGTTATTATTAAGAAGCTGTTTAAACTTTTCCCATCCCGATAATTATCGGGAGGCTGCAAAAAGGCCTTTTGCCTCACAGGTTGTCTTTTCCCGCAATGTGGCGCTGATATGTTGCTTAAAAAAGTTAACCGGCGCAAGGAATTTTTACTTCAAACAAAAAAACTTAAACTGTTCAGTTTCTAAAACATCCCGGCATATACTTCTAAAAACACACAAAAAAAGAATTGTATTTACAGTAAGAATTTTTAACTGATCCTTCAATTCATCCGGGGTAACCGTTAACGTGTTTGTATAGCATATGGGCTGAAACGTTTTAGCGATAGAGTAAAAACGTAGGTCTATACTCCCTCGTGGTTCTAGGCTTTAACACAAAAAGCAATTAACATTTCTTTAACATAATGCTATTTTACGAAAAAAAATCTATCTCGCAAAAAAAGACAGGCTTATTTGTTTTTTTTTGAAAATTTAAACACTAAAATCACGGTTTTCTCACGAGAATATCCTACGACATAAATATATCCGGAGTTCGCAGAATTTTACCTTCCGGCATTGGATTCCTTCTAAAGGATTATATTGAAGAATGAAATTCTGTCTGATTAAAGGAAAAGGTCCTGTACAATTTTCGTTGGATAAGCCACTTCCTGAAGGCCGGCCACCTTATAAAAATGATTAAATACCAAATGGAATTATTAAAGAAATAAAAAACCAGGATATAAACATGATTTCGATACAGTTACCTGTAGCAATCACTCAAGCGCCTTTGTACTGTGTAAATATTTTATAAAAGGGCCCATAAGAAACGCTGAATACTCATATAATCCTAACGAGTGACTGCCCGATGGTAGTTACTTCCTTACAGGATTGGCACGGTCCGGTGTTAGCTCCGGCAAATAGGTACTCCAGGTAACAAGTTTCGTTTTTAATTCCCTGATAATCCCGGGGTATTCTCCTGCCCTGTTTTTTGTTTCGTAGCGATCGTTGTCCATACCATACAACTCCCCGTCATTACGGCATGCGGATGCCTCCTTCGTAAAGGGAAAGTTTGGTGCCCCACAGCCCCGCTTCCTCGGAAACTCGGCAAGGGACCATTATCGCTGGTAAAAATAATAATGGTATTGTCAACAATCCTCTTCAGACCAAAAGTATCGGACGGCTGCCGGGTTTATGCGTGTATGGTAGATAATGAAATAAAAAGCAACCATATATTGGATTGCTTTTTATTGTACTTTACTTAGGAAAATTTGATCAATCCGGGTTTTCCTCCATCTTTTTTAATACTATCGTGGAATTATGCCCTCCAAAACCGAAGGCATTGTTCACTGCTACTTTTACTTCTTTTTCCAAAGCCGTATTGGTAACAATCTGGAACTCTTCGGGGATGGTCTCATCCAGTTCTTCTACATTAATGGTTGGTGGAATTATATTATGGTTGATGGATTGGATACACAAAATAGCTTCTATGGCCCCGGCAGCTCCCAATAAATGCCCGGTCATGGATTTTGTTCCGCTAATGTGCAGATTTCTGGAAAAACCAAAGACCTTTTGAACGGCATTGAGTTCGGCTATATCTCCTAAACCGGTTGATGTGGCATGAACATTAAGGTAATCAACATCTTCCGGGGACAGGTTTGCTTCCTCCAAAGCCAACTGCATGGATTTTGCAGCTCCAATTCCTTCCGGATGCGGCGATGTCATATGATAAGCGTCCGCAGTCATTGCAGTTCCGACTACTTCTGCATAAATTTTAGCACCGCGCTTTCTGGCATGCTCATATTCTTCCAAAACCAGGGCTCCGGCACCTTCTCCCATTAAAAATCCATCACGGTCTTTATCAAAAGGCCTGCTTGCCCTTTCCGGATCATCATTTCGTTTGGACATCGCTTTTAAAGCTGAAAACCCTCCTATGGACGCCGGAGAAATTCCCGCTTCCGAACCTCCGGTAATAAATACTTTTGCTTTCCCCAGTTTAATGTAGTTGTATGCATCCATAATAGCGGTATTGGAAGTGGCGCAGGCCGAAACCGGTGTATAACAGATGCCCATTAATCCCAATTTCATAGAGATCATTCCGGAAGCCATATTGACCAATAACTTGGGAATGAAAAACGGGTTAAAACGTGGATTATAATCTCCTTCTACATAGTTTCTTACTTCATCCTCGAAAGTAACCATGCCGCCTTGTCCGCTTCCCCAGATAACCCCTACGTCGAAAGGATCCATTTTATCCATATGCAAACCGGCATCTTCCCAGGACTGCATTGCCGCATAAAGTGCATATTGCGTAAACAGATCACTTCTTTTGATCTCATTCCGATCCAGATATTTTTGCGGTACAAAGTCCTTGACCTCACATGCAATTTGCGTTCTGAACCGCGATGCATCAAAACGGGTGATTTTCGTAGCACTGCTTTTACCCGCTACACTATTTTCCCAAAATTCCTTAACCGTATTTCCCAAAGGGGTGACGGCTCCTAACCCTGTAACAACAACTCTAGTCATGTTTACCAATATTTCTTAATGCTTCGCTAATTTTTTGATGGACAAAGGTAGTCGCTCCAACCGGAACTTCATACCGATCTTTCCGAAAAGCTTCAAATAAACTCCGGGCCACTTCTCCGGGAGCGATCCCGTATTTTTCTCCTCCTATATCTTTGGAAAAATCCGTATTTACTATCGGTGGCATTACCTCAAAAACTTTGATATTGCTTTTGTTATCTTTTAATTTCTGACGTAAAGCATCCGTATAAAAGTGTAAAGCCGCTTTGCTTGCTGCATATGTTGGGAGTATTGCCATTGGCCTGAACGCAGCAATGGAAGTTACATTGACGATAGCAGCGCTTTCCTGTTGCTGAAGTACGGGTAATAATTGATCTGTTATATGAATAACAGAAAGATAATTGGTTTCTATTTCCGATTTTGCGTTCGGGTACGATACTCCTTCCGAAACATCGTAAACAAATGCACTGCCCGCATTATTTATCAATATGTTCAGGCCCGGATGTGCATTACCAATCCTGTATCCGTCCATCAGAAACTAAAGTAGCCGTAAAGAGTAAAAGAAGAACGTAGTATTTTTTCATAAGACTTTGATTATGTTATAATAACACAAATAACTACAGACTACCCGAAATTGTTAAGTAACAAAAAATAACGATTTTATACAAATGCGAGTCAGGTATAAAAAACGGGACTTCCAGTAGCAGAAGAATAGCAGAAAAAACAACACATTGAAATATGAATACCGAATCTAATAAATAAGAAAATAAGCCGGTTTAATTTCAACAAAAAGGGATTTCCCGGAGAAATCTCATTAAGTCGGGGTAATTAGGTTTAAATCCTGCCGAGGTCATATTTAAGAATTCAAATTCTTTACAAAACCACGTAATTCCTATTGAATTTCTTGGTTTTCAATTTTTGGGCGTCCATTTAATTTGATGTGATTTCATTGAAAATGTCAGTTAATCCGTCAGTTCATTTTCAAAGTGTCAATTCAACTGACACTTTCATTAAAAAAGCCGTAACGTATTGGTATAGTTAATTTTGACTTTCGTCTGTAATGTTTAACCATTAAAACGACGATAGCTATGCGTTCTACAAACACCTTTTCCTCAACTTTTGGGGCAGACCTCAAAAAAGCCACCAACGATGAAGTATTAATTTATGTTTGTGTTACCGTTAACGGCAAGCGCACCAATATGAGTACCAAACGAAAGATAGCCGTTTCCCTTTGGGATACCAAAAAGAAAAAAGCCAAGAGCACTTTCACAGAAGCCCGACAAGTTAATCTGTATTTAGAGCGGGTTAAAACCCAATTATTTCAATATTACCAAGACCTCAAATTTAAATGAGAACTGATTACCTCACAAATTATCAAGGCGCACTATATCAGCGAAACCGAATCCCACAAAACCCTTCAAAACCTCATCGATTACGACAGGCGCAAAATTGAAACCACACTAAGCCGCGGAACCATTCGCAATTTTGGCGTAACCGAAGGGTATATCAAACGTTTCTTACACAATGTCCGTAAAACCTCTGATGTTTACCTGAAACAACTGAACTACAAATTCATTTGCGATTTTGAAGACTACCTGCATACCTACTGGCCCAACAGCCATCCCATAGCAATGGGTCATAATACGGTAATGAAACATTTACAGCGGTTCCGGAAAATAGTAACGCTTGCCTTTCATATAGAATGGCTCGACAAAGACCCGTTTATCAGATGGAAACCCACTTGGGAAAAACGGGAACGGGAATTCTTATCAGAAAACGAACTATCCAATTTAGAAACCTACTATTTCCCTATAGACCGGCTGGACAGGGTTCGGGACTTGTTTGTGTTCAGTTGCTACACTGGTATAAGTTATGCTGACTTAATCAAATTGACCCCCGGAGCACATCCACAAAGGTAATGACGGCAACTATTGGATAATCACTGAACGCCAAAAAACAAAAACCTCGGTAAAAATTCCGCTACAGGATAAGGCACAAGAATTATATCGAGAAATATGTCGACCACCCTATTACGCAGGTTACCGAAACCTTATTTCCGGTAATTACCAATGAAAAATTAAACCTTTATTTAAAAGAAGTAGCTGATGCCTGCGGGATTAAAAAGAATCTTACGTTTCATATGGCACGGCATACGTTTGCCTCAACAGTAACCTTAAGTAATGGAGTTCCTATTGAAACAGTTTCAAAACTACTTGGCCATACCAAAATGGCTACGACTCAAATTTATGCAAGGGTCATTGAACGGAAAGTGAGTGAGGATATGGAAATACTTAGAAATAAAATGAACAACAGACACTTAACATTAAGAACAATGGTTAATCAATATTAGACTTATAATCTACGAGATTATTGTTTTTGAGATGGAAAAAAATAAAGTTCAAGTTGCAAAAAATATTGAAGGCCAAGAATAATCATTCGTCAAAATTTTCACTATCTAATCTACAAATAAATCTGAGAAATGTATTATAGTTCAGGAAAATTGATTGGCGATTAGGTTTGTGGCGGAATATTATATTTTGGTATTTTTTAATAAATTGTCAATCGATTTTAGTTTTTTTCGAATTATTTTAGCCACTTTGGAGAAAGTGTTCCGTTATTTATGTTACAAATAATTCAAATAATCGCCCTTATTCAGGGCTTGTTTCTTTTAAGTGTTCTGCTCGTTAAACAAGAAAGTTACAAGCGGGTAAATTTCTTACTGCTTCTAGGGTCAATTATTGCATTGCTTTTAAACATTGTTGGAGATGATGAATTTAATCTGCTTTTTTCTAATGCTAATTGGTATTTTTTCCAATCTCCATTAATCATTACACTGTTCTTTTTACTTATAAAGTATCACAATTCTAAACAAGATAAATTTCAACTTAGAGATCTTCTTTATTTTATTCCGTATTTGTTTTTTATTACTCTTCAAATCGTAGAAGACGTTAACGGCTTAGTTAGCAACATATGGTTAATAATAGGAGAAGTTCTGACAGGCGTAACGCTATTGGTTTATTTAGGTTATACCATCTATGATATTATTAAAAACAAAAAGGAAAGATGGATGCTGTTTTTTATAGTGCCTTATGCTTTATTGAACTTAATAGACGAAATTTCATTTATTACAACAAAAAGGCATGATTATTTCTCCTTCACAGAAACCTATGGTTTTATTGGATTATCAGCAATACTTCTCTACATGATTTTATTTAAGCTTGTTGTATCACCAAAATCCATACTACCAAAGGCTGATACAAAGGCTTATAAAACTTCAAGTCTTAGTAAATCCAAAGCAGAGGTATACAAAAGGGAGTTTTTAAGACTCATGGATAAAGAGAAGCTTTTTACCAATAGTAATATAACGGTTAACCAAGTAGCTCAAAAGATGGGTATTCCAAGACAGTACTTATCTGAAGTCTTGAATGTGTACTTAAAATCCAATTTTCAGGACTATATGAACAAGTACAGGGCTGAAGAATTTGTAGAATGTCTCAAGGATGACAAGTTCAAGAATTATTCTATTATGGGCATTGCCAACGAAGTTGGTTTCAAATCCAAGTCCTCTTTCAACACTACCTTTAAAAAAATATACGGGGTTACCCCTAGTGAGTTTAAAAAGGCTTACCTTCAGTAGTTTAGAAATGACCTTTTCTCCTTATTCTTCATAGAAGACTTACGTTCCAAATCCGCTTTCAGAAAGCCTCATAGAAATTTAAGAAACCTCCATTTTCTGATGGATATCAGATTATTTCCTTAAATACAATTAACAAATATCGATATAATGGCAGTATTTATGAGGGCTATTTGAAATCGATGGCCTCAAATAACACTGTCCAATCTTCAACATTTTTAATGCACTGCCCTGGCTTTTATACCAAAACTTCAACCTACTAATCCTTATCACTCCAAAAACAAAAAATAACACCAAATTCCAGAGTTGGCTGCTTTTCAAGTGCGAGAAGCGCATTTAGAACCTTTGAAAACTACACAATCAATATAATTTAATGATCTAATATTCAGAATATTAAAATCACTATTGCAACAAATAGGTACTGAAAGCGGATTTAAAACCTACTTCATTCTGATCTTAATGAAGGCAAGTCTAATTTTACCCCGGTTGAATGAAACAATTAAGAATTTCTAGTAATTTATGACAAAATCGGATGGTGAATGAAGACAAGTTATATACTCAAAATATTAATTAGGAGTCTAAGCGTTCACCTCTAAAAACTTGAATAAAAAACCCACATTCAGTTTAGATCAAGAGGCGCAGTTCTCCATTCTGTTTGATAAGCACTATCAAAGGTTATACAACTATGCGTATAAACTATTAAATGACATCTCTACTTCTGAGGAACTTGTTCAAGAAACATTTATAAAGCTTTGGGAACATTACCATAAAATAGATAAATCACATCGTGCTATCGAATCGTTTTTAATTGTAACACTCAAAAATAAGATAATTGATCATTTTCGAAAAGATCAAACTAGAGAAAAGCATAATAATTTATATAGTTTATATTCAGATATGCTCTCAGAAATTAATACACAATGGGATTTGTTACAACAAATTGATATTATCTATGAGAATCTTGAACAAAAAACAAGAGATATTTTTCAACTATCCAGAAATGAAGGATTGACTTATAAAGAGA
This sequence comes from Sinomicrobium halophytocola, assembly GCF_052983395.1. Lineage (NCBI taxonomy): Bacteria > Pseudomonadati > Bacteroidota > Flavobacteriia > Flavobacteriales > Flavobacteriaceae > Sinomicrobium > Sinomicrobium halophytocola. The sequence goes on from NZ_JBRKIT010000011.1 coordinate 597,882, forward strand.
TTTCCATAAAAAAAAATATTTCCATAAAGACCGTAGAGCTTCATATTTCGACGGCCCTAATAGCTTTCCGAAAAGGTTTAAAGGATTATTTATAAAGAAAATCCAATTTAAAATAGGGTGTCACTACTTGGTATACGTCATATAAGTAGTAAAAGCAGTAAACCCCTTAATGATGGATAAATCTCATATTTCAAAAGCAGCGCTTTGGGCATACATTTCCAAAACTGCTGATCCAGACACTATTCGGAAAGTAGAATTATGGAAGGACTCTTCAGAATACGACAAAGAGTTGTTTTCCCAAATCACCGCAATCTATCTAAATACCAAGGAATATCCTGTATCTGTTGAAGATGCGAAAAATCGCTTTCTACGTTACCCAAGAAATACTAAACAAAAAACAGTATCCAAAGTTTATAAGCTATTAAAATATGCTGCAATGATCGCTATAATTGTTACAGCCGCATATACCTACCAACAGTTTTCAGAGAGCACTAGTCAATTAATTTCAGAGGAAACTTCTTTTGGAGAAAACAAACAGCTTAAACTCCCCGATGGCTCAGTAGTCTGGTTAAACGCTTCCACTCTGCTCTCCTATGAGGGCAACACACCTCGCACCATAAGTTTAGAAGGAGAAGCATTTTTTGAAGTGGCCAAAGATACAGCACATCCATTCACTGTAACCACTTCCGATGGCTTGAAAATAGAAGCCCTGGGAACAAGCTTCAATGTCAAATCATATTCAAATACCTCCATTGTAGAAACAAAATTACTTACAGGCAAAGTTGCAATTACTTCTGATAAATATTTGAAAGAAAGGGTTTTACTGGCCCCTGATGAAAAGGTGATTTTTGATAGAAATAGTAAACAGTTTTTTAAGCAGGATATGGTTAAAAGAGAAGGGAGAATCGCCTGGAGAGAAGGAAAAATTGAATTTGAAAATCAGTCATTTAGGGAAATTGCCAATGACCTATATGTACAATATCAAGTAAAGCTGGTATTTAAAAATGATGAAGTAGCAAATTCAAAATTCACTGGTGTATTTGATAAAAATACACCAATAAGGGAAATTTTAGAAATCCTTAAAACCTCCAAAGATTTCGATTATCATCTAATTACAGAGACTGATGAGTGGGTGATAAAATAAAAAAAGTGGGAAAATTCCAGTTTTCCCACTATAAAATGTTAAAGAATTCTAATCGCAAAAATCAGTATCCATTAACACATCAAATTTATGAAATCAAAACATTTCACAGGCATATTATGGCCAAAAAGTTTATCCAAACCATCTTTTTTAATGAAACTATCTTTCTTTTTTTTTGTTTTCAGTAGCTTTCATCTCTTTGCTATCAATAGTTTTTCCCAAAATAAAGTAACCTTAAATATCCAGAAGGGCTCACTGGAGTCCATCATGTCAAATATTGAAGGACAGACACCATACAGCTTTGTATTCAATAATGATGAGTTAAACATTAAAGATAAGTTTGATATTAACGTAATAGACGAAAACATTGATAGAACATTGAAATTACTTTTTCACTCTACTCATATTACGTATACCATTAAGAATAAATATATAGTTCTTTCCAAGGCTAAAAATCAGAATGCAAAATATACAATTAGTGGTGTAGTCAAGGATGTTGCCAACGGTGAAACACTCTTGGGGGCAACTGTCCTTTTAAAAGGCACTTCCATTGGAAGCACGACCAACGAATATGGTTTTTATTCTATCACAGCACCCGAAGGTAATTATACCTTAACCATTTCCTATTTAGGATTTACAACTTTTGAAAGGGCTATAAACCTTAGCTCTGATCAAAGGCTAGACATTGAGCTCAAAGAGGACGCCGCTCAATTAGATGAAGTAGTCATCACAGCTGAAGAATCAAAGAAAGTTGACCTTAGCACTCCACAAATGAGTGTGGCAAAACTTTCAACTAAGGATATCAAACAGATACCTGTTGTTTTGGGTGAGGTAGATTTGATCAAGTCCATTCAATTACTGCCAGGTGTTGCCAACGCCGGCGAAGGTGCATCGGGCTTCAATGTACGCGGTGGTGCAGAAGACCAAAACCTAATTCTTTTGGATGAAGCAATTATTTACAACGCCTCCCATTTGTTTGGTTTCTTCTCAGTATTTAATGCTGATGCCATTAAGGATGTTAAACTTTATAAAGGAGGCATTCCTGCACGTTTTGGAGGGCGGGCTTCTTCAGTACTGGATATACATCAAAAAGACGGAAATAGTAAAGAATTTGAACTCACTGGCGGTATTGGTGCTATTTCCAGCCGTTTGGCGGCGGAAGGGCCACTATTTAAAGACAAAGGTTCGTTTCTAGTGGCTGGTAGAGCTGCTTATGCCAATATATTCTTAGCCTTGGCCGGAGAAGATAGTAGAGCCGGATTTTACGATTTGAATCTGAAAACAAATTATGAAATTGATGGGAAGAACAAACTATATCTATCTGGTTATTTAGGCAATGATAACTTTAACCTGGCAGGATTATTCACTAATTCATACGGAAACCTCTCAGGAAACTTGCGATGGAATCATATTTTTAATAACAAGTTATTCTCCAATGTATCCTTAATATACAGTCGATATAATTACAACCTGGAAATTCCTGTTGACGGAATTGATTGGACCTCGGATATCAGCAATTATAATATGCGCTATGACTTGGGGTATTATGCAAGCAATAAATTAAAATTTGATTTTGGAGTAAATGGTATTTATTACAACTTTAATCCAGGCAGACTCAACCCTTTAGATGCAGATTCGGGTGTTAATCCAGAGAAATTAGATGACAAATTTGCTTTAGAAGCTGGAATATATGCAAGTTTGGAACATAAAATTTCTGATAAGCTCACCGCTCAATATGGCTTGCGTTTTAGTTACTTTAATCGACTAGGAAAGCAAACCTTAAACAATTACGCCAATAATTCACCAGTAGTCTACAACGAAGAATTAGGCATTTATGAGCGTGCCGACCCTATTTCCAATACCAATTACGGTAAGGGAAAAAGCATAGCTACATTCAATAATTTGGAACCCCGGTTTGCACTTTCATATCAGCTTAACGAGAAGTCTTCTTTTAAAGCAAGTTATAACCGAATGGCCCAATACCTGCATTTAATTTCCAACACCACATCAGCTACACCATTAGATGTTTGGGCACCTAGCGGAAAGTTTATTGAGCCACAAATTGCAGACCAATATGCTGTAGGCTACTTCAGAAATTTCAGGGAAAATATGTTTTCTATTGAAGCCGAAGCCTACTACAAAACAATCGACAATAGGGTAGATTATATCAATGGCGCAGAACTTATAGCACAAAACACCATTGAAACCGAAATTTTAACTGGTGAAGCCCGTGCATATGGATTAGAATTTTTATTGCGAAAAAACAAAGGCGATTTTACAGGTTGGCTGGCATATACGTGGTCAAAATCGCAACAGCGCACACCCGGCGGAGCAGCAGGCGGATTAGGTATTAACGACGGGAAATGGTATAACTCTAACTGGGACAGAACCCACGACTTTTCGTTTACCGGAAGTTACAAACTCAACGAAAAATGGCGATTTGGGGCTAATATGGTATTCCAAACAGGACGACCTGTTACCTATCCTAACGGACAGTTTATATACAACGGATTATCCGTAGCGACATATTCCGAAAGGAATGCAGATCGATTGCCAGCCTATCACAGACTAGACCTTTCTGCAACCTTAACACCTCGAAAAAACAAAAACAGAAAATGGCAAGGCGAATGGGTATTTGGCATATACAACGCTTATAACCGAAGTAATGCAGCCTCTATTTCTTTTGGTCAAAATCAAAAGACAGGCGTAACTGAAGCCACTCGTACTTCCATATTTGGTATTGTTCCTTCAGTAACATACAACTTTAAATTTTAAAACAATGAAAAATATAAATATATATAACAAATTAGGGGTACTCCTTATAATAATTGGATTATTAAACTCGTGTACCGATGTCATAGATGTTAATGTCCCAAACGGTGGCGCACGATTAGTGGTTGATGCGTCTATTAACTGGCAAAAAGGTACTTCGGGAGAAAGACAAACCATTCATCTAAGAGAATCAACCGCTTTTTTTGATAACAATCCAGATGTCCCTGTTACGGGTGCTTCAGTAACAGTAACCAAAGAAAACGACGGATCGATATTTGTGTTTGCCGACCAGAATAATGGTAGTTACACTGCAACCGATTTTGTTCCGGAATTAAACGCATCGTACACTTTGGAAATCTTTTACAACGGCAACTCCTACACAGCAACCGAAACCTTAATTGCAGCACCTGTTATTAATCGAGTTGAGCAAGGCATTGAAGGTTCTGGTGATGACACAGAAATTCAGCTTCAAGCATTTTTTGATGACCCCGGAGATGTTGAAAATTATTATTTAGGCGAATTTATTCCGTCCAATTTACCACTGCCGTCTCTTGCAGTTATTAGCGATGAATTTACAGATGGCAACGAAAATTTTATTGAGAACGATAATGAAAACTATGTTGCTGGAGCAACTGTAGGTATTAATGTGTATGGTATTTCACAACGATATTATGACTATATAAACATATTGGTTCAACAATCCGGAAGTGATGAAAACGGGCCTTTTCCAACTACACCGGTACAGTTAAAGGGAAACTGTACCAATGTCAACGATCCCAACGAAGAAGTATTGGGATATTTTAGGCTAGGTGAATTTGATACTACATCATATACGATTGAATAGCAATAGCATACGAGGGTAGAGTTGCCGTAAAACCAATGAGGTGGATATCGATGAGTTGATAGTACTTGTTGAAAATGCTCTCTACCCAGATCTAAATACTTCAGCTTGAAACTTATGAGTAACATCACAATTGTACAAAGAAGTATGTACGGTTTTAAAGCTCTAGTTGCGTTTTTATTTTTGAGTTCGTCACTAACGTATGGGCAGGTGGAGCCTCTGACTTCATCCCAAAAGACCCATAAGATTGCAGGAGATGTTTTGCTTGGTGCAATGCCAGCTTTGGCTTTGAGTTCTACATTCATTTGGAAAGATGGTCAAAAAGGAACCTATCAATTTTCCAAAGCCTTAACTGGCACTATTGCATTAACGTATGGTCTAAAACTAGCTATAAATAAAGAGCGGCCGAATAGAGAAAACAACAATAGTTTTCCATCTGGCCATACTTCTGTTGCATTTGCCAGTGCTGCATTTGTGCAAAAGAGATACGGTTGGGAATATGGTATTCCTGCCTACCTCTTGGCAGGATATGTTGGGTATACAAGAATCGAAGCAAACAAGCACGATGGTGTGGATGTGCTAGCAGGTGCTGCGATAGGTATTGGAATGAGTTATTTGTTCACCAAACGGTATGATGAGAAAAAGAAGTTGGGAATTTCTTCAGGCTTTATTGAAAACACCCCTACAATAGGTTTAACCTACAAATTTTAATGCCCATTGAGAAAAATCACTTGAAAAATGAATAAACAAATGACAAAAAAAGATAAAATAATAGTGACGGGAGCTACTGGTCATTATGGGTATTCAGTTATTGAATCACTGATCGAAAATGGGGTGAATGAAAGGTTGATTTATGCCATGGTAAGGGATTATACAAAAGTAGAGAAATTAAAGTCTTTGAATGTAAATATTGTATTCGGCGATTATAATAATTACGATTCAATGTTAAAGGCATTTTCTGGTATTGACAAACTACTTTTTGTTTCGAGTGACGAACTGGAAAACCGCAGTGAGCAGCATATTCAAGTTGTGAATGTGGCTGTAGAATCTGGAATTAAGTATATCCTTTACACAAGCCAGGAGCATAAAGAAGTTAATTTTTCCCTTATCGAGTTTATATTAAGTTCACATCTAGCAACAGAAAATGCCATTAAAGGAAGTGGTATGAATTATACCATATTGCGAAATGGGCTATATATGGACATATTGCCTTCATTTTTGGGAGAGAACATTTTTAAATATGGTATTTACCTGCCAGCCGGTAATGGGAGAATAGGATTTGCACTACGGAGCGAAATGGCGGAAACGGCAGCCAAGGTTTTAATCTCAACGAGGCATAAAAATAAGACCTATAGTGTATCCGGAGATAGTTATTCGTTTTCAGAAATCGCAGAGCATATTTCTCAAATCACAGGTAAAAACATCACCTATTTAAGCCCTAGCCTAGATACTTTTCTCAAGACTGTGATTGATCAAGGAATGTCTAAAAGATGCGCTAAAATGATTGGTGGGTTCTCCGCAGCTACAAGACAGGGGGAATTGGAAAGTAACGGTTCACAAATGGAAAAACTATTGGGTCGAAAGCCCTTAAGCATGAAACAATATCTGGAGGAAATTTTTATTTGGAATTTTTTGAGCAGCGTTGGGTAAAGAACACCCCCAAGCAAGAACACGCCTCACTTTCTAAGGTTATGGTTATACAAATTAAACCTCACAGCAAAAATAATTCTCAAAAAATAGCAATGAGCTGGAAAAGCATGTCTTTAAAACCGATATAGGTTCGGTATTTCAAATGTTTTAGATCTACTACGTAAAAATGTATGTATAAAGTCACCCTCTTGATTGGTTAATAGCAACTAATCAAGTCACTGCCTAGTCTATCCTTTATTTATTGGATTGACAGGGTTGTAATAAAGTTACTGATTTAAACAAACTGAAATGAATAAAAGATTAAATTCTTTACTGTTAAACAATCCCGAATTGGATGCTTGCGTAAATAATAATTTTAATAATTTAAGATTAAATTCTCTTTTTCTTCCTCTATTTTTATTGTTTTTGATTGCTTTGTTTCTCTTTAAAGAAGATGCCTTTTCCGTTGAGGCTTATGCTCATATTCAAAAGGATTTGTTCTTTTATCTAAACTTTAAATTATCACAATTTCCGAGTTTGCAATATAACTTAAACCAGCTAGGAGATGTACTTATATTTCTGCCTTTTTTGACTTTATTTATGGTTAAAGCACCTAAATTTTGGCAGTCATTAATAACGGCTCTAATTGTTTCAAGTATTTTTTCAAACCTATTAAAAAAGCTACTTGCTGTTCCTAGACCTGCTGCTATGTTTGATAGGGATTGTTTTGTTATTATCGGAAGAACACTTTCTGGAAGCAATAGTTTGCCCTCAGGACATTCAATTGCGACTTTTACAATACTTGTATCTGTATTCTTTGCATTTATGCCAAAAAAAATGGAATTCAAAATAGCATGGTTCCTTTTCATTTTCAGCGCAGGATTAATTATTGCCTTTACAAGAGTTGGTGTGGGAGCGCATTATCCTTTAGATGTTATAGTTGGAAGTATTTTAGGGTATATAGCGGCTCTTACAGGCATTTTTATTACTAAAAAATTTAATCCATGGACATGGATAACAAATAAAAAATATTACCCTATATCTATAGTTTTGTTTTCTGTCATAGCGATTGCCTTAATAAATAAAATAGTTGCTATAGATTTGATGATATTTTATTTTTCATTAGTTAGTTTGGTGGCAACATTAATAATAATCACTTGTATTTATGTTAAAAAATAGTGTCAAATTAGTTCATTTTGTATTAATAGCAAGTTTTGTTAATTTTCTATTATTTCACTATCCTTTTTTTAAGTACGTTTTTACTGCACTCGATTATAAAAGTTTTAGCGGCATTACCATTATTGTCTCTTTAGTAATTGCAATGCTCGTTGTAAATGCTTTTGTATTATATCTTATATTTTTTCTTTCTCGATTTATTGGAAAAATTTTATTGGTTTTCTTTTTCATCGTCAATGCAATTGTTGCCTATTTTGTAAATACCTATCATGTCATAATAGATCTCACGATGATCGGTAATATTCTAAATACCAATTATGAAGAAGCCAGTAGTTTCTTTTCTTTTAGAATGGTTCTGTATTTAATTTTATTAGGCTTTATTCCTGCAATAGTTATAATTAAGGTTAAAATCATTAAAGAAGCATTCAAGAAATTTTTAATTAATTTTTCTTTGACATTGCTTTTTCTAATCGTTTTTGTTTTAATTAATGGTGGCAATTGGCGATGGATTGATAAAAATTCCCCTAAGTTAGGTTCCTTGGCAATGCCCTGGTCCTATATGGTAAATACCTCAAGATTCTATATTTATAAGAGTAAAGAAAATGAAAAAGAGATTTTATTGCCCGATGCGAAAATAAAGGACAATGTAAAGTCTATTGCAGTTTTAGTTATTGGAGAATCTGCAAGGAGTGAAAACTTTTCACTTTATGGATATGAAAAACTTACTAATCCGCTATTGTCTAAAGTTGAAAGTCTTCACAGTTTTACTGCAACTTCTTGCGCCACATATACAACAGCAGGTGTAAAGTGTATATTGGAACACACAAATTCTGGTAAGCTTTATGAGATTTTGCCTAATTATTTATTTAGAAATAATGTAGAAGTTATTTGGAGAACCACAAATTGGGGAGAACCTCCTGTTCATATCAAAAACTTTTTAAAAAAAGAGGATTTAAAAGCAGTTTGTGAGGGACAAGTTTGTAATTATGATGAAATTCTTTTAAAAGGGTTAAAAGAGCAAATTTTGGCAAGTAAAAAAGATAAAATACTAATTGTTTTACATACAAGTACAAGTCATGGGCCATCGTATAACACCAAATACCCACCCGAATTTGAAAAGTTCGCGCCAGTTTGTAAAAGTGTTGAATTGGGGGAATGTACCCAAGAAGAGCTTGTTAACGCCTATGACAATACCATTGTTTATACAGATTATATACTTGCAAGTTTAATTAACGATTTAAAGGAATTAAAGGAATACAACAGTACGATGCTGTTCGTTTCAGACCATGGTGAATCTTTAGGAGAAAATAATTTGTACATGCATGGAATACCAGCAGTTTTTGCACCTAAAGAACAATTAGAAATTCCTTTTATAGTATGGTTATCGGATGGCTCCAAAAAACTGAAGTCCAACGAAACACTATCACAACATCATGTTTTTCATAGTATCTTGAATTTCTTAGCAATAGAAAGTCCTGTTTATGATGAAAATATGAACATATATCAATAATCAGCGGTTTCTCCAGCACTGATATTTTTTCAATTGAACAATGCCCTGTATTGCAGCGGGGTTTGTTGCGTCTTTTTCTTGAACATGGTACTGAATGATTGGGGGCGCTCAAAGCCTAGGTCATAAGCTATTTCCTTAACGCTTAAATGGGTAGTTGAAAGCAGTTCTTTAGCTCTGTCAATTATGGATTCTTGGATATGTGTCTGCGCATTTTTTCCGGTAACATTTCTCAAAAGATCACTCAAATAATCAGGGGACACGTTGAGCTTTTCCGCAAAAAAGTTAACTGTTGGAAGACCTGAAAGTGCAGCGTCACTTTTTAGATAGGAATCGATCAATTCTTCCATCTTGGCCACTAAATCATTATTTATGGCACTTCGTGTTAGAAACTGCCGATTGTGAAAACGCTTTGCATAATGGAGAAGCAGATCAATATGGGAAACAATCAAATCTTGGCTATAATGATCAATATTACTTTTCAGTTCATCCTGTATTTGATGCATAAGGTTCATCATAATTTTGTCCTCTTTTTCCGAAAGGTGCAAGGCCTCAGCAGTGGAGTAAGAGAAGAACCCATAATTTCCAATGACCTTGCCCAATTCATAATGCCGAATTAGCTCGGGCTTGAAGATGAGCATAAAACCCGACACTGGATCATCCGTAGGATTGGTAACTGAAAAAATTTGACCAGGTTTGGTAAAACTCATGACACCCTCATCGAAATCATAATGACCTTGTCCGTACTTGAATTTTCCCGAAGATCCTTTTTTACAGGCTACACAATAAAAATCATAGAAGAAGCTGCTCCAAATTTTATTATCATCAAACTTCAGAAGTTCAAAATCAATCACACTTATCAAAGGATGATCGGGCTTTGGCAGGCCAAATAAACCATGGAGTTCAGAAATTGACTCAATTTTATATGGAGCAGCTTTTTTCACACTGTGATTATTCAAAATCAGTAGCTAAAGATAAGTCTTTCCATTGTTCCATTTCTTCCCTTTCCTTTTTACGAACTTCCAGAATAGCATTGTAGCTATCAGAACCCAAGGGAAGATGCAAAGGAGGATTGGACATTACGGTAATCTTAAGTAACACTTCCGCCAATTTTTGGGGATCACCCAATTGTTGGCCGTCAAATCCCGTAAACTGTTCAACCTGTTCATCTAGATTATAGGCGTCAATTTTATTTTGCGCAACGTTCAGACTGTCCTCGCTCATAAAATTTGTACGGAATGTTCCTGGGGCAAGGATTGTCACTTTTATGCCAAAAGGAGCGACTTCTTGAGCAAGAGCTTCTGATAGTCCAATAACAGCAAATTTTGATGCATTATAGCTTCCATTACCGGCAAAACCCATATATCCCATCATAGAGGAAGTATTTATTATATGACCTGATTTTTGCCTGCGTAAATGTGGTAAAACGTTTCTTATGATAGTGGCCATTGCAAAAACATTTACGTCCATGGTTTGCCTAAACTCGGAATCGCTCAGTTCTTCGATATTTCCCAAAAGGTTATAACCTGCATTATTGACCACAACGTCTATTCGACCAAATTTTTCTATGCCTTTGGAAATCGCATTTTCAACGTCTGCTTCTCTGGTTATGTCCAATTTCACAGGAAGTAGACTATCCTTGTGATCTGCAATTTTTTCTAAAAGTATATCCGTATTTCTGGATGTTGCTATTACTTTCCCTCCGTCATTTAAAACGGCTTTTGTAATTTCAAGCCCCATCCCTTTGGAGGCTCCTGTAATAAACCAAACTTTCTGTGTGCTCATACGATTTGTTTTTTTACAAAACTACAGGGCACATAGATTTGTGAAGTTTTCAAATCAAGGATAAACGTATTTAAATTCAAGAGTATAGTTAATTGTATTGTTATCGCTAACGGCAACAAGATTAATCAATATTAGACTCATAATCTATGAGAAGCTTATCTATAATATTTTTTAGAAATTTTGCTTTGTTCTTTTTTACTTCTTTGAGAAACGGCGAACATTCATCCGAGTCGGATAAATACTTTCCTCCCCAAAGGGCTATTTCAATTAAAGTAGGTATTAAATCGACACCTTTCGGGCTAAGCCTATACAATCCTTTTAACTTATTATCCGGAAATGGTAATTTGATGATTATTCCATTGCTCTCCAACATCTGTAATCTATTCGCTAATATATTCGTTGCTATTTTTTCGGCAGATTTTGTAAAATCTCCGTAAGTACGAGATTTATGTAGCATTAAATCCCTCACAATTAATAACGACCATTTGTCTCCGAAAATATCCAATGACGAACTTATAGGGCAATCGGAGCGCATTTCAGTTGCTTTCATAAATTTTATTTTTTCACTTGCATATTAAAAGTAATTATTTACTTTTATACTTGCATTTTGCAAGCAGTTAGTTTTAATTACTACTTGCAAAGTAAAAGCTAATTTAATCATTTGAAATAAAAAAATATTACATCATGACAAAAATTTTAGTGACAGGAGCCACAGGAGTAGTTGGAAAAAGTACAGTTGAGCATTTGTTAAAGAAAGGTGTTCCTGCAAGTCAAATTATCGGACTTTCCAGGAAAAGGGAAAATCTAGAAGACTTAGCTGCGAAAGGCGTAGAAATACGCGAAGGTGATTATTTGGATTACAGTTCCTTATTACGTGCGTTTGAAGATGTTGACAAAATCATGTTAACGAGTGCAATCGCTTTTACAGACCGATCTACCCAACATTATAATGTAATTACCGCTGCCCGACAAATGGACGTTAAGCACGTGGTATATATGTCAATTATGCGTAAAGCAGGTTCGGGACGTGTTATGTCCGAAGTTACGGAGTCAGACCTTTTTACGGAACAGGTACTTAAATCGTCAGGGCTTGATTATACTATCTTATACCACCCCCCTTTTGCCGACCTTTTATCGTTCTACTATGGTCCCAATCCATATGAAAATGGAATAAAAGTCCCGGCAAACAATGGAAAAATGGCACCTGCAACAAGAGATGAACTGGCGGAGGCCCACGCTGAAATACTCTCTACCCCAGGACACGAAAACAAAACCTATTCATTAGGGGGCTCCTATTCTATTTCGTTTTCCGACATAGCAAAAATTCTTTCGGAAATAAAAGAACAGCCTGTTTCTTTTACTACCATTACAGCCGAAGAATATATTGATGGGATAGTTACCCAAGGAGTCGCTCGCCATGTTGCCGAATTTATAACGGGTTGGGTACTGGCGATTGAAGGAGGTGAATTCGAATATCAATCAGGCGATTTGGAGCGCTTATTAGGCAGAAAGACAAAAACTTTCAGAGAGCTCATGGAAACAACTTAAGTTTAGAATAATTATAAATTTTAATCATTGAAGTGGCAGAGCATATATGTTTTCAGCCACTTCGATTTAACTCTATCAAATTTTAACTGTTAAAAAAGGTATGACAATAGGAATTATTGGGTCAGGGCAAATAGGCAAAGCACTTGCAAAGAAATTGGTAAGTGCAGGTTATCCTGTTATCCTTTCCAATTCGAGGGGTCTTGAATCATTGCAACCCCTTATTAAAGAACTTGGAGCATTGGCAATAGCCGGCACAAACGAAGATGCCTGCAATGCGGATGTCATAATCTTAGCTGTGATGTGGTGGCATATACCCGATGTGGTAAATGAACTTAAAAAACAGCTGAAAGGAAAAATCGTTGTCGACGTAAGCAATTATTTTTCTAAAGACGGTAATCCTACAAAATTGGAAAAGCCAACTGGTGTTATCGTTGCAGAACTAATGCCTGATTCTAAAATCGTCAAAGCATTTAACCATTTATATGGCAAGTGGATCGAAGCAGACCCTAAAGTAGCGAACGGCAAACGTGTCAGCTTTATTTCCGGGAACCACCCCTCTGCCAATGCAACCGTAGAGAGAATAATAAAAAACTTAGGATTTAAGGTAATTGACCTTGGTAATTTGGAGCAGGCGGGTAAAATAACCGATGTTGGGAAAGCATTATCTGGACTGAATTTGGTCAGTTACCCAGTTTAATTTTTAATACTAATTTTTATGAAAGCATTAGTTTATCGTCAGAAAAACACCTTAAAGGACTTTGGAATAAGTTTAGAAGAAGTTGCTGACCCGAAAATCAACGAAACCGATATTTCTCGCCAAACTAATCTACACCCACCCTAAAAAAAACAAGAGCCGGACTCCAATGTTCAAAACCACCCCAAGCTATATTTACATAACGGGTAGTTATGGTTCAGCCGCTTCTCCCCTACACTCCCAAAGCTGATAGCCATACGCCATTATGTAAAATAGCGGCGCATCCCTGCTTTTGTTTCCGTCTATAAATGTAATTCGCCGCTATTCACGAGTTCCTTTAAAAAACAATAAAATCCACACGAGTAAATAGCCGCCTAACCCCACGCCCAAAATCGAACATAAAAAGAAAGACCTGAACTGAAAACAAACTGACAAAATCGGGTAACGTATAACAAGAGGATAACACGCAAAGCGGTGTTATTATTTTAAAATCTACTATATATCAGCGATTTACATATATTTAAGAAATCAGATTTCGCGGAAATTTGCGGCAAAACCTTCGGGAATGCCTATAAACAGGCAAATTTTTATGGCAAAAATCACGGAAAAAGTTATGAGTTATATGGTAGTTTCCCTCTTCAACTTGGGAATGGGAAATTTCCAAATGCCTGTGGTAAGTACACTTCATCCACTCAATCCCCAACCTTTCCATCAATAAAACAAAATGATATTAGAAAAGAATATTTTCAAAAAAAGAAAAATCAGTAAAGGTCGGGGGAATCGTTACTTCAGTACGCCTACCTCGGCACCGCGCATAACAAAGAGACCATTTCCATAATTTTCATCAATTTAACTCGCGGTTTTACAAGAAAATGTGTGCACATGGTCATTCAGCGAAATCCCTACCACGGAATTCCTGGGTTTGTTTATCTAAAATTTGCCACTACAATTTATATAGTGGCAAATCACAGCAAAAAATCATCCATTGTTCTTCCGTTAAATAAAATTGTTATCACAGATTGTGAAAAGCTCTTTTTAGCCAGCCTCAATACACTCTTTGTTATTCCTGGTTTCGTCGGTCAGAAACTGACTTTTCAGCTTTTGCATATCCTCACTGACCTTACGCTCGATCACCCGGGCATAAATTTGGGTCGTGGCAATCTTACTGTGCCCCAAAAGCTTGGAAACCGTCTCAATGGAAACACCATTGGAAAGGGTCACCGTGGTGGCAAAGGTATGCCGCGCCACATGGAAGGTGAGCTTTTTGGTGATGCCGCACAGGTCCGCAATCTCCTTTAAATAGGAGTTGAGTTTTTGGTTCGATATTTTAGGAAACAACATTCCGTTTGCCTTGGACTTGGGGTGGTCCTTATAGTTTTCAATGATCTCAAGGGCAACCGGCAAAATGGGGATACGGATGGGCTTGGCCGTCTTTTCCCTCTGATAGACGATCCATTGCTCCCCATCAATTCCCAAACGGATATTGCCCTTGCCCAGATTGATCACATCGATATAACTCAAACTGGTGTAGCAGCTGAACACGAACAAATCCTTTACCTGTTGTAACCTCGGCATGTCAAATTCCCGATTTTCAATTTCGGCAAGTTCTTCCTTGTTCAAAAAATCCCTTTCCTTTTTGATGAATTTGGGCTTAAAATAAGCAAAGGGGGGCCGGTCGAGCCAACCCAGCTTGATGGCCAGCCCGATCAATTTCCTGAAGCGCTCGATGTGCTTCATCACGGTATTGTTTCCCATGGGCTTTTGGTGGTCCGTCGGCTTAGGTTCCGGAGGAACCTTTCAAACTTGATGATGAAGTCATAGTCCAGTTCCTTGAGGTACATATCCGTAGTCTTGTACCGGGCCTTTAAAAACTTGGTAAGGTACTTTTGCGTGGTAAAATAATTCTTCTGGGTGCCCCATTTCAACTGGTCCACCATATCCTCACCGTGGTAGGCGACAATATCGGATAGGGTACGGCTCTTCTCATCCTTTCCCAGGCACCTTGCCTTGACACCCTTTGCGGTGATGAGTTTACCATCCATTTTCAGGTCTCGGTAGCATTGGAAGATGTGGTTATAGGTCTCATCCAGATAGCTGTTGAGCATCCTGGCCTTTTGGTTGTTCCAAAGGGCCCGGTTCTTATGGAGGTCCCAAATGGCAAGATCGACCTTGCGGTTCAGGCTGATGGAGGCCCGTTTGCCATTAACGGTGATCCTTACATAAATAGTCGCTTTGTTTTCTTTTGCCCTGGGGACGTTCGCCCAGAACATGATACTGAATGTCGAAGAAGTCTTCATTACTTTCGTCTTCAGGTTACACATGAGTTCCCGGACGAAAGTCAGATCCCTTTAAAGTTACGTTCTTTACCGCGTCTGCCCAAAAAATTTTAACAAATCGGTCAACACAAATGTTAAAATTATTTTGTTATCCGAATTGTTGACGCTAATTCCCGTTTTAATTGATTTCAAAAAAATAAAAAAACCTGAAAATCATACGATTAACAGTGTTTTGAATTCATCTGATATGTTGAAAAGTCGGGGTGGCGGGACTCGAACCCACGACCTCGTCGTCCCGAACGACGCGCGCTACCGGGCTGCGCTACACCCCGAAATACCATTAAAAAAGGTGAATGAAGGCTGCAAATATAGGATTTTTTTGTTAAAAAAATTGCGATTGTGTTTTTTACACCTAAAACTTTGTAAATTGTTCAGATAAAGCAATGTACGACATATTCAATAATCAATTATTAACCCTGATATTTTATAAGGAAACTGATGAGAAAAACACACATACTTCCCTTGCTATTCATTGTCTCTTTAGTTGCCTGCGCACAACAGAAAGACACTACAATACACGAACCCGAAACCGTAGATTATACCGTGGAAACCGTGGTAGGTGATCTCAGTGTTCCCTGGGGCATGGCTTTTCTGCCGGATGGTGGTATGCTTATCACGGAACGATCGGGAGAACTGATCCGCTTCAAGGACGGAAAAAAAACGACTATTAGCAACGTACCCGAAGTATATGCACGAGGACAAGGCGGACTGTTGGACATACTGCTTCACCCGGATTATGAAAATAACGGCTGGATATACCTCTCCTATTCTTCCCCCGAAGGTGAAGAAAACGGTGCCCACACTGCCGTTATACGGACCAAACTTCAGGGAGATGCCCTGGTTGACAAACAACTTCTTTACAAAGGCACACCCAATACCCGGAAATCGCATCACTTCGGATCGCGTATGGTTTTTGACCGGGACGGTTACCTCTATTTTTCCATAGGGGAACGTGGCGACCATGATATTAACCCGCAGGACATTACCCGTGATGGTGGAAAAGTATACCGTATACGGGAAGATGGCAGCATTCCTCCGGACAATCCATTCACTCAAGATCCTAAAGCCAAACATGCCATTTACAGCTACGGCCACCGCAATCCGCAGGGGATGGTCGTTCACCCGGAAACCGGGGAAATATGGGTACATGAACACGGACCGAGAGGTGGTGATGAGATCAACATCGTTAAAAAAGGAGCCAATTACGGCTGGCCGGAAATCACCTATGGTATCGATTATGACGGCACCATTATCTCTGATGAAACCGAAAAAGAAGGCATGGAACAGCCTGTATACTACTGGGTGCCTTCCATAGCCCCGAGCGGCATGGCTTTTATTACTTCCGACGTATATCCGGATTGGAAAGGAAACCTTCTCGCCGGCTCTCTGTCATTCCAATACCTGGAAAGGCTCGTGATGGACGGCAATGAAGTGACTTACCGCGAAAAACTGCTTACCGATATGGGCCGTGTGCGCGACGTAAGACAGGGCCCCGATGGGTATATCTACGCTTCGATAGAAGGCAAAGGTATTGTGAAAATAGTGCCGGGTAAGTCCTGATATCCGAAGGGTATATACGCCTCTTATGTACTATCCTGCCTCATTTATCACTGTTTTAACCCAAAATGTCACGGCTGTGATAATATGGAAAGCCCATTCCCGAATTTTAAAACTAATTGCGTACCTTCGTAACCGAATTTTTTGGTCATAAAAAACGATAAAAATGAGTAAATACGATGTCATAGTTGTGGGCAGTGGCCCCGGAGGATATGTTACTGCCATCAGAGCCTCACAATTAGGCTTTAAAACTGCTATTGTAGAAAAAGAAAACCTGGGAGGCGTTTGCCTGAACTGGGGTTGTATCCCTACCAAGGCATTGCTCAAGAGTGCACAGGTATTCGAATATCTGAAGCATGCCGAAGACTACGGACTTAGTGTGAAGGAATATGACAAGGATTTCGATGCCGTAATAAAAAGAAGCAGGGGGGTTGCCGATGGTATGAGCAAAGGAGTACAATTCCTGATGAAAAAGAACAAAATAGACGTTATCAACGGTTATGGAAAAGTGAAATCCGGTAAAAAAGTAGAAGTAACCGGAAATGACGAGAAGAAAACCGAATACCAGGCAGATCATATTATCATAGCTACCGGGGCAAGATCGCGGGAGCTGCCCAGTCTGCCGCAGGACGGAAAAAAAGTGATCGGCTATCGCGAAGCAATGATCCTACCGGAACAACCTAAGAAGTTGATCGTAGTAGGCTCCGGGGCTATAGGAATAGAATTTGCATACTTCTACAATGCCCTGGGGACAGAAGTAACCGTAGTGGAATACCTGCCGAATATCGTTCCCGTAGAAGACGAGGATGTTTCCAAACAACTCGAAAGAAGCTTCAAAAAAGCAGGTGTAAAAATAATGACTTCTGCCGAAGTGACTAAAGTAGATACTTCCGGGAAAGGGGTAAAAGCCACTGTAAAAACCCAAAAAGGCGAGGAAGTTCTGGAAGCAGACATCGTACTCTCTGCCGTAGGTATCAAAACCAATATTGAAAATATAGGCCTGGAAGACGTAGGTATTGCTACCGACAGGGACAAAATACTGGTTAACGATTACTACCAGACCAACATACCCGGGTATTATGCCATAGGCGATGTAACTCCCGGACAGGCCCTGGCACACGTCGCTTCTGCCGAAGGAATACTCTGTGTAGAGAAAATAGCGGGCATGCATGTAGAACCCCTGGATTATGGCAACATACCGGGATGTACGTATTGTATACCTGAAGTAGCCTCAGTAGGACTCACGGAAAAACAGGCCAAAGAAAAAGGATATGACATCAAAGTCGGTAAATTTCCTTTCTCCGCTTCCGGAAAAGCAAAAGCCAGTGGCAATGCTGATGGCTTTGTAAAAGTGATCTTCGATGCCAAGTACGGCGAATGGCTCGGTTGCCATATGATCGGTACCGGGGTTACCGATATGATCGCGGAGGCTGTAGTAGCCCGAAAGCTGGAAACTACAGGCCACGAAGTACTCAAAGCCGTGCACCCGCACCCCACAATGAGTGAAGCGGTGATGGAAGCAGTTGCAGATGCTTATGACGAAGTGATCCACCTGTAGAAGATTATCCGACAACACCATATAAAGCTTCTGCGGTACCCTCCGCGGAAGCTTTTTTTAAATCGTATATTATGTTAAAAAGCTTCAGGATAACCGCCATTCTGGAGGGTATTTCATATTTAATGCTCTTCCTGGTTGGCATGCCGCTAAAATATATTTTTGATCATACCGCCACCAATATGACGATCGGTTATATCCACGGGTTTCTCTTTATTCTATATGTGATTCTTGCCGTGCTGGTATGTTACCAAAAGAAATGGGGACTGAAACGGTTCGCACTGCTTTTTATCGCCGCACTGCTGCCATTCGGAACTTTTTACGCGGAGAAAAAATATCTCCGGGAGGACACGAAAAACTTTTCCACCTCATCATAATCAGGTAATATTTTTAAAAAAGCACCGGCTTTTGAGACTATTTAATACATAAGTTATTACCTAACTTCGGGATATGTCTTATTTTTGCCAGATTAACACTTAAACGCTGATAAAATGAAAAAGATCGTACTGTTAATTGCTATGGGTTTAATCGCCGTTTCAAATCTTCATGCACAGAACGATGAAGGTGAAGACGCAGGACTGCTCAAAGGTAAATGGATGGCAGGGGGTTCCTTCGGTTTCTCCAAAGACAATAACTCAGGTACCGAAACTACCGACTTTTCCATATTACCCTCCGTAGGTATTTTCCTGGACAATGATTTTGTAGTAGGTCTGAGTGCCGGATACGAACAAAGCAAAGTGAACATTGACGGGATAAGTTCCAAAAAAGAATTTTACGGCATACTTCCTTACGCCAGAAAATACTGGTTCCCCGCCTCCAAACTGATGCCTTTTGCTCAGGGAGACGTAAGACTGGGATGGGCCAAAGACAGTAGTGCGGATAATTTTGCCTGGGGGGTTAATCTAAGGCCCGGTCTCACTTACCGACTGAACGAAAGTTTTGCTTTTGACGCCATTATAGGCCGGTTCGGGTATGACAATGAAGGTAAAGACTCAGACAACTACGGTTTTGGATTGAACCTGAACGACCTGAGACTGGGAATTATCATATTCCTATAAAAAATACCGTTTTACAAAACCAAATAAATCACCTCTTTTACAGACTATTGACAATGCAGCTTACTGAACTGAACGCCATTTCCCCGATTGACGGGAGATACCGAAACAAAACCGAAAACCTGGCTCCTTTTTTTTCCGAAGAAGCCCTTATCAAATACCGGGTTCGTGTAGAGGTCGAGTACTTTATTGCCCTGTGTAACCTCCCCTTACCACAATTAAAGGATTTTGACCAGGCCCTTTTCAGTGACCTGAGAGGTATATACACCAATTTTTCAGCACAGGATGCCGAAGCCATAAAAGAGATTGAAAAAACCACCAATCACGATGTGAAAGCGGTGGAATACTTTATCAAACAAAAGTTCGATGCCCTCGGGCTATCCGCTTCAAAGGAATTTATCCACTTCGGACTTACATCACAGGACATCAACAATACTTCTATACCCTTATCACTGAAAGAAGCAGTTGAGGGAACATATTTTCCGTCCCTGGACAGCGTACTTGTAAAACTTAAGGAACTTGCGGCCAACTGGGCAGATATCCCCATGCTTGCCCGTACCCACGGCCAACCTGCTTCCCCTACCCGTCTCGGTAAGGAAATACAGGTATTCATTACCCGTATCGAAGAGCAACTGTCTGTGTTGAAAACCATCCCGTATGCGGCAAAATTCGGGGGGGCCACAGGAAATTACAATGCGCATCACGTAGCATACCCGGATACGGACTGGAAAGCCTTCGGCACCCATTTCGTAGAAGAAATGCTGGGACTGAGCCACTCTTTCCCCACTACGCAAATAGAACATTACGACCATATGGCCAGCCTGTTCGATGCGCTGAAACGCATTAATACTATTTTTATAGACCTGGACAGGGATATCTGGACCTATATTTCCATGGATTACTTCAAACAGAAGATCAAAGAAGGTGAAGTGGGCTCTTCGGCCATGCCCCATAAGGTAAACCCGATAGACTTCGAAAATTCGGAAGGAAACCTGGGAATCGCCAATGCTGTATTCGAACACCTTTCGGCCAAACTGCCTTTATCCAGACTGCAACGCGACCTTACGGACAGTACCGTACTGCGTAACATAGGCGTTCCTTTCGGACATACGTTGATCGGCTTTTTATCTACCCTGAAAGGACTGAATAAACTGCTGCTGAACAAGGACAAGTTTGCCGAAGACCTGGAAAATAACTGGGCTGTTGTCGCGGAAGCCATTCAGACCATCCTCCGGCGAGAAGGTTATCCTAACCCGTACGAAGCCCTGAAAGGCCTTACCCGTACAAACGAGAAAATAAACCGGCAATCCATAGCAAAGTTTATAGATACCCTGGAAGTTTCGGACGTCATTAAAAACGAACTGAAGCAAATAACCCCTGCCAATTACACAGGGATCTGAAAAAGTGAAAAATTAAAAAGATGTCTGAAAATTAACAGAAGTAAGTTACTTTTCAGACATCTTTTTTAGAGTAAATTCGTTTAAACTATTCTCCCAATAGCTTTTTCAGGTCTCCGAGCTGTCCTTCATCGATATCCGATTTTTCGATGATCTTTACAAACTCCATCATTTTTTCCGGGTTCATTCCTTTACCCAGAATACGTACCAATGCAAAACCGCGATCGGGATCCGATCCGAAAAACACTACTTCATCGATAGACTCGTCATTCCCCAGGTATTTCAGCACCGCACGCCTGTTTTTATCGGACATCCGGAATAGTTCCTGGAAGCCGCTCCCGGAAAGTATGGCATTCACCTTTGCTTTTTCCGTCTCGAAAACTCCCTTGTTCTCTGCCGTTACCGGAAGGGCGAGGACATTCAGTTTTTTAACTGATTTATAAGCTTCTTTCTGCTCTTCCGTAAGATCCGCATTGGAAATATTAAGCATGCTCGAAGGAATATCCAGGCTGATAAAGCCTTCTTTTTCGGCGCTGTCTACATAATACCGTTGAAGGCTCTGCTCGTTATTGCACGCGCTCATCACCACCAAAAGGAGGGTCAGTACTGCACCTGTCCATAAATTATTTCGCTGTTTCATTTGTATATTGTTTTGATTAAATCCTGGTTTATCCTCAACATATCCGCATGGGTTTCCGGTTATAATTACAGGATTCCGTGTGGAGTAAAGATCTTCTGCCTCAACTCCACTCGAAATCCCCTTACTAACTACCTCCCGGGCACATCTTCTATCGGTTCTTACCGGCCTCATCCAGCTCGGAAGGGAGGTTCATTTTTTTAGTAAGCATACTTATTTTGTTCAGGTCGATATCTCCCGTCAGGGACAGCAATACGGTTTCTATTTTCGAGCCTCCTATCTCCACGTCTTTCATTCCGGAAACAAACATCAGCAATTCGCTTACATGATCTTCATCGCGACCCGGACGGATATAGAATTTCACGTTAGATCCCTTGTCTTTAACCCGCATAAGCTCTTCCAATGAGGACTTTTTAATATAGTCATTCATAGTAGACTGCATTTCCTGCGCTATGGCCTTGCTTTCGGTAGAGAATACTTTCAGGTTTTTCAATGATTTCACCATACTCATAAACTCTTTCGCTTCAGGATCGTCTGCTTCTATCCTTGAGAATAATTTAAACATGTTCTGGTTTACTATTACTGCCGACACGTCGTCCATAGCTTCGAACCTGTCAAATTCGGACTGTGAAAACCCCAGGACAGGCAATATTACCAGTAGCATACACACCATCCGTTTCCTGGTCGTCATTTTGGTTAATCCGGGGGTTTTACCGTGCTTTTCCTGGCTTTCCGAACGGGAAATTCCATGGATTTCTCTCAACTTTTTCATCTTTTTCTGTTTTATTGTAAATCGTTATGGTTTTGTTTTTTCTTTTTGTTTTCAGGGTTATTTCACCTGTTTTCTACAGGTAATATTTTGTTTTTTGTTTCTTCAAATTCGTTCAGGTATTCTATTTTATCTGTCCCTTTATTCAGGTTTTCCCCTATCATATAGAGTGCCTCTACGGTTTCCTGGTAAGCGAGCAAAGCCTCTTTCTCTTCTGCGGAAGGCCGGTTGGAGAACCATATTCCCGCGGCAATCACCACCGTAGCCGCTACGGACATCCAGGTGTAATTCCACTTTTTACCGGACTTTATCCGGAATTCCTTTTCCGATTTTTCTTCTCTTGCTTCGGAAAAATACCGGAACATAGGCCGGTAAGCCACCAGGTGCGGAGCTACGTCATCCTGTGAGAAATAAGCCCTAAGCTCTTTTTCTTCGGCTGTTGTGGTTGTACCTTCAAAGTACTTTTCCACCAGTTTTTCTATCTTAGACAACTCCATAATTGTGTTTTTTTATCAATTCTTCCCGGACTGTTTTCCGCGCTCTCGACAGGGCTACCCGTACCGCAGTGGGGTTCATGTCCAGCATTTCACTTATTTCTTCAAATTCATATTGTTCCACATCCCGTAACTGTAATATAATCTTTTGCTGTTCGGGCAGGCTTTCCATGATCTCCTGCATGAGGGACACACTGTCCCTGGCTTCTATCTCGCGTTGCAAAGAAGTATTTTCATCCGTATAATTACTGTGCACCAGTTTCAGGTTTCCTGCCTGTTTGGAGCGCAACCTGTCCAGACAGTAATTTTTGGTCGCTGTAACCGCAAAAGCCTCTACACTCCTGTAGGTACCTATCTTACTTTTATTAGTCCACAATTTCAGCAGGACCTCCTGTATGGCATCTTCCGCTTCTTCGGTAGATACGAGCAGCCGTTTGGCCAGCCGGAACAACTTGTCCTTAAAAGGCATCACAGTATGTAAAAACTCTGCCTGTTTCATTTTTTATCGGTTAGTCCGTTTTTTCCTTCCCGGAAAAACAATCTCTGTTGGTTCTTTTGGTTTTCTTTGTTCCGCATCTTTTCAAAGGTACCTTATAGCGGTCTTTCAAAAGGGAGACGAACGAATTGAAAAAATGTTACAAAAAATTTTCAAAAGCCAATAATTAAAGTAAATTTAGCGTTTTATAATCGGGCGCCCCCTCCTTGCTTATACGAATAACCGTGATCTATGTGTTAGTTTAACCAAGAAATAATAACCTAATCCTAACTGTACGAAAGACGAAACACTCCCCCCCTGCCTTTTGTCTTACGACCAAAAACATAAATGTATGAAAAAGCTTTTTTACCTCTTTGTATCCGGCCTGGTTTTATGGAGTTGTTCCGATAAGGATGACGATGCTTTTGTGCCAAACCCTTCGGATAACCTGGAAGTTCAGGACTTTGTCTGGAAGGGACTTAATTTATGGTACTTCTGGCAGGGAGATGTTAATGATTTGAGCGATACGCGGTTTTCTTCCAATGCGGAATACCAGGAATTTTTAAGTAGTTATTCCGATCCGGAAGAATTGTTTGAGCACTTGAAATATTACGGAAGTGAATCGGACAGAGATCGCTTTTCCTGGATCGTGGAGGATTACAATGAACTTATCAATTCGCAACAGGGAATATACAAAACAAATGGCGTAGAATTTGGATTGAGCCAGTATTCGAACAGCGATGACGTATTCGGGTATGTAAGATATATATTACCCAACTCCGATGCTTCCACCAAAGATATCCAACGTGGAGATGTATTTGTAGCTGTTAACGGAACAACGCTTACCGTCGACAATTATAGTGAGTTACTTTTCGGGCAAAATGACACTTACACTCTCAATATGGGTGATGTAGAGAATAATACTATTTCTCCTAACGGGGAAGAAGTAACACTGACCAAACACGAATATACCGAAGACCCTGTTTACCTGTATGATATATTTACCATTGGAAGTCATAAAATAGGGTATCTTATATATAATGGTTTTACAGCTTCTTTCGATAATGCACTGAACGATGTTTTCAGTGACTTTAAAAGCCAGGGGGTAACAGACCTTGTCTTAGATTTACGATACAACCCGGGAGGCTCCGTTAATTCGGCACTTCAATTGTCAAGCATGATTACCGGCCAGTTCACCGGAGAGTTATTTATCAAGCAACGCTATAATGAAAAATTACAATCTCAATTTTCAGACAGTGATTCAGAGGATTATTTCCCAGATGAACTCTCGGACGGAACATTGATAAATAGTCTGGAATTAAACAAGGTACATATCCTGGCATTAGAGAGCAGCGCTTCAGCAAGTGAATTAGTGATAAATGGTTTAGCTCCGTATATTAATGTAATACATATCGGTTCACAAACCACAGGAAAAAATGAATTTTCTGTAACCCTTGTAGATGATCCCGGGTATAGCTATTTGTACAATGAATCCCGCAAAAACCGAATTAACCCGAATAATTCCTGGGGAATGCAGCCTCTTGTAGGCAGAAGTGAAAATGCGGACGGTTTTTCAGATTATACGGAGGGACTTATTCCGGATATCACACTTGAAGAAGACCTGGAAAATATGGGAGTACTTGGCAACACCGAAGAACCTCTTCTTGCCAGAGCCATACAGGACATTACAGGAATATCTTCAAGGCAGGCAAAAACAGACCAACCAGGAATGCCTATTGATATAATGACAGACAGTAAAAGGTTTACACCTATGAAAGATAATATGTATATAACACCTAAAAAAGATCTGGAAGAATAAAAGTCTTATTCTCTAAAAACAACAACCTTTAAAAATGTTCGATTTGACGATATTTTCAAAGGTTGTTCGTATTATTCATCAATACCTTCCATAAATCAAGGACACAACTGTGGTTTTGTTTCTTGCGCACAATCCAAATAACATTCATGAGGATTCACGCTAGATGTGCAATACCCAGATACCCCTTTTCCCTTTATTTCAGTGCTGGTAAATACCGAAATAGTTCTCTTATTTAACTGGAAATGTTTAATACTTCTTTTTTTCATATTATTAAAGTTTATCGGTTAAACATTCATAATACTTAAAGGTAATATTTTTTAATGCTATTCAGCGTAGTATAAGACAAAAATTGATTTGGATGGATTTTCCTCAGTTTTTGCCCCCAACCCTAAAGGATGTATCAAGGAAAATCAGGTTCCTTTTAATCCTGATAATTATCGGGAAGGGCAAAACTGATTTTCTGATAATTTACAGAAAAACAAATTTTGTCTTGTGCTAAACTTTTTCAGTTAAAATTATCTTGTCCTAAAACTATATTACCAACAGGAATTTTGGATCTTATAAACTGATGTTCTATTTCTAAAACTCCAAACTAAACCCTACTCTCACATTCCTTCCCCTGGTCGTAAACCCTACCAGTTCTACATAATCCTCATTGAAAATATTGCTCACATTGGCAAAAAGTTTCATTTTGTTTTTCAGGATACTGTGACTTATATAGGCATCAAAAGTCGAAAAGCTGTCCATCAGAATTTCCCCGGAATCCAGGCGGTCATCTACATACTGGTAGCTGACAGACGCAAAGGTGGTGGAGCAAAGGGTAAACCCGGCGGTAGCATTGACCTTATGTTTGGGGATACGGACAGTTACCTTGTCCCTGTTTTCCGTAAATGTATAATTGGCATCCAGTTGAACAAAGTCCGCAGTTTTTACGGATAGTTCTGCTTCTACGCCGTTTACGGTAAAGTCGTTTTGCTCATTAAGGTACTGACCATTAACATAATTGATATAATTCTCCTCCTGCCTGTTAAAATACAGTCCGCTTAAACTCCAGTTTCCCGAACGAAATTCAAGTCCTCCTTCCAATGTACGGTCTTCTTCCGGTTCCAGGTCGGGGTCAGGCCCATAATACCCGTATAATTGCGACAGGCTTGGCGCGATATACGATGTACTGAAAGATCCCAGGGCCTTAAGATACCTGTCTTGCTCTAAGGTAAAAGTAAAAGACGGGTTCAGGTTATAAGTGAAATGCGTACCGTACTCACTGTGGTTATTCAGCCTTGCCCCCGCATTCATGTTGAGTCCGAAACCGGATACCCACACTACATTGGCATACGGATCGGTAATGGTAAAGTCCCGGTCGCGATCGAATTCCGCTTCGTTACGAATATAATTCACCCCTACTATGGTATAAAAACGGTCGTTAAAATTGTATTTGTTATACAAATCCACCACCAAACTGTTGGCATCGTATACCGAAGGAAAGTCGGATATGATTTCCCTTTCTATCTTGTTATAAGCAACACTGGCCTGTACACTCCCGTTCCCGTAAGTAAATCTGGGAGCTATGCCCGTACGGTATTGTTTGCTTGTACTTTGGTCATCCGTATCAGAAAAACCTTTTGCCGTATACCCGTCTATATCTGCCTTGTATTTATCGAAGTTACCAAATATATCTACGGAAAACCGCTCTGTAGCCCGGTATCCTACTTTTACATTGGTATTAAAACGGGAAAACGGATCTCTTTCCGTACCGGATACGGCAGCAGAAAGCCCGTCCGTGTATTGCTGTGCAAAGCCGGCCTGGTAGGTTACCTTACCGGAGGTCCCGCTTACAGCCACACTATTGGAAAAATCGGCCAGGTCATAGTTCTTGTCGTCCTGAGACTGGTTGGTTCCGATACTGGAACGGAAAGTGGCCGACAAAGGTTTGTCTGCCGCCTTTTTGGTGGTAATATTTATTACCGCCGTAGCCGCCGCATTACCGTACAAGGTACTCGCCGCTCCTTTGACGATCTCAATGGACTCTACCTGGCTGAGATCTACCAGGCGCAGGTCGAAATCGTTACTGATGGAAGACGGGTCGGTCATCTGTACACCGTCTATAATAACGAGGACCTGGTGGTTAGCCCCTCCCCGTATGTAATAGCCGAGATTTTGCCCGGCATTGCTCCGGCTCCCTCCTATTTCTATACCGCTTTTGGTATTGATCACTTCGGCCAGGGTTCTTCCCTGGTTCTTTTCGAGTTCTCCGGAAGTGATCTTGATGACCGTTTTCCCGGAATTCTCCCGTTTCAGTTCAAAGCGGGAATCCGTAACTACTACTTCATCCAGTTCCTGTACTTCCTGGGCAAAACCAGCAGTACATAATAGTGCCAGGGCACCGAAAGAAATTGTTCTTTTCTTCATTGTTGTGTGTAATACATGGGAAAAAGTATGGCTGTGCATACGCAAACCTTTATCCCGAAAGTTTGACATCCGTTTAAAATCAGGCAGGTCTCCTGGCTTGCGTCCTGTTACGGGCCTTCCCGTCCCGACAGTTCCCGATAATTACCCGGGCGGAACAGTGGCAGTGAAGTGATCGTAACAGGCATCCCGTTAGCTCCCGATAATATCGGGACGGGACTAAGCTTACAGTTGCGGGTACAGCCCGGGTTTCACACCCGGTTCCCTTTTCATCGGCAATGCCGAACCAAATTCTGCCGCGAAAATACGAACTAAAGTTAGAAGTACGAAGTCAGGAGTACGAAGTTTGTTACCGATTTTACTAAACCATATTGTCTACCCAAGCTTGCAAAGGGCTTCTTCATTAAATACATAGTCCGGAATTTCACCTCTGACTTCCGACTTCGTACTTCCAACTTTATTAGCTACCTTTGCACCGTTCATACATACTATTTCCCATTATAAGTGGAGTTGCACCCGGATTTCGGGGCTACTTCTTAAAAAGGAACCGTGTGAAAATCACGGGCTGACGCGCAACTGTAAGTAACGTAAAGTTGTTGCCGCACCACAATCCATTGTCCCCATAACTAACGGGATGAGAAGGATGGCAACAATGTTACGAGCCAGGAGACTTGCTTATAATGCAGAGACGTATGCTTTCGCGGTTTTGAAGCAGTAGTCGGGATATTTCAACGAAGGGTCACCCACTTAAAATCGGGGGCACACCATCGTTATATAGTTATATCCTCTCTTCTACGATCTTACTAAGTTGTGGAGTTGATGAGTTTGGGAGTTGACAGGTTAAATGAAGACCGAGAAACTCCGGGATTAAAAAACTCCGGAACTAAAAACAAAAGCATACGGAAAAATAGTTGGTTAGGAACATTAATTTATTTGATGTTTAACTTAATACTATTTTAAAAATGCAAAAAAACAATTTGGGTTACCCCCGTATCGGTGCCCGGCGTGAGTTGAAAAAAGCCTGTGAACAGTACTGGTCAGGCAAAATTGACCGGAACGAGTTGCTCTCGGTTGCAGAGACACTCCGCAGGCAAAACTGGGAAGTACAACAGGAAGCCGGTATAGACCTGGTTCCCTGCAACGACTTCAGTTTTTACGACCAGGTCCTCGACATGTCCCTCTCCCTCGGAGCCGTTCCTAAACGCTACACTCCCGTACTGACGCAAAACAAGGAAAATGCCGAACTTGACCTCTATTTTGCCATGGCCAGGGGATACCAGAAAGACGGACTGGACATCACGGCCATGGAAATGACCAAATGGTTCGACACCAATTATCACTATATCGTACCGGAATTCCATAAAAACCAGGAATTCAAATGGTTCTCTTCCAAGATCACCGAAGAGTTTACCGAGGCCAAAAAGGTGCTGGACAAAACCCCAAAGCCTGTTCTCGTAGGTCCTGTTTCCTACCTGTTACTGGGTAAAGAAAAAGAAGAAGGTTTTCATCGTATAGACCTTCTTAAAAATCTCCTCCCCGTATATGTGGAAATCCTGAACAAACTCAAAGACCTGGGTGCGGAATGGATACAGCTGGACGAACCCTTTTTGTCCCTCGACCTTACCGAAGAAGAGAAAAAAGCCTACAAAGAAGCTTATGCCGCTATTGCCAAAGCCTGTAAAGGCCTTAACATTATGGTTGCTACCTACTTCGAAGCTTTGGGTGACAATACGGCCCTGGCCACTTCATTACCTGTAAAGGCACTTCATATAGATCTCGTAAGGGCGCCGCAACAACTGGATGCGGTACTGGAAGCCACCCCGGAAACCCTGTCACTCTCTCTCGGGATTGTAGACGGGCGTAATATCTGGAAGAACGATTACGAAAAATCTCTGGAGTTTGTCCGCAAGGCAACGGCAGCCATCGGAGAAGAAAGAGTATTTATAGCCCCTTCCTCTTCCCTTCTGCATACACCATATGACCTGGAAGCGGAAACGGATCTCGATCCGGAGATAAAAAACTGGCTGGCTTTCGCCAAACAGAAACTCGGCGAAATATCGGATATCTATGATATCGTGAACGGCAACACCAGCCTGCTGGAAGAAAACAAAAAAGCCCTGGAAAGCAGGCGTACCTCTTCTCTGATCCATAAACAGGAAGTGAAAGACCGGACAACTGCGATTTCCGGGAAAGACACCACCAGGCTCTCTGCTTTCGAAACGAGACAGAAACTACAGCAAAAACGTTTCGGTTTACCGCTGTATCCTACCACCACCATCGGTTCCTTCCCTCAGACTCCCGATATACGAAAGCTTCGTGCCGCACTGAAGAAAGGCGAACTTACCCCGTCCGAATACGAAACAAAAATAGAAGCCGCGACTATCGAAGCCATAGCCATCCAGGAGCGGATAGGACTGGATGTACTGGTTCACGGAGAATTCGAACGTAACGATATGGTAGAGTATTTCGGCGAATTGCTAGAAGGGTTTGTATTTACCAAAAACGGCTGGGTACAAAGCTATGGCAGCCGTTGTGTAAAACCTCCTATTATTTTCGGAGACGTAAGCAGGCCCGAAGACATGACCGTTCGCTGGAGCCGTTTTGCCCAGGAACACACAGATAAAATAGTCAAAGGAATGCTTACCGGCCCGGTCACCATATTACAATGGTCTTTTGTACGGGACGACCAGCCACGGTCCGAAACCACATTCCAGATCGCCCTGGCCATCAGGGATGAAGTTGTAGCCCTGGAAAAAGGAGGGATTTCCATGATACAGATCGACGAACCCGCCATCCGGGAAGGTTTACCCCTGCGGAAGAAAGACTGGCCTGCCTACCTGGACTGGGCCATAAAAGCCTTCCGCATATCTGCCAGTGGTGTTCAGGATGAGACCCAGATACACACCCATATGTGTTATAGCGAGTTTAACGATATCATAGAGCATATTGCGGCTATGGACGCAGATGTTATTACCATAGAGACTTCCCGTTCGCAAATGGAGCTGCTGGAAGCTTTTTCAGATTTCAAATACCCGAACGAAATAGGTCCCGGAGTATATGACATCCATTCCCCAAGGGTCCCTACCGTAGAAGAAATGGTAGCGTTACTGGAAAAGGCAAGTGCACTGCTTCCCGCGGAGAATATCTGGGTAAACCCGGATTGCGGGCTAAAAACCCGTAAATGGGAAGAAACTGAAGCCGCGCTTATCAACATGGTAAAGGCCGCAGCAAAAATCCGGGAAAGTGTGGACCAGCCCGTTTCCTGATCTGCATCCCTGTACCTAACTATAAAGAAAGGCTGTTTTATACCTCAGGCAGGTAAAAAAACGGCCTTTCTTCTTTTTCTTTTTTTTGATAAAAATTCAAAAATAATCATTAGACCCCTTGTTTTTATAAACATTTTTAAAAATACACACTTAAAGACCTCTGATAATTATCAATACACAAAAAAATCACTTGTGAAAATGCCCCGGTTTCGGTAGCTTGCAGCACTAATTCATAAAAACCGATTCCTATGGCATTCGATCCGGCAAACAAGATACAGGACCTGCAATATTTCGGAGAATTCGGCGGGGTAAACCCTTCGGTTTCCGACTCGTCCACCTACACTTTTCTTTCCGCAAAGACCATGTTCGACACCTTCGAAGGGAATACCGAAGGTTGTTATCTCTATTCCAGGCACTCCTCTCCTTCCAATCTATACCTGGGTGAAGCCCTTGCTGCTATGGAAGGAACAGAAACAGCCAACGTCACAGCCAGTGGTATGGGAGCCATTACGGCTGTGATCTTACAATACTGTAATGCAGGCAGCCATATTGTTTCCGGGAGAACAGTTTACGGCGGCACCTATGCTTTTATGAAGAACTTTCTGCCGCGGCTGAATATAAATACCTCCTTTGTAGATACCACATCCGCAGAAAAGGTGGAAGCTGCTATTACGGGCAAGACCAAAATGCTGTATTGCGAAGTGGTAAGCAATCCCCTGCTGGAAATAGCCAATATCCGGGCTTTATCTGCAATTGCCAGAAAACACAATATCCCTCTGGTGGTGGACAACACTTTTTCTCCACTCACTATCGCTCCTGCACAGCATGGCGCGGATGTAGTTATCCATAGCCTTACGAAATTCATCAACGGCAGCAGTGATTGTGTTGGCGGTGTGGTTTGCGGTAGTACGGACTTTTGCCTTTCCCTGAAAGATGTTAACGTCGGTGCGGGTATGCTGTTGGGCAGCACCATGGATAGCCTACGGGCAGCGTCCATACTCAAAAACCTCAGGACATTGCATATACGTATCAAAAAACACAGTGAAAATGCACTTTTCCTGGCAAGAAAATTCGAAGAAGACGGGCGGAAAACAGTATATCCCGGACTGAAATCGCACCCCGGCCATGAAACCCTGAAAAGGCAAATGAATCCCGAATACGGTTTCGGAGGCATGATGACCCTCGATGTAGGCTCTCTTGACAAAGCTAATGCACTCATGGAAAGCATGCAGAATAATAACCTGGGCTACCTCGCCGTAAGCCTCGGTTTTTACAAAACACTTTTCAGCGCGCCGGGAACTTCCACCTCTTCTGAAATCTCCCCGGAAGAACAAAAACAAATGGGACTTACCGACGGACTCATCCGTTTTTCCATAGGATTGGACAACGATATTGAACGCACTTACGAAAAGATGAAAGAATGTATGAAGGGCCTGGGGATATGAGAGGCTGAGACGTAAGAAGGTAGTAAAACAAGTTATATGTGACAAACGCGGAATTTAATGAGCGGATGAAAAACCGTACGCTGGAATATGCTGTGCGGGTGTTGGGCTTTTTGGAGGCATTTCCCAAAAATGTTTCTACCAAAGTGGTCGGTTATCAGTTGGCTAAGTCGTCCACTTCGGTAGGAGCAAATTTCAGGGCGTTCTGTAGAGGACGCTCCGCAAAGGAATGCTATACCAAGATTTGCATCGTAGTAGAAGAAGCTGATGAATGCCTGTATTGGATGGAATTGTTGAAAAAATCCGGTATAAGCAACATTACAGAATTGAATGAGTTATCTGTCGAAGGTTTTGAAATACTGAAAATCGTAGCAAAAATCAAATCCACCTATGAAAAATAATTCTCACGTCTCACCCTCTCACTTTCCCATCTCTAATAAAATTTGTAAACGTTTAGGCAAAATCGTATTATTACAACTTCTAAAACACCGGTATTCCGGTACGTAAAAATATCCGGAACAACTTTAATTATATGGAAGAAAACAAGGTTATTAAAAACAGGGAATTGTCGATCTGGGAAGCTCTTATCCCCGTATTTGCACTCATAGGAATGTTGGCATACAACGTTCTTTTTGTTTATAAAGACGACGCCCTGTCTGGATCTAACCAGTTTATCCTCCTTCTCGGGGCAGCCGTAGCAGCCGTAGTTGGTTTTTTCAACAAAGTGCCATATGAATTTATGATGGAAGAAGTGGCCCAGAATGTAAAATCCACTAACGGGGCCATTCTCATATTGCTCATGGTAGGCGCCCTTTCCGGCACATGGCTTATAAGCGGTATCATCCCTTCCATGATTTATTACGGTTTACAAATACTCAATCCTACGATTTTTCTTGCCGCCTGTGTTATTATCTGTGCCATTATCTCTATAGCTACCGGAAGCAGCTGGACCACCTCGGCAACCGTTGGTATTGCCCTTATAGGTATCGGGAATGCTCTGGGTATATCGCCGGGCATGACTGCCGGAGCAGTACTTTCCGGGGCGTATTTCGGAGATAAGATGTCCCCCCTGAGTGACACTACCAACCTTGCCCCTGCCATGGCCGGGACCGACCTGTTCACCCATATCCGTTACATGGCTTATACCACTGTACCCACCATCATTGTAACGCTCATTGTATTTATAATATTAGGTTTTACCATAGATACTACCGGAAAACCGGACACCGAAGGAATTCTCGCTGTCATTGACGAATCTTTTTATATATCTCCGTGGTTGTTTATTGTACCTGCCCTGGTCATCCTGATGATCGTAAGAAAAACACAACCGCTCATAGCATTACTTACCGGGACTCTTCTCGGAGGGGCTTTTGCTATTATTTTTCAGCCGGATATCGTAACCCGAATTGCCGGGGAAGATACTCTTACTTTTCACTCTGCTTATCGCGGTGTTATGGATGCCATTACCATAGATACCTCGGTAAAAACTACCGATCCTTCTCTCAACGAGCTCTTTTCTGCCGGGGGTATGTCCGGTATGATGGGGACCATATGGCTCATTATCTGCGCCATGGTTTTCGGCGGTGTTATGGAAGCTATCGGTGCACTGGCCAAAATAACGGAAAGCCTTCTGAAACTTTTCCACACGACATTCGGCCTCTTTGCCAGCACTGTGGCCAGTTGTCTCGCTTTGAATGCCACGGCATCGGACCAATACCTGGCTATCGTCGTACCGGGAAAGATGTTTGCCAAAGCTTACAGGGACAAAGGCCTTGCCCCCGAGAACCTGAGCAGGAGTCTGGAAGATTCCGGTACGGTTACTTCCGTGCTCATACCCTGGAACACCTGCGGAGCTTACCATAGTAGCGTACTCGGGGTATCTCCCGCCGCATATGCCGGATACGCCGTATTTAACTATTTGAGCCCGTTCATGACACTTCTCTTCGCCGCTTTCCGCATTAAAATAAAACAGCTCAGTGATAAATAGGCCAAAAGTCCGTTTTGCCACGGGTCGGCCAGAATAGCTTTCAGAAAGCTAATCCCGTTATCCGTTTATTTATAGCTAAAATTTACAGAATCTAAAGTAACTGTCATAAATTTGCAGACGGGAGGAGGGTTTTAAACCCGAAACTGAGATCGATAAAAAATAATATTTTTAACATTTGGGTTAAATATTACCAATCCAATAAATACCAGGTCTCATAATTGATAAGTACCCAAAAAAACACTCCCTTTTTTACCCTCATTAAGAACCTCTATCAAACTATAAAATATTATAATCTATCCCAATGTAAAACGTTGGAATACTATGCTATTTTTGCATCAGAAAATTATTAATCCGATAAAAATAACAACTATGGCATTAGTAGGTAAAAAGTTCCCGAACATAGCAGTTGACGCTATGAACGACATGGGTGATACATTCAAAGTGAATGTGTTGGAAGAAGCGATAAAAAACAAGAAAAAAGTAATCCTGTTCTGGTATCCGAAAGATTTCACTTTCGTATGTCCTACGGAATTACACGCTTTCCAGGCCGCTTTACCGGAATTTGACAAAAGGAATACACTGGTAATAGGTGCTTCCTGCGATACTCCCGAGGTACACTTTGCCTGGTTGAACACAGCCAAAGATAACGGAGGTATTGAAGGCGTGACCTACCCTCTGC
This sequence comes from Sinomicrobium halophytocola, assembly GCF_052983395.1. Lineage (NCBI taxonomy): Bacteria > Pseudomonadati > Bacteroidota > Flavobacteriia > Flavobacteriales > Flavobacteriaceae > Sinomicrobium > Sinomicrobium halophytocola. The sequence continues at coordinate 632,849 of NZ_JBRKIT010000011.1, forward strand.
TTGCCGACAGCAACAGGAACCTGGCCAATATGCTCCGTATCCTAGACCTGCAGTCTGAAGTATACAACGAAGAAACCGATTCATATGTTTACGAAGGAGATAATGTGACTTACAGGGCTACTTTCCTGATCGACGAAGAAGGTACTGTATTTCACGAAAGTGTAAACCATATGCCGGTAGGACGTAACGTTAGTGAATTCATCCGATTGATCGACGCTTACGCACACGTACAAACGCATGGCGAAGTATGTCCGGCCAACTGGGAGAATGGTAAAGAAGCCATGTCTGCCAACAGACAAGGTGTTGCCGAGTACCTGAGTGCTAACTAATATACGGAATAGAAGTTCCTGTTTTTTGGTGTTTTCCCGACTCTATCCGTACTGGTAAAACTGCTGCGGATAAAGTCGGGATACTTTCGCCGGGAGTCCGGACTCTGCTTCAAAAAAAGAAGATCCCGGCACAATATGTAAAAACCGAATGTAATTAAAGATTGTTATGATACAGGAATTAGATAAAGACAACTTACCTGAAGTTGTTGCCGGAAATAACACGGTATTTGTTCAATACTCCGCAGAATGGTGTGGCAACTGCCGTATTATGAAACCGAAGTTCAAAAAATTCGCTTCCGAAACGGAAAATGCTTCCTTTATAGTGGCCGATGCCGAAAAATTCCCGGAATCGAGAAAACTGGCAAATGTAGACAACCTTCCTACCTTTGCGGCTTTTAAAAACGGCGAACTGGTAAACCAGGTTCAGACCAATAAGACAGATGTTTTAAAATCATTTATCGAAGATAACAAATAACAGACTGACCCGGGGCTACCCTTTCTAAAAGCGGAAACATGAAGTTACCTATAATAAAACATCTGGCAAATTTTATAGAAGAAAACGACCAGGACTATGTTATCGAAGCCATAGAAACCCTGGAAGCACTTACGGAAGTTCCTTCTCTTAAAGACGAGGAACTGGATGTAATAGGAGAACTTATCTCCAACATGTATGGTGCAGTAGAAGTAGATAAAATGGTAAAAGAAGGCATGTCCAGAAAAGAAGCGCTCAATGCCTTTATGGGCAGGGTCCTCGGCTCTATCGACAAATAAACCTACCCGGTTGGGAAAAAATTGCTGATGATCCTCTTTCTCTTGAGAGAAAGGGGATTTTTTCTTTCCACCCTCCCGGGTTTTTCCTTAAAGATTGGTTATCTTTACCATCCTTTGTCCCATACGCGGACAGCATAAGCAAATACATAAAAAAGAAATAAATATGGCAACAGTCACGCTTAAAGGAAATGCAATAAAAACTACAGGAGAACTTCCCGGTAAAAACGAAAAAGCACCGGATTTTTCACTTGTTAAAAACGATCTTTCTTCCGCCTCTCTTAATGACTTCAAAGGTAAAAAAGTTGTACTGAATATCTTTCCGAGTGTAGATACCGGTACATGCGCCGCTTCCGTACGCAAATTCAACCAGGAAGCTTCCAAACTGGACAATACGGCCGTATTGTGTATATCCAGGGATCTTCCCTTTGCACAGGCACGTTTTTGCGGAGCGGAAGGACTGGAAAACGTAATGACCTTGTCTGATTTCCGGGAAAGAGATTTCGGAAAAAGCTACGGGGTGGAATTTGCAGACGGTCCCCTGGCCGGACTGCTTTCCAGGTCGGTAGTCGTCATTGACGAAGACGGTAAGGTTGTCTATACCCAGCAGGTTGCGGAAACCGCAGACGAGCCGGATTACGAAGCTGCCCTTAAGGCCCTGAAATGATCAGACTGTAATATAAAACGGCAGCAGACAGCTTTGTTATTTCTGTCTGCTACTGTTTTAGCTGTTTACCAACGCCAGGAACATGAGCTCTTTCTTCAAAAACAGGATGAAAAGTATCCGGTATGCCGCTAAAGGGGCTTTACTTCTGTTTCTTACGGAAGCCAGTATACAGGTACAATTTGCCATAGCATGTATAGTGACCGTCGCCGGTTTTTACTTTAAAATTTCCTCTACGGAATGGATACTGCAAATACTCACCATAGCTGTTATTATGAGTGTAGAAGGGATAAACACGGCCATAGAGAAAATGGCCGATTTCGTACACCCGGACCATCATCGTAAAATAGGTGCCATAAAGGACATTGCCGCGGGAGCCGTTTTTATAGCTGCGGTTACAGCCATTCTCATAGGCTGCATAATCTATATTCCAAAAATATTTTAAAAATATATTTTGATCCTGTACGTTTGTAATTTGTATTTTTGCTTTTAAACTTGCTGGGCAAGTACCATAAACCGAACGTATATAATGGCTAAAAAAAGGAACAGAAAAAAAGCTACCTCAACACAGCCCAAAACCTCAAGATTTACTTTTTCAAAACAAAATAAGATCATTCTCGGGAGTCTGGTCATGTTGTTGAGCGTTGCCCTGTGTATTGCTTTTGTCTCTTTCTTTTTCACCTGGCAGCAAGACCAGAGCCTCCTGTCCGAATTTAGCGACAGGAATGCCCTGGCAAAAAACTGGCTGAACAAGTTCGGAGCTTCCGTAAGTTACCTGTTTATCTATAAGGGCTTCGGAATCGCAGCATTTATATTCATCTACCTCTTTTTTCTTACCGGACTGCACTGGTTTATAGGCCTTGACAGGAAAAAGCTTGTCAGTCGCTGGGTCTGGGGACTACTGGCTATCATGTGGTTTTCTGTATTCTTCGGTTTTTTCGCCGCAAAAGCACCTCTCCTCGGTGGTGTTGTCGGTTATGAAATGAACGATTTCTTACAGGATTATATAGGTAAAGCCGGGGTTATCTTATTACTGATCTTCGGTTTTATCGTATTTGCCGTAAAAAAGCTGAAAGTCACCCCGGAGAAAGTAGGTGCCCAATTCGCAGGAATGCGTGAAGGCATGCGAAGAGACCTTCACAGGATGCAACGCGAAAATCCTGCCGGCAAAAACAAAGACGAACCCGTTATACGTACTACGGGTAACGAATCCCCGTCACCTTTTGAAGTTGCCCTGGAAAACAAGGAAAAAGGAATTAGCAGTTCCGGTTATTCCCGTATAGACAAGACATCGGATGTGGATATCGAAAACTCTTTTGAGATAAAAATAGCAGGACAGGACGAAAGCGAAATACGCACTACGTCTTCTACAACCTCCCACCCCCCTGCCAAAGAAGAGAAACACGACGATATCCGGATGGAAATAAAAAAAATAGAAGAAGAAAAAGAAGAAACGGATATTCTTTCGGATAAACTGGTGCAGGATTTCGGCGAATTCGACCCTAAACTCGAACTCGGGAATTACCAGTTCCCTCCCCTCGATCTCCTCGTCGAACACGGCGGACAAAGCGGTATTACCATCAACCAGGAAGAACTGGAAGAAAATAAGAACAAGATTGTAGAGACCCTGAAACAGTATAAGATAGATATATCCCAGATCAAGGCTACTATCGGGCCAACCGTAACCCTGTACGAAATTGTTCCTGCAGCCGGTGTAAGGATCTCCAAGATAAAAAACCTGGAAGACGATATCGCACTCTCCCTCGCCGCTTTAGGTATACGTATTATTGCTCCTATTCCGGGTAAAGGGACCATAGGTATTGAGGTACCCAACAAAAATCCCACTACCGTTTCCATGCGATCCGTTATTGCATCCACCCGTTTTCACAATGCAGAAATGGAGCTTCCCATTGCCCTGGGAAAAAATATCAGCAACGAGACTTTTGTGGTAGACCTGGCCAAGATGCCCCACCTGCTCATGGCAGGAGCTACAGGGCAGGGTAAATCAGTGGGGCTTAACGCCATACTCACCTCCTTGCTGTACAAAAAACACCCGGCCGAAGTGAAGTTTGTGCTGGTAGACCCCAAAAAAGTAGAACTCACGCTCTTTAATAAAATAGAAAGACACTACCTGGCCAAACTTCCCGATACGGAAGAAGCTATCATTACGGACAATAACAAGGTGATCAATACCCTGAATTCCCTTTGTATTGAGATGGACAACCGTTATGAACTGCTGAAAGACGCCATGGTACGTAATATCAAAGAATACAATACCAAGTTCAAAGCGCGTAAACTAAACCCCAGCAACGGGCACAAGTTCCTCCCTTATATCGTACTGGTCGTAGACGAGTTCGCCGACCTGATCATGACAGCGGGGAAAGAGGTAGAAACGCCTATTGCCAGATTGGCACAGCTTGCGCGGGCTATCGGTATACACCTTATCATAGCCACGCAAAGACCTTCTGTAAACGTTATTACAGGTATTATTAAAGCGAACTTCCCGGCGCGGATAGCTTTCCGGGTAACGTCCAAGATAGACTCCAGGACCATTCTTGACAGTCAGGGTGCGGACCAGCTCATCGGCCGGGGAGATATGCTCTATACCCAGGGTAATGATCTCGTTCGCCTGCAATGTGCTTTTGTCGACACCCCGGAAGTCAGTAAAATAACCGATTTTATAGGATCCCAGAAGGCCTATCCGGACGCACATCTGCTCCCGGAATATGTCGGGGAAGAATCTGGCACGAGTCTTGATGTAGATCCGGGGGAGAGAGACGCCCTTTTTAAAGAGGCGGCAGAAGTTATTGTCATTGCCCAACAGGGATCGGCATCTCTCCTGCAACGAAAACTGAAACTCGGGTACAACAGGGCGGGACGTATTATCGATCAGCTCGAAGCCGCAGGTATCGTAGGCCCGTTCGAAGGCAGCAAAGCCCGGCAGGTGCTCATACCCGACACCTATGCCCTGGAACAGTTTTTAAACAATGAGCAAGGAAACAACGGGGCCTGAACATAAAATATGTTATACGAGAAGAGGCCCGATAATAGAATTGAAATTGAATTTACAGGTATGAAGACAATATGTGAAATAAGAAAGATTGTTATCGTTATCGCTTTAATGATGTTCGGACTGGGATATGCGCAAAGTTCCGACAAAGCAAAAACCCTGCTTGACGAGGTGTACAAAAAAGTGAAAAGCTACGATAATATCTATGTGGACTTTAAATACGTCCTGGAAAACAAAGCGGAAAATATTAAGCAGGAAACCCGGGGAGATGTCACCATAAAAGGGGAAAAATATCTTTTTAACTACCTGGGAGCCACTAAAATATTTGATGGCAGCAAAGTGGTCACCATTATCCCGGAAAACGAGGAAGTAGTCATCGAAAGCCCGGATGTGGAAGACGAGAACACCATTACCCCCTCCAAAATGCTCACCTTTTACAGGCAAGGTTATAACTACAACTGGGATATTTTGCAGAATGTAAGGGGAAGGCAGATTCAGTACATAAAACTCATCCCTATCGATACCGAAGCGGAAGCTAAAGAAATACTTCTGGGTGTCGATGCACAGACGAAACATATATACAACCTGATACAGACGGGGCAAAATGATACGAAGACCACTATAACGGTAAATTCGTTTAAAACCGATCAGCCCCTGTCCGGAAACCTGTTCAAATTCAACGCTAAAAAGTACGAAGACGAAGGGTATTACATTATAGAGCAATAACTCAGAGACTAACACCGGTTCCGGAAGTCCATAAAACTTCAACACCGGACATGGAATTTCCGTACATTGAAGATTTTAGACCGATATATCTTATCCCGATTCCTGTTCAACTTCATCAGTTGTTTTACCATACTGATGATTATCTTTATTTTCCAGGCTATCTGGCTCTTTATTGATGACCTGGCCGGGAAAGGGCTCGATCTTTGGGTGATCGGAAAATTCCTGTTGTATTATTCCCCCAGCCTCGTCCCCACGGTATTACCGTTCACCGTTTTACTGGCTTCCCTGATGACATTCGGTAGTTTTGCGGAGAATTATGAGTTTGCCGCTATGAAATCTTCCGGGATCTCCCTGTACCGGGCCATGCGAAGCCTTATCGTATTTATGATTGCCCTGGGGGCATTTACCTTCTACTTTGCCAACAGCATTATTCCGAGGGCAGAGTTCAAAGCCTATAACCTCAGGCAGAACATTGCCAAGGTAAAACCCGCTATGGCCATATCCGAAGGTATGTTTAACGACATACAGGACATGAACATCAAAGTAGAGAAAAAACACGGAGAGGACGACAGGCTTCTCGACAATGTTATCTTACATCAGAAAAACTCCAAAGGAGAGAACAAAACGGTTATTAAAGCCAAGAAGGGAGAACTCATCAGCAATGAGAAATCCGATATACTGAAACTCAAACTGATAGACGGGTACTATTATGAGGACCAGACACCTTCTAACCCGAAAAACCTGGACAATTATCCGCATGCCAAGGCAGAGTTCGAAGTATATACGATAAATGTAGACCTGTCGGAGATGAACGACATGAACCTGGAAGACGAGAGTCACAATACATACAAAATGTACAACGTAACCGAGCTCGCTTATCTTATCGATTCCATGGAACAGAACAATAGTACTACCGTACGTAACTTTAGCGACAACATTTATAAGCGTACGGGAATCACTTCAATGAACCGTTCTTACGAGAACAAGACCCGACAGGACAGCACGGAAAATAAAAACAATACAGTTAAAGCCGTTGAAGAAAAAACTCCCGTTTCGAAAAACCCGAAGGATATCCTGAGCCTTTTTGAAGGGAGGAAAAAAGAACAGGTAGTAGAAACTGCGCTCAGCAATATAACCAACATTGTCAATACCATAGACAGCAGAAAGACGGAACTGCAACGAAAAGACATGGTACTGAACTATTATATCATGGCCATGCACAGTAAATACGCTCTGGCTTTTGCCTGTGTTATCCTATTCTTTGTGGGGGCTCCGCTTGGGGCCATTATCCGCAAGGGAGGGCTCGGGCTTCCTATGGTAGTAGGTATCGGACTGTTCCTTACCTATCACTTTCTGGGCATGTTTGCCAGGAATTATGCAAAGGATGCCAGCATTCCCCCTATTCTCGGATCGTGGCTGTCCACCATTATCATGCTTCCCCTGGGCATATTCCTCACCCGAAGGGCTACGGCAGACAAAGGCCTGCTGAACATAGACAGCATCATAGACCCTCTCAGAAACCTCATCGGCAGGTTTCGGAAAAAAGAAGAATAAGAAGTCATTCATATATGCCCCTACGGCTTGAAAAGCTATGCCATTACCATGATAACAACCCATAAAAATTAGGTATCTTTGTACCTTAAAATTTCGTAAAGATGAATCCCATAACAATGGAAGAACCCGAAATAAAACTGAATACTATCGAAGAGGCCATTGCAGATATACGCAACGGTAAGATCGTCATTGTAGTTGATGATGAAGACAGGGAAAATGAAGGAGATTTTGTTGCCGCCGCAGAAATGGTTTCCCCGGAAATGATCAATTTCATGGCCACTCACGGACGCGGCCTGATATGTGCCCCGCTTACGGAAAAGCGATGCAAGGAACTCGGACTCACTGCCATGGTACACAACAATACGGACCCTATGGAAACAGCCTTTACCGTATCGGTAGATCTGAGAGGTAACGGCGTTACCACGGGAATATCCGCAGGGGACAGGGCCAAAACCGTAAAGGCCCTTATAGACCCGGACACCAAACCTTTTGAACTCGCACGGCCCGGACATATATTTCCCCTTATCGCAAAAGAAGGCGGAGTACTGCGCAGAACAGGACATACGGAAGCGGCAATAGACCTGGCCCGGCTGGCCGGACTGGCGCCCGCAGGCGTTATCGTGGAAGTGATGAACGAAGACGGTTCTATGGCCCGGTTACCGCAACTGCTGGAGATCGCGAAAAAGATGGACCTCAAAATAGTGTCTATCGAAGACCTTATCGCATACAGAATGCAGCACGACAGCCTCATAGAAAAAAAGGAAGACTTCGATATTCAGACACGTTTCGGAGATTTTCGCCTGAGGGCTTATGTGCAAACGACAAACAAACAGGTCCACATAGCATTGACCAAAGGGAGCTGGAAACTCGGTGATCCCATCCTTACCCGGATCAATTCCACACTGGTGAATAACGATATACTGGGAACGCTTACCAATAACCTGGATAAAAAGCTGGATGGTATGTTCCGCGTCATCAATGAACAGGGCCGTGGTGCCATCGTTTTTATCAATCAGCAAAACCAATCCCTGAACCTGCTTCAGCGACTGGGCCGCTTAAAAGAATTACAAAAAGAAGGGATTGTAAAGGCTCCAAAGGTCGTTCTGGACCAGAAAGATTTCGGTATCGGTGCCCAGATACTCCATGACCTGGACATTTCTAAAATCCGCCTGGTGTCCAATTCGGAACAAACCAAGCGCGTAGGGATCATCGGTTATGGGCTGGAGATCGTGGAATATGTAAATTATTAGAAAAATCCATAAACAAAAAACTGTCATCCCGGACAAGATGAAAATTTTATCAGGAATGACAGTTTTATTTTTCGCGTAAAACGGGCTTTACCTCATATTGTTTTTAATCACCCGCACCATCTTTTCGGCTCTTTCCTTCGTTTGTTCTTCGGTCCAGCCAAGTTTAATAAGCACGGAAATTGTACGCCCGATTATCGCGTCGGAAGCAGAAAAATCACTTTTATCGTAATCCTGCATCCCGTCAATAATCTCCTGTGGTATTTTCCCGAGCGATTCCAATTGTTTTAAATGCTCCCATTTTTTGATATAATGCCAGTTGTTATCATACCAGTAGAAACAACCGTCTACTCCTGCTTCCCCCAGGGCTTTGTGCACTTTACGCGTTGCGGGCTCATCCGGCAGGAAGAAACTTAGAAAAGAGTAGTTCTCCTCCGCTCCTTCCGGCACTTTACGAAATGTTACTTCAGGAATGGCTTCCAGGGCCTGCCGCAAAACCGTGTAGTTCTTTTTCTGTACTTTCAGGAAATCATCCAGCCTGGAGAGCTGTGCCAGTCCCACTGCCGCGTGAAGTTCGGAGATACGGTAATTGTATCCGAGAAAAGGATGTTGTTCCGCACCGCGATCGTTGCCTGTATGATCGTGCCCGTGATCGGAATAATGATCGGCATGTTTTGCATAGTCGGGGTTATTCGTAATGACAGCGCCACCTTCGCCGCAGGTTATCGTCTTCACATAATCAAAAGAAAAACATCCCATATCTCCATAGCTTCCCAACGGTTTCCCATCGTATGTCCCTCCTATGGCCTGGCAGGCGTCTTCCAGCAAGAGTAAATCGTGCTTGTCGCATATAGCCTTCAGTTCGCGCAATTGTGCCGAAGAGCCACACATATGTACAGGCATGACCACCCTGGTACGGGGGGTGATGGCTTTTTCCACCGCAACCGGGTCCAGTGTCAAGGTTTCATCTATATCCACCAACACCGGAACAGCTCCTATGGCCATAAGCGATTCGAAGCTGGCTACAAAAGTAAAAACAGGCATAATCACTTCATCCCCCGCTCCTATGCCCGCGCTGACCAGGGCTACCGTAAGGGCTGCCGTTCCGCTGCTTACCAGTTGGGTATGTTGCACCTGCATGCGCTCACATAAGGCCGCCTCCAGTTCTTTTGCTTTCCAGTGACCTTTACGCATACCGTCAAAACCATATCGCATCAGGACACCATTGTCCAGCACATCGTTCACATGTTTTCGTTCAATATCTCCGAAGAGTTCAAATCCGGGCATAAATCGTATAATTATAAAGTTATCTTGCTTTTTGTATTCAATAGGATATATGAAAAAGCGGCTGAAACGGTGGTGTTTATTTTATTTCGATAACACTTTCGCTTATTTCTTTACGCACTTTTTCCATCGTAGAAAAAATATCGTCTTCCGCACGATAGCCCACAGGCATAATAAGGACTGATCTCAATCCTTCGTGGCCCAATCCGAGTACCTTGTCAAACTCACCCGGAAGGAAACCTTCCATCGGGCAGGCATCTATTTTTTCCATGGCACATACGGTGAGCAGGTTGCCCAGGGCGAGATAAGCCTGGTTTTTGGCCCAGGATTCGATTTCCTCGCTGGTTTTTTTATTAAAATCGGCTATGAGAAAATCCCGGTAAGGCTTTAATACCTCTTCCGAAGTATTGCGAACCGCCTTTACTTTGTCAAAATAACTGCGGATAAATTCCTCGTCAATGACGGTTTCTATACAGAATATCAACAGGTGAGAAGCATCGGTTACCTGTTTCTGATCAAATGCATGAGGGAGCAGTTCCTTTTTCTTCTCCGGATCACTTACTATAACAAGTTTTACAGGCTGCAGACCAAAAGAAAGTGCCGTAAGGTTAAAGGCTTCTTTCAGCACCTCCACCTGGTCCTCTCCTAATTGACGTGCGGCATCAAATTTTTTGGTAGCATAGCGCCATCGTAGCTGTTCTATTGTATTCATCTTATATCATTTTGGATAAAACTGAGGTCCGATAAGATTTCTTTATCCACATTCTCTGACAGGGACCTCATTCGGATAAATGCATAACAAATGTAAGAATAATGGGTAAAGAAATAGTATTTTTGAACTTCAAATTAACAATATTATACGAATGAACGACCACATACAAGAACGTATTAACAAAGCGGAAACCCATATATTTAAAGCCGTTTTTCCCAATACTACCAACCATTACGACACTCTTTTCGGAGGTACTGCCCTGCAACTCATGGATGAGGCTTCTTTTATATGTGCCACCCGGTTCAGCCGTAAAAAAGTGGTCACCGTATCTACAGATAAAATAGATTTTACCAAACCCATTCCACAGGGGACATTGGTAGAACTGATAGCTCATATTACCAAAGTAGGCCGGACAAGTTGTGTAGTACAGGTAGATATCTTTATGGAAAACATGTATGAAGACATACGCGAAAAAGCCGTTTCAGGCAAATTTACTTTTGTTGCCGTAGACGATGATAAAAACCCCACGCCGATCATAGACGAATAAAACCAACAGAAAACGTTCCTGTCTTTTTTATGATATGGGAAGAAGAATTCCTTCCATACGGTTAACTTTTTATTAATGACTACAATACGATTATTTCAAATAAAAGAAATAACTTACAGGTCAATTATTAAATTTAACACGTATGAAAAATTTGGTTTTACTATCGGTTCTCTTTTTGACCATGTCTTTTACAAGCCATGACCACACCGCAACGGAAAAAATTTCCGGGGATGATGTTGCACAGGTACAAACCCACGACATCCGTCTGGGCCTTGTAACAACATCCGGCACCCCTACACTGTCCGGAAGTTATGATCTGGGAGGGTTTTACGCTATGAATGTTGAAACCGGCGATTATTATTACTCCTATCCGAACAGGGTAAACGGTTTTCTAAAGCTGCCCGCTTTTATCTACGACCTCCCCGAAGGCACTTATGAATTCGGCGCATTTCAGGGACAGGGCGGTTGGATGGCTGTTAGCTCCAAAATAGTTACTATCGGTTCCGGTATGGATGATGAGTCCGGTTATATTACCCTATACCTGGATATTGCATGGGAAGAATAATTAGAAAAGCAAGCATCCCTTGCCCCTGATTTTCCCGGATAGGAATAAAAATTAGAAGCCTGGTATTCTATTTTTGTACCGGGCTTTTTTATGAACTCATTTAAACTTTTTTGATTGAAGCAAAAAATAGAGATTTTTGTCCCAAATACAGTCTTTTTTGCGCTGCATACCCATAGTTATGGAGCAAGAAAAGACAAAATATGGGGTAAAAAGATCATTTTGCGGCCTCCCGATAATTATCGGGATGGAAAAAGTTTAAACGAGTTCTATTAGAAGTCTTTACTCGCATGTACTCTTTAAATGAAATTTCCCCTCCTTATCCGTTTCCATAGTATATCCGTTTTCCAGCATATATTTAAAATCAGATCTGCCATGTAAGTACCATAATAAATACCCGTACTCACATCTGCTTTTCCAGTTTCCGTTTTTAAATTCCCTCTCAATTACGGGGATTAATTTATCCGCCATGGTGAATGGCGTATGTAAAAGAATTACTATCGGATTAAATAATGGGGTTCGGAATTGGCATAGTAGAAGTTTAATTGAAATTAATATAAAGTTTGGGGTAAGAAAAAACAGAAGTTTCTTGATTTCCATTATGCGATTCGGCATCGGTCATCAAAAGTTAAAAAATAAAGCCCTTACAAATATCATATCTATAAGGGCTTTTTGCGGAGAAAGAGGGATTCGAACCCCCGGAGGTGTGACCCTCAACGGTTTTCAAGACCGCCGCATTCGACCACTCTGCCATTTCTCCTTAGCGGATGCAAATATAGAAAGCTTTTTTTGTTCTGACAAAAGATTTTTTTTGCTTTTTTTCGCTCCCTGCATATTAATTTAAAACTGAGAATTTCCCGGTAAAATATACAGGAGATCCCCGCATCCGCCTTTTCCGTTAAATTTACAATTCGGATTACAGGCACCGGCAGGTTCTGTAATCTCCTTTACATTATAATAGCCGGTTCAAACAAGCAAGCCTTAGTTCATTCCGATACAGATTATCCGGAAACAAGGCTCATTTGAAGAGATTTAATACAGCTTTTTCAGGCTGGAAGCATCAAAAGTCTGTATTTCCTCAAATTGACGTTCTTTAACCTTGAGTACCCAGTTGGGGTCCTGCAATATAGAACGGCCTACGGCTACCAGGTCAAAATCTCCCCGTTCGTGCCTTCTCACCAGCTCTTCGATTCCGGTAGCAGATGCCCCTTCTCCATTCCATACGCCCATAAAATCACCGGAAAGCCCTACAGAACCCACAGTGATGGTGGGTTGCCCGGATACTTTTTTCAACCATCCGGCAAAATTAAGGTCCGAACCTTCGAATTCCGGTTCCCAGTACCTTCGTTGTGACCCGTGAAAGATATCTACCCCGGCTTCAGCAAGAGGAACAATCCAGCTTTCCAGTTCCTTGGGTGTATATGCCAGCTTTGCCGTATAATCCTGCTGTTTCCATTGCGAAATACGAAGAATAATTACCATATCCGGACCTACTGCCTTACGAACGGCTTTGACTACTTCTATGGCAAACCTGCTGCGATCTTTTATACTTTTCCCTCCGAAATCGTCCGTTCTGTGGTTCATACCTTCCCAGAAGAACTGGTCTATCAGGTAGCCATGAGCTCCGTGAAGTTCCAGGGCGTCGAAACCGAGATCTTTAGCATACCCGGCAGATTCGGCAAAAGCCTTGATCGTATTTTCTATATCTTCAACAGACATGGTGTCCGGGCTTTCCAAAGGAGCATCCGGCCGCCATTCTCCGGCAGTAGTGTTTCCAACATGCCATATCTGGGGCGCTATTTTGCCTCCTGCAGCATGTACTCCATCAACAACATTTTTCCATCCTTCCAGGGCACGATCTCCGTAAAAATCCGGAATATCTTTCAAATTCTTAGAAGCCCGACGATTGATTACGGTCCCCTCTGTTAAAATCAGCCCGACTTCTCCCAATGCCCTTCTTTTATAATAATCGGCAACATCTTCGGCTGGTACGCCATCTATGGCGAAAACCCTGGTCATAGGGGCCATAACAAACCTGTTATTTAAAGATAATCCTTTATATACAAAAGGTTTAAAAAGTGTATCTACATTCATTGCTGTTTTCTTTTTTTATTTCCAACTAAAATACTGTACAAAATTAAGGTTAACAGTTTATTTTTGTAACCTATATTAGTCTATAGTGGTCACCACAAAGTAACCAGTTATGAAATGTCCATAACCAAATTTTTCAGAAACCTCCCGATGATCCCGATGTTATCGGGAGATTTCTGAAAACAAATAAATATTAGAGTTTATGAAAAAAGAAATATTTAAATATAGCGATTGCCCGATGCACCGTTCTATGGCCATCCTGGGTTCTAAATGGAAACCTATTATTATTTATGCACTCAGAGACCGGAAAGCACGTTTCGGTCAGTTACACGCCGCCATAGGTACTATTTCCAAAAAAGTGCTTACGGATATGCTGAAAGAACTGGAAGAGGACCATATACTGCTGCGACAGGAATTCAAGGAATTACCGCCACGGGTAGAGTACAGTCTTACGGAAAAGGGAAAAGCGCTGATCCCCATAATGATGGAACTTATAAAGTGGGACAACAGCCATTATGAATACGATAAATCCGGGCACGGAGTAAAAACAATAGCGGTATGAGAAACCCGGGCATATCAGACACCCATATTTCCTTCTCCGTCCTTGTCTCCGGATACCGGACTTCAAATATGTAAAAAATACCTGAAATACGGGATATAAGAAAAATGATTTGTACCGTATCTTCGTACACATATTACAGGTAAACAGACAGATACTTTCCCTAACACGGAAAGTTTAAAAAAACAGAAATGATACAAGTATATATCACAGATGATCATCCCATTGTTCAGGAAGGCCTTAAAAACCTCCTGGCTACTAGGAATGAGATTTCCCTTAAAGGAGTTTTTCAGAATGGTAAAGACACTGTAGATGCCCTTGCAAAGGAAGAACCGGACGTGCTGTTACTGGACATTAATCTTCCTGATATCAGTGGCATTGAGCTGAGCAAACAGATACGCGATACTTATCCGGAGCTGAAAATTATCGTGCTTAGCGTACATAATGAAAAGGCCGTAATAAGCAGTGTACTGCAAAACGGGGTCAACGGATATGTCCTTAAAAATTCGATAGGAGATGAAATCATCCAGGCTATCCACAAGGTTATGGACGGCGAATTGTATATGTGCAGGCAAACGAAGGATATTTATGAAAACCAGGATAACACCGGTCCGGATTTTATACCCAAAATAACCCGTAGGGAAAAGGAGATCCTGCAACTGGTAACCGAAGGACTCACCTCCTCACAGATTGCCGAAAAACTGTTTATCAGTCCTTACACGGTAGAAACCCATCGCAAAAACCTGATGGAGAAATTCGATGTCAGCAATATGACAGCCATTATCAAATACGCTACCGAATTCAAATTGCTTTGATTGACCAACAACCCGGAATTCCCGTATTTCATATCCCCAATCCCAAGGACCTGTATCTTTTCTCCGGGGTATAACGCACGCGGATAGTATCGGTTTCAACTACAATATCGACACTGAGCCTGCTGCTTTTATCGACCCGTAAAGGAATTTATAAACCGGATCCTGGAGACAGGCCGGTAAAAAGCAAAACCGAAAGAAAGAGAAAAGACTTCAATATAAAAATTATTAAAATCCGGGGATATGATTGATGGTTTCAGCTTATTCTGCTATTTTCAAGGGTATGACAATAGTATCATCCGGCTTCCTTCCCGATCTCCACACCACCTCTTCCGGCTGATACCCCTCTTTTCCAATATGAAATTTCAGGCGTGGACGGCAGGTAAATCCGTTACTGATACGATGCCCATAGAAATACCCGGTACTATCGGTCACCGAAGCATATTTCGGATCGTTTTCATAGTACGTTACATTTCGCATAGGCCTTCCCGTTTCGGCATCAATTACCATACATTGCAGGCTTTGCATACAATCACAGGAAAAAAGGCATAATGTTGCAACAGTCCCCAAACACAGGTTTCTCCACATTTTCTTTCATTTTTGTTATTCTGTAAACCGTTAAATCCACCTACCCCTTCATTATAACCATGAAAATCAGTTAGATATAAATACAACAAAAACTCAAAGATCATCCGGATAGATTATCCCGGAATAATATTTCCTTATTTTTTGCTTTCTTTTTTTATCTTCAATATACCCGTTCAAAGCAAGGGGTATGTGTATAAGCAGCAGTATTCCTCCGGAAATTATCAGGAACGAAGGAGCCATATATTCCCAGGCCTGTGCAAATGAATCGGCCGAAGCCCCCTGTATCCACCATTTACTTTCTTGTATATTTTCTGATATCCCGGAACTGAAAACCAGGGTCAGGACGATAGTAACTGCTCCCACTATAGCTGCAGCCACATGTCGAAACCATCGGACGGACGGAAACTTTTTCTCTTCTTCACCTAAGGACAGGTGCGGACCGAAACGCATCAGCCAGCCATCTTTTGTCACTTCGGCATTTACCGGGTTTTCGCTATAAGCCAGCATAAAAGGCAACCAATCCCGGTTATACTTCAGTTCGAAGCTTCCCATACGGGCTACCATACCTTCTATCTGAGAGGAAGCATTGCTCAGTTGGGCAAGGAATGTAGGAACACCATGTAAAACCCGTACCGGGGCAGGCGAAGGCCACCTCGGGGCCCGCCAGATCCTCCAGAGACAATACAAAAGAAAGGATATGCCCGAAATAACTCCCCAATGGGCATATTGTCCTAATACCACACTAAGTCCCAGCAGAAAAAAAGCGACCGAAAGCAATAAGACCCCGCCCATCCCAGCTGCTGCTTTTTCCACAGCTTCTATTTCCATGAGCGTTTGGTTACGATTGGAAATAAGCCTTACTTCGGTACCTTCTTCATTTCCTCCCGGCAGTTTTCCGGTCTCACCCTTCTCCATCTGTTCTTTGGTGTGAATACTGTGCGACAGGGAATACCTGCCATTCAAGGTAAGTACCAACGGATTCTTCTCCGTTTTAACCACCTCCGCCATATTAATTTCCTGCACGTAATTAAGCCCTTCATCCTCAAGGGTCACTTCGAGTCCGCCTAACATATTATGCCATTCCGTATTATACCGCGTGGTAATTCCGTGGCGGTCAAACAATCCTTTTATAACATAAACATCATCCCCCGTTCGCTTATAAATTTTTTTTCCGGGGCCTTTCTGTTTTTGTAAGCGGTCGAGAAGTTCACATTCTTCCGGGGTGAGTTTACGGTGAAGCTCCATATCCTTTTCCGCTTCACGCGATATGGAACGGTCTCTCGAACGACGAGATAAATAAGTAATAGCATTGACCAGGGAATAGATCAATACCCCGAATAGCAACACGTAATATAAAACATCCATAATTTTTATTCCTTAACGTACATTACAAACTTCAAAGTTTCCATGAACTTCTGCAATCCCAGAAAACAGGGATTTTCAGAAAGCTAAATACTCCGCTGCTACGAGGCTTATTTTTATATATTTACAAACAGGTGCCGGCATATTCCCGAAAAATCCTGGTTTTCTGGGATTCTATGCCATGGAGAGACATTGTATTTTTGTATCATATGCCGGAAAAAATAATCATATGGAGTTTTGAAACATGGTATCATACGGTTATCAGCATGTTCCTGTTCTTTAATCTCCTTTACTGGGGTAGTGCTTTGGGAGGACAATTACTCCTGAAGTTTTTCCACCGGAAAGCTGTAATAAGTACGGTAGACAACGACAACATACGCCCGGGACAGGTAAAACGGGAAATATCAAAATCGATGATGTCCATTACGGTCTTTAGTCTCCAGGGTATTATTTTCCAGCAGGGAATACAGCATGGCTGGCTGCAACTTTCTTATGCATTCAACTGGATGTGCCTTATAGAAATACCTGTGCTGTTCTTTTGGAATGAGGTCCACTTTTACCTGTGTCACGCCCTGATGCACCGAAAATGGTTTATGCGCCACGTTCACGCCGAACATCACCGTTCCAAAGAACCTACGGTATTTTCTACCTACAGCTTTCACTGGTTTGAAGCTTTTCTGCTGGGCACGGTCATTATTCCCCCGCTTATAGTGTATCCGTTCCAGGTGGTATCTGCCCTTTCTCTGCCAGTGATGAGCATCCTCATCAATATGCTGGGTCACAGTAATTACGAGTTGTACCGGGGCGCCAATAATAATCACCTGCTTAAATTCTCCTATCGGCATAGCATGCATCACAAAACAGGCAGGGGAAATTTCGGATTTATGCTACCCTGGTTCGACCGGTTGTTTCACACCACATATAAACCAAAAGAAAAATGAGCAAAGTATATATTACTTCCGCCGGGGCTTTTTTGCCTAATACTGCGGTAACGAACGAGGAAATGGAAGATTTCCTAGGCACTATAAACGGAACTCCTTCCCGTAAAAAGGCGGTTTTCCTGCGTAAAAACGGTATCAAGACCCGTTTTTATGCTATAGATAAATCACAGAAAACCACGCATAAAGCCTATGAGATGGCAGCGCTGGCCATTGAAAACTGTCTTTCCGGTGCGGGGGTCCCGAAATCGGATATCGATTTTCTCAGTGCCGGCACTACACAAAGCGACCTCCCCGTCCCGGGATTTGCCAGTATGGTTCACGGGGAAAGCGGACTGGATCGTTGTGGCATTTCTTCTCACCAGAGTGTATGCGCCTCCGGGCTTATGGCCATTAAAAACGCCTATATGCACGTACAGTCCGGCGAAATGAAGAATGCCGTATGCTGTGCCGCGGAGCTGTCGAGCAGGATGTTCAAGTCCAAACGGTTCAAATACCAGTCTTCCATACTTCAACAGGAAGAAATTCCCCTGGAGACCGAGTTCCTGAGATGGATGCTGAGCGATGGCGCAGGGGCTTTATTACTGCAGGACAAACCCGCGGCAAACGGATTATCGCTGGAAGTGAATTGGGTGGATTTACAGTCGCACGCCAATGCCTATGATGTTTGTATGTATACAGGTACGCAGAAAAACAAAGATGGTTCCGTATCCGCAACCTGGCTCGACTACGATTCCGTATCCGATGCCGATCGTGATGGTATGATAAACCTTCGCCAGGATATGGGACTGGTGGAAAATATCGTAAAACTCGGGGTAAACCGCTTTTTTGAACTCATCGACCTTCAAAAGATAGACCCGAAAAACATCGACTGGTTGCTGTGCCATTATTCGTCTCATCACTTCAAACCTCAGATCGTGGACCTCCTACACAAAGGAGGACTCGATATCGCCGATGAAAAATGGTACACCACCCTGTATGACAAGGGCAATATGGGATCGGCCTCCATTTTCGTAACCATAAAAGAACTGATGGATAGCGGCAGGCTACGGAAAGGACAAAATATACTGTGCATGGTCCCGGAAAGCGGCCGTTTTATAACAGGTTTTATGTCGCTGAAAGTAGTATCCGGGGAAAAACAAATGCCTTCGGACGAACTCAAGAGGGAAATACTGGCCCCGGAGATCCATACGGACGGAAAGCCGGTGCAGGAATGGCTGGTACGGCAACTTACCAACACCTGGTTTGATTTCGAACGTTCTTTGCAGGAAGTGCCGATGGTACAAAAGATATACAACGGAACGCTTACCCTGGACGAATACAAGCGTTTGCTGGTAAACCTGCGGCAGCAGGTTATCGACGGTTCGCAATGGATTGCCCGGGCGGCATCTAACGTAAGTATGGAACATTTTCCCGTACGTTCGTCCTTTATCCGTCATTCTTCGGACGAACATCGGGATTATCAGCTCCTGGAAAAAAATTATCTCCGGTGTGGCGGTAAGGAAGAAGATATCCTCACCGGCAATAAAAATATCGGTAGCGAAGCCCTGAGTGCCTTTATGTTTCACCGGGCCAGTCAACCCGATCCTTTCGATCTGCTGGGCGGCATGTTTATCATAGAAGGACTCGGAAACCGGGTGGCCGGGAAATGGGGACGTGCCATAAAACAACAACTGGGACTGAATGATGACCAGGTATCGTTTTTGATCTATCACGAAAGCAGTGACAGTAACGAAAATCACTTTGAACGTTTTGAAAAGGCCATCCAAAGTGACTTGTTGACTAAGGAAGTTGCCGAAAAGATCGTCAAAACGGCCAAAGTAGTGGCCAGGCTATACAAAATGCAACTCGAAGAAATAGATAATTTTTAAAATACAACACCCGGTTTCCTTAAAGCTCAGGAATGACAGGATTACTCATATACTGTACCATATATTACCTCGCTGCCGGGGTGGCTATTGTTATCGGGTACCATCGTCATTTATCCCACCGTGCCTTAAAACTTAAAAAGTGGTTTGCCTATCTCATAATTACTGCCGGGTTGCCGGCCGGAACGCCAGTACAATGGGTAGGTAATCACAGGTATCACCATGCACATACCGATGTGGAAAACGACCCGCATTCTCCGGTTATACAGGGTTTTTGGTATGCCCATAATGGCTGGTATATCCAATCCGCGAACCGGCTGCTTTGCTTTTTCTATGCTATTGCGGGCCCGTTCAGGTTCCTTGTGGATGCCTGGAACCGTCCCAGGACCAACCAGCAATACAATGACCTGACACAGGATGTGGCGGATGATCCTTATTACAACTTTATCAGCAAACCGTGGCCTTACTTTGTTGCTCTCTGGCTGCATGCCGTCATCGCCTTCGGACTGGCCTTTTATTTCTGGGGGGTAACCGGTTTTTTCGCCTTGTGGATCACACTCATTATCATTTTCAATTTCGGAGATGCCATAGACAGTGTAGCCCATTTGTACGGCGAACAGCCTTACAGAAAGAAGGATCACGCCCGTAACAACCTTATAATGGCTATATTTACTCTCGGGGATGGCTGGCATGCCGATCACCATCAGTTTCCCGGCAGTGCGAAGGTAGGATTCAAAAAAGGGAGGGTCGATATATCCTGGCACTTTATCCGGTTGCTGAGATTTTTAAAGATAGCTTATGATATACGGGTAGCTTCTTCGGAAACCGTAAAAAAACAATTGAGATGAAAAATTATTCCGAATATTTCGAATCCCTGGAAAACAACCCGAGGGATCCCAGCCACTGGCATGCCTTGTACCTGGATCACAGTATACCGTTTAGCCGGGATGCCAAAGCGGCTTTTTTATACGATGCAAACAGCAAGACCCGTCAGTTCCTGAACCCGGTAGTACGTGTACTCGCACGCCTTTCCATTCACATCATGCAGGTCCTGAAAATATTTATCCCCAACCTGGTCAATGCTCCCAAAGCATTGCACTGGAGCCTGTATATGGGTATGAAGTACTTTATTACCCCGGAAGCCAATTTCCTTATTCTCCGTCATTTTTACCTGGGATCGGAAGTACTTCGTTTTATAAAAGACAATGTGGACGGGGCTGAAGAAATTCCCATGAACCCGCTGAAACCCGTTTCGGTAAATGAAGTGAAGGACAATCTTTTCCTGGAACACGACCTCAACCTCTACAATTTCATCATCAATCTGAACAAGGCCCTGGAACAAAGCGGCAAAATGGTAGTGAAAAAAGAAAATCCCGATTTCAGTGCCATTTCCACGGAGCCTATACCCTTTGAAGAGTTCCGTAACGGGTGGACCAATTTTCTCGACCTGAGTACGGCTATCGAGATTTTCACTCCCGTCTACCAGTTTTTCCTGACGGACAACGATTTCTGGCGTGCCACCAATTCCCTGCAACTGGATGAAGTCATAGGGTTATATGCCGCTACCATCATGGATTGCCCCGAGAAACTGGTAGCTTTGAACAATAAGCATCCCATGATACCGCT
The DNA here is from genome assembly GCF_052983395.1 of Sinomicrobium halophytocola. Lineage (NCBI taxonomy): Bacteria > Pseudomonadati > Bacteroidota > Flavobacteriia > Flavobacteriales > Flavobacteriaceae > Sinomicrobium > Sinomicrobium halophytocola. Next base: position 654,096 of record NZ_JBRKIT010000011.1, read on the forward strand.
CCCTACGGCCGGGGCTGCTTTCCGGTTGTTGTTACACGGTTTTTCTACCGAAGTATTGCATGCCCTGCTCGTGGAAGCCAAATTAAAACAACAGGCACAAAGCCCGCATTCCTGATATGCTCACCTACCTGGAGCAATCTTCTGACGCTCATGTATGGTTGATACTGTTGCTTATCAACACGGCCATATATACCGGCACACTGGCTACGGGATGGCTGTTATTGCGTTTTTTCGGGAAAAGGCAGGCCTTCCGGATCACCAGGGAGTCTTTTAAAAAAACAGGGATATCGCTCCTTACCGTGGGGATCAATACCGTCATAACCTATGTGGGATACCTGTTATGGCAAAACGGATGGATGACCATTACCACAGACCGCACAGTCTATATTATTGCGGATTTCCTGGTACTTTTTCTGGGGATGGATCTTCTGATGTATGTCTTTCACCTGTTTATCCATCGTACTTTCCTGTACCGGGCGATACACGGATTGCACCACACATCGGAAAACCCGGTGCCACTCGATCTTTTTGTATTACATCCGCTGGAAACTATCGGTTTCGGACTTATGTGGCTGTCTTTGCTTATGCTGTATCCGCCAAATTTGTATGCCGTAATCCTGTATCTTACGGCAAATGTTATTTTCGGGCTGGTGGGACATCTGGGAATGGACCCCCTGCCGGGAAGAATCCGTAATTGGCCATTAGTAAAGTATATCGGTACTTCTTCATTCCACCACAATCATCACCTGGACATCCGTTATAATTTCGGGTTTTATACCAATATCTGGGACCGGCTGTTCGGTACCTGGAAGAAAGAACCTGTCCCTGTCAAAGACCAGGAATAAACAGATAGTATTATTTTTACACACGCCCGTCCGGGTTCATAAGGCATTCTATGGTGATCGTTGTACCCGAACCTTTTTCGGAGAGGATATCCATAGAGCCGTGAAGAAACTCCACCCGCGCACGGATATTGGTCCACCCGGCACTGTTTTTGCCCGTATCGGTTATCTTATCTTTATCAAAACCAACACCATCATCTTCCACCGTCAGGAATATCTTGTCCTCAACCTGTTGTAATTGTACATAGATAAGAGAAGCCTCCGCATGTTTTATAGCATTGTTTACCAGCTCCTGCATAATGCGGTATAATACCATTTGCCGGGAATGGTCCATTTCATTGGTATAATTAAATACCCTGCATTCTATTCGAACCCCGGAAGTCCTGAACCTTTGGCAGTATTCCTTCACCGCTTCTCCCAGTCCGTACCGGATCAGTATTTCCGGCATCATGCTGTGGGCTATACGGCGTAGTTCGTTCACGGCATCGTCCAGGTGTTCCATGGTCTTATCCATAAGCCCCTGCCCTTCCGGATTGGCAAATATGGTTTTTATTGCGGACATTTCTATTTTTATTCCCGAAAGCAGTCCGCCGAGCCCGTCATGCAGGTCCCTCGCCAGGCGGCTCCGCTCCTGTTCCTGTCCTTCGAGCATGGCCGACAGAAGGGAAATGCGGTTTTTCTGTTCTATTTTATAGACCTCCATTTGGTGCAACTGCTTCTGTTGCTTCATTGCCCTGGTCCTTTGTTTATTGGCATAGATGAGGATAATAACGGCGATGAGCCCCACAAGAGCAAGCCCTATATAAAGGCGGTTAAGCTTTTTACTATAGGTTATTTTTTCTTGTAAGACGGCCAGTTCCCTTTCCTTCCTGTTCGCTTCATATTGCGCTTCCAGTTTTTGGCCGAGCGCCATTTTTTCCATATCAAAGCGGTTGGTATACTCGCGGATATACTGCTTGTAATATCGTAAGGCTTCCCCGAGATCTCCCTGTTTTTCCCGTATGACCGAAAAATACCAGGGTATACTGGGAAGTACTCTTTGGTTCAGCACAGGTTCTTCATGTGTTGCAAGAGCCGCGTTACCGATCAGAAATTCCGCCCTGGTGTAGTTCTCTTCCATAATAGCGTATTCCGTCAGCATAATATAGCTCTGTGCCAGAACGGAATATTCATTTGTTTTTTGTGCTTCCTTCACGGCAAGGTCCAGGTAATAACGAACCTTCTCTTCATAAGAGGACGGCATATACCTGGAATACAGTTCTGCTATATTATATGCCGCTACGGGCAACCGGGTAAGGTGGACCACACGGTCCCTGTTTTTTTCCAGAAAGGAAACGGAATGCTTGTAATAATAAAGGGCCGAGTCAAGTAGTGCCCGGCGGGTGGTATCTTTTTTAAATCTGTCGGCAAAACTGTTACCTATGGATAGGTTCGCATAGGACCATATATCGGGATCACTGGTTTTCAATGCCTCTTTATGGCATAAAACAGCATATTTCTGTTGATTGTGCGTATCGCTCCACTGTCCGTATGCGTCCGACATTTCACCGTAAATCGCACTCTTTAATTCATGTGCTTCTTCCCGCTCCACCAGGTGCAACCCTTCAAGGAGCCCGGCTATGGCTTCCCTGGGTTTATTCTGCCGCAGCCGGAGCCATCCCCTGGTGTACTGTACATATCCCCGGGTTTCACTATTATGGGTCTTATCGCTGTAGTACAAAGCACTGTCCAGGCTTTCATTCGCCTGTAGGAACTGATTGTCTTCTACATACCACCTGGCCAGAACAGCATATAACCTCGCTTTATATTTTCTGTCTTCCAGTTGTCCGGAAAGTTTAATGGCTTTGTGCAATGCGGCAAAACCTTCTTTGTGCCCCCTGCGATAGAATGTTATTTCCGCAAGCTTATTCATGGTTTCCACCCTTTCCGGAACAGAGAGGTCTTTTCGGGACAATACCAGTTTCAGGGAATCTTCCGTAATATGCGCATGTACCGGGCTTACCGTTGCCAGGCAGCTCCCGGCAATGAGAAGCAGCAAAAAAAGGGTTTTCCCGTGTGATCGGAAACTGGTATATACAGAAATAAAAAGCATGCTATTTTATTAAAACTTTACAGCGGGGCACAATACAAAAGTAGCTATAACGGACAACAGCCCGCAATACCGAAAAACTGGGATTTTAGAGGCTAACAGAAAAACGCTCCGGAATACGGATCAGGGAGCGAAAAGTACTTCTCCCGGAATAGCAAAAGTTTCGAAGTCTACGGGAATTCCAACAGTAAACGTATTGGTTTTCAGCCTTAAAATATAGCCTTCTTTCTTTTGTTCTTTTTGCAATACCATACTACCCGGAACTGCAAATATATTTTCCGAAGGCATTTCACTGAATCCCCATGCCCTGCCACCGGCCCAGAGGGTCTCGGTTTTGCCTTCCGGGTGTACCCATTCCACCGCAGGCTGCCCCTTAAATTGCCTTCGGGTGAAGCTAGCCCCCGAAACATCCTGTTCCTCACCGTTTTCGGAAAGCGCCTGAAAAGGCAGGTCAAAAGCTTCCGGGATCCCCTGCTCTTCCCGGGTAAGGGTGTTTTCTTTCAGGTCGTAAACGATAGTGCGCCCCGGGATCTTAACAGTCAGATCTCCCTGATGCACGAGAACAAAACGGCATTCTCCCGGGTTTATATGATGTCCTGTCATCCGAAAACCCCAGGACTCCTGCCGTATCACCATTTTCTCGGGAGTAATGGCAAGCTGGTATCGCTTCGTTCCCAGCTTTTCCATATCCTCTTCAGATAATCCCCGGATTTCTTTGTCCGAAGATCCGCATATCTCTATGGCATTTGCGTATTGTTCTTTTATCATATTCGCTCCCTCTTCATTCAGGGTTTCCAGAACCTGGTCCACATAAATATCCGGGACTTTTTTCTGCTGTTGACAGGCAAAAAATAACAACAACACTACCGGCCAGCCCCGACGCAGTGAAAAAGGAGAACGCATAACAACTGTCCGTTGTATGACACTATTTAAAAAAAGGCTTTTGTTATCACTCGTAAACACGGCCTAAAATTATTTGTTTTTCAGGGAATATACAACCGCAATATAGCGGTAGCCGGAAATATCCTTTTTATGATTACGAAAGGTTGAACCGGATTCTATGAAGGCCTTTATACCTCTTTACTAGTTAGTTTTTTTAACATTATTTTAACATAAATTATAAAACCGCCCTCCGGATAACTACGTAAGTCTCGCCGTAACTAAAATACGGAATTATGAAAAAAATACCTGTTAAAGTAAATCATCAGGAATCTGTAAACGGGAAATCGAGTTCCCGCAGACAATTCCTGAAAATAGGAAGCCTTGCTGTTGTAGGCACCGGCTTGTTACTGTCCTGTAATAATGACGATGACAATGGCATGACAGATCCCGATGACGTTTTTGATCTCGGAAGCGGGGATCTCGGCATCCTGAATTACGCATATGCCCTGGAACAACTGGAAGCGGCTTTCTACACCAGCGTTCTGGACGGTTCTTACTGGATGAGCGCTAACGCCGAAGAAAAACTTATCCTGGAAGACCTCTATAAACACGAGGTCATTCACCGCGAATTCTTCAAAGCGGCGATTACTGCCGCCGTTAACGGGGATAGCAGCAAAGTCTTACCTGAATTGGAATTTGATTTTTCCTCCGTCAACTTCGGTGACAGAAATTCTGTTCTCGCTACGGCAAGAGTGCTGGAAGATACCGGGGTAGCAGCTTATAACGGTGCCGGAGCGTATATTCAGACACCCGATTACCTTGTTATAGCCGGGAAAATCGTTTCTGTCGAAGCCAGGCATGCAGCAGCAATAAGATCTATCTATATGGATGATCCGATAGCATTTGCAGGGAATGATATTATAGATGCGAACGGACTGGACCTGGCAAAGCCGCCTTCCGAAATTCTGGATGCCGTCGGCCAGACAGGTTTTATCAAAACCGAATTCACCGCCAACCAGTTGCCCGAAGAATAGTTCGCCTTATCATTAACTTAAAACAGAAAAATTATGGAAATCATAAAATTTTTAGAAGCTTTTACTTCCGATAACCTTCTGGCTAAAACTTCTTCCAGGAGAGCCGTTTTCGGTACTTTGGGTGCACTGGGTAAAAAAGCGGCCCTGGCAGCCATTCCTTTCGGATTAGCTACAGCACCGAAGAGGACTTTTGCTTTTCAGGACCAGAATGCAGCCATAGGGGCACTTCAACTTGCTCTTACTCTCGAATATCTCGAAGCCGAATTTTATATCAAGGCGCTGGAATCAGGAGTACTTCCCTCCGGAAGCAAAGCAGAAGCCGTTTATGAGCAAATCTCAAAACACGAAACCGCGCATGTGGATTTCCTTATGGCCGGGCTTGGTGATGATGCCGTAGACTCTCCTGTTTTCGATTTTACAGTCGGAGGGATGTTCGACCCTTTTAACGAAAACGGTACAGGTCAGGAAGTCGCCTATGCCCAGCTACTTGCTCTTGCCCAGGCATTCGAAGATACCGGTGTCCGTGCTTATAAAGGACAGGCCGGAAACCTGATGGGTACCCCTTTCCTCACCCCCGCACTTCAGATTCACTCCGTAGAAGCGCGTCACGCCTCGGAAATAAGAAGGCTTCGGGCGCATGTCATGGATATGGACCTGGACCAGAATGCACTCGGATGGATTACATTAAATGAAAGAGGAGCCGGAATGCCAGAAGCTACACAGGCAGTTTATGACGGAGAAGAAAATGTGACTCAGGGTGGTGTAAACCTCGTTGACGCAACAGGTTTTGACAATGTCGCAGTATCTCAGTCTTATGACGAACCCATGGACGGGGATACTGCTTCCGCTATTGCAGGTTTGTTCATAGTTTCGTGAAATTCACGATAGTTTCTAAGTTAGTTGTACGCGAAGGAAATAGTCTGAAGCTTAGCTTCAGGCTGTTTTCTTTTTCGCTTTTTAATGTTCTTTTACTTGGCACTTTGTCATTTAACACTTAAATTTAAATTGTAATGCCTCATTTATGCAACAAGATCTTTTGATTTCCCGCCTCCGGGACGGTAACGAGCAAGCCTTTGAACGTATCTACGAACTATACTCCAGAAGCCTCTACGGAATTATTTACAGCATTATTCGTGACGAAGCGGTCTCCGAAGAGATCCTCCAGGATGTCTTTTTGAAAATATGGAACGAAGCTCCCTCCTACGATCCGGAGAAGGGACGCTTTTTTACCTGGATACTGAACATTGCGAGAAATGCATCGATTGACCGGCTACGGTCCAAAGAGTATAAAAACAGCCGGATGAATGTCCATGAAGAATATTTTTCAGATATCATCGAATCCGGGAACCCGGCTTCCGGAAAAATAGACGCCATCGGACTGCAAAAATATATTGACATCCTCGGCCCTATGTGCAAAAAATTGATAGACCTGCTTTTCTTTAAAGGCTTTACCCAAAAAGAGAGTGCCAAAAAGTTACAGATCCCGCTGGGAACCGTAAAGACAAGAAACAGGATGTGTATTAATAAACTACGTGCTAACGTCATCAGATAATGAACACAGAAGAATTTATAGCCTCCGGAATTCTCGAATTGTATGTGTACGGTGCCCTGCCCGAAACGGAAAACAGGGTAATTACCCGCCATTTGAAACAATATCCCGAAATCCGGACCGAGGTAGAGGAAATCGAACAGGCGTTAATGGAGTTGTCGGGAGCCGTTGCACCTGAAAATCCGGAACACCTGTTACAGTCCATAAAAGAAAAGTTATCCGCACGGGCCCTGGCAGAACCACCGATACGGAAACGCAGCAACTGGTTTGCCTATACCGGCTGGGCAGCAAGTATTATCCTGCTTGTCGGACTCTTTTTCCTCTTTAATCAGAATAGAAAACTGGAGGAGTCACTGCAAGAGACCCGAAACAGGAATATGCAGTTGGAGATCCGGATTGCAGACGCCAGGAATGATGTGGAGAAAACCAGGAAGCTCCTTGATGTTTTAAGAGACAGGAACATCCTGAAAGTTCCGCTGGAAGGACAGCAGGCCGCCCCGGAAGCTTATGCAGCAGCCTACTGGGACAAGGAAAAAAACGTAACTTATATAGATGCCCTGGGCCTCCCCGATCCGCCGAAAGGCATGGTATACCAGATATGGTCCCTGAAAATGGATCCGCTAACGCCCACCAGTATGGGATTGCTTGACGATTTTGAAACGGACGAGAATAAAATATTCGAATTGAGCAATGCCAATGTATCCGAAGGTTTCGGTATTACCCTGGAACCCGAGGGAGGCAGTGAAACACCTACGCTGGAAAGGTTATATACCCTGGGAGTAGTCTCTTCCTGAGAAAAACCTTACGTCCGTGCCATGCTAACGCCCTGTACTGAAAACTACAGAGGTCCTTTATAAGCAAAGCCCATCACCAACAATAAAAAACCGTCATACCACTTTTACCGAATAAAGGAAAAGGATATGACGGTTGGTGATCTGCCGGGTACTAGGTACTATGCTTCTTGCTTTTGTTCAAAAACCATATAACTTTTTATTTCTTTTACTTTTCCGTCCTGCAATTCGTAAACATCACAGAAAAAACTCTTTTTAAGCGATCCGTCTTCTCCTTTGGAAGTAACGGTCCCGGTACCGGCCACTTTATTTCCCTCCTCAATGAAATCGCCTATGGTGCTGGACACCATTTCGGGGATATTGGCAAAAAACTCCCGTATGGCATCTTTTCCCGGGGCCAGGTCAAAAAAACCGGGCCATCCCATTTTTACATCAGCTGTCATATAAGACAAGGCTTTTTCTACGTCACTGTCCAGGAATGCCTGTATAACCTGTTGTACTACTTCTTTGTTTTTCATGATATATTGATTTTAAAAATGTTATGTTTCTCTTTAGAAGCTGTTTTGATCTTATTCCCAGGATTTGTCTATCCTGTAACCCTAATGTAAAATTGCAGATTCCTGTTCACCCGGAAAGGGTGATATAAGGACATTAAGGAGTGTATTTTGTGCCAATTACGGAGAAAAGCCGCTGAAAGTAAATAAATTCCATGAGCAGACCTGACGAATACCGGATCAGATCGCGATGAAATACCGTAAAATGAAGAATATAAAAATTGGCCTGAGTTGTTGCTATCGACTTATACGGTTATATATAAGCGATACATCTTAAGGATATAGGATATGATAATAATACTTCCGGTAAGGAAAAGAAGTGTTTTCAGAATGATGCCCTTTCCTTCCGGGACGAACTTTTTGTGCCAGAAGGCTAAGGCAAAAAGAATAAGAAGAGGAACGGTGGCGGGATATAGTTCCACACTTTTTTGTATATCTCCCTGCAGAAGAGCCATAAACGAACGCTGAAAACCGCACCCGGGACAATCTATACCCGTCAGCCATTTAAACGGGCAGGGGATCAGATGATGTTGCAGCCAATGCCAGAAACTTCCCTGCATATATACTTTATTTTACCATAAACCCGGATACCTTGCGGTCCCGGGTTTACAATATATTGCTTTTTAAGGAAATATTAAATTACCTGAGTATTGGCTTCCGCTGCCGAAGGTCCTTCGTATTTCGCATCTCCGAAACCTAACATCGGATAAAATACAAAGGGTAAGAATATAAGTCCTATTGTAAATCCTTCGCTCTTACCGAAGCTTTTGCTAAGCAGATTGGTTAGCCAAATATTAGCCACTATGTTTACACATGGTACAAACAACAATGCTATCCACCACATCGGTTTTCCCACAATTTCTACAAGTATAACAATGTTATAAATAGGTACAATTGCAGCCCAGCCCGGTTTTCCGGCTTTTTCGAATGTTTTCCACATTCCGGCAATGGTAAGGACTATTAAGGCAAGATAAAACAACGTAGCTATCAGCCCCACTCCTGCTCCGATTTGATCGTTTGTGTTCATTTAAATTTCTGTTTATTGGTTTTAAATTAACAACTACTTTTTGTAGTTTGCACGGCAAAAGTAGTAAAAAGATAGTGTCCGATACCATCCCCGAAAACCGGGATTTTAAATAAAAGCCCCTTATAAAAATCATTTGCCGGCCAGGGGTGGAAGAAAAAAAACAGTTCAAAATTTCTCCTACAGACACCCATGCCATATAATCTGTGGCGGATATAAATAAAAATCATCTATAGCCTTATAAAATCACTTCCGGAAGTGATTTTTTAAAACAAGACCCCGGTGAAGCGTAGTGCCGCCGGGGTTTGAAACAAAAATATAATAACAGGAATCAGTGTACGGAAGAAGCATCTACTTTTCCCGAACCTTTTTTAATAAACAGTACAAAAGGCACACATACCAGGAACAGTATTCCCAGGTAAAGAAAAATATCCATATACGAGAGTACCGTACTCTGCCTGGTTATTGCCCCTTCGAGCATCTGGTATGCTTTGTCCAGGGATTCATTGATACTGAACCCCTTATCTATAAACATTTGCTGATAAGCATTCAAACGTTCCTGCACCTGGAAATCGGCCCCATTGAGATTCGGGACCAGGTTAACCCGGTGTTGCTGTCCCAGGCGGGTAACAAAGGTGGTAATAATGGCAATACCGAACGATCCGCCCAACTGCCGCATCATTCCCGTAAAGGCCGCCCCTTCTCCTATATCCTTTCCCTGAAGCGTGGAAAGTGAAAGGGTGGTGATGGGAACGAAAAGCAACCCGAGACCTACTCCCCTGGTGACCAGGGGCCAGAAAAAGTGTTCGGAACCGGTGTCTGGTGTCATTACCGCATACATCCAGTAGCTGTATATAAAAAATATGGCAAACCCTCCCGCAGCCAGGTACTTTTGTGAGACCCCGCGTTCCAGTAATTTCCCGATAACGGGCATCATCAGTCCCGTGGTTATGGAACTCGGAATGAGTAATAATCCGGCATCCGTGGCTGTCCAACCGAGGATGGACTGGGTATATATGGGAATGACAAAGGTAGACCCGTATAAGCCGAAACCGAGAATAAAGGTAAGCATGGTACCTATTCGCAGGTTGTAATTCCGCAATACGCGCAGGTTGACTATGGGGTGTTCATAGACCAGTTCCCGCCATATAAAAAGAATCAACCCGAATACGGACACCACACTCAAAACCAGTATAGTACTATCCGCGAACCAGTCGTCCTGTTGTCCGTGTTCCAGTACGAATTGCAGCGATCCTATAAAGGAGGCCAGGAACACGATCCCCCACCAGTCTACCTGGCTGGCCCTGAGTTTCTCCCCATATTTGGGGCTCTTTACATACAAAAGTGTAAGGAAAGTGGCGATAATACCTATGGGTACGTTGATATAGAAAATATAGGGCCATGAGAAATTATCTACCAGGTATCCTCCCAGCGGAGGTCCCAATGTAGGGCCTACAATAACCCCCATGCCATAAATGGCCTGTGCCATTCCCCTTTTTTCGAGAGGATAACTTTCGGTAATAATAGTCTGTGCCGTTACCAGGAGGGCTCCGCCTCCCATTCCCTGGATAAACCGGAAAGCTACCAATTCCCAGATATTGGTGGCATTACCGCACAAAAAGGAAGTTACGGTAAATATAATGATCGATGCCGCAAAATAATTACGCCTGCCGAACTGTTTGGACAACCAGCTCGTCATAGGAATAATGATTACATTGGCGATGGCATAGGCCGTGATCACCCACGCGATATCATTGAGGGAGGCACCCAGGCTTCCCCGCATATCGTTGAGAGCTACGTTGACAATGGTAGTATCTATGATTTCCAGAAGGGCGCACAAGATGGCAGTTACTGTGATAATCACCCTCCGGAAACCATATTCTACCAGACTGTTTTCGTCCTGAATTTGTACTTCAGCCATAACTTATTTTAAATGTACATCTACGAATACGTTCATCCCGGAACGCAATCGACTCAGTTTTTCGGTATCGTTATTTGCTTTGAAATTGATCTTCACCGGGAGGCGTTGTACGGTTTTTACAAAGTTCCCGGTGGCATTATCAGGGGGCAGTAAGGAAAACCTCGCCCCGGTCGCAGGGGAAAATGCAGTAACTTCCCCTTCAAAATCCTCTCCCGGGTAAGCATCTACTTCTATACTCACTTTCTGGCCGATGCGCATCTTGTTGAGCTGTGTTTCCTTAAAGTTGGCCACCACCCATTTGTCATGCGTATTTACCAGGTAAAAGAGAGATTGCCCCGGACGTACAAACTGGCCGATCTGTATGTCTACCGCCGACAGTTGCCCGTCAATAGGCGCTGTTACCACGGTATATCCCACATTCAGCAATGCCGCATCCAGGTTCGCCCGGGCACTTTGTACATTGGCTTCGGCGACAGTGACCTGTTTTTCCGAAATTTCGGTTTGTGAAATCGCGGCACTGTGCTGGCTGCTGCTGGCCTTTTGCTGGTTTTGTAGTATTTTGAGTTGTTGTTCCGCTTCTTCTTTGGCTGCCTGGGCCTGCTCATATTGCTGTGCGGTGATGGAATGGTTCGCGTACAGGTTTTTATACCGTTCGTAATCGTTGGTGGCTCTCCACAATTTGGTTTTGGCCGTTTCTATATTGCCCCTGGCCGACTGCACCTGCGAACCGGAAGCTGCTGCATTGGCTTGATACGAACCTATACTTGCCTGTGCCACCGCGAGCTGGCTTTCTGCTGCTGCAAGACCGGCCCTGGCTTCTTCCAGCTTTACCCGGTAATCCTGGTCTTCGATAACGAAAAGGGTATCTCCTTTTTGCACTACCTCGTTGTCAGTTACATAAACCTTTTTAATATACCCTTCCACTCTAGGTATAACAGGGTTCATATTGGCCGCTACCTGGGCATCGTCCGTGGTTTCGTGAGAAAAGGAATGGATGATCTTATACCCGCCATATAGAAGGCCTATACCCACCAGAACCGAAATAATGATCACGAACTTTTTGTTGGTCTTTTTCTTTTGTTCCATTTTTATAAAAAATGATTAGTTTACTTATTTATATAGTTTGTAAGGGTTCCCTGTGCCGTAAGGAATTCATAATATTTTCGGGTGATATCTGCCCTGGAATAAGCGAGGTTTATCCTTGCCTGTAACTGCTCCACATCGGCTTCCAGCAGGTCGTTGGTATCTACCAGGCCGTTGTCGTATTTATCTTTGACAATCCGGTAGTTCTCAATGGCCTGTTCCCGGGATTCGGTATATACTTCATATTTCTTCAGTGCCAGGCGATAATCTTCCAGTGCGTTTTTTACCTGTATGTTCACCTGGTCGGAATACTTGTTCAGGGTGTACTGTAATTCGGTGGCCTTACTCCGGGCCAGTTTAACATCGCTTTTGGACTTGAAAATATCAGACAGGTTATACGAAAGCCCTACTCCGAAATTCATGGCGTTGGTCACAGTCAGGGCATTGGGGACATCCAGCGCTACATATCCTCCGAGAAGATTTACGGAAGGAAAAAACTTGCTCTGGGCTACTTTGATCTCATCTTCGGCAGCTTTTTCCTGGTATCGCAATGCTTCCAGGTCGCTCCTGGAAATAGCCACGGTATCTTCACCCGACACGGGTATGATCTCCAGTTCATCATCACCGGTTTCAACCAGCGTCCCTTCCGGCAATTTTAATAAGGTGGTAAGCCTGTAATTGAGGATACGCTCGTTTTTCATGGCTTCTTCCAGCGTGACACGTACGTTGGATTCCTGGAGTTTCGCTTTTAAAAGATCGTTACGGGCCAAAAGGCCATTTTCTTCCATCGCAGAAAAATCTTTAACCCTTTGCTGCGCACTTTTAAGATTTTCCTCCACCAGGGCAACTGTTTGCCTGGCTTTATACAGATTGACGTAATCCGTAACCGTTTGCAAAGCCACCTGCTCTTTGTCGCTTACAGCATTCAGCCTGGCAGCCTCAAGGCGGTTTTCTCCGGCATTGACAAGGTTTTTAAGGCGAAACCCGGAAAATACGGGAACGGAAGCACTCACCTGCCCCAAAAGAAGCTGGTTGACATCCGGAAATCCGCCCGATCCTTCTTCTCCGTCAGCCGATCCACCTCCCAAAAGTCCGGACTGAACATTGGGTTCGGTTAAGTACTGGTATTGACCGGAAAGTCCCAGTTCCGGGTACTGAGCATTTTTGGTTACATGGAGTTCGCTCTCGGCCGTATTGACTTTTTCATCGGCTATTTTGGCATCATCTCCATTGGTAAGCGCCAGTTGTATGGCTTCTTTAAGGCCCAGAGGCTTTTCTTCCTGTGCCGCCAGGTTGCCCGACAGGACTACAGACAGCATAAAAAGCAATAAAACTTTAATTTTCATCTGATGTTTTTTGTTTGTTTTTAACAGGAGAGATGGACATCGAAGATTCACGAAATCCATCATATAATTAACTTGATTGTGAGTAATCCCTTTAAGAACATTATCATCCCGATGACCCCGATGAGTATCAGGATCGGGAGGTTTCTCATTTACCAACCGGCATTTCATAGGTGAGCAATGCTTTTATTGTTTGTTGAATATGTGCAGTTAAGGTGGTGTATACGTAATCGTCTATGGTCATTTCCTCGTTGAAACCATGCAGGGCCTGGAAAAACTTCTTGTTGTAGTAGAAATGGAAGTAAGTTCCCAGGATGGTCGGCACGATAAGCGGTATATTCACATGCTTCGAAAAAACACCTTCTTTCTGACCGTTGCGGATAAGTCCTTCGATCATACTGTAGTTTTCCCGTTTCTGGCGGACGTAGTTGTCAAAACTGACCTGGCGTACCGGATTGGAATATTCGAAATTCACCACTTTATATGCCCGCCGGTTGTCATGTATGCGCCTCACCATAAGAGCGACCATATTATCTACTTTGATCATATATCCCCCTTCTCCTGCTATGACCTTTTCCATCTCTTTCCGGAAACCGGAAAAACGGTGGAACAACAAGGCGTCCAGCAGCTTTTCCTTGGAACCGAAATAATAAGAGATCATGGCAATATTAATATCGGCCTCCCTGGCTATCTGACGTACGGAAGTACCGTCAAAACCGTTTTCCGCAAACAGTTTTTCGGCTACCTCCAGGATACGCGACTGTTTTTCGTTCAACTCCATGCTTCTTCCGTGTTAAATTTGAAGGAGCAAAATTAAACAATCGTTTAAATTAAACAATTGTTTAACTTCTGTTTTTTATGTGTTTTTAACACTAAAACGTTATCGCTTTAACATGTAAGTCCATAGGGTACGGGACATCGGCATGTGTTTTTTAGTGTACAGGAGTTTGCAGGAATAATCCGGGTATGCCGCAGCACCTCTCAATCTGTCCCGATAATTCCGGTACGCTTTTTAAGACCGTCGGGCAGCCGGTAAAGCAGTATCGATACTATTCCGAGACAAATCATATTGATTATGAGACCATATTCAATACCTAAAGTATATTCCTGTGCGCTTTTCCCTTCTATAACCGAATAAAAAACACCTCCTATAATACTTATCCCCAATGCGGATGCGGTTTGCTGAAAAGTAGAAAATATCCCTGAGGCAATTCCCGCGTGTTTTTGCGGGACATTATTCAGTACAATATTCAACAGGAAAGGCAATACCATACCGTTACCCAGTCCGTATAACCCGATCAGCGCTATGGAAACGAACGGGGGAGTTTCCGCAGTAAAAAAAAGTGATTGTAAAACAAAGGAAAGAAATATGATAAAAAGCCCTGTAAGCAGGACATTCTTCCCGTATTTCACCAGTTGCTTCGACGCTACTAATGAAGAGATCATAAACAGCAGGGCATGAAGCAGAAAATACATTCCACATTCCAGGGCAGAAATTCCCAGTCCGCTTTGCAGGTATACCGCGCTCATCAGCAGGTAGGCCGTATGAAGCATAAAATGAAACAGTACCACTCCGAGGCCAATATTAAATTCCCTGTTCCGGAACAGGCCCATATCCATAAGCGGGTGCCTGTTCTCCCACTGTTTTTTTCTCTGGTCCCTGACAAAAAAGACCAACACCAGTATGCCTGAAATGATCAGGCCAATACTCCATAAGGGCCAGTGTTGCTCCCTTCCTTCGGTAATTGCATATATGAGAGCGCCCAGGCCCAGCGTCAAAATAACGGAGCCTGAATAGTCAAAACCTATGCCTTTCTCCTTTTCTGTTTCGTCCAGATACCGGTCTATGGCCCACAAGGCTGCCAGGCCAACGGGAAGGTTTATAAAAAAGATCAAACGCCAGCCTTCTATTAAAAATCGGGTTTCCACCAGGTACCCGCCTAATATCTGTCCTATGATCGCCGCAATACTCAGGGTTATCCCATACCACCCGATAGCTTTCGCCCTTTCCTCCGGTTCGGGAAACAGCACCTGTATGAAGGCTATGGATTGAGGCACCATAAAAGCCGAGCTCATCCCCTGAAAAAACCGGGCCGCATTCAATTGCAAAATCGTCTGGGCCATACCGCAAATACATGAGGTCAATGTAAACCAGAACATCCCCCAGAAAAACACCTTTTTTTTCCCGAGGTAATCCCCCGCCCTGCCACCGGTAATGAGAAAAGCGGCACTGCCCAAAAGGTAACCGGCTATAACCAGCTGTGTTTCCCCGTCCGAAGCACTTAAACCCGTTTGTATGGCAGGGATGGCCATATTAATGATAAAAATGTCTATAACGTATAACAACGGCGCTGTCAGAACAACGGCTAATGCCGATATCCCGGGTCTGTTTTTTAGTTGCATAAGATGATCGGTTTAGGATTTTACATGTTCATACCAGGATCCTGTTTCGTCCGGATCCTGAACAGAGGCAAAATTATACCCGGGGTCTGCTACGGGCAACCGAAAATTGAACGTGTATTTTTTTGTGGAGATATATTTCAGAATAATTTTGAGCGGAACCAGTTTCCACCCGGCCAAAAAAAGGGTTTCCTCGCCGGAAAATTAACCGGTAAAATGTGTAAATCAGCTTAAAAAATAAGACTGGTTATTGTTCCCTCTCCTTCTACACTGCGTATCTGTATCCTCCCCTCGTGCAAGAGCATGATCTGCTTACACAGGCTCAACCCTATCCCGCTGCCTTTCTTTTTGGTGCTGAAGAACGGAACAAATACGTTATCGATCACCTCATCAGGGATACCTTTTCCGTTATCGGTGACCTGGATCACTACGTTGCCGTTCAGGTGGCGGTCGGCAGAAATTATGATCCGGGCATCATCTTTTCCTTCACAGGCATCCACCGAATTCAAAATCAGGTTAATGAGCACCTGCTCTATCAGGTAGGTATCTATAAGTACTTCCAGGTCGTGGGGTTCCGTCCTGTAATCGACTTTTATTTTTTTTGCCTGCAGGGAAGGCGACATCAGTTTGTCTATATTGCGGAAGAGTTCGTATAATGTGACCCGGGTTTTGTTAAGACTGGTCACTTTGTTCAGGCTCCGGTAAGTTTTGGCAAACTTCATCAGCCCTTCACTTCGTTTTTTTATGCTTTCTATTCCCATCCGCATATCTTCCATTTCCAGCGGATATTCATCCGGATGGTCTATAGCCATTTGCATATTGGATTTCAGTGTTTCGGCCAGGGACGATATGGGGGCTATGGAATTCATAATTTCGTGCGTCATGACGCTGAGCAGTTTTTTCCAGGCTTCGGACTCATTCTGGTTGAGCGTATCTTCGATATTCTGAAGGACAACCAGTTTAAAGGTATTTTCACCCACATGAAAAACGGCATTGGATACCAGCATCTTGTTTTTCTGCTGGCCTGCCTCTACGGTTACGGATGTTTCCCTGGAATGGTCTTTTTCGAATATATCCCGGAACAGGGCGGGTTTCCTGCTGGATATGAAGCGGACATTTTTTACGGAGGGTATGTCCAGATGTTTTCGTAAAGATTCGTTATCCCACAATACTTTTCCGGTTTCCCGGTCATAGGCCATGATGCCCACATCTACCATTTCCAGTATTTTTTGCAGGTAGAGGTATTGCCGTTCCTTTTCGCTGTTCATTTCCTTTACGGTACGGTTTACTTCGTTAAAGCCCGTATGCAGGGTGCGGATATCCCCGGTACCGTTCTTCTCCGGGTACCAGCGGGAAAAGTCCCTGTATTTTACGGCTTCAAAAAAATCGTCTATCGCATTAAACCGCTTTACACAAAATGTGTAGAGGTAATTGCAGGACCAGGCGCTTAACAGGCAGGCCGGAATAATATAATACACATTGCCTTTGCTTATGGCAAAAGCGAGCATGACGAGAAAAGCAAGCAGGATGCTTATTCGTAACAGGAGGGCCTTTTTATAGGATCTAAAGGTCATATTTGTGCAATCTACGGTACAGGGCAGCCCTGGTGATACCGAGTTCTTTGGCAGATTTGGAAATATTGCCGTTGTTTTTCTCCACCACTTTAAGGATGGTATTTTTTTCAATGGTTTCCAGCTTCAGATCGCGGGGGCTTTCGGGTTGCTGGTACTTTTCTATGGGAGAGAACACCAGGTCATCCGCGAACAGGGTTTCGCTTTCGGCCATAATCACCGCGCGTTCCAGGGCGTACTGTAACTCCCGTACATTTCCCGGAAAAGAATAGTCTTTTAGTTTTTCTACAAAACTTTTGTCCAGTGAAAACGGTTCTTTCATATATTTCTCGGCATAAAGCTGTACGAAATAATCGGCCAGTACCCGGATATCTTTTCCGCGTTCCCGCAACGGCGGAACGGTTATTTCCACGGTATTTATCCGGTAAATAAGGTCTTTGCGAAACCTGTTCTCATCGGCCAGTTCCGAAAGTTCCGTATTGGTCGCACAGATAAGCCGGATATCTACCGGGACGGTCTCATTGGAGCCCAAAGGGGTAATATACCTGTTTTGCAATACGGTAAGCAGGCGGGCCTGTTGCTGCAGGCTGATATTTCCTATTTCATCGAGAAAAAGTGTTCCCCCGGATGCGGCTTCAAACCTGCCCTTACGGTCTTCCCGGGCATCGGTAAATGCGCCTTTTTTATAACCGAACAGTTCGCTTTCGAAAAGCGAAGGGGTAAGCGCACCGAGATCCACTTTAACGAAAGGCTTGTCTTTTCGCAGGGAATTGTCGTGCAGCGCTCTTGCAATAAGGTCTTTCCCGGTCCCGTTCTCCCCCAGTATCAGCACATTGGCATCGGTGGGCGCTACTTTTTGCAGTTTCAGGAAAACATCGCGCATCACATCGCTTTCCCCCAGTATCCTGTCACCCTGCAAATTCACAGGCTTTACCGGGTTTTTACGGGATTTCTTTTTATCGAGAAGGTCCTGGACGGACTGCAATATCTTTTCATTTTTCCAGGGTTTTACCAGGAAATCGGACGCCCCTTCCTTAAGGGAACGTATGGCCAGGTCAATATCTCCGTAAGCCGTAATAAGAATAACGTCTACCTTCTCATCTGCCTCCCGGATCTTACGAAGCCAGAACAAACCTTCATTACCGGTATTGACCAGCCCGTTGAAGTTCATATCCAGGATAATGACATCAAAACTGGATTTACTGAGAATGGACAGGATATGATCGGGCTTCTTCTCCGTCACCACTTCCTTTACCTTCGATTTGAACAATAACCGCATGGCTGTCAATACATCGGTATCGTCATCTATGATTAATATTCGGGCGTCTTTTAGCTGCATCCTTATATCATTTAAACTCTTTCTTCTTTAGTTGTTGCACAAAGGAACACAGAGCAAACACAGAGATTCACAAAATATGTTCTTTATGTATTTATAAGCCTTTTTATATTATTCTTTAAAATCTTACTATGAAAATTCATCAACAAGCCTAAAGGATAATTCCCCAATCTCAGATAAGTCAGGACCTGAGCAATATGGACATCAGTAAAACACTCCACTGTTTTTAATTCTATCACCAATTTATTTTCTATTAAAAGATCTATTCTGTAACCATGGTCCAGCTTAATATCCTTATAAACTATGGGCAATATTTTTTCTCTTTCTACAAAAAATCCTCCTTTTTTTATCTCGTAAAATAAACATTCCTGATAAGCAGATTCCAGAAGCCCCGGTCCTAATTGACGATGTACTTCCATGGCTAGACCTATCACTTTATAAGAAAGGTTGTTTATATCCATAAGACTATCAGTAAACTCCGTGTATCTCTGTGTCTACTTTGTGAAACTCTGTGTTATAGCTCAACATCTACAATATTACAATATAATCCCCTTTAATGAAAAAAGTACCAATCCTAATTTCCCGGAGTACAAAAGTGTATTGCCAGCGAACATAAAGTGTATCGAAACCGAACACCTTTTCTATTAAAAAAAGAATCAATAAACTATAAAACAGCATTTTATATTTTTGGCACGATAATGCTATAGTGGTAAATCAAATTGCACTTTATGGACATTCCGATTGAAAAGAAACGTTTTACCACTTCCCGCATTATCATGCTGGTTGGGGGTGTTTTACTCTTATCCCTTATTATCTTTACGATCATCTCCTCCACGGGAGGGTCCAAACTCAATGTAGAAACGGAACGTATTACCATAAGTGAAGTAAAAAGCGGTGTTTTCCAGGAAAACATTCCGGTTAACGGTATCGTACTACCTATTACCACTATTTACCTGGATGCCGTGGAAGGCGGACGGGTGGAAGAAAAATTTGTGGAAGACGGGACCGTAATGAAAGCGGGCGATCCTATCCTGCGATTATCCAACACCGACCTGGAACTCAGCCTGGTAAACCAGGAAACATCAGTATACAACCTGCTTACCCAGATGCAGATACAACAAAATGCCGCGAGACAGAACACCATAAACCGGCTTAACCAATTAACAGATGTGGAAAACAGCCTTATCGAAGCCAAAAGGATATATGAACTAAATAGAAGACTCTTTAACGAAAAAGCTGTTGGTAAACAGGAGTTACTGGAATCCGAAAACAATTATAACTACCAGAAGGAACGCATGAAACTGGCCGAAGAAGTCGTTAAACAGGATTCTATGGCATCCCGGCAGGAACTGGACCAGGCCGAAAGTTCGTATAACAGGACCCGTAACGCCCTCGACCTGATGCGTAAAAAAGTGGGAGACCTGGTGGTAAGAGCACCTGTGGACGGACAGTTAACCTCCCTCGACGCGGAAATAGGGCAATCCAAAATCAAGGGGGAACGACTGGGACAAATAGATGTACTCAGTGGTTTTAAGGTACGTGCCGATATTGATGAACATTATATTTCGAGAATATACAACGGGCAATTCGGTTCCTTTATCTTTAAAAACGAAACCTTTACCCTGGTCATCAAAAAAGTATATACGCAGGTTACCAATGGCCGTTTCCAGGTAGACATGCACTTCGAAGGAGAAATACCGGAAGGTATACGCCGCGGACAAACACTGCAGATCCGCCTGGCCCTCAGCCAGGAAAAAGAAGCGCTGCTCCTGGCCAAAGGCGGGTTTTTTCAGAAAACCGGCGGCAACTGGGTATTTAAGGTCAGTGAAGACGGCAAGAGCGCCTACAAACAGGAAATACGGCTCGGCAGCCAGAACACCGAATATTACGAAGTTCTGGAAGGTTTAGAGCCCGGAGATAAGGTAGTTACCTCCGGATATGATAACTTTGGGGATATACAGGAGTTGGTTTTGAATTGATGGGCTAATCTTGAGGCACGAAGCTCGAAGTTCGAAGTCAGGAGTTCTACATCCAAAGTTTAATTTAAAGCTAACACTATGAAATTTAAGTTTGAAGATTTGATTATTTGGCAAAAAGGAATGGATCTGGGAGAAGAAATGAATACACTTGCCATAAAATTTCCAAAGGAAGAGTTGTATAATTTGTCTTCTCAAATCAGAAGGGCAGCCGACTCCGTTGCTTTGAACATTTCGGAAGGCTCCATTTTACAATCAAAAGCCGAATACCAAAAGTTTTTAGGCTATTCCATACGTTCCATAGCGGAAGTCGTAACCTGTTTATACAAAGCTAAAAGGAGAAAATATATTTCAAATGACGATTTTCATACTTTTTATAAAAATTGCTTCGACCTCATGAACATGACTGTCGCTTTCAGGAAGAAAATTAGATAAGCACGAAGTGCGAAGCATGAAGTATGAAGAAAAAACCACTTCGTGCTCCGTGCTTCGAGCTTCCAACTTTAAAAAAACACATCCATGATAAAAATTACCGACTTAGAAAAGTTTTACCGCACGGAAGAGGTACAAACAGTTGCGCTTAACAGGCTTTCCTTTGACGTAAAGGAAGGGGAATTTGTAGCGGTTATGGGTCCTTCCGGTTGCGGAAAGTCAACCCTGTTGAACATCCTGGGGTTGCTCGATGACCCGGACGGGGGAAGTTTTATCTTCAACGGTATTGAAGTCTCCGGTTTTAACGAACGCAAACGGGCCAACCTTCGCAAACACAACATCGGTTTCGTATTCCAGAGCTTTAACCTCATCGATGAACTTACCGTATTTGAAAATGTGGAATTACCGCTTATTTATACAGGAGTAAAAGCTGCGGACCGTAAAGAAAGGGTACACGAAGTCCTCGAAAAAATGCAGATCATGCACCGGAAAAATCACTTCCCGCAACAGCTTTCCGGCGGACAGCAGCAAAGGGTGGCTGTAGCCAGGGCTGTGGTGAACAGTCCCAAACTCATCCTCGCCGATGAACCTACCGGAAACCTGGACAGCAGCAACGGTAACGAGGTCATGGATCTCCTTACGGAACTGAACCAGCAGGGAACTACCATTATTATGGTAACACACAGCGAACACGATGCCAAGTTCAGCCACCGGATCATCAGGATGCTGGACGGACAGAAAGTGACGGAGAATATCCTGGTGTAAAACAAAACGACCAACCGAAACATCATGCTAAAGTATAATCTCAAAATTGCCTGGCGCAACCTGAAGAAAGACAGGTTCTATTCCCTGATCAACATTGTGGGATTGGCTACAGCATCGGCTGCTTTTCTGCTGATCATCAATTTCGTAAAGTTCGAGTATAGTTATGAGGACTTTCATGAAAATGCAGATCGTATTTACCGGGTTACTACTGAAATGTATCAAGGTTCACAGCTTGTGTCCACGGACTGTGAAACCGCCCCTGCCTTAGCTCCGGAATTAAAAGAAAAAATGCCAGAAGTGACGGATTATGTCCGGGTACAGATGATGGAAGACGACAATGAAATAAGCTATAACAACCAGGTTTACCGGATCGATAAGATCTATGCGGCAGACCCTTCCGTATTTGACATTTTTCATCACGAATTTATCCAGGGCGACCCTTCTACCGCACTGGATGCTCCTATGACAGCTGTAGTCAGCGAATCCCTTGCCAAACGCTTGTTCGGCAATGCACCTGCAAAAGGAAAAACCGTAAAAAACGGGGAATACCTGTTTACCATTACCGGTGTGATCAGGGATTCACCATCCAATACCCATCTGAAAGTAGAAATACTGCTTTCTTTTTCTTCCCTCGTCAATATGGGATGGGACCTGAATTCATGGGGGAGCTGGAACAATTACACTTATCTGCGATTAGCCCCACACCCAGACCTGGAAGCATTTAACAAAAAATTGTTTGATTTTCGCAAAGAAAAATTCAAGGATTTAGATCATCTCCGGGTAGTAGCAGAACCAATCAAAGATATACACCTGTACTCCCACAAAGGCTGGGAGCCTGAGGTCAACGGGAATATAAGAACGGTGCGTTTTCTGTTTATCACAGCTTTCCTCATCCTGTTAATAGGCTCGGTCAACTATCTGAACCTGGCTACGGCACGCGCATCCGAAAGGGCAGGTGAAGTAGGTATGCGGAAAATATTGGGATCCAATAGAAGGTCATTGATAAGCCAGTTCCTCACCGAAACACTATTGATCAACCTTACAGCCATGGTATTGGCCTTACTCCTCATCTGGGGGATACTCCCCTTCTATTTCCGGTTGATCGGCAGACCTGTTGAAGTCGATTTTTTCACGACGTCCATGTTCTGGATCACCTGTGCCGGACTATTTCTCTTTAACTGCCTGCTGTCCGGGCTTTATCCTGCGTTTAATCTTTCTTCCGCCAGGCCTGCTTCTGTTGTTAAAAGATCATTCACAGGGTCCAGGGAAGGCAATCTGTTTAGAAAAGTCCTCGTGGTCGGGCAGTTCGCCATAGCACTGATCGTATTGTCGGCCGCGTTTATTGTCTTTAGGCAGCTGTCCTTTATGCAAAACCAGGACCTGGGGATAAACACGTCAGAGATGCTGGTTATCAGGGCACCGAAATTTGGAACCGATTCCCTGCGCCTGGTCCAGAGCCGGACTTTTAAAAATGAACTGTCCCAACTTAGCGATGTGGAAAAAGTATCGGTTGCAGGCTCACTCCCGGGGATCAGTCTTCACGAACTGAGTTCTACCACAAGTATAACGCAATACGGTTCTGATAAAGGCCGGGGTTACAATTATTATCTCTACGGGATTGATACCGATTTTATTCCTACAATGGAGATCGAACTGGCCACAGGAAGAAATTTCAGGCCCGGGTCAGTAAGTACGGATGAAGTGATCATTAATGAGGAAGCTGTCAGGACATTGGGGTTTGAAAATCCCGAAAAGGCCCTGAACAAAAAAATAAGTGTCTGGTTTTCGGAACAGGCTGAAATTATAGGGGTGGTTAAAGACTTTCACCAACAATCCTTAAAGGGAGCCGTACTTCCCATGATACATTGGCACAGTAACCAAGCGAGTTTTTACGCTGTAAAACTTCACACAAAGGATATACAAAAAACGGTTGCCGATATAGGGTCGGCCTGGAAAACACAATTCCCCGGCCATTCTTTCGACTATTATTTCTATGACCAGATGTTTAACGAGCAATACAAGGCCGATCAACGGTTCGGAAAAATCGTTTCGGTATTTTCGATCCTTACACTATTAATTACCTGCCTGGGATTACTCGGTTTAACGGCTTATACCGTCAGTAAACGCACCAAAGAGATCGGTATACGTAAGGTTCTCGGCGCTTCCGTTGCTCATATAGTCACTTTACTGTCCAAAGATTTTATAAAGCTGGTACTAATCGCTATTATCATCGCCTCCCCGATCGCCTGGTATGCGATGAACCGCTGGCTTGAAAATTTTGCGTACCGGATTGAACTGCAATGGTGGATCTTTGTACTGACGGGAACAGCAGCAGTCGTCATTGCTCTGATAACCGTGAGCGGCCAATCCATCAAAGCCGCCACCGCAAACCCTGTAAAAAGCCTGCGAACCGAATAAACCAAACTGTGATGATAAGGAACTATTTTAAAACAGCGTGGAAAAACCTTAAAAAGAACAAATTCTTTTCTTTTATCAATATTGTCGGGCTCACTATTGGTACATCATGTTTTTTGCTCATTGCTCTTTATATTTTTGACGAACTGACTTTTGACCGTTTTCACCAACACACATCCAATATTTACAGGGCGGTAAATCATAAAACAAACTCAAACGGCGAATTGACAAAGATTGCCGGAACGGGTTACCAGGTTTCGGAAAAAGCAAAAACTGATTTTCCGGAAATACAAGGCATAGCCAGGATGATCACCCTGGGGCGAACCAATGTTTCTGCGTTAGACCATACACAGGTTTTTCATGAAAATATCACCCTGGGCAATCCCCGTTTTTTTAATGTTTTCGATTTCGAATTCCTGCAGGGGACCTCGGCTCATGCATTAACCGAGCCCCATACCGTTGTTATGACGGAAGAAATGGCCTACAGGCTTTTCGGCACTGCCGACGTTTTGGGAAAAACCATAAGAACCGACGTAGATAACATTCCTGTTAAGATCACCGGAATACTGAAAGACTTTCCAGGTAATTCGAGTATCACGTTTAATATGCTTTTTTCCGAATCGAGCATGACAGGTGACGGATTTAAGAATTTCATTAACACAGACTGGGATTCGGATTCTTTTGCAACCTACTTCTCACTGAAAGATCAAAGTGATCCCAAAAAAGTTGAGGCTGGCATCACCAAACTTATAGCAGAAAATCAGGATGCCGGTGTTTCCGGCAAAAGCGATCTTGCTTTGCAACCACTGGCGGATATTCATTTCCATTCTGAAGACATTGAGGGTGATTCGGGAAAAAAAGGTTCTTTAACCACAATCTATGTCTTTTCCATTGTTGCATTTTTTGTGCTCTTTATCGCCTGTGTCAATTATATGAACCTGACCACTGCACGATATACCAACCGGGCCAAAGAGATCGCCGTTCGCAAAGTAGTAGGTGCATCAAGACAGAACCTGACCGGACAATTTCTCACCGAAGCATTTTTGACAACAGTGATCGCGATTGTTTTTGCGCTGATCATCACCAAAATCACATTACCCTGGTTTAATACGTTCACAGAAAAGCAACTGACACTCGGAACAGCAACCGATTATCGTATCCTGATTGGTATAGGCTTAATTACCATAGTGGTAGGATTGCTATCCGGATTATACCCGGCATTGGTCCAGGCAGCTCTGAAACCACTATCGCTGATGAAACACAAAGACCAAATGAGCAAAGGGAAGGTTTCCCTGCGCCGCAGTTTGGTTGTACTCCAATTTGTGGTATCTATCGTCATGATCGTGGCTACTATGGTAATCTACCTGCAAATGAAATATCTCAACAACAAAGACATAGGTTTCCGGAAAGATCAGTTAGTCGTGGTTGATATCAACAGCGGGAAGGTCCGGGACAGCTGGAAAACCATAAGACACGAATTTTCAAAACTGGCACAGGTCGCCCGTGTTTCGGTAAGTTCCAGGGTCCCTGGCGAGTGGAAAAATCTGCCCAAAGTATCTGTGCACAACAACGCCGGTGATCCACAGGAAAAAAATATGTTTTTTCTGGGGGTGGACGACCAGTTTTTACAAACCTATGATATAGAACTCCTGCAGGGGAGAAATTTCCTGCCCGATCATTTAGCAGATTCCACTTCAGTATTGATCAATGAAAGTGCCGCCAAGGCTTTGGGTATTGTCGAACCCTCCGGGCAATTTATCGAAATCCCATCCGTCAATTTTGGGGGCGATTTTTCTCCGCTCGATAAACCGTTCCTGGCCAGGGTGGTGGGTATCGTCCGCGATTTCAATTTTCAATCGCTACGTGAACCGCTGGCCCCAATGGTGCTCGGAACCCAAAAAAATCCGATTCACTCCATAGATTACTTTACAGTGAGGCTTTCCCAAGGGAATACGGATGTCCTCCCTGCACTAAAAAAAATGCAGGAGATATTCTATGGGGTCGACCAGGGCCATCAACTTGAGTATCATTTTCTCGACGAACAATGGGAGTTGTTTTATCGCAATGACAGAATAAGAGAAACTATTTTTATAGTAATGACCCTGTTAGCCATCCTTATCGCCTGCCTCGGCCTGCTCGGTCTTTCTACCTACGCTGCAGAACAACGGATAAAGGAAATCGGTATCCGAAAAGTATTAGGCGCTTCTACCGGAGGTATTGTACGCCTTTTATCCAAAGACTTTATAAAACTCGTGCTGATAGCCATTCTCATTGCTTCACCTATCGCCTGGTGGGGTATGAATTCATGGCTGGAAGGTTTTGCCTATAGAATACACATACAATGGTGGATGTTCGCCCTTGCAGGGTTAGTAGCGGTAGCTATTGCCCTGATCACGGTAAGCGGCCAATCCTTAAAAGCCGCGATGACTAACCCCGTAAAAAGCCTGCGAACCGAATAAGTTAAACCGTTATGATCAAAAACTATTTTAAAATAGCGTGGAGGAACCTTAGAAAAAATAAATTCTATTCCATGATCAACATTGCAGGGCTTGCCCTGGGGATGTTTTGCAGCCTTCTGATATGGTTTTGGGTAAAGGATGAGATGAGTTATGACCGTTTTTATCCCGGTTATGAAGATATTTATTTTGTCAGATGTAATTCTGACTTTAACGGAAAGGTTGTGACCAGTGGCCTTACCCCTTCTCCTCTTGCAGAAGCATTGAAAAAAGATGTTCCGGAAGTCGCTTTTGTTACCAAACTTGCGTATAACAGGGACCTCCTGGTCAACTTCGGGGAAAAGGCCGGCAAGGAAAACGGACTTTATGCTTCAGATGACTTCTTTGACGTATTCCGGCTTCCGGCAATAGCGGGTAACCCGAAAAATGCTCTCGCCTCTCCGAACCACATTGTCATAACCCGTAATGTGGCCGAAAAATATTTCCGGGACATTTCCCCCCTTGGAAAAACAATACGGCTCAATAATCACAAGGACTATACCGTGGGGGCGGTTATCGAAAATATACCCTCCAACTCTACCGTACAACTGGACTGGGTTATAAATTTTAAAGAAACAGAACAGGAATGGATGCAACTATGGGGGAGTAACCTGCTTCGCACCTATGTACGCCTACATCCGGAAGCGGCCCCGGAGAATGCCGAAACCAATATGAAAGGGATCTATCCGAAATATGCCGATATGGATGTTCTCCCTATCCTGCAACCATTTAAAGACGTGCGATTGTATTCCGATTACAAAAACGGGAAACCCAGTGGCGGAGGCATCGAATACATACGTATATTTATGATCGTAGCCCTCTTTATCCTGGCGATTGCATGCATCAATTTTATGAATATGGCCACCGCCCGTTCTTCCCTGCGGGCCAAAGAGGTGGGAATACGAAAGGTCGTCGGAGCGGGCAGAAACTCCCTCTTCAAACAATTCATAAGCGAATCGATATTGACCAGTCTGTTGGGGCTGCTCCTGGCCCTTGGTCTCGTAAAGCTTATGCTTCCAGCATTTAGCAGATTCCTACGCAGGCCGATAGAAATGGACATTACCGACCCGACCACTCTGATAAGTATTATTGCATTACTACTGATTACGGGATTCCTGTCCGGTAGTTATCCGGCCCTGTACCTCTCCGCCATATCCCCCATTCACAATTTAAAGAACAAACTGAAACCCGGATTTCTCAATGCTGCTTTCCTCAGAAAGTCATTGGTGGTGTTCCAGTTTACCCTGTCGATTTTCCTGATCATCAGCATGATCGTCATTAACGGACAAATGCAATACATGCGTTCCGAGAACCTCGGGCTGGACAGGGAACGGGTCCTTTCCATACCACTGGAAGGAGAATTATACAACAAGATGGAACCCTTTAAACAGGAAGTATTACGATCTGCGGCCATAGAAAACGCTACAACCTCGGCTATGCTTCCCATTAATATCGGCTCGTCTTCCGGTGATCTTTCCTGGCCCGGAAAAGACCCGGACCTGCAAACCAATGTATCGGTGATGCACGTGGGATATGATTTCATAAAAACCATGAATATAGAACTCGCCGCGGGAAGGGACTTTTCCAAAGATTTCCGGACCGATAGCCTGGCCTACCTGATCAATGAATCAACGGCAGAATTGATGGGAATGGAAGACCCGGTAGGCAAACAGATCAGTTTCTGGAACGGAGAAGCTCCGGTGATAGGTATGATGAAAGATTTTCACATACAGTCGTTACATATGCCCATAACTCCCCTGGTCCTTTGTCTGGATCCTCAGAACTCTTCCCAAATGCTAGTAAAGACCCGTGCCGGAAAAACTGCAGAAGCCATACAAGACCTTGAAAAACTGACCCGAAAATTCAATCCCAATTACCCTTTTGAATATCACTTTTTAGATACGGAATACGAAAAACTATACAGAACAGACACCATGATCAGTACATTAATCAGGTATTTCGGTATCCTGGCTATGGTGATCTCCGTTATGGGACTATTGGCCCTGGCGGCCTTTACTGCCGAACAGCGCACCAAAGAGATCGGTATCCGGAAAGTCCTCGGTGCTTCCGTAACCAATATTGTCACCTTATTGTCCGGAAATTTTACCAGGTTGGTACTTATTTCTATTGTAATCGCCTCACCGATCGCATGGTATACAATGCATCGATGGCTGAACAGCTTTGCCTATAGTATTGAATTGCAATGGTGGATGTTTATCCTGGCCGGATCTGTCGCAATACTCATAGCATGGATAACGGTGAGTGCACAGTCCATAAAAGCTGCAACCGCCAACCCGGTAAAAAGTTTACGGAGCGAATGAAAGATTTTAGTTTAGTTAATTAGGTTTTAAAGACCTGTCGGGTTATCCGGTTGCTCAGCACAACAACCGGTTAGCCTGACAACTAAGAAGAGATGAATTTTGGAGTTGAGAAGTTATGGAAAGAAGATGTTAAGCCACTTATACGGTGTAACCAATAGATTATAAAGTTGGGAAGTCCGGGAAGAACGAACTCCATAACTCCCAAACTAAAAAGCTAAAAAATGATCAAAAACTATTTCAAAATAGCGTGGAGAAGTATCCGTAAAAGGAAAAGCGTAGCATTGATCAATATCCTGGGACTGGCCCTTGGTTTTGGCTGTGCCATTCTTATTTTTCTGTTTATCCAGTTTCACCTGACTTTCGATGATTTTCACAAGGATACAGGCCGAATATACAGGCTCGTAACTGAACAGCATAAAGATAATATTGAGTATACAGCAACTGTTCCCCGTGCACTGCCCAATGTTTTTAAGAACGATTACAATTATGCGGAAAAGGTAGCCAAGATAGTAAATTGGAGCGGGCGGTTAATTACCGTAAATTCGGGAGAATCCCCCCTGCGTTATAAACAGGATGTTGCTTTCGTCGAACCGGATTTTTTCCGGATATTCAATTACCCCCTTCTCGATAAGGATTTTTCGGATGAGCTGGCGGCTCCAAATACGGCTATTATCACCCGGAAAATGGCAAAAAAGCTGTTTGGCGATACCGATCCCATCAATCAAACCTTTGTGTGGGAAAATAAGGAAACGATCCGGGTTACAGGAATCTTACAAGACCTTCCAAAGAACACCATGGTAACTTCCCAGATCTTTATTTCCTTCAACACCCTTAAAACTGCATGGGTTTCCCGTGAAAACTGGACAGGATTAGGCACCAGTTTACAGTGTTTTACACGGTTAAGGCCCAATCAGGATCCCTTAAAAATAGAGGAGGAAATGAAGGAATGGCCCACTAAATACCACGCTGAACCCACGGGTACAGACTATTATAAACTACAGCCTTTCCAGGACATCCATTTCGATTCGTACTACAGTGGTGGCATCAATGTAAAACTGCTTTGGATCCTCGGGGCTATCGGTTTTTTCCTTATCCTTATTGCCTGCATTAACTTTATCAACATTTCTGCGGCCCAATCTGTCTACCGCTCGAAGGAAGTTGGCATAAGAAAGGTCTTGGGAAGTTTCAGGGATCAGCTTTTCCGGCAGTTTCTGGCCGAAACATTTCTCATTACTTTTGTTGCCCTGGTCATCGGGCTCGGGTTAAGTCTTCTCTGTCTACCGCTCTTTAACAACACCTTCAACCTTTCCCTTTCGGCATCCGGCCTGTTAAATTTCCGGTTTGCCACTTTTATCGCTATACTCCTGGTAGGCGTTGCTTTTCTGGCCGGAAGCTATCCCGGGATTATCCTGGCCAGGATCGCCCCTGTCCTCGCCCTGAAAAGAAAACTGACTCAGAAAGATACCGGCGGTTCACTGACTCGAAAGATACTGGTCACCAGTCAGTTTGTTATTTCCATGGTTTTGATCATCGCCATGCTGGTCATCGGAAAACAAATTAAATATGCTACAAGTACTGATTTAGGTTACGATACTACCGCAATCGTTATGGTAAAACTTCCTGTAGATGATATAGGATCTTTTAAATTAATGTCCTTAAAAAACAAGATTGTCCGGTCTTCGAATGTCAGACAGGTTTCTGTTTGCTTTACAAGCCCGGGAGCGCCTGTTAACAGTTTAGGTAAGAGCGTTTATTTTAATAACAACCCTGAAAAAGAAGACTTTCTGATTCAGTCAAAATTTGCAGATAAGGACTACTTAAATACTTTTGGCATTAAACTTATTTCGGGCAGGAATTTTATTCAGAAAGATTCTTTAGATGAAGTAGTGGTCAATGAGACCTTCGGCAGAAAAGTAGGAATAAATTCCCCAGAAGAGTTAGTAGGCAAACCCATAAAAATCGGTGATAATTACCATGCCCGCATCGTGGGGATTGTGGAAGATTTTCACGATCAGGACTTCGAGGATGCCATAAGCCCTGTATTTATTGCATACGATCCGGATCAGTGGTACATGGAATTAGGAATCAAAATCAATCAGGCTAATACCCCAGAAACACTCCGGTATATTGAACAACAATGGAGGCCTTATTTCCCCGATTTTATCTTCGAATACGCCTTCCTGGATAATCGCGTAGCGGAAATGTACAAATCCGAACAACAGTTCCTGGCGCTGACCAAACTATTTTCCCTTCTGGCCATCTTTATCGGCGGCCTGGGTATCTATGGCCTGGTTTCCTTTTTCGTTGCCCAGAAAACCAAAGAAGTCGGTATCCGGAAGGTGTTGGGAGGCAATGTTGTCGACATCCTCGGATTGTTCTCCAAAGATTTTTTCAAACTGATAGGCATTGCGGGGCTTATCGCCTCCCCCATTGCCTGGTATTTTATGAACGATTGGTTACAGAACTATACCTACAGAACACCGATTAGCTGGTGGGTCTTTGCCCTGCCCATAGGTTGTGTTTTGATCCTGACTCTGCTTATTGTGAGTTATAAGGGGTATATGGCTGCCACGGCCAACCCGGTGAAATCTTTAAGGACGGAGTAATGGAGTTTGAAAGGTTATTACACAGAGATGCACAAAGAAACACGGAGTTTCACAGAGGAGTGCAGGTTGAAAAAAAGTTACAAGTTGCAAATTCCAGGTCCCTGAGCGCAACCGAAGGGCTGGTTTACAAGCCAAAACAAAGGCGGCTGAGTGTCCCGAACTCCGTTCGGGATGTACCGAAGCCCCGGTTAAATTATAAATAAGCGTTCGGAAATTTGGAAAACAACACTCCAAAACTCTGAACTAACAACTAAAAAAACATGATCAAAAACTATTTCAAAATAGCGTGGAGGAATTTACTAAAAAACAAAATGTACTCCGGGATCAACATTGGCGGATTGGCCATGGGGATTACAGCCTGCCTGCTTATTTTGCAGTATGTTTCCTATGAACTGAGCTATGATGATTTCCACACTGAAAAGGATCGTATTTTCCGGGTGAAGCAGGACCGTTTCGACGATGGTAAGCTAGCCTCTGAATGGGCGGCGGGAGCATTTGCCGTGGGTAATTCATTCCACCAGGCTATCCCGGAAATAGAAGACTACGTAAAAGTGGTGGAAACCCGTGATGCGGTATTGAATATTGACAATGCCCCCCTGAAAACGGACAAGGTGTTTTATGCCGGTAGCTCATTCTTTAAGATATTTTCATATCCCCTGCTCACCGGGAATCCTGAAAAAGCTTTGACCGCGCCTTTTACCGCCGTGATCTCCGAATCTACAGCCTTAAAAATATTTGGCCACACTGCTGTTACCGGCCAATCCATACGGATCAATAACGATCGGAATTATAAGATCACCGGTGTTTTTAAGGATATGCCACAAAACACCCAGCTAAAACCCAATATCCTGCTGTCTTACTCCAGCTTTATCGAAATCGTCAAAGCGGACAGCAAAGGTGAAGATAACCCGGAAACCTGGTGGGTAAGTGACGGATGCCTTACATATTTATTGTTACAAAAAGGTGCCGACCCGAAAAAAGTGGAAGCAAAATTCCCTCCTGTTGTAGCGCAGGGCGTCGGTGAAATAATGAAACAAATGAATGCCTCCGTTAATTATGTACTGCAACCACTCACCGATATACATCTCGATCCGCATTATCGTATGGAACCGGGAACCAACGGCAATCGCAAAACGGTTTACCTTCTTATGGGGGTGGCGTTCTTTATCGTCATCATAGCATGGATCAATTATATAAACCTCGCCACTGCCCGTGCCATAGGCCGTGCCAAGGAAGTCGGGGTGCGTAAGGTTATTGGTTCGAAACGCAAACAACTGATCGCCCAGTTTTTTACGGAATCCTCCATGTTTAACGGCCTGGCTGTGGTCCTGTCCATATTGCTCATGATAGTGATTATCCCCTTATTCCACCGGATCTCAGGGCTGAACATATCGTATTCTTTATTCGTCAATCCCGTTTTTTGGTCAGGTTTGTGCATACTTTATATGGCCGGCACATTCTTTTCAGGCTTCTATCCTGCTCTTGTACTGTCCCGGTTCAAACCCGTAGAGGTCTTAAAAGGGAGAATGACGGCGACAAGACAGGGTGGTGTACTGAGAAAATCACTGGTTGTCTTTCAATTTGCGGCTTCCCTGCTCCTGCTTATTAATTCATTGATCGTTTACCGGCAAATACAGTTTATGCAAAACCAGTCCCTGGGGATAAATATCGATCAAACCCTGGTCATCAGACCTCCTGTCGTATCTGATTCCACCTTTATACATAAGAAAAAGGCATTCAAAGAATTCCTGTTACAAAATCCTTCCATAAAGCATATCGCTGTATCTTCTACGGTCCCGGGAAAAGGTGGAGGCGGCAATGCGGGAGGCATCAGGTTAGTGACCCAGGACGAATCCCGGCAAAAACAGTACAGGGTCTTATGGGTCGATCACGACTACACCTCCCTCCTGGATATTAAAATGGTCGCAGGACGGCCATTTTCCGAAGAACATACAACGGATAAGGAAAGTGTGATATTTAACCGGCTCGGGATACAACAACTGGGATTTAATAACCCGGAAGAAGCGATTGGCAGGAAGATCAACTTTTGGGGAGATCAATTCACCATAGTTGGTGTGTCCGAAAATTTTCACCAGGAATCCCTCCGCCAGGCCTATGAACCGCTTATTCTCCGGCTTACTCCTGAGGTAGCCGGATATTTCGCATTAAAACTGGGTACGGACCAAATAGCTCAGACCATTCAACAGGTACATGAAGCGTGGAACAGGTTCTTTCCGGGCAATACTTACGAATACTTTTTCCTGGACGATGGTTTTGCCGAACAATACAGGGCCGACCGTCAATTCGGATCGGTATTTTTCACGTTCACCGTCTTTGCTATCCTGATCGCCTGTCTGGGACTGTTTGGCCTTGCATCATACAATATCATGCTGCGGACAAAAGAAATCGGGATCCGTAAAGTGCTCGGTGCATCTGTAGGCAAGATCCTAAAACTTTTATACAAGGAATTTGCCATCTTGCTGTCCCTCGCCTTTTTAATATCCCTTCCGCTGACATGGCTTATGGCCAGTAACTGGTTACAGGGATATGCTTTCCGTATCGATATACACTGGGCCTATTTCGTATTGCCCTTTGTAGTCATGATACTGATCACTTCGGTCACGGTAAGTTTTCAGACTATCAAGGCATCCCTGGCAAACCCGGTAAAAAATTTGCGGACCGAATGATGATTTAAAGTTAATAAGGTATCTGGTTATGGAGTTATTAAGTATTACTTCTCAATAACCAAATAACTGAATAACTCAATAACCAAAAACCATGATCAAAAATTATTTTAAAATAGCGTGGAGGAACCTCCGGAAGAACAAAACCTATAGCTTCCTCAATATTTTCGGACTGGCCATCGGTATTGCCTGTGCCGGGCTTATTTTTCTGTGGGTTGAGGACGAAGTGAGTTTTGATTCGGTATTTCCGAATAAAGACCGGATATATGCTGTACCTAACAGCCAAAAATATGAGGGAGAATGGCGTACTTTTTTTGATGCAACACCCGGACCACTGGCGCCCGCTTTTAAGGAAGAGGTTCCCGGGGTAAAACGTATTTCCAGAGTTGAGGGAAGAGAAAAATTATTCAGTCTCGGAGATAAGGACATTTATGAACAAGGACTCTATGTCGATCCAGATTTCATGTATATTTTTAGTTTGGATTTTGTACAAGGAAGTGCGGTTTCCTCCCTAAAAAATGGCCATAGTATAGTGATCACCCAAAAGATGGCCAAACAGTTTTTCGGAGATGACAACCACATAGTCGGAAAAACACTAAAACTCGATAACACTCAAGACTACATAATTACAGGTGTGGTAAAAGACCTACCACATAATGTCACATTGAAATTCGATTGGCTTGCTGCTTATGAACCCTTTGCCAAAGACAAACAATGGATGCATTATTGGGGTAATTTTGTTACGGACACTTATATGGAGTTGACCGAAGAAGCTAATATTTCTGCTATTGACAAAAAACTCAACAACTTTATACCGGAGAAAACAGGGGGTGTCGACGATGCGAAAGCGTTTTTATTTGCTATGAAAGACTGGCGTCTGCGCAGTCAGTTCGAAAATGGTAGGCAAGTGGGGGGGCGTATCACCTATGTTCGTCTTTTTACGATCATAGCATGTATCATCCTAATCATTGCCTGTATCAATTTTATGAACCTATCTACTGCTCGGAGTGAAAAACGGGCCAATGAAGTAGGGGTCCGTAAAGTACTGGGCGCCGAAAAACGGAAACTGGTCATGCAATTCATTACTGAAGCCCTAATCATGGCCGCTATTGCTGTTGCTATCAGCATTATCCTGATGCAACTTATATTACCCCTATTCAACCTGATGGTAGAAAAAGAACTCGTTTTGGCGCTCAGCAAGCCTTTACATCTTCTGGCACTGCTCCTTATCACATTATTCTGCGGTCTTTTTTCCGGTTATTATCCCGCCCTGCACCTATCTTCCTTTAAACCGGTGGTAGTCCTCAAGGGAAAAAGGTCTGCGCGCGGAAGCGCTGTATTTATCCGTAAGGGATTGGTGGTCACTCAATTTACGGTATCCATAGTATTAATTATCAGTACCATTATAATCTACCAACAGGTTCAGCATGTAAAGAACCGGGAACTGGGGTATAACAAGGAGCATCTGATTACCATGAAGGTCCGCGGTGACATGGAAAAGAACTTTAGTAGCATTAAACAAGACATGCTCCATACCGGTATGGTAGAAAATGTAGCCTTGAACAGCTTTGAAACCCTTTCTACCGGTAATAACAGTACTCAAGCGACATGGAAGGGTAAGAATGAAAACAGCGAAGACATCCTGATCTCCCACAGGTATATCAGTCCGGAATTTATTTCCATTGCCGGAATGGAAATCATCGAAGGCAGGGACTTTCGCCTGGGTGATCCGGGAGATAGCACCCGGATAGTTATCACCAAATCATTAGCCAGGCTTATGAAAACCGAAAGTGCAGTCGGACAAACCATACATCTTAGAGGGATCAACTATGACGTTATCGGGGTGATCAAAGATTTTGTTTACGGAAACCTATATGGCAATAGCGACCCGGTTATATTCTTTCTCAATAGACCGGGAGATGCCGAATATATGTATGTCCGGACAGATGTCAATGCAAAT
Organism: Sinomicrobium halophytocola; assembly: GCF_052983395.1. Lineage (NCBI taxonomy): Bacteria > Pseudomonadati > Bacteroidota > Flavobacteriia > Flavobacteriales > Flavobacteriaceae > Sinomicrobium > Sinomicrobium halophytocola. Next base: position 690,169 of record NZ_JBRKIT010000011.1, read on the forward strand.
ATCAAAGAGACCCTCAGCAGTTTACAGGCTATCATGAAAAAACACAATCCCGCTTATCCTTTTGAATACAGCTTTGTAGACGACGATTTCAATGCCAGGTTTACAAGTGAAATGCTCATCGAAAAATTATCGCGTGTATTCGCCTTCCTGGCCATTGTTATTTCATGCCTCGGGCTCTTTGGCCTGGCGGCATACACCGCAGAACAGCGGCAAAAGGAGATCGGGATCAGGAAAGTGCTGGGAGCCAGCGTTAAAAGAATTGTTCAGTTATTATCCACGGATTTTTTAAAACTGGTCTTTATAGCCATTGGTATAGCCATCCCCATTGCCTGGTGGATCACACAACATTGGCTGACGGGATACGCATACCGGATTGAAATTTCCTGGTGGGTATTTGCCATAGCGGGACTGGCAGCTATCGGTATTGCCCTGTGTACGGTGAGTTTCCAGGCGGTAAAAGCTGCGATGGCAAATCCGGTGAAATCCTTAAAAACAGAATAAACCTAAAAGATGATTCGAAACTATTTCAAAATAGCATTCAGGAATTTATGGAATAACCGGTTATTTTCCCTGATTAATGTAATCGGGCTTTCTATCGGGCTATCCGCTTCCTTTGTCATAGGCTTAGCGGTATATTACGATCTTACTTTTGATACTTTTCACCCGGATGGCGATCGTATCTACCGTATTACTACCGACTTTATCTCTCCCGAAGGGAGGTTTTACAACCGCGGGGTCCCCCGCCCCTTGGCAGCTACTTTAAAAGAAGGGATTCCGGGAGTGGCTGATGTAAGCGCTTTTTTCACAACAGATCCTCTCAAAGTCGAGAACCGGCAGACCAAACGGATTTATAAAGATCCCGGGGAAGTCGTTTACACTGACGGAAATTATTTTGATGTATTCCAATACGACTGGTTGGCCGGAAATCCAAAAAACATACTCGCCAATCCCAATGAATTAATCCTTACCGAAAAAAGGGCCAAAAAGTATTTCCCTTCCCTGACACCTCCACAAGTTATAGGACATACATTAGTCTATAATGATTCCATTCCTGTCAAAATCACCGGCGTAGTCGCAAATTTTAAGGAACGAAGCGACCTTGTTTTTGAGGAATTCCTTTCCATACAAACAGCCTCTCAATCGGATGCTAAAGAAATGGTAGCCGATACCAACTGGAACAGCACCAATTCGGCTTCACTATTATTTATTAAAACAGCGGAAAACGCAGATATATCAACTATTCAAAAACAGTTAGACTTCCTGGCCAGGCAACACGAAGACAAGCAATTACTGGAGTTCGGGCAGAAAAGGAGATTCCATTTACAACCCTTAAAAGACATCCACTTTAATTCCGATTATGGTGTTTTTGATTATAGTACGGCACAGGCAAGCAAACCGGTTCTCATCGGATTATCCTGTGTCGCTTTCTTCTTGCTTATTTTAGCGTGTATTAATTTTATCAATCTCAATACGGCCCAGGCTACCTTCCGGGCAAGGGAGATAGGAGTGCGTAAAACGCTCGGAGGTTCCAGAAAACAATTGATCTTTCAGTTTTTGGTAGAAACTTTCCTATTAACCTGTTTTGCGGCCTTCCTCTCGGTACTCCTCTCTTATGGGTTACTTGATACCTTTTCCGGTTTTCTGGCCGAAGGAATTCGGTTTCACCTGTTTGCCGACCCTGTTATTATGGTTTTTGCCTTCCTCCTGATCGTAATCGTGTCTTTATTATCCGGATCTTACCCGGCTTTGGTGCTCTCCAATTTCAAACCCGTAACCGTATTAAAAAACCAGGTTCTGTTTGCCGGGAATACAGCTTCTTTTCGGAAATATTTGACCGTATTCCAATTTGTAATTGCCCAGGTATTTATTATTGCTACCCTCCTTGTGGGCAAACAAATACAATTCCTGATGTCCAGAGACATGGGCATTAAAACAGATGCCATCGCCTCTGTACGAACTCCCTGGCACGATGCCTCCATGGATAAACGGTCCCGGTTAATGGAAGAAATAAAGACTATTCCGCAAATACAGGAAGTGAGTCTCGGTGGCAATCCGCCTGCATCGTTCAGTACGCATTCCATGGCCACAAACTATATAGACGGAAAAAATGAAGTACATACCAACCTGGAATTGCTATATGGAGATGCCAAGTATATGGATATCTTCGGTATAAAACTTCTGGCCGGGAGAAAGCTACGGAACGATACGGTCCGGGAATATATTATTAACGAAACCTATATGAAAATGCTGGGATTCAACACCCCGGAAGAGGCCCTGGGAAAAGAATTAATCGTCGATGAAAACAGGAGCCCGATAGTAGGTGTTATGAATGATTTTAATCAACGTTCGCTAAAGTCAGAAATAGAACCCATGGCACTGGTGGGCGATTGGAACCGAAACCGGTATTCCAGGTTCAGTACCATCCATTTTTCCCTGCCGGCCACACATCCCGAAAACTGGACGGATGTTATGACCCGGATTGAAAATACCTGGAAAGAAATTTATCCCGGTTTTGATTTTGAACCACAATTCATGGATGATATTGTCAAGCGGTTCTACAGGCAGGAAAGCAAAATGTCCACCTTGTTGAACTGGGCCACTGCCCTGTCGGTTTTAATAAGCTGCCTGGGGTTACTGGGACTGGTTATTTATACCACCGAAAGACGCACCAAGGAAATAGGGGTGCGAAAAGTACTCGGGGCCTCTTTAATGCAGATCAACATCCTGCTCTGCATGGAATTTTTGTTACTGATAGGCCTGGCATATATAATTGCAGTTCCCATTGCCTGGCTGAGCCTTCATTCCTGGTTACAGGATTTTGCCTATAAGACCCGAATGAGCTGGTGGATATTCCTGGCCGGGGGTGGATGCATGCTGGTCATTGCCCTGATGATAATGAGTGTACGGACGTTAAGTAAAGCCCGGGCCAACCCGGTGAAATCTTTAAGGACGGAGTGATGGAGTTGGGAAGTTATGACGCAGAGATGCTCAAAGAAACACAGAGTTTCACAGAAGAAGTGGTTGCAGGTTACAAAAAGTTACAGGTTGCAAGTTGCAGTCCCTGAGCGCAGCCAAAGGGCGGTTTACAAGCCGTAAAAGTAGTAATGACCAACCCGGTAAAATCGCTGAAAACAGAGTGATAAAGTTTGAGAGCTGAAAAATTATGACACTGAGAGGGACAGATTGAAAAAAGGTTGCAGGTTGCAAGTTCCAGGTCCCTGAGCACAGCCAAAGAGCAGGTTTACAAGCCAGAACAAAGGCGGCTGAGTGTCCCGAGCGTAGCTCGGGATGTACCGAAGCCCCGGTGAAATTATAAACAAACGTTCGAAAATTTGGAAAACAACACTCCAAAACTCCGGACTAACAACTGAGTGACTATGATTAGTAACTATTTCAAAATAGCGTTCAGAAACCTTTGGAGACATCGCAATTTCTCCCTCCTCAACATCGGTGGGCTCACTATCGGCATGACCGCCGGGTTCCTGATCTTTCTCTACATATCCTATGAACTCGGCTTTGACGGTTTTCATTCTAAGGGCGATAGGATATACCGGGTAGTAACGGATTTGAAAACCCCTTCCGATGAAAACAAATGGAGTCTCTCATCCTGGGCTTTTGCTCCACACCTGTATAAAGAATTTCCGGAAATAGAATCTGCAGCACGAATTACCCCTTTCGGAAGTGCTTTTCAAAAAGGAACTACCTCATTTATGGAGGATGAGACTATTGCAGCCGACTCCACATTCTTCCGGATCTTTGACTTCAAATTACTACAAGGAGATCAAAAAACGTGCCTTCAAAAACCTTTCAGTATCGTTCTCTCACAAAGCACGGCAAAAAAATACTTCGGGGATCAAAATCCCGTCGGACAAACCTTAGAGGGTACTTTCTTCGAAAAAGAATACCCGGTAACCGTTACGGGAGTTATGGAAGATTTTCCGGTAAACTCGCATATACAGGCAAACATCATTCTATCGGTTTCAACAATTATCGAAAATTTAGATCAAAAATCCGATCTGGATAACCAGTGGATCAACTTCAACCCTTTTACCTATGTCCTATTGGGTAATGATGCCGATTTCCGTACTCTCGAACAAAAATTCCCGGATTTTACGGAAAGGAAGATAGGTGAAAAGATGAAGGCCAATAAACTCTTTCTCACCTTAAAACTGGAGCCTTTCGAAAAAATCCACCTTTGGACGGACAGAGGGGCTCACGACCACGACCGTGGGAACATTAAAAACATTTATATTTTTGGTATCATAGCCGTCTTTACATTGTTAATTGCCTGTATAAATTTTGTAAACCTTACCACTGCCCGATCGGTGGAACGTGCCAGGGAAGTAGGGGTACGAAAAGTTATCGGAGCGGGAAAAAAGCAACTCCGGTTACAATTCATCGGAGAATCGGTAATCATCAGTCTTCTGGCATTACTTATTACCATCGGAACTACCTATCTGCTGTTACCCTATTTCAATCGGTTGGCTGACAAGATCATTACTCCTGATTTTGCTTTCTCTCCTTCCCATATTATCATTTTGTTGTGTACGGCCTTATGTATTGGTATTCTCGCCGGTATTTACCCGGCAATGGTTTTGTCTTCTTATAAACCGGTTAAGGTTCTGAAAGGAAATTTCTCCACCGGGTTCAAAGGGGTCTTGTTAAGAAAAACTCTTGTAGTCTTCCAGTTCAGTATTTCCATAGCCCTTATTATAGGTACTATAGTCATATACCATCAAATGCATTTTATGCACAACATGGATCTGGGTTTTAAAAAAGACCAGATACTGGTACTGACTCCTGGTTTTTCCTCAAAGAACGAAACACTAAAACAATCCATGCAAAATCTCCCCGGAGTATTATCCGCAAGCCTTTCTTCATCCGTTCCGGGAGAATCAAATGCCATAGCCTATTCCAGTATCGAAAATAGAACTGGGGATATGCAACAGACAAGCCTGGCTACCTATTTTATAGATTTTAATTTTATAAAACAGTTTGATCTTAAAATCATAGCCGGCCGGTCTTTATCCCCCGAATTTGCTACAGATACCACCGAAGCCATGCTGGTCAATGAAAAAGCGGTAAAAGCATTCGGGTATGATTCTCCCGAAGATATTATAGGCAAACGGTTTGACCAATGGGAACAACAGGGACGTATTGTCGGCGTGGTCAATGATTTTAATTTTAATTCATTAAGAAGCGATATCAATCCCCTTGCCTTTCGTATAGAGCCGAAACAGTACTATGATCTGGCGCTGCAAGTAAGCACGGAAAACCTGCCACAAACCATAGCGACCATAGAAGCAAAATGGAAACAGCATTTTCCGAAAAAACCGTTCGATTTTTTCTTTATGGACGAATTTTTAGACAAACAGTACCGTAGCGAAGAACGCTTCGGACAACTGTTTTTAAATTTTGCCGTACTGGCCATTATCATATCCTGTCTCGGACTGTTAGGACTGGCTTCCTACAGTGTCTTACAACGAAAACGGGAAATAGGGATTCGGAAGGTAGTTGGGGCCTCGGTACCACGAATTGTAAATCTCCTGTCCAAAGAATTTATATGGCTGGTGGTCATCGCCTTTCTGATCGCATCACCCCTGGTATGGCTGGGCATGCACTACTGGTTACAGAATTTTGCCTACCGCATAGACATCCAATGGTGGATATTTGCCACAGGAGGTGGACTGGCATTGTTTATTGCTCTTGCAACTGTAAGTTTCCATGCCGTAAAAGCAGCAATGGCTAACCCGGTAAAATCACTGAAAACAGAGTGATGGAGCTGGAAAGTTATTACACAGATATCCACAAAGAAACACAGAGTTTTACAGAGGGGCGCAGGTTGAAAAAAGTTACAGGTTGCAAGTTGCAAGTTCCGGGTCCCTGAGCGCAGCCAAAGGGCGGTTTACAAGCAAGAACAAAGGCGGCTGAGTGTCCCGAGCGTAGCTCGGGATGTACCGAAGCCCCGGCGAAATTATAAATAAACATTCGGAGATTTGGAAAACAACACTCCAAAACTCCGGACTAAACAACTAAGAAGCCATGATCAAAAACTATTTCAAAATAGCATTCCGGAACCTGTGGAAACACAGAATGTTTACCGTATTAAACACTGTGGGGCTATCCATTGCTTTTGCCATTGCCATACTTTTGAGCATGACAGCCATTTTTCATCTGAATTTCGACAGTTTTCATAACAACCTGGACCGCACCTATTTTCTCTATCGCACGGAACAGACACCGAAAGGGCCGGAAAGCAGTATATCCAATCCGGAACCCCTCACTTCGGCGCTAAAGGAGGAAATTCCGGGGATAGCCTACATTACAAGGCGTTTGCAGTCCGGTGTAATAGGAACGTACAGGGAAAAGGAGATCGACCTCGATATTCTTTATACTGATCCCGATTTCTTTTCTGTTTTCTCCTTTCCTTCCATTGCAGGAGATGCCCGTCAGGCGCTTCAATCGGGTCAGAACATAATCATTACGCAAAAAATGGCAAAAATCATGTTCGGGGATGATACGGCCATGGGAAAAAATATAATGTTAATGCTCAACGGAGTAGAAACTCCCTTTACCGTAGCTACGGTGCTTGAAGATATTCCGAGACAAAGCAGTTTCCATTTCGATATTATTGTCAATTTTGTTAATAATCCCGCATACAGTCGTCAAAAAGGACAATGGGACTATCGCAATCACGAGGTCTTTCTTACGCTACAGGAAGGGGTCTCGGTAGAAACATTCGAAAAGAACACCCGGGCATTTAGTAATCGGTATTTTGAGGACGACATTAAAAAAGATAAACGCGACGGAGCACAGGCAGATGTCAACGGACAATATATTCAAATGAACCTGTTCCCTTTTAAAGACTGGCACTTTATACGTCAAATAAACGGGCGGATTACGGCCGGCAAGACCTTTCCTTACCTGATTATTGGCATTTCATTACTTATTCTTTTCATCGCTTGTGTGAATTTTATCAACATGAGTGTCGGTACCAATATAAAAAGGCTTCGGGAGATCGGGGTAAGAAAAACATTGGGAGCCGCAAAGAAGCAGTTGTTTTTCCAGTTCTGGTGTGAAAGCATCATCGTATTCGCAATTTCGATCGGAACAGGAATACTTCTGAGTAAAGCCCTGCTCCCCGGTTTTAAAACACTTTTCCGCACGGGAGCTGTTTTTTCCGATATGAATACCCCGGTATTCCTGTTGGGGACTTTCATTGTACTCTTAGCGGTTACCCTGCTTGCGGGAGGGTATCCTGCCTTCCGCCTCAGCAAACTCAATACCGTACAGACCCTGAAAGGGACATTGAAAGTCCAGGGTAAAAACCGCTTGAGAAACCTGCTGGTTATTGTACAGTTCAGTATTGCCATTTTATTAATAAGCTGTACCATAACCTTATACAGTCAACTGCAATACATGCAGGGAAAAGACCTCGGGTTTAATAAAGAACAGGTCATTTCTCTCCCCCTAAATGGAAAAAAGGATTCTCAACTTGTACTCGGTCTTCTCAGAAATGAACTACAACCGATCCCAGGAATACAAAGCATCACTGCTGCCGATAACAATCTGGGACTTGGAAGAGATGGCAGCAGGGGTACAAGCGCATTTGATTTTGATTACAAAGGAAAAGAAGTCAATACCAATATGCTGGTCGTTGATTACGATTACCTGAAAACATTGGGAATTTCTCTGGTTGCCGGCAGATCTTTTGATAGAAATTTTTCCCGCGACAGCCTGTCCGTCATCATTAACGAATCCCTGGCAAAAGAACTGGGAGGACAAAATGTGCTGAACACCCCGCTTAACCTATTGGATTCCGTACAGCACACGGTAATAGGAATTATAAAGGATTTCCATTTCAGGGATCTCGACCAGGCCATTGAACCCATTACTTTGTTTCTCAATCGCAACAAGCGATTGGACTATGCCTATATAAAAGTTAATTCGGATAACCTGGCACAATCACTGTCTGTAGTAAAAGAAGCCTGGAAAAAAACAGAACCCAATGCCGAATTTCTCGGTTCCTATCTCGACGAAAACATAAACAGGACCCTGGATAGAGAGAAAAGCATGACTACGCTTATTACCAGTGGATCTATTATTGCCATTCTCTTAAGCTGCATGGGTATTTTTGCCATTTCCCTGCTTACCATAGCCCAGCGGACCAAAGAAGTTGGAATCCGAAAAGTAGTAGGAGCAAGCATATCCTCCATAACTATCCTTCTGAGCAAAGATTTTATCAGGCTGGTGATCGTAGCCTTCCTGATCGCTGCACCGATAGCCTGGTGGTTAATGCATCAATGGTTACAAAATTACTCCTACCGCATAAATCTCAGCATCTGGTTTTTTGTGGTTGCCGGAGTAATTACCGTATTGATTGCGTTTGCCACCCTGAGTATCCGTACGATAAAAGCTGCGGTAGAAAACCCGGTGAAGGCATTGAAAAATGAATAACGGGCCGCGTTGGAAGTTACAGGTTTAATTGATTGGATCCTTTTAAAAACATGGTCTTAACCATCCGCTATAACTGGTAACCGTTTCTTTCTTTAAAAGAAAGAAGCCAGTTCTGTAACTGTTTGGTTCCTTATTGCTACGATACCCTTTCCGGTCAGACCGAACACATGGCCGGTCAAAACTATATAGTAGCTAATCAAAACCATACCGTGGTTAGCCGAAATGGATATCTGCCCGGTCAAAACCATATCGTGGTTAACAGGAAGGATACCACAGTTAGCCGAAACAAATACACGGCCATTAGAAACGAACACGTGACCATTCAAAACTATATCGTGGCTAACGGAAACGATACCATGGCCAGCCGAAACGAATACACGGCCATTAGAAACGAACACATGGCCAATCAAAATGATATTGTGGTTAACCGGAACCATACCATGATTAGTTGAAACGGATGCGCGGCCAATAGAAACCAGTAGGTTTTCAGTAATTGCGATATCCTTCAGGCCAAAAACGATATGGTGCCGGTCTGAAACTTTATCGGGTTTATGTCATATTACTTGAACCCGATATAAGTAACTTAAAAATGTAACTGCCAGCAGTTAAATATTATATTTAGTTCACCGAAGTGCCCAGAACGGGCAGCAAAACCGCCCGTTTTTGGACAATAAGTGTTCAGTATCGGACAATTATTATATTTGTGATTTACTCAAAAAACTGATTATGAATATGTTATTTTTTTGGCTCGGTTACTGTGTATTATATGGCAATGACTAAAGACCCCGGTTTAGCATAGCAACCTGCCTATGACTTAAAAAAGGGGAAAGCATAACGGGACAGAAGCAGGAACAAAAATTAAAAAATATGATTCGCAATCATCTCAAAATAGCCTGGAGGAGCTTGTTAGCAGACCGCAAGTTCTCATTGATCAATATTGTAGGGCTGGCCATCGGACTCTCCATTTCCCTGTTACTTTTCCTCTTTGTGATCCACGAACGTAGTTTTAATCAGATGTATGCAAATAAAGATCACATTTACCGGATGTTATTACATACCGAAGGAGATCACGGCGAAGAAATCTGGTGTAATGCCCCGGCAGCTTTAGCTCCTGCACTATCGCGGGATATTCCCGGAATAACTTCCAGTGTACGTATGTTAAAACACGATTTTGGCGACAGGGCCTTTGTAAACGTTAACCTAAACAACAAACAGCTTATCGAGCCCCTCCTTTATTGGTGTGATGACACTTTTTTTACCATTTTTGATTCGGAATTTATCCAGGGAGAACCCGAAAAGGCTCTTACCCGTCCCAATACCGTTGTCCTCTCGGAAACTACGGCCAGGCGTTATTTCGGAGACCGGGATCCTATGGGACAGATGATCACTGTTGATTACAATATTGAACTGGAAGTAACCGGGGTCATTAAAGACCTTCCGGATAACAGTACCATAGATGCCAATGTCATAGCCTCATTTAAAACACTGAACTATTATCGCAACCCTTCCTGGGGCAATGCCAGTTTTGAAACCTATTGCCTTGTTTCTGATACTTTTATACCGGAAACTGCCGAAAAGGAAATACAGCAAATGCTCGATCGTTATGTAAAAAAAGAGGAGCAGTGGTATCATTTTTCCCTGCAGCCCCTGGAAAAAGTACATTTGTATTCCGTGGGGTATACCAATCTATATTCCTCTCGTAAAGGCAGTATCCGGGAGGTGCGGATTTTTTCGTTCCTGGCACTGTTGATCCTGCTTATTGCCTGTATAAATTACATGAACCTGGCCACAGCGCGTTCGCAAAAACGCACAAAAGATGTAGGTATCAGTAAAACCCTCGGGGCTTCTACCCGTAACCTTATCTCCCGGTTTTATACCGAAACCGCGCTGATCACCGGAATTGCAATAATATTGGGCGTTTTGCTGGCTTTTGCTGCTGTACCCCTGTTTAACAGTATTACGGAAAAACAACTGGATATAAATCTCGTATTCTCCTTAAAATTTATAACCGCCATACTGGTCGTTTGGATACTTACCTCATTTATTGCAGGTTCCTATCCGGCATTATACCTTTCCGGGGTTTCACCCAAAGAAGTTATGAGCACCTCCGCCCGACAGGGAAATATGGCCGGAATGGTCCGCAAAGGGTTGGTGATCCTGCAATTTTCTGCTTCCGTGGTCCTGATCATTGGTGTTACTGTTATTTATCAGCAAATTCAGTTTATCCTGCAGAAAGATCTGGGCTATGACCCGGAAAATGTCGTGGCCATATCTGCCGCAGTAGCGGTAAAAAACAATTCTACCGAAGCATTGCTCGATGAATTCAGGAAAGCCCCCCCGGTCTTACAGGTAAGTATGGCACAGGGATTTCCCGGGATGGAAGTTAGCGGTCGTTCCCTTTATGTGAGTGAAAACGACCCACATGGTATTTCCCTGCAATCCAATCGTGCAGACCACACCGTAACAGAGGTCCTGGGGCTCCGTTTGCTGGCCGGGAGGCCCCTTCCCCGTTTTAAACAGGAACAGGACACCACTGTTGATGTCATCCTGAATAAAAAAGCTGTAGACTACCTGGGATATACACCCGAAGAAGCTATAGGAAAAAGGGTTCATGCCGGATTGGGAAACAATTCTTATATCACGGGCGTGGTCAATGATTTTAATTTTTCGTCACTGCATTCTCCCATCGGAGCTTATTCATTTCACAACGGCTCCATGGAGCCCAAAAGACGTCTTTTAGTTCGTTTTAATAGCGATAACCTGCCGGCAACCCTCAGGGATTTTAAAACCCGGTTCAAAAAGATCGTACCGGATTCGGCTTTTGACTATACCTTCCTCGATAAAAACACAGAACAACTTTATGCCGCAGAAAAACGCACGGCTCGGGTCGGGCTGGTTTTTTCCGCCCTTGCCATTTTTGTTGCTTGCCTGGGGCTATTTGGCCTCGCCGCCTTTACTGCGGAACAGCGAAACAAGGAGATCGGTATACGTAAAGTTCTGGGAGCTTCGGTATTCAGGATTACCAGGTTGCTTTCCAAAGACTTTTTAAAACTGGTGTGCCTTGCACTTATCATTGCATTTCCCCTGGCTTACTGGCTTATGGACAAATGGCTCCGGGAATTCGCTTATCGTATTGAGATCAGCTGGGTAACATTCCTCGTCACCGGAATAAGTGCATTGCTCATTACCCTGATCACCATAAGTTTCCAATCGATAAAGGCCGCCATGCTCAACCCTGTAAAAACCTTAAAGGCAGAGTAATGGCAGGTATTATTATCAGGATAATAATGTACCTCATCGCGATATTGGAGGACGAATGGATATCAATTCTCCTGGTATACGGGTATTGAGGTGGTTGCAAGGCTTTAGAATTCCGGTAACAATGAGTATGGGTATACCGCTAAGACGATCTTTTAGATTTAATACCGTACAGGCATGTTCCTTCGGGCCCAGGACAGGGCCGAAAAGTAACCAGGGCCTGTCAACACCCCATACGATCAAAACTGCCCATATCTGAACACCAAATGTTCGATATCGGACAGTATTCAAATTCTATAAAAACACAATACACTGATAACAAACACCTTATTCTTTTGGCCTGGTTACTGTATATTTCAGCTCACAACTAAAAAGGTTTGTTTTACTAAATTGTCGGAAACGAAATGAAACCTGAAATACATGATCAAAAATAATTTCAAAATAGCCTGGAGGAATATCCTGAAAAACAAAGGGGTGTTTTTGCTGAACATCCTGGGGCTCGCCATAGGAATAACTTCCTGCCTGCTCCTGGCCCTTTTTATCACGGACGAACTGAGTTACGACAAATTCAATGAAAAATCAGATCGCATAGCACGGGTAGTTTTCAGGGGAAAGGTCGGCGGAGAAATAATGAAGGAAGCGGTGGTCATGGCCCCCGTAGCACAAACCCTGAAAGAAGAATTTCCCGAAGTGACCGATGCCACGCGTATACGAAGGATAGGCACCCCGAAAATAAGCTATGAAAACACCGTTTACCGGAACAGTCGCTTTGCCTATGTAGACCCTAATTTTTTTGCGATTTTCACGCTCCCGATTGTCCGGGGCAATGCCAAAAACCCACTGGGGGAACCGAACAGTATTGTGCTTACACGTGATGAAGCACATAAATATTTCGGAGACACAGACCCCATAGGAAAAGAATTGTTCATGGGTGAAGATCGCGAACCTTTGCGTGTAACGGCCATTATTGACCGGGTTCCCGAAAATTCACATTTTCACTTCGATATGTTCGCCTCCATGCTCGGGTATATCCCGGCCAAAGGGACCTCCTGGACCAAATCGGATTTTTTCACTTACCTCCTTTTGAATAAGAGTGCTGACATCCGATCGGTGGAAAATAAATTACCTTCCGTCGTGGAAAACCATATGGGCCCACAGCTCAAAGACGAGATCGGGATGTCGTTTGCCGATTTTACTAAAGACAATCAAATCGGCCTATTCCTGCAACCCCTCACCGAAATACACCTGAATTCGGATTTTGCCAGTGCCAGCGAACTGGAACAGGGAGGCGATATCAAATACATTTATATCTTTGGCGCCGTCGGCATTTTTATGCTGTGCATTGCCTGTATCAATTTTATGAATCTGTCCACAGCCACCGCTGCCAAAAGGGCCAAAGAAGTAGGGATACGGAAAGTCCTGGGTTCCGAAAAAAGACAACTGGTATACCAGTTTCTGACGGAATCTTTCATTGCTACCTGTATTGCCGCAAGTATTGGTATCCTCGTGGTAATCCTTATCCTGCCCCTGTTCAACAATTTATCGGGAAAAGAGATCGGCCTGTCTTTCCTGCTACAATACCGGGTATGGTTTCTCCTGCTTCTTATGATTGTAGGTATAAGCCTTGCGGCAGGGGCCTATCCTGCCTTTGTACTTTCTTCCTTTGCCCCCGTAAATGCGCTGAAGAACAAATTTTTCACGGACAAAGGCACCAAAAACCTTCGTAACGGACTCGTAGTTTTCCAGTTTGTCATCTCGGCCGGACTTATTTTTGCCACGCTGGTCGTAGGAAGACAGATGTCGTATATTCAGCATAAAAACATAGGCTATGACAGGGAACAAATCCTGGTTTTAAAAGATGCTTACTTGTTGGGGAATAACGAAACCGCCTTTAAAAATGAGATCCTGAAAGATCCGAGAGTACAGCATATAACCACATCTGCCTATCTTCCGGCAGGACCGTCCAATAATAGTATGTCCGGTGTTTTTCTGGATGGAAATTATCAAAGGCGTATGTTTTATTACGATGTAGATGAAAATTACCTTCCCGTCATGGGAATGGAACTGGTTGCCGGAAGGAACTTTTCCGAAGATTTCGGAAGAGACTCTCTCAAAGTCATCATCAACGAAACAGCAGTGGAAATACTGGGGTTCAAAGATGATCCTATCGGAAAAACCTTCGTAAAGGATACGGATAAAGGAGGTGAAGAACTAACGGTTATCGGCGTCGTCAAGGATTTTCATTTCAAATCGCTTCACCAACGGATAGACCCGCTTATTTTAAGAAACAATCCATATGGTGGACTCATACTGAGAACCACGGTTGCAGACATGTCCGGGCTCATTGAAAGTATCCGGGGCACCTGGAACACATTTGATTCCGGGGAACCTTTTACCTATGCTATCCTTGACGATTCTTTCAGGGAGACCTATCGCGCAGAGCAAAAAATGGGAGATATTCTCCGGATATTTGCCATACTGACCATATTTGTGGCCTGCCTGGGATTGTTCGGTCTGGTTACCTTTACCACGGAACAGCGGCTCAAAGAAATAGGGATACGAAAAGTCCTGGGATCGACCGTACCGCAAATCGTTGCCTTGCTTTCCAAAGATTTTTTAAAACTCATACTGCTGTCTTTTGTCATTGCATTTCCAATCGGGTACTATTTCATGGACAGGTGGCTCCGGGATTTTTCCTATCGTACGAACATTGCATGGTGGATATTTGTCCTCGCAGCATTCATTACTATGCTCATCGCCGTGATAACCGTCAGTTTCAGAAGTATAAAAGCAGCACTGGAAAATCCGGTAAAATCACTAAAAACCGAATAAGTTAATTTGAAAATGAGAAAATTTGAAAATGGAGACTACAAGACGGGGAGACCGGGAGACAAAGAGACTCCAAGACTCCGAACTCCTAAACTTCGTGCTTCATGCTCCGAGCTTCGGGCTTCGTACTTCATACTTTTCAACAAACCTGTAACCACTAACAATTAAAACTAAAAAATGCTACTACAACTTAACAACATTTTTAAATGGGTAAACTCCGGGGGGCAAAGGACCTTCCTGTTAAAAGACATAAACCTTACTGTGGCAGAAGGAGAATTTATCTCTATCATGGGACCTTCCGGATCGGGTAAGACCACCTTGCTCAACGTTATAGGAATGCTCGATGGTTTTAATGAAGGAGAATACCATTTTATGGATGAATCCGTTCATCAGCTGAAAGAAAAACACCGGGCCAACCTTTATAAAGAATATATCGGCTTTGTATTCCAGGCTTATCATCTTATCGATGAACTCACCGTGTATGAAAACATAGAAACACCGTTGCTGTATAAAAAATTTAAATCGGGCGAGCGCAAAGCGTTGGTTGCCGATATGCTGGACAGGTTTAATATTGTAGGTAAAAAAGACCTGTTTCCGGAGCAACTGAGCGGCGGGCAACAGCAGTTGGTAGGTATTGCCCGTGCACTTATTTCCAAACCCAAACTCATCCTGGCCGACGAGCCCACCGGGAACCTCAATTCCAGACAGGGCGAAGAGATCATGGAACTCTTCAAACAGCTTAATGACGAAGGAGTTACCATTATCCAGGTTACCCACTCCGAGAAAAATGCCGCGTACGGATCGAGGATTATCGAATTGCTGGACGGCAGAAAGATCAGCTCGTAAAACAGCCTGCAAATCATTTTCCCGGAGAATATAAAGAAAAAAGAATTATGTCAGCCAAATATATTACTGTACTATGTCTTATGGCATGCTTATCCGGCTACGGACAGGAAAACACCGGGCCCGTAACCCTGGAATACTGTATAGAAACCGCGCTACGGAACAACCTGGACCTGAAGAGCTCACACCTGAAAGCGAATACCGCCAAGGTAAATTACCGGCAATCCAGGTTCAATATCCTGCCCGATGCCAATGCCAGTTACAACCTGGGAGTTACCAATGGCCGGAGCATCGACCCGTATACCAATAGTTACCTGGACCAGCAGCTCACCTTTTCCAACGCGGGACTTCAGTTGAATCTCACGGTATTCAACGGCTTCCGGCTGCTCAATACAATCCGGCAGAACCGTTATAATCTACAAGCTTCCGAAATGGAAGTCCGGGAAGCACGCCAGAACCTGGTACTTGACGTTACCCTCGCTTACCTTCAAATATTGAACAACAGGGAACTTCTTAAGCAAGCCAAAGCGCGAATGGAAACTACCGAAAAACAATTGCAAAGACTTGGTTCTCTTTACAATGAAGGTTCCGGAAACCCCGCGGATTACACCGATATGCAGGGACAACTCGCCCTGGACAAAACCACGTCGATACAGGCCGAAAACAGTCTTAAAGCCTCCGTTCTCAACCTTTATCAGCTATTGAATATGGAAGATACGCCGAATATCGCTTTTGCCGGAATAGAGCCTACCGATACTATGCAACAATATCCGTTGTCCGCCAAAGAAGTACTGACGGATGCCCTGGCCAACCTGGCTACTTTCAAAGCAAAGGAACTCCGCCTGGATGCTGCCAAAAACGGGGTAAAAGTGGCCCGGGCAGGCTACATACCCACGATCTCGGTATTCGGCGAACTGAACACCAACTATTCCAGTGCCGCCGAATTCCTCAATGAAACCGGCACATCCATTGAGGAAACCGGGGATTTTGTTTCCGTTGACGGACAGGATTACCCGGTTTTACGGGAAGAGACACATCACGTGGGAGAATCTATAAGTTACGAAGATCAGTTTAACAACAACCTCAGCACTGCCATAGGACTGTCCGTAAATGTTCCGCTGTTCAACGGATTCCGGGCCCGGAACAATGTAGCCCTCGAAAAAATAAAAATGGAGGAGTCTCGTATAGACCTTGAAAATACCGGGTTACAACTCAGACAAGCGATTGAACAGGCACACCTGGATATGCAGTCCGCTTTTGACCGCTATCACGTCCTTACCGGACAGGTAAAAGCTTATGAAGAGTCCTTCCGCGTTAATGAAGTGCGGTTTAACAACGGCGTGTCCAATATTGTAGAGTACATTACCAGCAAAAACAATATGGATAATGCCAGGATAGGACTGGCCAACGCAAAATACGAATACCTGCTCAGGGTGCGGGTATTGGAATACTACCGGGGGATATAAAAGAATTACTTACGCGATACGGTTTATCTTCTATCTGTTCTTTAATAACCTGTTTGAATTCAAGATTTCAGTATATGGCAAAATTTAATTTCCATGAATTTTCCTCGTCCCGATAAACATCGGGACAGTCGAAATGGCTGGGGTAAAACTGATTTTCCGGGAAACAACATTAAAAACAATTTTTGCCATACACTAAATTCCGGGCGTAAAAAACACTCCTAGAAATTCCCCTTATCGTCCCGTTGTATCGACATTTTATTGTCCAGAGGCGAGTAGATCTTTTTCGGGAATTTGTCCTCCCCGATGACATCTTCTATTTGTTTGTAGAGAAATTGCAGGTGTATCCTGGTCATGGCATCGCGGGTAAAGGGTATACTTGCCCGTAATTTGCCTTCCAGAGCTATGAGGTTATCCAGGGCTATAGCCCTTACATCCGTGTGCAAGGTCCTCCCCTCTGATAATTTGGCAAGGAGGGCATCAATAAAGCCACCTTGCGGTTCCTTAGGATTGTACAGGGTAAGCATATTGGCTACATAAGCTTTCTGAAGGCTTCTCCGGTAGGCATTTACCGGCATATTAAAATCGAGTTCTTTCCACACGAGTTTGTTTACTTCTTCTACCAATTCTTCCGGGGTGTAGGGTTCTTCATACTGGTAACGATCGGCAATAAATTCCATGCGGCTGAGCCTGCTGCCTCCCAGCAAGGTGGTCATTACCCCTTCCATGGTCTGGGAGAGGTCTTTTTTAAACAGGGGCGCTTCTATTTTATTGAGAATATCCCCGTATAACAACCAGGACGGTTCATGAAACACATACGTGTCCACAAAGGCGAGAGCCTCCTTTTGCATTTCTTTCGGGACTGGCCTGTACACATCTCCTTCATCACCTACGGTCTTGGGGGTAATATAAAGGCCCCCGATATTCTTCAGCGCATGAGAAATATATTTGTTATACTGTCTTAAGACCGCATCATAAACTTCTTCGAGGTTATCATAGTTATCACTTTCGTTTTCACTGGTCCACCGAATCAACTGCGGAACTATACGCTGCAGGTTCTTTATACCGTAAAACCCGGCTATGATGGCATTGTCTCCCAGGTCCTCCGACTGCGCTCTCGGGTCGAAATTCCGGCCTTCTCCTCCGAACCACAGCCGGGGATTGGCCGCTATACTGTCCGTCGCCCACTTGCTCAATATTTCTTTTTCCTCATTTATCGGTTTTTGTCCCGGGAAAAGGGAATATCCCCATTGTATGGCCCACTTGTCATAATCCCCTATCCGCGGCATCAATCCGTTTACGGATATACTGTCTTCCGGTTGGGCCACATAATTAAAACGGGCATAATCCATGATAGAGCTTGTGTGTCCGTGTTTTTCCAGCCAGACGCTGTCTCTCAGTTTTTCTACCGGGGTAGCATAGCTGGCCCCCATATTATGCCGTAACCCCAGGGTATGACCTACTTCATGTGAAGCGACAAAGCGGATAAGCTGTCCCATGAGTTCATCTTCAAATTCCATCTTTCGTGCACGCGGGTCGATAGCCCCGGCCTGCACCATATACCAGTTGTGTAAAAGGTTCATAACATTGTGGTACCAGCCAATATGGCTTTCCATGATCTCTCCGCTGCGGGGATCTACGATATTGGGTCCGTAAGCATTTTTAGCCGGTGAAGCAAAATACCGAAGTACGGAAAATCTCGCATCTTCCAGGCTCATACTGTCATTATCCACAGGCCATTCCTTCCCTACAATAGCATTTTTAAATCCTGCCTGCTCGAAAGCTTTTTGCCAGTCGTCAATCCCCTGAATGAGATAAGGGCGCCATTTTACGGGTGTTGCAGGATCTATATAAAACACAATCGGCTTTTCGGGCTCCACCAGTTCTCCCCGCTCCCATTTAGCCATATCTTCTTCTTTGGGCTCCAGTCTCCAGCGGTGAATATATATGTTGCGGTCCGCCCGTTGCTGATCATCCCCGTATTCCCAGTAAGAACTGGCAAAATATCCCACCCTGGGATCGTAATAGCGTTTTTTCATAGGGATTTTCGGCAGCAACACTATGGAATTGTTTATCTCTACGGTAACCACCCCAGAGAGGATCGCGGCCGGAAGGTTTTTATCCTTATTTTCCGATATTCTCGCTTTATAGGTCTTTACCGTTTTTATCTCTGTATTTATCGGGTAGGTATCAATATCCCTTATATAGGATTTATCCCTTTCCAGCGAAGTAAGATTAAAGTCCTTTTTTTGTTTTTCCGTAAGGCTGAGTAATGGGTTTTCGCTATTTATAAAATCCGTAACATCAACAACATACGCATTGTTTTTTTCATTTACGGCTTTAATATCAAATGCTTCGAGGATAGGAGTAGCATTTGAGCTCGTAACCGCTTTGGAAATGGCATCCTCTTCGTTAGCCTGGCTTACCAGGGTTTGTATACGCAGAAATATCTTATTGGAAGGCCCTTTTTCAAACCAGATGGTCTTTTCTCCTATTTCCTCCCCCCCGTAATTGGTCGCCCCCGCCGGGGTTTTTATAAACCTGCTCACTACGAGCATCTCCCTTTGAAGTAAACTGTCCGGAATCTCAAAATAATACTTGTCTTCCACCCGGTGAACATTTACCAGTCCTTCACTGCTGATAGCATCTTTCGGTATGATCCTATCGTAAGGTTTCGCCTCCGTATGGGTGTACGTATTTCCGGAAGAGCTCCTTACATTACCTTTTTTTTCTAAAATGCCACAAGAACTGGCAAGACATACTAATCCTAAAAATCCGATCAAATGCTTTCTCATAGTCTTCTTTTTTTGTTTCTCGATTAGGATTTACGGTCAGGAGGTACTGTAAAAATACCTTGATTTCTGGTTCGGGACAAAGCTGTCCCTATATGTGCCGGGCAAAGGATAAAATCCTATCCCGGTATCACTTTACAACGGCGATCTATAAGTCTTTTACTCCAAAAAGATGAAAATAAAATCCATGTATGGTTATCTGAATATCACACACCGGAAACCGTTAGAGGATTGCTTTTTCCCAAACAATCACATTCGGAATTACGGTAACAGATCGGTTCAGAACCCATGCCCCTGTAAAATATACACAAATAAAGCGGTAAATACAATTTTCCAATAAAACTAAGAAAAAAATAACGGACAAACAATCGGCACCCCGGATATCCCCTGTCTTTAAAATAAAATTAACGCTCGTTTCCTTTGCCCCTGGAAAACCCGACCTCACTTCACAAACCCTGATAAGCAACAGGTATCCAACTATTTACACACTTTTATAGTTGTAAAAATCCGAAAATAACAAAAACAGCCCTTTTTTGTTATTTAACAATAAACATCGAACTCCTTTCTCCTCTTTATAAAAAAATATTTACTTTTATGCGAATTTCATTTATTCGAATGCTACTCCAATGCAATCGATTCCGTAAAACATATTAAGCTTTGAACCGACGAAATTTTTTAAAAAACAGTACCCTGGGCACAGGAGCTCTTTTATTTTCCGGAGCTGTCCTGCCAGGCATGGCCTACACTGACAACGACCGCGTATACCGCATAGGAATTATTGGCTTCGGCGATCGGGGCAGCGGCCTTTTTAACGTTCTCCGGGACTTCCCCGGTAAATTTGAAGTTACTGCTTTGTGCGATCCGCTCGATATGCGTATGGCACGTGCCCGGAAAATGGCAGACACAAATAAAGTCAAACTATACAGAGACCACCGGGAGTTGCTGGACAATAAACATATAGACGCTGTAATCATAGCCACACCGTTGAATACCCATTACGACATTGCCAGGCACTCACTCGAAGCAGGGAAACATGTATTGCTCGAAAAGGCTATGGCTTTCACTACCGATCAGGCCATAAGCCTGGCGCGTATAGCCAAAGATCATCCGCGGCAAACATTGCAGATAGGCCACCAGTACCGGTATTCCCCCCTTTATTACAAAGTTCGTAACATGATCCGGGAAGGCTATCTTGGTAAAGTCACCCAGATCGATGCCCGGTGGGACCGTAACTGGAACTGGCGCAGGCCCGTTCCCGATCCCAAACTGGAAAGAAAGATCAACTGGCGGATGTACAAGGAGTATTCCGGCGGATTACCGGCCGAACTTCTCTCCCACCAGATGGATTTCACACATTGGGCGTTTGACTGTCTGCCCACCACCATTTACGGTACGGGAGGTATAGACCGTTTTAAAGACGGTCGCGAAACTTACGACAACGTACAGGTGAACATCCGTTACGAAAAGGAAGGGATGATAGGCAATTTTGGCGCTACCTGTTCTAACCAGCACGACGGCTACTCTTTCCGCATCAAGGGCTCCAGGGGAATGGTATCGCTCCTGGTCAACGACGGCATCTTTTATCCCGAACCGGAAACCAGGAAGGAACTGGAAGAGGTAGACGGGGTAAGCGGCGCTACCAAACTCACCTGGAACGATGATAAAAAAGGCATACGCCTGGCAGATTCTAAACTGAAAGACGGAAGCTATTACGCCTTTGAAGATTTTTACAAAGCTATTTCCAAAAATACCCTTCCCGATTCCAATGTATACACCGGGGGTACTACGGCCATTTGTGTAGCTTTGGCCAATGCTTCCATATACAGTGGTGACACCAGGCCATGGAAACCGGAATACAACCTTTCTCCGGACAGCACAAATAAAAGAACCGCCGGAAGCCATCGGGATAAAAAACCCAACGAAGGTTAACAAAAAAGTATAAACAACCATAAACTTCAATTCATATTCATTAACCAAACCTATTTAGAAACATGCAAAAACCAGGTATCCTCATCTTAGCGGTCATTACTACGCTCTGCTTTATACAATGCGCACCCGAAAAAAAGACGCCTCCGGACGGATGGACCTATCTTTTTGACGGAAAAACCCTGGATGGCTGGCAACAGGTGGCAGGGCAGGCCGAATATACCGTAGAAGACAGTGCCATCGTAGGGAGAGCCAAAGCAGGCAGCCCCAATACCTTCCTGATCAGTGAAAAAGAATACGGTGACTTTATCCTTGAACTGGAGATCAAGGTAGAACATAAATCCAGTAATTCCGGGGTCCAGATCCGCAGTAATTACGATCCGGACGGACGGGACGGCAAAGGACTCGTATACGGGTACCAGGCCGAATTAGACCCATCGGACAGGGCATGGTCCGGCGGGATCTACGACGAAGCCCGCAGAGGATGGCTCTATCCCCTTTCTCTTAATCCGGAAGCCAGCAAAGCATTCCGTCTTGGCGAATACAACACCTACCGGATAGAGGCCATCGGAAATGAAATAAAAACATGGATAAACGGTGTGGAAACTGCTTATCTCATTGACAGTACAGACACCAAAGGTATCATAGGCCTCCAGGTACACAGTATAAACAAAGCGGAAGACGAAGGAAATAAGACCTACTTTAAAAACATCCGCATTAAAACGGAAAATCCGGAACCTACACCCTTCAAAAAGGACGTTTATGTAGTCAACGACCTTAAAAACCAGCTTTCCGGTTACGAAAAAGAACACGGATGGAAACTTCTCTTCAATGGCAGGGACAGCGACGGATGGGTAGGTGCCTATAAAGATAGTTTCCCCGATTTCGGATGGACTATAAATGACGGAATACTCACTATAGAAGCCTCCGATGGCGGTGAATCTACCAATGCCGGGGATATCGTAACCACAAAAGAATACAGTGCATTCGACCTTTCTTTCGATTTTAAGATTACGGAAGGAGCCAATAGCGGTGTCAAATATTTTGTGACCCTCGCCGAAGGTAATGAAGGTTCCGCCATAGGACTGGAATATCAGATACTGGACGACGAAAAACACCCGGACGCAAAAATGGGAAGAGACGGTAACCGTACCCTCGCTTCTCTGTACGACCTCATCACGGCCGACAAACAACCGAGATTCGTAAAACCCGTAGGAGAATGGAACAAAGGCCGTGTGGTGGTATATCCCGATAACAAGGTAGAGCATTATCTCAACGGTGTTAAAGTGATCGAATACCAGCGTGGTTCCGAAGCCTATCGCGAACTGGTGGCACAAAGTAAATACGAAAAGTGGAAAGACTTCGGAGAAGCTGAAAAAGGACATATTCTTCTACAGGACCACGGCAATAAAGTGAGCTTTAAAAGCATCCGGATCAGGGAATTGAACTAAAAGGTTTAGAAAGGCAATGAGATTGCCATGGTTATTGAGGTTACTGAGTTATTTAGGCAACACATAAAAACTCAGTAAACAGATAAACTGTATACAGAAGCTTCTTTTTCCAAGTCAACTACCTCGAGGCATGAAGCAAAACCATAGATTACTTTTCGACACAAGCCTGCCTGACGGTAGGCAGGCGTCGAAGCATCTAAATCTCACTTAGTGAGTAAGATTTCCGGGCAAAACCCGGAACGGACCTCCAACTCAAAACACTAAATAATGGAACGAAGAAAATTCATAAAAAATTCTGCCCTGGCAACCGCAGGACTTACCACAATGGGCACTATGGGCTTTACCGCCAAAAGCTACAACCGGATCATCGGCTCCAATGACCGCCTTAATATTGCCGTCATTGGACTCGGCAGAAGGCTCGGCGCTTTTTTTGAGCCTATCGCCCGGAAAGAGAGCAATGTGGAATTACTATACCTGTGCGATGTTATGAAATCACAACGCGAAAAGGCGGCGGAACGTTTTAAGGAACATATCGATTACAGCCCGAAACTGGAAAACAGTATTTTTAAAGTACTGGAAGATAAAAATGTAGATGCCATCATCAATGCTACGCCCGACCATTGGCACGCACCGGGAACCTGGCGTGCCCTGGAAGCCGGAAAACACGTTTACGTGGAAAAACCGTGCAGCCATAATCCGCGGGAAGGCGAATTGCTGGTAGCTTACCAGAAAAAATACAACCGGGTGGTCCAGATGGGAAATCAACAGCGCTCCGCGGAGCCCAGTATAGAGATCATCGGGGAGATCCACAATGGTATTATCGGCAATCCGTACCTGGCCGTTGCCTTTTATACGGCCAACCGCGGGGAAGTAGTCGTTCCCAAAAAAGCAGCAGCCCCGGAAGGACTGGACTGGGACCTTTTCCAGGGACCATCGCCCAGGAAAGACTACATGCACGACACCTGGAATTACAACTGGCACTGGTATGGCTGGGATTTCGGCACGGCAGAAACGGGAAATAACGCGACACATGAACTGGATGTTGCCCGTTGGGCCCTTCAGACCGAATTCCCGAACAAAGTAATCGTTAATGCCGAAAAACGCCATTGGCCGGAAGACGGATGGAGCATGTACGATACTATGGACGCCACTTTCGAGTTCGACAACCAAAAGACGATAAAGTGGGACGGAAAAAGCCGGAACGGTTACAATACTTACGGCAAAGGCCGCGGAACCGTTATTTACGGTAGCGAGGGAACTGTTTTTGTAGACCGGGAAGGATATACGCTTTATGACCGGGATGGCAAACCCGTTAAAGAACGCACATCAGAAGGCGGGGAAGCCGGAACACAACTCGGAGGAGGTGGTGATATTTCGACGACACATGTGATGAATTTCTTCCAGGCTATCCGCGGAAAAGAACAACAAAAATCGCCCATAGACGAAGGCGCAAAAAGTACCCTGCTATGTCACCTCGCCAATATGGCATACCGGACCGGGGAAGTCCTGGAATGCGATCCTGAAAACGGGCATATCACCAATAGCAGGAAAGCAAAAAAACTCTGGAGCAGGACATACGAACCGGGATGGGAGCCGCAGGACCTGTAACGAAATCTCCCTGAAAAACTAGCATACGCCGTATTTGCAGAAAATTTGCAGGTACGGCTTTTCAATTTCCGCACACAGGGCAAACGCATCATGTGCAGAGAGTGCGGGAACATGACATGAGGCAAAGGAGCTCGGGAAATGAGAGGATAGAGATTGTTGGGGTGATCGGGAAACGAGGTGCCCGGTGGCTTCGATACATTCCGGCGGAGCCGGAACACTCAGCCACCTACGCTCAATGCCCAAATCTGTAGCCTGCAACCTGGAACTATTTATAATTTTATAATACGTTTGCCCTGTCCCCGCACCCTCCGTTTTCGTCCCGTTCTTAAATCTCTGTGTATCTTTGCGACATACACTAACAGCAAAGCGCATGAAAATATATACCAAAACCGGGGATAAAGGCACTACGGCCCTCTTTGGAGGTACCCGGGTACCCAAACACCATATCCGCATCGAAACCTACGGCACGATAGACGAGCTCAATTCCTGGATAGGTTTGGTACGCGATCAGGAAGTCGGTTCGCAACGGGAAGTATTGCTTTACATCCAGGACCGGTTGTTCACCCTGGGCGCCATCCTGGCCACCGACCCGGAAAAAGCCGTACTGAAAAGCGGAAAACAACGCCTGGACATTCCCCGGATTTCCGAAAAAGATATTGTGGCCCTTGAACGGGAAATGGATCTTATGAATGAAGAACTTCCCCCTATGACGCACTTTGTCCTCCCTGGGGGCCATACCTCCGTGTCATATTGTCATATAGCCCGGTGTGTCTGCCGCAGGGCCGAAAGACTGGCCGCTCAACTATATGATATCGAACCGTTTGAAGACACGGTTCTCCCCTATATTAATCGTCTTTCGGACTATCTCTTTGTGTTGGCACGAAAGTTGTCCCTTTCGCTGAAAGCCGAGGAAATTAAATGGGTCCCAACAAAAGGAAACTCCGAATAGGGAACATATATTCCGGACGAACATAGAAACACAATGCACTGAAAATGCGGATGCCAAGGCCCCTCCGGGAATTAGAAAACAGGAACTGTGCGAAAAATTTATCGATATTGTAAACAGTGACGTATTTTATTATTCATAAGGCAATAAAACATGTGTTTCGTTACGTTCTTAAAATTAATGTGTAAATAAAATAGTTTTAACTTGACTTTTTAGTTTAAAAATTTATTTTTGCAAAAAATAAAAACCGAATAGCTCATGTATTGGACATTAGAACTTGCATCCTATCTGAGTGATGCACCTTGGCCGGCTACAAAAGACGAATTGATCGACTATGCTATCAGGACCGGAGCTCCGTTGGAGGTAGTGGAAAACCTGCAAGCCATGGAGGACGAGGGTGAGATCTATGAGTCTATAGAAGAAATATGGCCGGACTATCCTACAGAGGAAGATTACCTCTGGAATGAAGATGAATATTAATATGATAACAACAAACTAAAAGTCTCTCAAGAGGCTTTTTTTTTTCTCTTTTTTAAGCACTGTAAAAACAGGTGAAGAAGAAGGTGAAAGGTTCGATAGCCCGACACCTCTAAATCCCTGCGTACCAATTTACGGCGCACTGTTTTTTTTCATTAGCTTTGTAAAAAGTTAATTGAAGGAACCGGCAAAGCCGCGACAACAATGTACCTCAACGGGAGAAAACATCGTTATGAATCTCCCTGTTTTAAAATTAAAAACAAAACCATTATGAGTTTACTGAATTCTGTTCTCAAAGTTTTTGTAGGAGATAAAGCGAAGAAGGATGTCAGAGAGATACAGCCATTGGTGGATAGGATCAAATCACTGGAACAGCAGTTTTCATCGCTATCTCACGACGAACTGCGGGACAAAACGATGGACTTCAGGTCCCGCATACAGGAAGCCAGAGCTTCTTTTGACGAAAAAATAGCACAATTACAAAGCGAAGCCGATTCCTCGGATGACATAGACCGCAAAGAAGATATCTACGTTGAGATCGACAAACTCAACGATGAAGCCTACAAGGCTACCGAAGTAAGGCTTGACGAAATACTTCCCGAAGCTTTCGCCGTAGTCAAAGAAACCGCAAAACGGTTTGCCCACAACGAAACCATTACCGTAACCGCAAGTCCCTTCGACCGGGAATTATCTGCCATTAAAGATCACGTTACCATACAAGGCGATAACGCCGTATGGAAAAATTCGTGGGATGCAGCCGGTAAAGAAGTAACCTGGGATATGGTTCATTATGACGTGCAGTTGGTAGGGGGTGTTGCATTGCACCAGGGTAAAATAGCGGAAATGCATACCGGTGAAGGTAAAACCCTCGTGGCTACGCTGCCCGTATACCTCAACGCCCTTACCGGCAACGGTGTACACCTGGTGACGGTTAACGACTACCTGGCAAAAAGGGATAGTGCCTGGATGGGACCTTTATTCGAATTTCACGGGCTTTCCGTAGACTGTATAGACAATCACCAACCCAATTCAGACGGACGAAGAAAAGCATACAATTCCGACATTACTTACGGGACCAACAACGAATTCGGTTTTGATTACTTACGGGATAATATGGCCCATACACCGAACGACCTGGTACAACGCCCGCACAATTTCGCCATTGTCGATGAGGTCGATTCCGTTCTCGTGGATGATGCCCGGACACCGCTTATCATTTCCGGGCCGGTACCGCAGGGCGACAGGCATGAGTTCAATGAACTGAAACCCGTAGTTTCCGATCTCGTACAAAGACAACGTCAGTACCTGACCGGTGTACTGGCAGAAGCAAAAAAACTCATTTCCGAAGGCAACACCAAAGAAGGAGGCTTCCTCCTGCTCCGCGTACACAGGGGACTCCCTAAAAACAAAGCTCTTATTAAATTCCTGAGTGAAGAAGGTGTAAAACAGCTCCTGCAAAAAACCGAGAACCACTACATGCAGGACAATAACCGGGAAATGCCTAAAATAGACGAAGCATTGCTCTTTGTTATCGATGAAAAGAACAACCAGATAGAACTCACCGACAAAGGGGTGGAATACCTTTCAGGGGATACCGATCCGGAATTCTTTGTCATGCCGGATATAGGAACGGAAATAGCTAAAATAGAAAAACAGAACCTTCCGGTAGAGGAAGAAGCCGAACTGAAAGAAAAACTCTTCAGGGAATTCGGCGTAAAAAGCGAACGCATTCACACCATGAACCAGTTGCTGAAAGCATATACCCTGTTTGAAAAAGACACGGAATATGTCGTAATGGAAAACAAGGTCATGATCGTGGATGAGCAAACCGGACGTATCATGGACGGACGGCGTTATTCCGACGGACTTCACCAGGCAATCGAAGCCAAGGAGAACGTGAAGATCGAAGACGCTACCCAGACATTTGCATCGGTAACACTACAGAACTACTTCCGTATGTATCGCAAACTTGCCGGTATGACCGGTACTGCCGTTACGGAAGCCGGGGAATTCTGGGAGATCTATAAACTGGACGTGGTAGAAATACCTACCAACAGACCTATTGCCCGTGATGATAAACAAGATCTCATATACAAGACCAAAAGAGAAAAATACAACGCGGTTATCGAAGAAGTGACCGAACTCTCCCGGGCAGGAAGACCGGTTCTGATAGGTACTACATCCGTAGAAATATCGGAATTGCTCAGCAAGATGCTGACACTTCGCAAAGTACCGCATAACGTACTTAACGCCAAACTCCACAAGAAAGAGGCGGATATCGTAGCCGAGGCCGGAAACCCCGGTGTGGTGACCATAGCCACCAATATGGCCGGTCGTGGTACGGATATCAAACTTACCGAAGAAGTAAAAAAAGCCGGGGGGCTTGCCATCATCGGTACGGAGCGCCATGACTCCAGGAGGGTGGACAGACAGCTCAGAGGTCGTTCCGGACGTCAGGGAGACCCGGGAAGCTCCCAGTTTTACGTTTCGCTGGAGGATAACCTGATGCGTCTCTTCGGATCGGATCGTGTTGCTAAAATGATGGACAGAATGGGGCTCAAGGAAGGTGAAGTGATACAACACTCCATGATGACCAAATCTATTGAGAGAGCCCAGAAAAAAGTTGAAGAGAACAACTTTGGCATACGTAAGCGTCTCCTGGAATACGACGACGTAATGAACGCGCAAAGAGAGGTCGTGTACAAAAGACGTAGACACGCCCTGCAGGGCCGGCGCCTCAAGGTTGATATCGCCAACATGATATTCGATACTTCCGAAGTGCTTACGGAAACGAACAAAGCAGCCGGTGACTTTAAGAATTTCGAATTCGAACTCATTAAGTATTTTTCACTGGTTTCCCCGATCTCCGAAGAGGATTTCAACAAAATGTCCGTTCAGGAAATTACGGCCAATATATACAAAACTGCATACCAGCACTATAATGATAAAATAGAACGCAATGCAGCAACCGCTTTCCTGGTCATTAAGAACGTTTACGAAAACCAGGGAGACAGGTTCGAACGCATCGTAGTACCTTTTACGGACGGCACCAAGACACTCAATGTAGTCACCAACCTGAAAGAAGCCTACGAAAGTAATGGTAAAAAGCTCATCGCCGATTTTGAAAAGAATATTTCGCTGGCCATCATAGATGATTCCTGGAAGACGCATCTTCGCAAAATGGACGAGCTGAAACAGTCGGTACAACTTGCCGTACACGAACAAAAAGATCCGCTGCTTATATACAAATTCGAAGCTTTTGAACTTTTCAAAGGCATGATCGAAAATGTAAATAAAGAAGTGATAACCTTCCTGTTCAAAGGAGAACTCCCGACACAGGACAGTTCTAACATCCATGAAGCACGGGAAACAAAAACAAAAGAAGATTATCAGACATCCAAAGAGGAAGTACTGAATAGCGATGAAATTGCGGAAAGACACCGTCGCGCAGGGCATCAGGCCCAGCCGCGTCAACAACAGGTCGTCGAAACCGTAGTCCGGGACAAGCCGAAAATTGGCCGTAATGACAAGGTTACCATCAAAAACGTGATGAGCGGCGAAAGTCAGACCATGAAATTCAAACAGGCCGAACCTCTCCTCAAAAAAGGAGAATGGGTAATTGCCGAAGAGGAATAGGATTCCTTCAGCATAAAATCATTTAAGAAACAGCCCGGTATGCAGATCATACCGGGCTGTTTTGTACTTTACAATAACACCGTTTAAACTTTACATCAGAACCAAGTGCTGGCCAAATGCCTACATATGATCTATTCTTCTGCTGTGATATATTTTCAGCAAGGGTATCTGTACAAGCACCAGGAGTGCTATTGCCCCGATGCTGTACCAAAGGAACGGGGAAATCGACGTTTTGAGAAAAGAGAAAACAGAAAAGTCTATCGTCCAGGATTTTTCCTGTTCATAAAGTGACAGGAAGACAATGCCCGCCACCATAGCCGCAATAATACCCCAGGCTGTACGGGATATCACGGGTTTATATACATTTTTCAGTCCCCCTTCCCGCTCTACCTGGTACATCACATGACGTACAAAATCAGGAGACGGGATCTCCGGCTTATTCTCCTTTACCGCCTTCCTTATCCGGTCTTCCTTATGTGGATCATCATATAGCATTATTCACGGATTACACTGTTATTTTCCAGTAACCGGTACAGGAACTTCCTGCTCCGGAAAAGTTTCACTTTGACATTAGCTTCGCTCAAATTTACCACTTTTGCAATTTCTTTGACAGTCAATTCATCAAAATAATACATCCAGACCAATATTTGTTCTTCTTCCGGGAGCTGCCTGACGGCCTGTCTTATGGCCTCGTTGCGGTCATTTTCCGCGATCTGTTGCAAGACATTCAGCGTTTCTTCCTGCTGATCTTTTACCTTTTCGGTATCACTCCAAACCCAAACCCTTCCCTTAGCCTTTAACACATCAAGACATTTGTTGTATGTGATCCTGTACAACCAGGTAGATAATTTCGATGTTCCGCGGAACCCCGACAGGGAACGATAGCACGTCACAAAAACATCCTGCGCCACCTCCTCCGCCTCTTCCCTGTTTTTCAGCATTTTAATAGCCAAACCAAAGACCATGTCTTTATGTCTTTCCACCAGGGAAGCAAAAGCGTTTGTATTTCCCCCGGTAACCTGCCGGATATAATAATCATCTTTATGGTTGGCCATATCATTTCATAGGACGACAAAATCCCGTTCCGGTTACAAAAAATAAATCTTTATGGATTAAAACCCCATAGATCCCGCAGGGTTTTGAACTTTAACTCGATAAAAAAACCACTTTTTGTAACCTGGAGCTCCCCGGTATCGTCATACCAGCAAAATCGATTGTTGAATATATCAAAAAAACGAACATTATGCATCAGTTACAACCCGTATTAATTTTCCTGATTATCTTTGCTACGATCTTCGGAATAACCTATCTGTATTACACTACACGGAACAAAGAACGCATGGCTCTCATTGAAAAGGGCGCCGATGCCGACATTTTTTTCAGCAAAAAGCAGAAGACCGCCCCCGTTTGGAAGATCCTGATCCTCAACCTCTCTCTCCTGCTCATCGGCATAGGCCTCGGCCTTTTTACAGGGCATTTGCTGGAATACATGGGTATGCAGGACAGGATCGTTTACCCGGCATGTATCCTCATCATGGGAGGACTGGGACTCTTCCTCGGGTTCCAGATGGCGAAAAAACTGGACTGAGCCGGGTGCAGGCAAACACTTACGAACCCCGGCCGGTAAAATTGAACAGACCGGCTGGGCTTCATATACAAGGTAAACGTATTAAAAAAAACTATAATTGAAACGTTTAATGGTTACAGGTTTAGAATTCCGGGTTGCAGGTTGCAAGATTGGGCATAGAGGGTAGGCGGCTGAGTGTTCCGGCTCCGCCGGAATGTATCGAAGCCACCGGGCACCTCGTCTCCCGATCACCCCAAAAATCTCTATCCTCTCATTTCTCAAACTCCTTTACCTCATGGTCACATTACCGAATTCTCCCATTCCCACATTCTTCCTGCATTATCAGATGCGCTGCGCATAATGCATTTGCCCTGTGTGTTTGCCCCGGGGTTCGTATATCGTTAATTTTTTTTGCGTAAGTTTGGGCTACAAAACCCAGACCATGCATTTTAAATATCCTGAGATACTTTGGGCGTTATTCTTCCTGCTTATTCCGGTAATTGTTCACCTGTTCCAGCTCCGAAAATTTCAAAAGACCCCGTTTACGAACGTCAGGTTCCTCAGAGCCATACAGCAAAAAACACGGAAGAGTTCACAGGTAAAAAAATGGCTGGTACTGATGAGCAGAGTGCTATTACTCACCTGCCTTGTCCTGGCCTTTGCGCAACCCTATCTGCCCAACAGCGAAGATTCCGGAAAACCACTGGAAACCGTGATCTACCTAGACAATTCATTCAGCATGCAGGCAAATGGCCCGCGAGGAGAATTGTTGAGACAGGCAGTACAAGATGTCCTGACCGAAGAGAACAAAAGCGGCACCATTTCCCTTTTTACTAATGATGCCACCTACGCTGATGTAAGCATATCTTCTATAAAACAGGAATTACTGCAACTGGATTATGCTCCCGACAGCCCGGCACCACAATCCGTTTTACTCCAGGGCAGAAATTTGTTCGGAAAGGACAGCACAACCCTGAAAAACTTTATCCTTATTTCCGATTTCGGGGACTGGCCCGAAAATAGCATACCTCAAAATGATTCCCTCATACACTACAACCTGGTACGACTATCTCCGCAAAATACCCGGAACACCAGCATAGACAGTATCTACATTTCCGGAAATACTGCGGGGAACCTCGTCCTTTCCGTAAACCTCTCCAAAAACGACAGTACTGACCTGACACTACCTGTTTCCCTGTACAACAACAATACCCTTATCGCCAAAACCACCGCAGGATTCCATAACTCGGGGAAAGCAAAAACAGAATTCCGCATATCCGGAAACGAGACCTTAAACGGAAAAGTGGTCATTGAGGATAACGGGTTGCTATATGACAACACCATGTATTTTAATATCAATAGGGAAGAAAAAGCCGGGGTGCTTGCTATCAATCAAACAGATGCCGGCTTCCTTGAAAGGATATTTACGGATGACGAATTTCGCTTTATTTCCACGGATCTCCACCAATTGGATTACAGTCTTATTTCCGGGCAGGATCTGGTTATACTCAATGGCTTAAATACCATTCCGGCACCTCTGATAACCACTTTGGAAGCTTTTCACCACGACGGAAAACATATTTTAATTATACCTTCAGTTGATCCGGATGAAAAGTCTCATAATCAATTATTTAATATATTAGAAACAGGCAGTATAAAGAAAATCTATACAGATGGTTTTTCTTACAAAAATGATGTTTCTACGGAAAAATCGGCTACCCCGACAAGCAAAGAAGATATCACTGCCAAAGATCGGAAAAAAATTACGGATATCCGCATTTCACATCCCCTGTTTGAAAATGTTTTTGACCAGGAAAAAAAGCAGCTGACCAACTTTCAATATCCCGAAGCCAAAATGATTTTTGACCTTCGGACAGAAGCAAATACCATACTGGCCTTTGAAGATGGTAATCCGTTTATGGCAGAAAAAGACCGGGTGTATTTTTTCACCGGCCCCCTGGACACCTCCGATTCCAATTTCCAGAATTCACCACTCATAGTCCCCGTCCTCTACAACATAGGCAGATTGTCCCTGCAAACTCCCGAACTGTATTACCAGACAGGAAGAGGTCACACTATCGACATTCGCAAACAAACCGGTCTTTCACGCGATGCCGTTGTTTCACTTGAAAAAGACGGAAAGAGTTTTATTCCCATGCAACGGGCTTTTCCCGGAAAAATACAGATCACCACGGGAGAAGTCCCGGCCCGGGATGGTATTTATCACGTGAAGACTTCCGACAGCCTGTTGCAGAACATAAGTTTCAATTACAGCAGAAAAGAAAGCAAACTGCACTACCCTTCCTTTAACGCTTCCGATAATGTTTCCGTTGACAATTCGTTTCGAAACACCCTGGAAGAAATAAAAAATACCGGAAGCATCCGTGAGCTTTGGAAATGGTTTGTTATTTTTGCGATCGTATTCCTCGTGACAGAAATACTCCTTTTAAAATTTTTTAAATGAACATTCTTTTAAAATCTGCCAGGATCATCCACCCGCAGAGCGAATACCACAGCAAATCGCTCGACATCCTAATCAAAGACGGTATTATTTCCGAAATTGCAGATACCGTTTCCCCTCCCGGGGACACGGAAATTGTTCAACTGAAAAACCTGCACGTATCCCGTGGCTGGCTGGACACCAGCGTGAGTTTCGGCGAGCCGGGCTATGAAGACCGGGAAACGATCGACAACGGCCTTAAAACGGCTGCAAAAAGCGGTTTCACAACAGTATTGGTCAACCCCAATACATTCCCCGTTGCAGACACCAATGCCGACATTGCTTTTCTGAAATCAAAAGCACAGAATCACACCACCTCCCTGTACCCCATAGGCTCCCTTACCGCAAAAAGTGAAAGCATCGACCTGGCCGAACTCTTTGATATGAAAAATGCCGGAGCGGTGGCTTTCGGTGACTATCAAAAGCCCGTGAGCAATCCGAACCTCTTGAAGATCGCCCTGCAGTACACCGGGAATTTCGGCGGATTGGTACTCTCTTTCCCCCAGGAAAACAAAATAGCGGGAAAAGGAGTCATGAACGAAGGAATCATATCCACAAGGCTCGGTCTCAAAGGCATTCCCGCCCTGGCCGAAGAGTTACATATTGCAAGAGACCTGTTTATCCTGGAATACACCGGTGGAAAACTCCACATACCGACAATTTCTACAGCAAAATCCGTGCACCTTATCCGTGAAGCCAAAGAAAAAGGCCTGGATGTAAGCTGTAGCGTAGCTATTCATAACCTGTTCTTCACCGATGAAATACTGGAAGAATTCAACACGAATTATAAACTTTTACCCCCGTTACGGGGAAAAAAAGACATTTCCGCCCTGCTGGAAGGCTTAAAAGAAGGGGTGATCGATTTTGTGACCACCGATCACAATCCTATTGATACAGAACACAAAAATGTAGAGTTCGACCATGCCATGTACGGAAGTATCGGCCTGGAAAGTGCTTTCGGCGCACTCCGTACCCTGCTCGATACCGACACCGTAGTTACCCTCTTAAGTAAAGGGCGTTCACGCTTCGGACTGGAAGAAAACGATATCCTGCCTGGGCAAAAAGCCGATCTTACCCTGTTTGATCCGGATACCGAATACGACTTTAGTGAAGCCGATATTCTCTCCATGTCTAAAAACAGCGCTTTTACCGGCCAGAAACTTAAGGGAAGGGTATACGGAAGTATCGCTAACGGCAAGCCGGAGATAACTAGGGAGTAAATACTAATGGTACAATGAAGTTCCCGGAACTTCGCTATACGATTATACAGACAACAGAACAACTATGAGCGATACTGTAAAACAAGGAAAAAACACCGCTATTGTAAGCTACATTACCATTATCGGGACGTTAATTGCCTTTTCCATGAATATGGAAGCCAAAAACGAATTTGCCGCATTTCATATCCGCCAGGCTTTCGGACTCTGGATATCCTTTTTTGCCCTGGGATTTCTCATAGGTTATGCCAACAGCATATATGCCACTATGGGCCTTTACATCTTTTTTATTATATTGCTGCTCTACGGTTTTACCGGGGCCCTTTCCGGAAAGAAACAAATGGTCCCGCTGCTGGGGAAATTCTTTCAGAAATGGTTCGGGTTTATATAGTGGATCTTAGAGATTAGATTTTAGATGTCAGATTTTAGATGTGTGGCAGGAGGACTGACCTGAAGTCAACTACCTCGGGGCAATCCCGATAATCATCGCGACGCGAGGCATGAGGCGGAAACCATAGATTACTTTTCGACGCAAGTCACTTAATGAGTAAATCAGCTGCCTCCTAACGGAATAAAAAACTATATATGCAAACACAGGAACTTTCGTTACAACATATTATACGCCCGTCAAAAACAACCGGAGAAAAAGCGCCCGCGCTTTTTATGTTTCACGGTTACGGCAGCAATGAAAAAGATCTTTTTTCTTTTGCCCCGGAACTTCCGGATGAACTCTGTATCATTTCCGTTCAGGCGCCTTATGAGCTACCTCCGTATGGTTATGCCTGGTATGCCATTCATTTTGATTCCGAAGACGGTAAATGGTCGGACGACAAACAGGCTGTGGCATCCCGTGATAAGATGGCCGGGTTTATTGATGAAGCTGTTGCCGCATATGATCTGGACGACAAGAACATTACATTACTCGGATTCAGCCAGGGGACCATACTGAGTTACGCCCTTGCCCTTTCCTACCCGGAAAAAGTAAAGAATGTTATAGCCTTAAGCGGATATATCAATGAAAGTATATTAGCGGAAAATTATGAGAAAAAAGACCATTCTCATCTCCGTTTTTACTGTTCTCATGGTACGGCAGACCAGGTAATCCCGGTTGCCTGGGCCAGAAAAGCCCCGCTGCTGCTGGAGAAACTGGGTATTAGCCATACCTTTGAAGAATTTCCCGTTGGGCACGGTGTTGCCCCTCAGAATTTTCATTCCTTCCACCTTTGGCTCACCGGGCAGTTAACCCGGTAATTTTTGTTCCCGTATAATTACGGCGTGATAGAAGGTATATTTCGTATCTTTTTTAGTACATGATAAAAATTTAAATTCGATGGATTTTCCTCTCCCGAAAGCTTTCGGGATTTTCCGAAAAACATGGTTAAAACAATTTTTGTCATGTACTAATCGTACCTTTATAATTACACATCATATGCGATCTGTCAATCCGAAAAGAAAGTTATGAAAATGCACGCCTATCCTCCCGGAGAGCACCTACGTCCGTTTGTAAAATCTTATCTCATTATTGAGAGCGGGGACGGTATGGAGAATAACCTGCTGCCGGACACTTCCGTAATTATGACCTTCCGTATCCGCGGAAAGGTGACCCACAGAACGGAAGAAGAAATAAACCTCCTCCCTTTCTCCGTGATCACGGGACTTCGGAGATCTCCGCGACAGGTGCGTTATGCGCCGGGATCGGCAACACTTATCGTGAAATTCAGCGAAACGGGCGCATCTGCATTTTTGCCTTTACCCGTCCACAAACTTTTCGGGAAGACCGTGCCGCTGGACAACTTTATTACGAAGGAAAAGATAGACCAGGTAGAAAACCGACTGGGAGAAGCCGAAAACCACCTGCAGCAAATCGCGGTAACAGAACGCTTTTTGCTTTCCCTGTTCCATCCACCAGATCACGATGTTGTTATTGCCAGAGCCATAGAAAAAATAGAGTTTAGCAAAGGGCTGCTCCCTATCGGGGATGTATTAGAAGGCCTGCCTTTAAGCCGTGACCCATTTGAAAAACGGTTCCGTCGGGTAACCGGGTCCTCTCCCAAACAATTTTCTTCCATTGTCAGAATGCGGAACATCCTCTCAGGCCCTCAAAAGGGCAATCTTACTTCCATTGCCTATACTTCCGGTTATTTTGACCAGGCTCATTTTATAAAGGACTTTCGTCGCTTTACCGGTACCACACCTACAATCTTCTTTCGTTCCGGGCCTTATTGGTAAATCAATGATTTTTTACAATTATCACCTTGCCGGACAGGCTATTTTTGTCTGAAAATCAACAAAATGAAATTTTCAAATAACATGATGAATTGCTGTTTACTGCTGTTATTGCTGACCACTGGTCTTAAGGCACAGCAAAGAGATTCTTTTTCATCACATGACCCTAAAAATCCCGGAAACATGCCCGCAATGTACACCCCTGACAAGAACAAAGAAATAATTCAAAGGTTTTACAAAGAATGCCTGAACACCGGAAATACAGATATCCTTCCCGAGTTTGTTTCCGGAGATTACACCGGTCTGTACAAAGGCAAAAACCTGTATGGCCCTGCCGGTTATGCCGAAACCGTTAAAGAAATATTTACCGGGTTCCCGGATATACATTTCACCATAGAAACCCTCATTGCAGAAGGGGATAGGATTGTTATACAATGGACATCAGAAGGCACACACCGGCATACGGCTTTCGGTATTCCCGCTACGGGAAAAAAGGTCACCAACAAGGCTGTGACTGTATATAAACTCCGCGACGGCAAAATTATAGAAAACCAGGTATATCCGGACCGTTTGGGAGTCCTGCAACAAATTGGTGCCATACCAAAACTATAATATACCTCTAAAGTATATCCGTTACAATAAAGTACGGGAGTTTGACAAACAAGCTTCCGTTTTTTATATTGAACTCGTTTAAACTCTCCATGCCTATCCGGTAAAAATCCTTTTCAGATAAGAAATAATCCCTCCGGGATAAGCTTCTGAAATTAAAAGGCGTTACATTCGTCCGTTGCCTGCTTCAAACAGAAAATACACAAAGCAATTATACACAACCACTCACCAACCTCATCACAGAAACTTCCTTTTTAGCGGTCGCGGGCAATCCTATCCGTTTTTGCATGTTATCAATTTTTGCCTGCGGCCGTGTTTATGTCCGATGAAGAGTCCCGATATATCGGGATGGAGTTGGAGGTATTATTTATTTGTTTGTTACAGGTTACAGGTTACAGGTTGCAAGATTGGGCATGCCTGAATATGGTTGCCTTTTTTCAGGTTAATAATTAATCTTAAATCTCGGTTTTTGTTCAGGGGTTAACCCCTGAACAAAGGTTTTAAATTCTACAGGTTTCATATTTTTTAGTGAACCATGTGGACGTTGATAATTGTACTTTTCTACGATTTTTTTTATCAATATTCTCCCTTGTTTTAAACTGATATGGGAGTGGTCAAAATCGATATATTCATTTTTTAATATGCCGTTTAAAGATTCTGCATGAGCATTCTCCCAGGCTTTACCGCCCATGCTGGGCTGTACCTGATTTTCTGTATGTAACTCAGCTAATCGCTTATAAACGTATTGGCTGCCTTTATCCGAATGAAAGATGAGTTGTTTCCGTTCGGCTTTAGCAGTCGTGGCCAGAGCTTGCCTATAAGCTACAACTATAGTATCCTCCGCGGTCAGGGTGGCTGACAAACTCCAGCCTTTGATTTTCCTACTGTACACATCCAGGATCAAGGTCAGGTAATAAGGCTTCTTAGCTGATACAGCGATATAGGTAATATCACTCACCCAAAGCTGGTTGATCCCGGTTAGTTGTAAATCAGTGATCCGATTAGGATACCAATGCTTCCCCCCATAAGTGGTACGGTAACGGTTGCGCTTGCGCTTTAACCTAAAGCCATGACTCAGCAATAAGGCCTCGGTCTTGTCCCGACCCATCCCGGTAGGCTTGAGCTCCGCATAGAGCTTCCTACAACCCAGCCGAGGATGGCCCTTACGAAGCTCCCTTGCGGCTTCCAGAACACTATTCCTAACCCGGAGTTGTTCCTGGTGGTCACGCACTTGCTTATAATGCCCCTGTTTGCTTATACCTACCATCTCATATAAAGATTGCATCTTATACCGATGAGCCGACCGATGACAACGAAACCATTCTAAGACAGCCCTTTGTTCTTTTTTTCAATATCCTCCCCCATCCGATCTGAGGCCAACGCCATCAACTTCTCTAAATAATCAATGCGCATTTGCTTTTGACCCAAAGCCCGTTCCAGCTCCTTAATGCGCTCTGCCTGCTCTTTGTGCTTCTTTGATAAACTTTTACTTTCCACTATCATTCG